>NZ_JBWKDP010000045.1:0-1247 GCF_056435905.1 Streptomyces sp. NPDC043861 | reverse complement strand
CCGGTGTTGTGGCGGTAGTTGAGCAGCGAGGTGAACACGGGGGTGTTGCCGGCCAGGCCACTGGCCTGCTGGGCCAGGGCCAACGAGGCATGCTCATGCTCCAGCAGCTCCGCCAGCTGGCCGCGCATCAGCTCCACAGCCTCCAGCACACCCAGCTCTCCCGTACGCACCCGCACCGGCAACGTGTTCAGATACAGCCCGGCCACCCGGTCAGCACCCGCGCCGGCGTTCATCCGCCCGAACAGCACCGTCCCGAACACCACGTCGTCCCGACCACTGACCGCCGCCAGCACCCGCGCCCACGCCACGTGCATCAGCGTCGCCGCACTCGTACCCGCCCGCCGCGCCGCACTCCGCAGCCGGTCGACCACCTCGGGCGCAAGCGGCACCACCCCACGCTCCACACCCGCGCCATCACCACGGACATCAGCCAGCCCGAACGGCGCCGTAGGCTCCGTCACGTCACCCAGCAACTCGCCGAAGTACCGCTCGTGCTCCGCGCGTCCCACCCCTCCACGCACCTGTGCCACGAAGTCACGGAACGGCAGCGACGGCGCCAGCTCATCACCACGCCCAGCCAAAAACGCCTGCACCTCGTGCAACAGCACCTCGAGCGCCGTGTGGTCCTGCACCAAGTGATGCAACCGCAACAGCACCAGCCAGCTGTCACCGCCCGGCCGCGCCGCAAAATGCACACTGATCAGCGAGGCCCGGCCCAGATCCATCGACAGACCAACGACCCCCTGCAACTCCGCCACAGGATCGGCAGCCTCAGAGTCAAGGACCACCTCCGTCACCGGCAGTACGGCATGCCGCCACACCACCTGCACCGGCTCACGCAGCCCCTCCCACACGAACGACGTCCGCAGAATGTCGTGCCGATCCACCACCCGCTGAAACGCCCGCACAAAATCATTCACCCGCTCCCGCGAGTCCATCTCGATGACCACCGGCATCAAGTAAGCGTCCTCGCCACCCTCCGCCATCAAGTGGTGGAACAGCAGACCCTCCTGAAGCGGAGCCAACGGATACACATCCGCCACATTGGCAGCGCCGCCCTCCACCGTGGCAGCGATACACGCGATCTCCTCGACCGTCAGATCCACCAACGGCAGCATCTCCGGGGTGATCTCCCGTGCATCAGCAGGAATCAGATTCGCCGGAACAACGACATCCTCCACACCCGTCGAAACCGCAAGCCCCGCCGGAGACGGCGTATCGAACAGAGCCCGCACCGACACCGTCAC
>NZ_JBWKDP010000044.1:0-1304 GCF_056435905.1 Streptomyces sp. NPDC043861 | reverse complement strand
TCCGGACCACCGTCCAGAGCCACCTCCAACGCCGACACCAGACCCTCCGCAGCCGTACGCACCAGCGCACCCACCACACCCGGATCGATCGGGAAGACCGCATCGACCGCCAGTCCGATCGCGTCGCCGTCGTCGTCCACCGAGACCGTGAGCGGGTAGTTGGTCAGCTCACGGGCGAACAGCGTTCGGATACCACCCACCGGCCCGTCCCAGGGCTCCTTGGGCGGAGCGGGCTCTGCCGCAGTGTTGTGCCGGTAGTTGAACAGGGCGGAGAACAGAGGCGCGTTCCCGGCCATACCACTGGCCTGGATGGCCAGCGCCAGCGGCGCGTGCTCGTGCTCGAGCAGCTCCGCGAGCTGCCCGCGGACCGCGGCCACCGCATCCAGGACACCCACTCCGCCCGTGCGCACCCGCACGGGAAGCGTGTTCATGAAGGGGCCCGGGACCCGCTCCGAGGACGCGCCGGCGTTCATCCGGCCGAACAGCACCGTACCGAAGACCACGTCGTCCCGGCCTGCCATCGCCGCCAGGGCACGAGCCCAGGCGACATGCATCACCGTCGCCGCACTCGCGCCGAGCCGACGGGAGACCTCCCTCAGCCGGGTGTCCAGCTCGGGCGCGAACGGCACCCGGGCACGCACCACGCCCGAACCGTCGCCCCGGACGTCGAGCGCGCCGAACGGCGCGGTTCCTTCGGTGACGTCCCCGAGCAGTTCGGTGAAGTAGTGCTCGTGCCCGGCTGTGTCCGCCCCGCTCCGGGCCTGGGCGACGAAGTTGCGGAACGGAAGCGGCTCCTGAAGCCCGTCGCCACGGCCGGTGAGGAACGCGTCCAGTTCATCCAGGACCACCTCGAGCGCGGTGTGGTCCTGGACGATGTGGTGCATCCGCACCAGCGCCACCCACTGCTCATCTCCCGGGACGGGGGCGACGTGGGTGCTGATCAGCGGCGCCCGGTCGAGGTCCATCGACAGGCCGACGCCGCTCAGCAGCTGATCGACCACGTCGGTGTCGTCCGGGTTCAGGGTGACCTCGTGCACGGGCAGTTCAGCCTTGCGCCACACCACCTGGACGGGCTCGCGCAGGCCCTCCCAGACGATCCCCGTCCGCAGGATGTCGTGCCGGTTCAGCACCTTCTGCAACGCGTCGAGGAAGGCATCGAGGCGCTCGCGGGAGCTGAACTCCATGACGACGGGCATCACGTACGCGTCATCGTCGTCGTGGGCGAGCAGGTGGTGGAAGAGCAGACCCTCCTGGAGCGGGGCGAGCGGATAGACGTCAGCGATGTTCGCCGCGCCGCCCTCGAC
>NZ_JBWKDP010000043.1:0-1354 GCF_056435905.1 Streptomyces sp. NPDC043861 | reverse complement strand
GTCGAGGGCGGCGCGGCGAACATCGCTGACGTCTATCCGCTCGCCCCGCTCCAGGAGGGTCTGCTCTTCCACCACCTGCTCGCCCACGACGACGAGGATGCCTATGTCCTTCCGTCGGTGCTCGAATTCCCCTCGCGCGAGCAGCTGGACGCCTTCACGGATGCACTGCAGAAGGTGCTGGACCGGCACGACATCTTCCGTACCTCGTTCGTCTGGGAGGGACTGGTCGAGCCGGTTCAGGTGGTGTGGCGCAAAGCCGTCCTGCCGGTCGTCGAGCTGACGCTGGACGCGGGCAGCAGCGATCCGGTGGGCGATCTGGTCGCGGCGGTCGGTTCCTCGATGGACCTCGGCCGAGCTCCGCTGTTCAGCGTCCACGCGGCGCCCGCGCCGGACGGTGAGCGGTGGCTGGGCCTGGTGCGCGTGCACCACCTGGTGCAGGACCACACTGCGCTGGAGGTCCTGCTCGACGAGGTCGGGGCGTTCCTCACCGGCCGTGGCAGGGACCTGCCGGAGCCGCTGCCGTTCCGGAACTTCGTCGCCCACGCTCGCGGAGCCAACGAGGACGCGGAGCACGAACAGTACTTCGCGGAAATGCTCGGTGACGTGACCGAGCCGACGGCCCCTTACGGGCTGGTGGACGTGCACGGAGCCGGCGCCGGCCTGGTTCGTGAGGTCGTACCGTTCCCTCCCGCTGCCGAGTCTCGACTGCGAGAGGTCGCCCGTCGCCTGGGTGTGAGTACGGCGACCGTGCTGCACGTGGCATGGGCCCGGGCGCTGGCCGCGGTCAGCGGCCGCGACGACGTGGTGTTCGGAACCATCCTGTTCGGTCGGATGAACGCTGGTGTGGGCGCCGACCGGGTACCGGGTCCGTTGATCAACACGCTTCCCGTGCGGGTGCGCACCGGCGAACTGGGCGTGCTGGACGCGGTCTCGGCGATGCGGGACCAGCTCGCGGAGCTGCTCGAGCACGAGCACGCGCCGCTCGCCCTGGCGCAGAGCGTCAGCGGGGTCTCGGGTGACGCACCGCTGTTCACAGCTCTGTTCAACTACCGTCACAACAACGCCCGCAACGCCGAGCAGCGGACCGGCGAGGGCGTCGTCGAGGCCCCGGAGGGCACGGGCGCCACGGCCGATGGCATCCGGCTGGTGTTCTCGCGTGAGCGGACCAACTACCCTCTCACGGTCGCCGTCGACGACGAGGGCGAGAACCGTGGACTGTCGCTGGCGGTCGATGCGGTTTTCCCGATCGATCCGGGTGTGGTGGGTGCGCTGGTGCGTACGGCTGCGGAGGGTCTGGTGTCGGCGTTGGAGGTGGCTCTGGACGGTGGTCCGGAGGCGCTGTTGGGCTCTGTGG
>NZ_JBWKDP010000042.1:0-1953 GCF_056435905.1 Streptomyces sp. NPDC043861 | reverse complement strand
GGGTGCCGGTGGTGGTGCTGGATGAGCCTTCGGTGGTGGCTGAGCTGGCGGTGTTCGGTGCGGGTGTGCTCTCGGACGGGGAGCGTGGTGGTGTGCTGCTGCCGTCGCATCCTGCGTATGTGATCTACACGTCGGGTTCGACGGGTCGGCCCAAGGGTGTGGTGGTTGAGCATCGTTCGGTGGTGGGTCTGTTGTCGTGGGCGGTGGCCGAGTTCGGCGGTGGTGCGTTCGAGCGGGTGTTGGTGTCGACGTCGTTCAATTTCGATGTGTCGGTGTTCGAGTTGTTCGGTCCGTTGGTGTCGGGTGGTTCGGTGGAGGTGGTGCGGGATCTGCTCGTGCTGGCGGACCGGGAGCGTGGTCCGTGGGATGTGAGTCTGGTCAGTGGTGTGCCGTCGGCGTTGGCCCAGGTGGTGGCCGGTGGTGAGGTCGCGGTGCGGCCGCAGGTGGTGGTGCTGGCGGGTGAGGCGCTGACGGCGGATGCGGTGGCGGCCGTGCGTGGGGCGTTGCCGGGTGCGCGGGTGGCGAACATTTATGGTCCGACCGAGGCGACGGTGTACTCGACGGCGTGGTTCACGGATGCGGATGTCGAGGGTGTGGTGCCGATCGGGCGTCCGGTGTCGAATGCGCGGGTGTTCGTGCTGGACGGCCGGCTGTCCCCGGTGCCGGTGGGTGTGGCGGGGGAGTTGTATCTGGCGGGTTCGGGTCTGGCTCGCGGTTATCTGGGTCGTGCGGGGCTGACGGCGGAGCGGTTCGTGGCGTCGCCGTTCGGTTCGGGTGAGCGGTTGTACCGCACGGGTGATGTGGTGCGGTGGAGCGCGGACGGTCAGGTGGAGTACCTGGGCCGTGCGGACGAGCAGGTGAAGGTCCGTGGTTTCCGGATCGAGCTCGGTGAGGTCCAGAGTGTCGTGGCCGGGCATCCGCAGGTGGCGCAGGCCGCGGTGATCGCCCGGGAGGACGTGCCGGGGGACATTCGCCTGGTGGCCTACGTGGTCGCGGGTCCCGGTGACACGCCGGTCGGCGAACTTCCCGCCCTGATCACGGAGTTTGCGTCATCGCAGATGCCGGCATACATGGTTCCCTCCGCGGTCGTCGTCCTCGAGGCGCTGCCGCTGTCGGTGAACGGCAAGCTGGACCGCAAGGCCCTGCCCGCCCCCGAGTACACCACTGGAAGCAGCCGTGGCCCGGCCACACCCCAGGAGGAATTGCTCTGCGGAGTCTTCGCCGAAGTCCTGGGCCTGGAGAGCGTGGGCGTGGAGGACGACTTCTTCGCCCTGGGCGGGCACTCGCTCCTCGCGGTGCGCCTGGTGAGCCGGATGCGGTCGATCCTGGGCGTCGAGCTTCCGCTGCGGGCGCTGTTCGAGGCGCCGACGGTGGCGGGTCTGGCGGCCCGTCTCGGGGGTGCGGAGCGGGCACGGGTGGCGCTGACGGCGAGGGAGCATCCTGAGCGGGTGCCGCTGTCTTTCGCGCAGCGCCGGCTCTGGTTCATCAACCAGCTCGAAGGCTCCAGCGCTGCCTACAACGTCCCCGCCGTCGTGAAACTGTCGGACAGTGTGGACGGCGAGACCCTGGCGGCTGCCTTCCGGGACGTCCTCGAACGGCATCAGGTGCTGCGGACCGTGTTCCCGGTCCTCGACGGTGAGCCGTACCAGCACGTACTGGACGCACAGGAGTTGGACTGGGAGCTGTCGGTGTCCCATGTGGCACCGGCCGACCTGGAGAGCGCGGTCGCGCGGGCCCTGGACCACTCGTTCGACTTGTCCTCCGAAGTGCCCTTCCGAGCCTGGCTGTTCGAGGCCGGCCCGGAGAAGCGGGCACTGGTCGTGGTGATGCATCACATCGCGAGCGACGGCTGGTCGCGGGGACCGCTGGCGCGGGACCTGTCGGTGGCGTACGCGGCACGGAGCGAGGGCCGGGCGCCCGCCTGGGAGCCGCTGCCGGTGCAGTACGCCGACT
>NZ_JBWKDP010000041.1:0-2620 GCF_056435905.1 Streptomyces sp. NPDC043861 | reverse complement strand
GTCGAGGCCGTCGTCGCCGCGCATCCGCAGGTGGCGCAGGCCGCCGTACTCGCCCGCGAGGACGCGCCCGGTGACATCCGCCTGGTGGCCTACGTCGTCCCCCGCCCTGGCGACACGCCGGTCGGGGAACTTCCCGCCCTGATCACGGAGTTCGCGTCGTCACAGATGCCGGCGCACATGGTGCCGTCGGCGGTCGTCGTCCTCGAGGCGCTGCCGCTGTCGGTGAACGGCAAGCTGGACCGCAAGGCCCTGCCCGCCCCCGAGTACAGGACGGGAGCCGGGCGAGGGCCGGCCAATGCGCGGGAGGAGATCCTGTGCACCCTGTTCGCCGAGGTCCTCGGGCTCGAAAGCGTCGGCGTCGACGACGACTTCTTCGCCCTCGGCGGACACTCCCTGCTCGCCGTCCG
The DNA here is from genome assembly GCF_056435905.1 of Streptomyces sp. NPDC043861. Classification (NCBI taxonomy): domain Bacteria; kingdom Bacillati; phylum Actinomycetota; class Actinomycetes; order Kitasatosporales; family Streptomycetaceae; genus Streptomyces; species Streptomyces sp. NPDC043861. The sequence continues at coordinate 2,213 of NZ_JBWKDP010000041.1, read as the reverse complement.
GCTCACCAGCCGGATCCGGGCATCGCTAGGCATCGAGGCGCCGTTGCAGGCGCTGCTGCAGGCGCCGACGGTGGCCGGACTGGCACAGCAGCTCGGAAACGAAAAATCAGCTAGGCCGGCGTTGCGGCCGATGCGCAACCAGGAGGAGTTCTGATGGTTCCGTTGTCTTTCGCGCAGCGCCGGTTGTGGTTCCTTTCCCAGCTCGAAGGCCCCAGCGCCACCTACAACATCCCGATCGTCAGGCGCCTGCCGGGCGAGATCGACAGCGATGCACTGAATGCCGCCCTGAGGGACGTGATCGGCCGCCACGAGGTGCTGCGCACGGTCTACCCGACAGTGGACGGTGAGCCGTACCAGCGCATCCTGAAGCTGGAGGACATGAACTGGGCCCTGGACGTGACCGACCTGGCCCCCGACGATCTCGACGCCCGGATCGCCGAGTTGGAGGGCCACGCGTTCAACCTGGCCGACGAGGTGCCGATCCGTGCGGCGCTGCTCCGGTGCGGCCGGACGGACCAGGTGCTGGTCGTGGTGGTCCACCACATAGCCGGTGACGGTTGGTCAATGGGGCCGCTGCTGCGGGACGTGACGACGGCCTACGCCGCACGCGCCGAGGACCGAGCTCCCGTATGGGAACCGCTGCCCGTCCAGTACGCGGACTACACCCTGTGGCAGCGGGAGCTGCTGGGCGACGAGCAGGACCCCGACAGCTTGATGGCCCGCCAGATCGGCTACTGGCGCGACAACCTGTCCGGTGCGCCGGAGGAGCTCGACCTGCCCTTCGACCATGCCCGCCCCGCGGTCGCCTCGCACCGCGGTTACGGCCTGCCGCTGGAGATCCCGGCCGCCGTCCATGCCCGGCTCGCCGAGGTGGCGCGGGCCGAGAACGCCACGGTCTTCATGGTGCTTCAGGCGGCGCTGGCGGTCGTCCTGTCCCGTCTGGGCGCGGGTACGGACATCCCCATCGGCACGGCCGTGGCCGGGCGCACCGATGTCGCGCTGGACGACATGGTCGGCTTCTTCGTCAACACGCTGGTGCTGCGCACCGACCTGTCCGGCGACCCGACCTTCACGGAGGCCCTCGCCCGGGTGAGGCAGACCGGATGGGCGGCGCTCGCGCACCAGGACGTGCCGTTCGAGAAGCTGGTCGAGGAGCTCGCCCCGGCCCGCTCGCTGGCCCGGCACCCGCTCGTCCAGGTGATGCTGACAGTCCACAACAACGAGCGGATCGTGTTGGAGCGCTCGGGTGCCGAGTCCGGCGGTCAAGCCGCCGACGCGGTGGTGGACGTGCGGGCGGCGAAGTTCGACCTCGAGTTCGACTTCGTCGAGGTGTTCGGCCCGGACGGATCACCGGCGGGCCTGCACGGCTCGGTGACCGCCTCGGTGGACCTCTTCGCACGGGACACCGTCGCGCAGCTCGCGGCACGAGTCCGGCGGGCACTGGAGCAGCTGTTGGGCGAGCCGACGACCCGGGTGAGCGAGCTCGACCTGCTCGATGCCGAGGAGCTGCATCGGGTGTTGGTGGAGTGGAACGACACGGCGGCTGAGGTCGAGCTGTCGACGCTGCCCGCGCTGTTGGCGGCGCAGGTGGTGCGGACGCCGGATGCGGTTGCGGTGGTGTTCGAGGGTGTGGAGGTGTCGTACGCGGAGCTGGATGTGCGGGCGAATCGTCTTGCGCGGTTGCTGGCTGGTCAGGGTGTCGGGGTTGGTTCTGTGGTCGGTGTCTGCCTGGAGCGCGGGGTCGACATGGTGGTGGCGCTGCTTGCGGTGGTGAAGGCGGGTGGTGCGTATCTGCCGCTGGAGCCGGGGCTTCCGGTGGAGCGGGTCGCGTTCATGGTGGAGACCGCTGGTGCGGGTGTGGTGGTGACGTCGCAGGCTCTGGCCGGTGCGGTGGGGTTCGGGGTGCCGGTGGTGGTGCTGGATGAGCCTTCGGTGGTGGCTGAGCTGGCGGGTTTGTCGGGTGTGTCGTTGGGTGTGGTGGTGCGGCCTGAGGATGCGGCGTATGTGATGTTCACGTCGGGTTCGACGGGTCGGCCCAAGGGTGTGGTGGTGCCGCACGAGGGCATTGTGAATCGTCTGGTGTGGATGCAGGGGCGGTTTGGGCTGTCGGCTGCGGATCGTGTGTTGCAGAAGACGCCGTTCGGGTTCGATGTGTCGGTGTGGGAGTTCTTCTGGCCGTTGCTGGAGGGTGCCACGCTGGTGGTGGCTCGTCC
>NZ_JBWKDP010000040.1:0-3024 GCF_056435905.1 Streptomyces sp. NPDC043861 | reverse complement strand
TGAAGCTCACGACGCTGCGGCCGGAGCAGGCGGCGTACATCGGTGTCGAGGTCGAGGGTCCGTACAAGCCGGACCACTACCGCTACTGACACCCATCCCCACCGGAGCAACCGGCCGACCGGCATCGCGACATCAGACCACCTACCCCAGGGAGCGTGCATGTCCCGCCGTCTCTTCACCTCGGAGTCCGTGACCGAGGGGCACCCCGACAAGATCGCCGACCAGATCAGCGACACCGTTCTCGACGCACTGCTGCGGGAGGACCCCACCTCACGCGTGGCCGTGGAGACCCTGATCACCACCGGTCAGGTGCACATCGCAGGAGAGGTGACGACCAAGGCCTACGCGCCCATCGCGTCCCTCGTCCGCGAGAAGATCCTCGACATCGGCTACGACTCGTCGGCCAAGGGCTTCGACGGCGCCTCGTGCGGGGTGTCCTTGTCGATCGGCGCGCAGTCGCCGGACATCGCGCAGGGTGTCGACACCGCATACGAGTCCCGGGTCGAGGGCGCCGCCGAGGGCAGGGACACGGACGAGCTCGACCAGCAGGGCGCGGGCGACCAGGGCCTGATGTTCGGCTACGCCACCGACGAGACACCCGAGCTGATGCCGCTGCCCATCCATCTGGCCCATCGGCTGGCCAGGCGGCTCACCGACGTCCGCAAGGACGGCACCGTCCCCTATCTGCGCCCGGACGGCAAGACCCAGGTGACCATCGAGTACGCGGGCAGCAGGCCGGCCCGGCTGGACACCGTCGTGGTCTCCACCCAGCACGCGTCCGACATCGACCTGGACTCGCTGCTCGCGCCCGACATCCGTGAGTCCGTCGTCGAGCACGTGCTGAAGGAGCTGGCCGAGGACGGCATCAAGCTGGAGACCGAGGGCTACCGGCTGCTGGTCAACCCGACCGGCCGCTTCGAGGTCGGCGGCCCGATGGGCGACGCGGGCCTGACCGGCCGCAAGATCATCATCGACACGTACGGCGGGATGGCCCGCCACGGCGGCGGCGCCTTCTCCGGCAAGGACCCGTCCAAGGTCGACCGCTCGGCCGCGTACGCGATGCGCTGGGTCGCCAAGAACGTCGTGGCGGCGGGCCTCGCCAAACGCTGCGAGGTCCAGGTCGCCTACGCGATCGGCAAGGCCGAACCGGTGGGCCTCTTCGTCGAGACCTTCGGGACCGCCCTCGTGGCGACCGAGCGCATCGAGAAGGCCATCACGGAGGTCTTCGACCTGCGCCCGGCCGCGATCATCCGCGACCTCGACCTGCTGCGGCCCATCTATGCGCAGACGGCCGCGTACGGCCACTTCGGCCGTGAGCTGCCGGACTTCACCTGGGAGCGCACCGACCGGGTGGACGCGCTGCGCAAGGCGGCGGGGGTCTGAGATGCGTGTCGCCGTCACCGGATCCATCGCCACCGACCATCTGATGACCTTCCCCGGCAGTTTCACCGACCAGCTCCTGGCCGACCGCCTGGACAAGGTCTCGCTCTCCTTCCTCGTCGACGGACTGGAGGTCCGGCGGGGCGGTGTCGCCGCCAACATCGCCTACGGGCTCGGCGGCTTCGGGCTCGGCCCGATCCTGGTCGGTGCCGTGGGTGATGACTTCTCCGAGTACCAGGTCTGGCTCAAGGAACACGGGGTCGACACCGACGCCGTCCATGTCTCCGCCACCCGGCAGACGGCGCGCTTCCTGTGCATGACCGACCGGGACATGAACCAGATCGCCGCCTTCTATCCGGGTGCGATGAGCGAGGCCCGGGAGATCCGCATCCGGCGGATAGCCGACTACGCCGGCGCGCTCGATCTGGTGCTGGTCTCTCCCAACGACCCTGAGGCGATGGTCCGCCACACCGTGGAGTGCCGCGAACTCGGCGTCCCCTTCGCCGCCGATCCTTCTCAGCAGCTGGCCACGCTGACCGGCCCGCAGATCGAGCAGCTGGTGGATGGTGCCCGCTGGCTCTTCACCAACGAGTACGAAGCGGCCCTGCTCCTCGAACGCACCGGATGGCAGCGGGCCGACGTGCTGCGGAGGGTCGGCACCTGGGTGACCACGCTCGGCGCCGACGGCGCCAGAATCGACCGGGACGGTGAGGACCCCGCCGTGGTGCCTGCCGTCCCGGCACGGGAGACCGCCGACCCGACCGGTGTCGGCGATGCGTTCCGGGCAGGTTTCCTGGCCGCGGTCGGCCGTGGGCTTCAGGCCGGCGCGGCCGCGCAGCTGGGATGCGCACTGGCCACCACCGTGCTCGCAACCGTCGGTCCCCAGGAGTACGAGGTGCGCCCTGCGGCCCTGCTCGCGGACATCACCACCGTGTACGGACCCGAGGCAGCGGCCGTGTTCGCTCCCTGGCTGGGGGAGGAACCACGGTGAGTGCACGAGTCGACGCCCTTCGTCGGGCACTCGCCACTCGGGTGGTGGTGGCCGACGGGGCCATGGGCACGATGCTCCAGGCGCAGGACCCCACGCTCGAGGACTTCCAGGACCTCGAGGGCTGCAACGAGGTCCTCAATGTGACCCGCCCGGACATCGTCCGGTCGGTGCACGAGGCGTATTTCGAGGTCGGTGTCGACTGTGTCGAGACCAACACGTTCGGTGCGAACTTCGCGGCGCTGGCGGAGTACGACATTCCCGAGCGTGTGCACGAGCTCTCGGAGGCGGGTGCGCGCATCGCCCGCGAGGTCGCGGACGCGTTCACGGCCTCCACCGGACAGCAGCGCTGGGTCCTGGGCTCCATGGGCCCCGGGACCAAACTGCCCACCCTGGGTCACGCGTTGTACTCCACGCTGCGTGACGCCTATCAGCGGAACGCGGAAGGGCTGGTTGCCGGTGGTGCGGACGCGCTGTTGGTGGAAACGACCCAGGACCTGTTGCAGACCAAGGCCGCGGTGCTGGGTGCCCGGCGCGCGTTCCAGATCTTGGGTGCGGAGGTGCCGCTGATCGTTTCGGTGACGGTGGAGACGACGGGGACGATGTTGTTGGGGTCGGAGATCGGTGCGGCTCTGACGGCGTTGGAGCCGTTGGGT
>NZ_JBWKDP010000039.1:0-3233 GCF_056435905.1 Streptomyces sp. NPDC043861 | reverse complement strand
CCCAAGGATCGCCACCACCGCATCCACACCCCGCGGCAGACACACCCCCACCACCGACTCCGCCCCAACACCCTGACCCACCAAATAGTGCGCCAGCCGGTTCGCCCGCACATCCAACTCCGCGAACGACACCTCCACACCATCCGCAACCACAGCCACCGCATCCGGCCTCCGGGCCACCTGCGCAGCAAACAACCCAGGCACCAGCGAACCCGCGAACCCGACCTCGGTGTCGTTCCACTCCACCAGCACCCGACGACGCTCAGCATCATCGAGCACGTCCACGCCGCTCAGCCGCAGCCCCGGGTCACCGGCCACCAACTCCAGCACCCGCACCAGACGCCCCGCGATCCGCTCGACCGACTCCGCATCGAACAGATCCGCCGCACCGATCACCGAACCGGACACACCCGCAGGCGCACCCAGCTCGTCGAACAGCTCACCCAGCAGCACATCCAGATCGAACCTGGCCACCGAATCGGTGCCCGTCTCCACCCCGCTGACGCCCGCGCCCGGCAGATCGAGCATCGCCTGCGCGTTGTTCTGCATCGTGAACATGGTCTGGATCAGTGGATGGCGTCCGATCACACGGGTCGGCGCCAGCTCCTCCACCAGCTTCTCGAACGGCACGTCCTGATGCTCGAACGCCGACAGGGCCGTCTCGTGCCCCTGCGCCAGCAGTTCCCGGAAGCTCGGGTCGCCCGACAGGTCCGTGCGCAGCACGAGAGTGTTGATGAAGAAGCCGACCAGATCGTCCAGGGCAACGTCCGTACGGCCGGCGACGACGGTCCCGATCGGGATGTCACTGCCCGCACCGAGGCGGGACAGCAGCACCGCGAGCGCGGTCTGCAGCACCACGAACAGGCTGACGCCCTCCGCCCGGGCGAGCTCCACGAGCTTCGCGTGCACCTCGGCGGAGACCTCCACCGTCGCGCCGAGGCTGCGATGCGAAGCCACCGCCGGGCGCGACCGGTCCACGGGCAGCGCCAGTTCCTCCGGTGCGCCCGTCAGGGTTTCGCGCCAGTAGCCCAGCTGACGGTTGATCACACTGTCAGGGTCGTTCTCGTCGCCCAGCAGCTCGCGCTGCCACAGCGCGTAGTCCGCGTATTGGACGGGGAGCGGCTCCCAGTCGGGCGCCCGGCCCGCGCAGCGGGCCGTGTACGCGACCGACAGGTCGCGGGCCAACGGACCCATCGACCAGCCGTCGCCCGCGATGTGGTGCACCACTACCGCCAGGACGTGCTCGTCCGGCGCGGTGGAGAAGAGCCAGGCCCGGATCGGCACCTCCGAGGCCAGCTCGAACCGGTGACGCGCTGCCCCGGCCACGGCGGCGTCCAGATCCTTCGGCGCCACCTGGGCCACGGACAGCTGCCAGTCCAGCTCGCCGAGCTTGCGGATGCGCTGGTAGGGCTGGCCGTCCTTGACCGGGAACACGGTCCGCAGGACTTCGTGTCGGCCTATCACGTCGCGCAGCGCCACGTTCAACGCCGAGATATCCAGTTCGCCCGACAGCCGCCGCATGATCGGAATGTTGTAGGCCGGGCTCGGGCCGTCCAGCTGACCGATGAACCAGAGCCGACGCTGGGCATAGGACAGAGGGATCATCAGTACTCCTCGTTGGTGCGCATCGGCCGCAGAGCTGGCCTGGCTGTCTTCTGATTTCCGAGCTGCCGGGCCAGTGCGGCCACCGTCGGCGTCCTGTAGAGCGCCCGCAGCGAGACATCGACCCGCAGCAGCGCTCTGATCTGGCTGATCAGCCGGGTGGCGAGCAGGGAGTGGCCGCCGAGAGCGAAGAAGTCGTCGTCCACACCCACGCTCTCGAGCCCCAGTACCTCGGCGAACGCCCGGCACAGAAGCTCTTCCTGTCGGTTCGCCGGGGCCCTGCCCGTACCCGTGGTGTACTCCGGGGCCGGCAGTGCCTTCCGGTTCAGCTTTCCGTTGGCGGTCAGCGGCAGGGCCTCGAGCACCACGACCGCAGAGGGGACCATGTACGCAGGAAGCTCTTCCTGGACGGCCGACCGGAGCGTCTGCGCGAGACCCTCGGCCGTCTGTCCCGTCTCCCCGGCGGGCACCACGTAGGCCACCAGCCGCTGGTCGCCGGGCTTGTCCTCGCGGACCATCACGACGGCATGCGCCACCGAGCCCTGGCCGGCGAGCACCGCCTCGATCTCACCCGGCTCGATCCGGAACCCGCGGACCTTCACCTGATCGTCCGCACGCCCCAGGCACTCCAACTGCCCGTCCACCGTCCATCGCGCCAGGTCACCCGTCCGGTACAGCCGTGCCCCCGCCCCGTACGGCGAGGCCACGAACCGCTCGGCCGTCAGGCCGGGACGCCCCGCATAGCCGCGCGCCAGCTGCGCGCCCTCGATGTACAACTCGCCCGCCACACCGACCGGAACCGGCTGCATCGACGCGTCCAGGACGTACCCGCGCACGTCCGCGAACGGACGCCCCACCACCACCGGGCCGTCGGTGACCTCGGCCGAGGTCGCCCAAACCGTCGCCTCGGTCGGCCCGTACAGGTTCACCGCCTCGATGCCGAGCTCCGCGAACCGCTGCGCCAGCTCTTGCGGCAACGCCTCACCGCCCACCAGCGCCCGCACCCCGCTCGGCCAGTCGCCCTCCTCCAGCAGCCCCCGCCACAACGACGGCACACCCTGCACCACCGATGCACCCGACGACACCACCAGCGACGTCAGGGCCGCCGGATCCCGCACCACATCACGCGACGCCACCACCACCGATGCACCCGACACCAAAGGCAGGAACAACTCCAGCGCCGCAATGTCGAACGCCACCGTCGTCACCGCCACCAGACGGTCACGACCGACCAGCGGAACCCTCTCCCCGACGCCGATCAGGTGCGCGGACAGAGCGCCGTGCGACACCACCACACCCTTGGGCCGCCCCGTCGACCCCGACGTGTAGATCACATACGCCGGATGTTCCGACAGCAACCCGACCCGCCTGTTCTCGGACGGCGCCTCAGCGGACAGCTGTGTCATCGCTCGTGCCGTCACGGGGTCGTCGATGGCCACCACGGCGTCGCCGAATACCGCCAACCGGTCCGTCGCCCCGCGCGTGGTCATCACCAGCGCGGCCCCGGCATCACCGATCATGTGGGCCACCCGGTCGGCCGGGTATTCCGGGTCCACCGGCAGGTATGCGCCGCCGGCCTTCATCACCGCGAGCAGTGCGACCACCAGCTCGGCACTGCGGTCCAGGGCCAC
>NZ_JBWKDP010000038.1:0-3329 GCF_056435905.1 Streptomyces sp. NPDC043861 | reverse complement strand
AGGGCAGGCCTTCCCCATCTACATCACGGTGGTGGCGGGTCTGCTCTTCCTCGCGTTCGCTTACTTTGCGGTGGGCCAGGCGTCCATGAAGAAGAACGAAGCCCAGACGGCTGCGGACGCCGCCGCCCTGGCTGCCGCGCAGGACGCGCGGGACCAGCTGCGTTGGCCGAGCGTCTTCGACCTCGAGGACTGGGAAGACATCCTCAGCGGTCGTGGCGACCAGGACCACGGCTCTTGCGCCATGGCCGCCGTTTTCGCCGAGAAGAACGATGCCAAGCGGGTCGACTGCGACCGGGACTCCTGGCCGAAGGTGTCGTACACGGTCGAGGTGGAGACCAAGAAGCCCATTGGCGACTCGGTGCTCGACGGCACGGACAAGGAAAAGGCCCGAGCGACTGCCACCGCGGTGATCGAGCCTCGCTGCCGCATCAAGGAGAACGAGGAGCCCTCCGAGAGCCCCGGCCCCGGAGACGGGAACGGCGAGGATGGCGGGGACGACAAGGACAAGAAGGGTTACAAGATCGTCTGCGATGACGACGACGACTTCCCCATCGACCCTGAGAACCTCAAGTTGCTGCCGGACCTGTCGGACCTGTTCTCTGTTCACCTGGCTGAGTAAGTAAGCGAATCACAGTGAGAGGAGCGCACCCATGCGTGCAGCCGTGACCCGAATCCACCTCAAGGGGGCCGTCGTTGCTGCGGCATCCGTTGCCATGGCCTTTGCCCTGACGGCGTGCGGTGGTGACGACGGCAAGGGCAAAACGGAGGATGGGTCGAAGGAGCCCCCTGCCTCGGCAGGGAAGACGGGCGGCGCTCCGGCTCCCGAGGTTGACGAGTCCCAGGTGCTGGCCACGATCAAGGACGGAAACAACATCGAGGTCGTCGTGAACTCGGCGCAACGTGATGCAGCTGGATTCGTCACGGTGAAGGGCAAGGTCAAGAACGGCTCCAAGCAGATCTGGTCTGCCCCGGGATGGCAGGGCACGGAGCAGGAGCTTCGGGACAACGGCGCTTCCATGGCGGGCACTTCGCTGGTGGACAAGGCGGGCAAGAAGCGGTACCTGATTCTGCGTGACACCGACGGTCGTTGCCTGTGCACCGCGTTTGACGGGTTCGCTCCCGGAGCGGAGCAGCCGTTCTTCGCGCAGTTCCCGGCCCCGCCTGCAGGTACGACAGAAGTGGAATTCCAGGTCCCGACGATGCCCACCGCGACGATCAAGATCTCCGGGTGATGGCTTCCATGAAGTCGAACTCCGCTCTTCGTCGACGTATCGGTCTGTCCGTTGCAGCGGCCGCGATGGCCGGCTCCTCAATGGTGTGGGGGACGAGTTCTGCCGTCGCGGACGACAACCCCACCGCGGCCCCTACCGCATCCCCACCGGTCGAGATCGACCCGAATTCGCCCGGTCTGCAGCTGGCCGACGGCGCGACGCTGGGCAACGTCCGCGTGCTGGACATCAAGTCCGTGGTCGAGGATCTCGGTGGCGAGGAGCGCCGCGAGGACACCAACGCCGATGTGAAGTTCGCCCTCCAGGCCGAGGTTCTCTTCGGCAAGGACAGCGCGAAGCTCAGCAGCGCGGCCAACGCCCGCATCGCGGCCATTGCCGAGGAGATCAAGAAGCAGGACGCCAAGAAGATCCGCGTCTTCGGCTTCACCGACAACCTCGGGTCGTCCGCCCATGGCGACGTGCTCTCGAAGCAGCGCGCAGACGCGGTGCAGGGTGTGCTGGCCAAGCAGCTGCCGGGCGTCACCTTCGAGATCCGTGGCTACGGTGAGCAGTATCCGATCGCCGACAACAGCACCGAAGAGGGCCGCAAGAAGAATCGCCGCGTGGAGGTCTCCTTCCCGCGAGGTGAGGGTTCCCAGAGCTGATACGCGTACAGAGGGGCCCGGCACCGCGACACGATCGCGAGGCCGGGCCCTCTGCGTGAGTGGGGCGGACAAGCGATGTACGGGGGCTGGAGTAAGAATGGGCGCGCATGCGTCGGCTGGGAGGAGCGGAATGGTGTGGAGAGCCAGAGGCAGTTCCGCCGTGGCTGTGGCGGCCCTCTGCGCGGCGGTGCTGGCGCCAGGGGTCGCCATGGCACTGCCGTCGGCGAACGGCACTGGCGAGGTGCCCGCGTACCGCATGGCAGAAGCTGCGAAGCCGGTGAAGGGTACGGCGTCGAGCGCCGAAGGGCCACTGCTCAAGAAACCGGGGTCGTACACCGACACCCTCGCCAAGGATGAGAAGAAGTTCTACCGGGTGCACCTGGACGACAGCTCCAACGCCATCGTCTCGGCCGTGCTCGCCCCGCCGGGGGGAGCCAAAGTCGGCATCACGGACGGTATGCGTCTCTCGCTGGCGTCCGCGGACGGCAAGCAGTGCGGTGAAGACGACGATGTCATGTTTCTGGCCGACTCCGCTCGGCCGATCACCGGGATCGTCAGTCGCCGAATCGAGCCCAACCGGTCCTGCCAGGAAGCAGGAGAGTACCTGTTCGCCTTGGAGCGGGTCGGCGCGGCAGGCGAGGACAGCCCGAGCTGGCCCGTTGAACTGGTGTACATGGCTGAACCCGGGGTGAAGTCCGGCACCGACGCGCCGGCTCCTACGGGGTGGAGTTCCGAGGCTCCGGCTCCTTCTGCCGGGCAGGCGAAGGCTGTCGCCGGCGGAACCGGGTTCAACGATGCCGCAGAGGTGCGCGCCGGGGCCTGGCGGGATGAGATCCGTCCCGGAGAGAGCCGCTTCTACAAGGTGCCGATCGCCTGGGGGCAGCAGCTCTTCGTCAACACGCGGCTCGCCAACTCATCCGGGCAGGGGACGTACGTGGCCGTCAATGGTCTGCGGGTCGAGCTCCTCAACCCCGGGCGGGGAACCATCGAGGGCAAGAGCGCCAACTACACCGGAGACCCGGCGGCGATCCCGCTCGGCACCGCCCCGGCCGCGTATGCGAACCGGACGTCAGGCAGCTCGGAGCCGGTCCGCGCGATGCGCTTCCAGGGCTGGTACTACGTACAGGTCACCCTTCACCGGCAGGTTCCCACTCCTGTCCCGCTGACTCTTGATGTGAGCATCGAAGGAAAGGCCGAGGCGGGGCCGACGTATGACGGTGACGCGGATGCGGCCGGATTCGGCCTTGGGGACGCAGCGGGGAGTGGTTCTGCCACGATGAAGGTCGTCGGGATCACCTCGCTCGGTCTGGGAGCTTTGCTGGTGCTCGGCTTGACGGCGTGGACCGTGGCGGCCCGCAGAAGCTCGGCGCGGCGCGGCTGACCGCGTACTCGATGCAGAACGCCACACGAGGTCGGCCCCCCGAAGATTTCTTCGGGGGGCCGACCTCGTGCAAGC
>NZ_JBWKDP010000037.1:0-3478 GCF_056435905.1 Streptomyces sp. NPDC043861 | reverse complement strand
TGAAGCTCACGACGCTGCGGCCGGAGCAGGCGGCGTACATCGGTGTCGAGGTCGAGGGTCCGTACAAGCCGGACCACTACCGCTACTGACACCCAGGGGCATGGCCGCCCAACGGCCGTGCCCCGGTGCCCGGCCACAGCCCCGGCACCGATGAGGCAACCACCGCAGGCCCCCGGGACCTTCCGTCACGGGGGCCTGCACTCCGCCCGCCCCCCTTCGGCCCGCCCCGGGACAGGCACTCACACCCGCGTGGCCAACCGGGTCTCAACGCATCGCAAGGATCCTGCCCCATGCCCCGCGGCCGCTATTCGCTCCATGATCCACACGATCGCACTCCCCTCGGCGAAGAGCACTTCCACTGCGCCCCGGGCCCTTCCGGCTGGCGCTATGTCTCCCAACTGACCACCCCCTCCGGCGGCCATGCGGGATCCGTCGATCTGGCCCTCGACGAGCTGGGCCGCCCGATCCGCCTCGAACTCCACGCTGCGAGCTGGCAGGTCCGCGGTGCCGCCATCGACGGCGTCACCTGGGTCCGAACCGACCCCACCGGCACCCACGCCACCGAGGGCAACGTCCGAGCCCACGCCTTCACCGGCACCTCCCCCGCGTTCCTGGTCGCGACCTCGCGGCTGCTGCGCCTCACTCCCGGCGCACCCGCGACCCGCGTACGACTCGTCGCCTTCACGGACCCGGTGCTCGCCCCCCGCACGGTCGACCAGTCCTGGGCGCTGATCAAGAGTGAAGCGCACGCCACTGACAACCGCTCGCTCTTCGTCGACGAATACCAGGTCAGCGCCCTGGACACGGGGGAGCAGCACACGATCCACATCGCCGGTGACGTCGTCCTCTCGGCCCCCGGCATCGAACTCGAGGACCTCGAGACCCCGCCCTCCGTCTTCCCCTGAGCCGAGCAGGGCCGACCGCCGTCCGGGCTCCCGCGATCCGGCACAGCCGGACGACCCCGGCGGCTCCGCCCGGACTCAGGCAGGCGGCGCGAACCCGGTCGCGGGCGGCTCGGAGTGCTGTGCACCGGACGACGGAGCCGGCGCCGAGGACGGCGACGACAACGGCGCGGAACCGACCGCCGGACGGAGAGCCGCTGCGGGGTACGGCACGCCGGAAACCGCATGCCCCGGGCCGCCCGGGCCAGCCGGGGACGGGGCCTGCACCGCCGGGGACGGCGCCCCGGTGGGCCCCGCTCCTAGGGGCCCCGCGCCGGCGGACGCGAACGCCTTCCGCGCATCCCGCGCCTGCCGCTCGTTCACCACGGCCGCCAGATACGCCGCGGCCGGGATTCCCTCCGGGGCAGGCGATCCCGTGCGTGCCACCAGATCACCGGCCAGCCGCTCCGACAGTGACCGGCTCACCTCGGCGTCGAGCTGATGCATACGCGTCAGGTACTGACGGATCGCGAGCCACAGATGGTCCGGCACCGCGGACAGATCCAGCTCCGCGAACCGACCCACCAGCCACGGGGGCGGAGGCGGCACGGGAACGGCGCGCGCAGCCGGCACCCGTTCCCGTATGACCAGGGTCCCCGCGAACACATCCCCGATCCGCCGCCCCCGCGCCGACACCAGTGACGCGATGCAGGCGACGACCCCGAACGTCATCAAGATCTCCACCACGCCCATGGCCCCACGCACCAGTGCGTGCCGGAACCGGATCGGCCCGCCGTCGTCCCGCACCACCCTCAGACCGCAAGCCATCTTCCCCAGGGACCGCCCATGGCTGAGCGTCTCCACCGCGATCGGCGCCCCCACCAGAACCAGGATGAACGTCGCGATCGACACCGCCATGACCGCGGCCTCGTCGAGCGAGGCGGTCGCGATCGCGAGCCCGATGGATATCAGCAGGTACGCCGCCCACACCACGGCGAGATCGATCGCGAGTGCCAGCGCCCGACTGGGCAGCCTCGCCGGACGAAGCCCCAGTACGACCGCATCCCCGGTCACAATCCCGCTCACGCGCCCACCCTCTCCTCGGCCTTCATGACGGTTCTTCGACCTTCACGGCCCTCCAGTACGCCAGTCTGCCAAGCTGATCCGAAGCGCGCCGCAGTAGTACGAGCAGTTGTACGAATCATCCGTCCGTTCCCTGTGTGCGGACCCAGTGCCCAGGAGCAGACAGCCGACCATGGACCTCGACGTCTTCGTGATGACCCATCGCGCTGAGTGGGACCGCCTGGACCACCTCCTGGGCCGCGGACGCCACCTCACCGGAGCCGAGGCCGATGAACTCGTCGCCCTCTACCAGCGCACCGCCACGCATCTCTCCCTCATCCAGTCGAGTGCCCCCGACCCCATGGTCACCGGCCGTCTCACCCAGCTCGTCGCGCGTGCCCGGTCCACGGTCACGGGCACGCGCCGCGCGTCCTGGCGCGACGCCGCCCGTTTCCTGACCGCCGGTTTCCCTGCCGCGGTCTACCGTTCGCGCCACTGGTGGATCCCCACCGCCGTGCTCTCCACCGTCGTCGCCGCGATCATCGGCTGGTGGATCGGCACGCACCCGGAAGTACAGGCGGCGATCGCCGCCCCTGAGGAACTCCGCCGGCTCACCCGTCCCGGCGGTGACTACGAGACGTACTACTCGAGCCACCCCGCCGCCTCCTTCGCCGCCCAGGTCTGGACGAACAATGCCCAGGCCGCCGCGATGTGCCTGGTTCTCGGCGCGTTCCTGTGCCTTCCGGTCGTCTGGATCCTGTTCCTCAACATGGCCAACCTCGGCGTCGGAATCGGCCTGATGTCCTCGGCCGGCCGGCTCGACACCTTCCTGGGTCTGGTTCTCCCGCATGGTCTGCTCGAACTCACCGCCGTCTTCGTTGCCGCCGGCACAGGTCTTCGCCTCGGCTGGACCCTGATCGACCCGGGGCCCCGGTCCCGTCGCACAGCCCTGGCCGAGCAGGGCCGCGCAGCGCTCGGCATGGCGATGGGGCTGGCCCTGGTCCTCTTCGTCTCCGGTCTGATCGAAGGCTTCGTGACTCCCTCGGGCCTGCCCACATGGGCCCGCATCACCATCGGAATCGTCGCCGAGCTGGCTTTCCTGGCGTATGTGTACGTCCTCGGTGGCCGAGCGGCGCGTGCCGGCGAGGCGGGCGACGTCGATGCGTCGGAACGGAGCGCCGAGCTCCCCACTGCCGCCTGATGTGCGAGCAGGGCGTGTGAGCTGCTAGTCTCCTCTTCGCCCACGAGGACCGTTGACACGGACCGACTGGGGAGGTAGATTCTAACGGTTGCCTCGAGGTGGACCTATCCATCCGAGCGCTACAACTAGCGTCTCTCTCGCTCTTGGTGGGGATGGAATTCCCACGGAGCCACTCGATTCCTTATTCGGATCACGAGGTCGATTAGGTCGGCCGAAAAGACTCTGATAAAGTCGAGACCGCCGAAAGGCAAAGGCCCTCCAACGGCCACCGGAAACAGAATCCGAACCGGAAACGGAACGGAAAATGAATCTGGTAGGGTTGGAAACAACGAAG
>NZ_JBWKDP010000036.1:0-4064 GCF_056435905.1 Streptomyces sp. NPDC043861 | reverse complement strand
GATCCGGACCGTGCTGGGTGTCGAGACCGAGATCCGTACCGTGTTCGAGGCGCCGACCGTCGCCGGACTCGCGGCCCGACTCGCGGGCGCCGACAACGCCCGCGCCGCCCTCACCCCGATGCCCCGCCCCCACCACCTCCCCCTCTCCCATGCCCAGCAGCGACTGTGGTTCATCAACCAGCTGGAGGAGTCGAGCCCTTCGTACAACGTCCCCGTGGTCCTCGGGCTGCCCGCCGACATCGACCGCGAGGCGCTGAACGCGGCCTTCCGGGACGTCATCGGCCGCCACGAGGTCCTGCGCACCGTGTTCCCTGCGATCGACGGCGAGCCGTACCAGCGGATCACCGAAGCCGCGCAGCTGGACTGGGAGATCCAGGTCGTTCCGGTGCCGCCGGGCGAGCTCGAGGCCGAGGTCGAGAAGACGGCCGGGCACGCCTTCGACCTCACCCGGGAGGTGCCGATCCGCGCATGGCTCTTCGAGACGGAGACGGACACCGACGCGGTTCAGGTGCTGTCCGTCGTCCTGCACCACATCGCGAGCGACGGCTGGTCGACCGCGCCGCTGGCACGGGACCTGTCCGTCGCCTATGCGGCACGCCGCGAGGGCCGGGCACCGGAATGGGAGCCGCTGCCGGTCCAGTACGCGGACTACGCGCTCTGGCAGCGTGAGCTGCTCGGCGACGAACAGGACCCCGACAGTGTGGCGGGCCGCCAGGCGGACTACTGGAAGACGGCCCTGGACGGCATCCCCGAGGAGCTGGACCTTCCGGTCGACCACGCTCGCCCTGCGGTGCCCTCCCGCCGTGGGTACGACGCCTCGCTGGACATCCCCGCGGACGTCCACGCCCGGCTGGCGGACGTGGCGCGGGCCGAGGGGGCGACCATGTTCATGGTGCTCCAGGCGGCCCTGGCGGTCCTGCTGAACCGCCTCGGCGCCGGCACGGACATCCCGATCGGCACGGCCAACGCCGGCCGTACGGACGAGGCCCTCGACGACCTGGTCGGCTTCTTCGTCAACACCCTCGTGGTGCGGACCGACCTGACCGGCGACCCCACGTTCGTGGACGTCCTCGCCCGGGTGCGCGAGGTGGGTCTGTCCGCCTTCGCCCACCAGGACGTGCCGTTCGAGAAGCTGGTCGAGGAGCTCGCCCCGAGCCGCTCCATGGCACGACACCCGCTGTTCCAGGTGTCGTTGACGCTGCAGAACAACAAGGCGGCCGATCTGGATCTCGCCGGAGCACGCGTGGGAGGGGCGCCGTCGGCGGGCGTGTGGTCGAAGTACGACCTGGCGTTCGGCCTCGGTGAGGCCTTCGACACCGACGGCCGCCCGGCAGGGCTCCACGGTGGCCTGGTCGCTGCGGCAGACCTCTTCGAGGCGGAGTCGGTCGAGCGGATCGCGGTGCGCTTCGCTCACGTCCTGGCCGCGGTCGCCGCCGACCCGCAGGCACGGTTGAGCGCGGTGGATGTGCTCGACGCGGCCGAGCGCCGCCGGGTGCTGGTGGAGTGGAACGACACGGCCATGGAGGTCGAGCCGTCGACGCTGCCGCAGCTGTTCGAGGCGCAGGTCGCCCGGACCCCGGACGCGGTGGCGGTGGTGTTCGAGGGCATGGAAGTGTCGTACGCGGAGCTGGACGAGCGGGCGAACCGTCTCGCGCGGCTGCTGGCCGGCCGTGGTGTCGGTCCGGAGTCGATCGTCGCGGTGGCGCTGGAGCGCGGCGTCGACACGGTCGTGGCCCTCCTCGCAGTGGCGAAGGCCGGCGGTGCCTATCTGCCGGTCGACCCCGCGAACCCCGCCGAGCGGATCGCGGTCGTGCTGGCGGACGCCGCGCCGGTGGCGGCGGTCACCTCGCGGACCGTGGCCGGTGCGATGCCGGACGGCGTGCCGGTGGTGGTGCTGGACGAGCCCGCGGTGGCCGCGGAGCTGGCGGGGCTGCCGGGAACGTCGTCGGGTGTGGAGGTGCTGCCGTCGCACCCGGCATATGTGATCTTCACGTCGGGATCGACGGGCCGGCCCAAGGGGGTCGTGGTGTCCCACGAGGGAGTCGTGAACCGCCTGGCCTGGATGCAGGAGCGGTTCGGGCTCACCACCGAGGACCGGGTACTGCAGAAGGCGGCATTCGGGTTCGACCTGTCGGTGTGGGAGTTCTTCGGGACCCTGACCGTGGGCGCGGGCCTGGTCGTGGCGCGCCCCGACGGGCACAAGGACCCGGCCTACCTTGCCGCTCTGGTGCGCGAGGCCGGGGTGACGACGATGCACTTCGTGCCGTCGATGCTGGAGGCATTCCTGGCGGATCCTGCCGCGCCGGAGACGGCTGCGGTACTGCGGCGCGTGATGTGCGGGGGCGAGTCGCTGACCCCCTTCGTGCGAGACCGGTTCTTCGCGCTCCTTCCCGGTGTCGAGCTGCACCACCTGTACGGGCCGACCGAGGCCTCGATCGACGTCACGGCCTGGCACTGCGAGCCGGGTACCGGCGGAGCCGTGGTGCCGATCGGCGGGCCGGTCGCCAACACACGGCTCTATGTGCTGGACGACAGGCTGGCCCCGGTGCCGGTCGGCGTGGCCGGTGAGCTGTACATCGAGGGCGTGCAGCTGGCCCGCGGCTACGTGGGCCGTCCGGGGCTGACGGCGGAGCGGTTCGTCGCCTCCCCGTTCGCCTCCGGCGAGCGGCTGTACCGCACGGGCGACCTGGCGCGCTGGAACACGGACGGTGCGGTGGAGTTCCTGGGCCGCGTCGACGAACAGGTGAAGATCCGTGGCTTCCGGATCGAACCGGGCGAGGTCCAGGCCATCATTGCCGGGCACCCGCAGGTCGCACAGGCCGCCGTGGTCGCCCGTGATGACGTCCCCGGTGATCTGCGACTGGTCGCCTACGTGGTCCCGGAGGCCGGGTCCGCCGTACTCCCGCAGCACATCCAGGAGTTCGCGGCGTCCCGTCTGCCGGAATACCTGGTCCCGGCCGCGGTGGTCGTGCTGGACACGCTGCCGCTGTCGGTGAACGGCAAGTTGGACCGCAGGGCCCTGCCGGCCCCCGCGTACACGTCCGGGGCCGGCCGTGCCCCGGCGACGCTCCGGGAAGAGCTGCTGTGCGCCGCGTTCGCGCAGGTCCTCGGCCTGGAGAGGGTGGGCGTGGACGACGACTTCTTCGCGCTCGGCGGGCACTCGCTCCTCGGCGTGCGGCTGATCAGCCGGGTGCGCACGATCCTCGGTGTCGAGGTGCCGCTGCGGATGCTCTTCGAGACGCCGACGGTGGCCGGGATGGCGTCGCGGCTGTCCGACACGGCCGGTGCTCGGCTCGCGCTCACGGCCGGCGAACGGCCGGAGCGTCCGCCGCTGTCCTTCGCCCAGCAGCGGTTGTGGTTCATCGACCAACTGGAGGGGCCGAGCTCCACGTACACCATCCCCTTCCGGCTGGAGCTGCCCCCCGGCCTGGACCGAGACGCCCTGGGCGCCGCGCTGCGCGACGTCGTCGGACGGCACGAAGTGCTCCGGACGGTGTACGCGGCCGGCGAGAGCGAGCCGTACCAGCGGATCGTGGACGTCGACGACCTGGCCTGGGAGATGCAGGTCGTGGAGGTCACGCCCGATGCGCTGGACGAGGTGGTGGCCGAGGCCGAGGGCCGCGCCTTCGACCTGTCGGCGGACGTTCCCTTCCGCGCTTCGCTGTTCGTGGCCGGACCGGACGAGCAGGTACTGCTCATCCTGATCCACCACATCGCCGGTGACGGCTGGTCCGTGGACCCTCTGGCCAGGGACATCGTGACCGCATACGAAGCACGGTCCGAGGGCCGGGTGCCCGTGTGGGAGCCGCTGCCGGTGCAGTATGCGGATTACGCGCTGTGGCAGCGGGAGCTGCTGGGTGACGAGCAGGACCCGGAGAGTCTGATGGCCCGCCAGGTCGGCTACTGGCGTGATGCGCTGTCGGGTGCCCCGGAGGAGCTGGCTCTGCCGTTCGACCGGCCGCGTCCGGTGGTGGCGTCCCACCGTGGTCACCGCGTGTCGCTGGAGGTTCCGGCGGAGGTTCATGCGCGGTTGGTGGAGGTGGCGCGTGCTGAGGGTGTGACGC
>NZ_JBWKDP010000035.1:0-4568 GCF_056435905.1 Streptomyces sp. NPDC043861 | reverse complement strand
AGCACGAACACCCGGGTATTCACCACCGGCGACCCGATCGCCACCTCCACAGCTTCCGGATCACAACGCCACAGCGTCGCATCCACCGTCGTCTCCGCCGGACCGAAAGAGTTGAACAACCGGTGACCACGCGCCCAACGAGCCATCACCTCCCGCGGCAGCGCCTCACCACCCGTCACCAGAACGACGTCCTCACCAATCGACGCCTCGTCCAGCACCGCCAACACCGCCTGCGGCAACGCCACATGCGACACCCGCTGCTCCGCCAGGAACCGCGGCAAAGCCTCACCCAACCGCCCCTCCGGCGGAATCACCACCAACGTCGCACCCGTCAACAAAGCCATGAACCACTCCCACGCAAACGCGTCGAAGCCCACCGACCCGTACTGACCCACCCGCGAACCAGCACCCACCCCCAAGAACCGGACATGACCCGCCACCAGACTCGCCACACCCGCATGCGACACCACCACACCCTTGGGCCGACCCGTCGAACCCGACGTATAGATCACATACGCCGCATCCTCCGCCCGCACCACCACATCCAGCGCCCCACCCTCCAGCGCCGCCAACTCCGCCACCGTCTCCGGCGCATCCACCAACACCGCACCCGGCACCAGCGACTGCGTATCCGAAGAAGCCAGCACCACCACCGGCCCGGCATCCGCCAACATGTACCCGATCCGGTCCACCGGATACGCCGGATCCATCGCCATATAGGACCCACCCGCCTTCAGCACCCCAAGCACCGAAACCAGCAGATCGACCCCACGCTCCAGACACACCCCCACCACCGACCCCACCGCAACGCCCCGACCCACCAAATAGCGCGCCATACGGTCGGACCGCGCATCCAACTCCGCGTACGACACCTCCACACCATCCGCAACCACAGCCACCGCACCCGAAACCCGCGCCACCTGCGCAGCAAACAACCCAGGCACCGAACCCGAAGACACCTCGGCACCCGTCGCATTCCACTCCACCAACACCCGATGCGACTCGGCCTCGTCCATCACCTCCACGGCGCTCACTCGCGCCCCGGGATCGGCGGCCACTCCGCCCAGCACCCGGACCAGGCACTCCGCGAGCCGCTCGGCCGAAGCCACTTCGAACAGGTCCGCCGCGACGATCACGGCTCCGTGGATTCCGGCCGGCGCGCCCTCGCTGTCGAACACCTCCTGCGCCGCCACCTCGATGTCGAACTTCGACACCGACACACTGGTCGCGGCCCCGGTGGCCCGGATCCCTTGCAGGTCGACCACGGCCTGGGCGTTGTTCTGCAGGGTCAGCATCACCTGGAAGAGAGGCTGATGCGCCATTGAGCGATTCGGCGCGAGCTCCTCGACCAGTTTCTCGAACGGCACGTCCTGGTGCTCGAACGCCGACAGGCTGGTCCCGCGCACCCGGCGCAGCAGTTCGGTGAACGTCGGGTCCCCCGACACGTCCGTGCGCAGCACCAGGGTGTTGACGAAGAAGCCGACCAGGTCGTCCAGTGCGGCATCGGTGCGTCCGGCGTTCGCCGCGCCGATCGGGATGTCGGAGCCCGCGCCCAGACGCGAGAGGAGCACAGCAAGAGCGGCCTGCAGCAACATGAACGAGGTCGTGCCCTCGGCCCGGGCCAGCTCCGCGAGTTGTGCGTGCACCTCGGCCGGGACCGTCAGCGGCACCTCATGACCGCGGTGAGAGCCCACCGCGGGGCGCGGGTGGTCGAACGGCAGCGCCAGTTCCTCCGGCGCGCCGGCCAGAGCCTCGCGCCAGTAGCCGGTCTGTCGCGCGTACACACTGTCCGGGTCACGCTCGTCGCCCAGCAGCTCGCGCTGCCACAGCGCGTAGTCCGCGTACTGGACGGGCAGCGGCTCCCAGTCGGGCGCCCCACCAGCCATACGTGCCGCGTATGCCCGTGAGACGTCTGTGGCCAGCGGTGCCGTCGACCAGCCGTCACCGGCGATGTGGTGCACGGTCACCACCAGGACGGACTCCTGCGAACCGTCCTGGAACAGCCAGGCCCGGATCGGGGTCTCCGAGGCAAGGTCGAACGCGTACCCGGCCGCCTCGGCGACGGCGT
This sequence comes from Streptomyces sp. NPDC043861, assembly GCF_056435905.1. Lineage (NCBI taxonomy): Bacteria > Bacillati > Actinomycetota > Actinomycetes > Kitasatosporales > Streptomycetaceae > Streptomyces > Streptomyces sp. NPDC043861. The sequence continues at coordinate 2,500 of NZ_JBWKDP010000035.1, read as the reverse complement.
CGTCGAGGCCCGCCGGTGCGACCTCGGCCACGACCAGGTCCCACTCCAGCTCGTCGAGTTCGATGATGTGCTGGTACGGCTCACCGTCGGCGACCGCGTACACGGTGCGCAGCACCTCGTGGCGGCCGATGACGTCCCGCAGGGCCGCGTTCAGTGCCGCGGCATCCACCTGGCCGGACAAGCGGAGCGCGACAGGAACGTTGTACGTGGCGCTCGGGCCTTCCAGCTGTCCCAGGAACCACAGCCGGCGCTGCGCGTAGGACAGCGGCACCCGCTCCGGGCGCTCCCGCGTCGTCAGTGCCGTCCGCGCGGTATCGGCGCCGGCCAGACGGGCAGCCAATCCTGTCACCGTGGGCGCGTCGAACAGCGTCCGCAGCGGCACCTCCACACCCAGTACCGTCCGCACGCGGCTGACCAGGCGGGTGGCGAGCAGGGAGTGGCCGCCGAGCTGGAAGAAGTCGTCGTCGACGCCGACCTTCTCCAGGCCGAGGACCTGTGCGAAGACCCCGCACAGCAGCTCCTCCTGGAGCGTGGCCGCGCCGCGGACGCTCCCGGTCGCGTACTCGGGGGCGGGCAGTGCCTTGCGGTCCAGCTTGCCGTTGGCGGTGAGCGGCAGGTCGTCCAGTACCACGGTCGCCGCCGGGAGCATGTGACCGGGCAGCCGCTCCGCGGCGAACTCGGCCACCAGTGCCGGAAGTTCCTCAACCGCATTGTCATCGGCGACGACGTAGGCAACCAGACGACGGTCTCCGGGAGTGTCCTCGCGGGCGATGACCTCAGCCTGCGCGACCAGCGGGTGCCCGGCCAGAATCTCGGCAACCTCACCCGGCTCGACCCGGAAGCCGCGGATCTTGACCTGATCGTCTGCACGGCCAGCGAACACCAGCCGCCCGTCCGCTGTCCATCGCGCCCGGTCACCCGTCCGGTACATCCGCACACCCGATTCGAACGGACACGCCACGAACCGCTCCGCCGTCATACCGGGCAGCCCTCCGTAGCCACGGGCCAGACCCGCACCGGTGCTGTAGAGCTCACCCTCCACACCCACCGGCACCGGACGCAGCGCGGCATCCAGCACGTACACCCGCGTGTCGGCGATCGGCACCCCGATCGGCACCGACGCGACACCTTCGGTCAGCTCCGCCTCGAGCACCTCATGAACCGCAGTGAAGGTGGTGTTCTCCGTCGGACCGTAACCGTTGAACAGCCGCAGCGACGGCACATCGGCCAGCAGACGCCGACAACGTCCCACCGACAGCGTGTCACCACCCGCCATCAACTGCCGCACACCACGCAACACCGAGACGTCCTGATCCACCACCTCGTGGAACAGACCCGCCGTCAACCACAGCGTGTCCACGCGGTGAGCGGCCAGGAACACTCCGAGCTCGGCCACCGAAACCGCGCCGGGCGCGGAGACCGCGAGGGTCGCCCCGTTCAGCAGCGCACCCCAGATCTCGAAAGTCGCCGCATCGAACGAAGCCGATGCCAGCTGGCCCACCACATTTCCCGGCCCCAGCGCCACATACCCGCACTCACGAACAAGCCGGTCCACCGCCCGGTGCGCCACCACCGTGCCCTTGGGCCGCCCCGTCGATCCGGAGGTGTACATGATGTAGGCCGCGCTGTCGGCGCTCGCCACAACGGACAACTCCGGGGGTGCCAGGGGGCCCTCGGCCAGTGCCGCCAGTTCCGCACGCGTGCCGGAGTCGTCGACCACCACTCGGGCCGGGCCCGCGACACCACTGCGGATGTCGCGGCTGTCGGTCAGTAGCAGGACCGGCGCCGAGTCCGCCAGCATGTGAGCCACCCGGTCCGCCGGGTATTCCGGGTCCACCGGCAGGTATGCGCCGCCGGCCTTCATCACCGCGAGCAGTGCGACCACCAGCTCGGCACTGCGGTCCAGGGCCACGGCCACCACGGACTCGGGGCCAACGCCCCGGCTGATCAGCAGGCGTGCCAGCTGGTTCGCCCTCGCGTCCAGCTCTGCGTACGAGAGGTTCACACCGTTCGCGACCACCGCCGGCGCGTCCGGGGTCCGGGCGACCTGCGCCGCGAACAACTCCGGCACCGTCGCCGGCAACAAGCTACGACCCGTGCTGTTCCACTCGTGGAGCATCCGGTGCAACTCGCCCTCGCCCAACACCTCCACCGCGCCCAACGGCACCTTCGGACCACCGTCCAGTGCCGTTTCCAGCGCGGTGAGCAGATTCTCCGCGGTGGTGCGCATCAGCTGTCCGACGGCTTGGCCGTCCACGGCGGCCGCCGTGTCGATGGTGAGCGCGATCGACTCGCCGTCGTCATCCACGGAGATGACCAGGGGGTAGTTGGTCCGCTCTCGGGAGTACAGCGCCTCGAATCCTTCGAAGCCGTGGGTCCGGTCGTGGTCCGCGTCCTGCTCGGAACCACCGGGGTTGTGCCGGTAGTTGAACACGGCGGTGAACAGGGGGGTGTCACCCGCCAGGCCACTGGCCCGCTGGGCCAGGGCCAGGGAGGCGTG
>NZ_JBWKDP010000034.1:1450-4870 GCF_056435905.1 Streptomyces sp. NPDC043861 | reverse complement strand
ACACAGTGGACGCGAGCAACTGAGGACAAGCCCTCGGCCTATTAGTACCAGTCAGCTTCACCAGTTACCTGGCTTCCACATCTGGCCTATCAACCCAGTCGTCTACTGGGAGCCTTACCCCATCTAGTGGGTGGGAGTCCTCATCTCGAAGCAGGCTTCCCGCTTAGATGCTTTCAGCGGTTATCCCTCCCGAACGTAGCCAACCAGCCATGCCCTTGGCAGGACAACTGGCACACCAGAGGTTCGTCCGTCCCGGTCCTCTCGTACTAGGGACAGCCCTTCTCAAGACTCCTGCGCGCACAGCGGATAGGGACCGAACTGTCTCACGACGTTCTAAACCCAGCTCGCGTACCGCTTTAATGGGCGAACAGCCCAACCCTTGGGACCGACTCCAGCCCCAGGATGCGACGAGCCGACATCGAGGTGCCAAACCATCCCGTCGATATGGACTCTTGGGGAAGATCAGCCTGTTATCCCCGGGGTACCTTTTATCCGTTGAGCGACGGCGCTTCCACAAGCCACCGCCGGATCACTAGTCCCGACTTTCGTCCCTGCTCGACCCGTCGGTCTCACAGTCAAGCTCCCTTGTGCACTTACACTCAACACCTGATTGCCAACCAGGCTGAGGGAACCTTTGGGCGCCTCCGTTACCCTTTGGGAGGCAACCGCCCCAGTTAAACTACCCATCAGACACTGTCCCTGATCCGGATCACGGACCCAGGTTAGACATCCAGCACGACCAGAGTGGTATTTCAACGGCGACTCCACACACACTGGCGTGCATGCTTCAAAGTCTCCCACCTATCCTACACAAGCCGAACCGAACACCAATATCAAACTGTAGTAAAGGTCCCGGGGTCTTTCCGTCCTGCTGCGCGAAACGAGCATCTTTACTCGTAGTGCAATTTCACCGGGCCTATGGTTGAGACAGTCGAGAAGTCGTTACGCCATTCGTGCAGGTCGGAACTTACCCGACAAGGAATTTCGCTACCTTAGGATGGTTATAGTTACCACCGCCGTTTACTGGCGCTTAAGTTCTCAGCTTCGCCCCACCGAAATGGAGCTAACCGGTCCCCTTAACGTTCCAGCACCGGGCAGGCGTCAGTCCGTATACATCGCCTTACGGCTTCGCACGGACCTGTGTTTTTAGTAAACAGTCGCTTCTCGCTGGTCTCTGCGGCCACACCCAGCTCGAGGAGCAAGTCCTCTCACCAGACATGGCCCCCCTTCTCCCGAAGTTACGGGGGCATTTTGCCGAGTTCCTTAACCATAGTTCACCCGAACGCCTCGGTATTCTCTACCTGACCACCTGAGTCGGTTTAGGGTACGGGCCGCCATGAAACTCGCTAGAGGCTTTTCTCGACAGCATAGGATCATCCACTTCGCCACAATCGGCTCGGCATCAGGTCTCACCCTCATGAGAGACGGATTTGCCTATCTCTCGGGCTACACCCTTACCCCGGGACAACCACCGCCCGGGCTGGACTACCTTCCTGCGTCACCCCATCACTTACCTACTACCACCTTGGGTCAGCGGCTCCACCACTCCGAGATCGTCCGAAGACTCACCCGGCGGCTTCACGGCCTTAGCATTAATGGGCTCGATATTGGGCGTTTCAAAGCGGGTACCGGAATATCAACCGGTTGTCCATCGACTACGCCTGTCGGCCTCGCCTTAGGTCCCGACTTACCCTGGGCAGATCAGCTTGACCCAGGAACCCTTAGTCAATCGGCGCACACGTTTCTCACGTGTGTATCGCTACTCATGCCTGCATTCTCACTCGTGAACCGTCCACAACTCGCTTCCGCGGCTGCTTCACCCGGCACACGACGCTCCCCTACCCATCACAGTCCCCGTTGGGGGTATGTACTGCAATGACACGACTTCGGCGGTACGCTTGAGCCCCGCTACATTGTCGGCGCGGAATCACTTGACCAGTGAGCTATTACGCACTCTTTCAAGGGTGGCTGCTTCTAAGCCAACCTCCTGGTTGTCTCTGCGACTCCACATCCTTTCCCACTTAGCGTACGCTTAGGGGCCTTAGTCGATGCTCTGGGCTGTTTCCCTCTCGACCATGGAGCTTATCCCCCACAGTCTCACTGCCGTGCTCTCACTTACCGGCATTCGGAGTTTGGCTAAGGTCAGTAACCCGGTAGGGCCCATCGCCTATCCAGTGCTCTACCTCCGGCAAGAAACACACGACGCTGCACCTAAATGCATTTCGGGGAGAACCAGCTATCACGGAGTTTGATTGGCCTTTCACCCCTAACCACAGGTCATCCCCCAGGTTTTCAACCCTGGTGGGTTCGGTCCTCCACGAAGTCTTACCTCCGCTTCAACCTGCCCATGGCTAGATCACTCCGCTTCGGGTCTTGAGCGCGCTACTATATCGCCCTATTCGGACTCGCTTTCGCTACGGCTTCCCCACACGGGTTAACCTCGCAACACACCGCAAACTCGCAGGCTCATTCTTCAAAAGGCACGCAGTCACGAGACACTCCAAAGAGTGTCCGACGCTCCCACGGCTTGTAGGCACACGGTTTCAGGTACTATTTCACTCCGCTCCCGCGGTACTTTTCACCATTCCCTCACGGTACTATCCGCTATCGGTCACCAGGGAATATTTAGGCTTAGCGGGTGGTCCCGCCAGATTCACACGGGATTTCTCGGGCCCCGTGCTACTTGGGAAATACGCAAGAGAGCCGTACAGATTTCAGCTACGGGGGTCTTACCCTCTACGCCGGGCCTTTCGCATGCCCTTCGCCTATCCATACGGTTTCTGACTCTCCGACCGGCCGGCAGACCGATCAAGCACACTCCCACAACCCCCACGACGCAACCCCTGCCGGGTCTCACACGTCGTAGGTTTAGCCTCATCCGGTTTCGCTCGCCACTACTCCCGGAATCACGGTTGTTTTCTCTTCCTGAGGGTACTGAGATGTTTCACTTCCCCTCGTTCCCTCCACACTGCCTATGTGTTCAGCAGCGGGTGACAGCCCATGACGACTGCCGGGTTTCCCCATTCGGACACCCCCGGATCAAAGCTCGGTTGACAGCTCCCCGGGGCCTATCGTGGCCTCCCACGTCCTTCATCGGTTCCTGGTGCCAAGGCATCCACCGTGCGCCCTTAAAAACTTGGCCACAGATGCTCGCGTCCACTGTGCAGTTCTCAAGCAACGACCAGCCACCCGCCACCCCATCCACACAAGGGACGAGTTCACCGGGGCCGGCATCACGAAGATAGGGACCGCAGTCCGTACCCTCAGATACCCAACAACGTGCCCGACACGACCAGTTGAGACTCTGCGTTCCACGCCGAAGCAGTACTAACAGTCCTCACTGACCGTGCCGAATAATCAACGTTCCACCCATGAGCAACCAGCATCGGACATTCGCCGATGTTCTGGCCTCTGACCGAG
>NZ_JBWKDP010000033.1:0-4880 GCF_056435905.1 Streptomyces sp. NPDC043861 | reverse complement strand
CCCGACACCCCGATCATCACCACCGACGCCCGCCACCGCGCGGACGCCAAGAGCGCGCTGATCACCCTCGTCGAACACGCACTCATGGCACGACTCAAGTAGTAATGTGTATACGGCAGTTGTCGTAGGGGCGGGCTGTGTCTTTTGACACGGTCCGCCTCCGTGTTCATAACGTTTCGACAGAGAAATTGGCTGAGGTCGGACACCCGATGCATCCGGCTGGTATCGCTGTGCTCACATGGGCCCCGCTATTTGCCGGAGCTCGCTCTTTATGCCCGATTTATCTGAGGCTTGGAGCACTCCGAACGGGCCGTTCCTGCTGTTTGGAACGGACCCCCTCGGCATGCTGAAATCAACGAACTCGTGAGTAGTACGGCCCTGAACAATTATCGGCACAACCTAGGTGCCGACGCCGAGAGGTTGTTGGTCGAGTGAGGCGAAGCAATATCAGCTCCGCAGAGCAGCAGGCGCGGGGCAACTTCACCCCGCCCCCGCGTGCTGCGGCGTCGCCTGCGGATGTGCAGCCTGTGGCGCCCCCCACCAGTGGCAGCTCCAGCAGGCTGTCCCCACGCAACTGGCGCGTGCCCACGCGACTGAACGCGATCCTCCTCATACCCGTGCTGGTCGGCCTCGTCATGGGCGGCTTCCAGGTGAAGGGATCGATCGACACCTGGAACGAGGCACAGGACGCCGAGAAGACGGCGCTCATCGTGCGCGCCGCCTCGGAGTACGGCCAGGCCCTGCTCAACGAGCGTGACCTCACCGCCCAGCCGCTGCTCGAGGGCAAGCGCGACGCCGCAGCGGTGCAGAGCGCCCGGGCGGCCACCGACGCCGCCGCGAAGAGGTTCGACGAGGCCGTCAACGACCTCCCGGAGAAGCAGGGCCTCGAGCGCCGTCTCACCCTCTTCCGGAGCGAGGAGCCCAAGCTCCAGCAGCTGCGTCAGACCGCCTACACCGCGGCCGTCGAGAGCGCGGAGAAGGCCCTGCCCACCAAGGGCGGCCCGGTTGCCACCGAAGAGGGCTATGTGCTCGTCCAGCACTCGCTCATGGAGCTCTCCAACGAGCTCGGCCTCGGCACCGGAAACGTCACGAGCTTCGGCCGCATGGTCTACGCGATCCAGCTGGCCAAGGCCGCCGCATCGCTGCAGCGCTCCATCGGTACGCACCTGCTGGTGCGCCCCAGCGAGAAGCAGGCGGTCAAGACCGGCCAGACCATCGCCTTCTCCTCGTACGCCTACCTGGAGGGCATCGCTCTCGGTGAGTACGTCTCCGGCGGTACGGCGGAGGACACCGAGAAGCTGAAGACGGTCATGGGGGCCAAGTCGGCCGAGGGCACCAAGAAGCTCAGCGCCGCCGCCAAGCAGGCCGCGGCCGCCGGCGTGGAGTTCACGCCCCCGCCGGAGAAGAACGGCTCGGTGTACGACGGCATGGTGGCCGCCATCAGCACCGGTGACCGCCCCGAGGAGCTCGCCGAGCAGGGTGTGACACCGGCCGTCTGGATGGCCGCGGCCACCGCGAAGTTCGACGGCTACACCGAGATCGAGAAGGATCTCGTCGACAAGTCCGTGGCCGAGGCGGCCCGGGTCGCCGACGAGGCCAAGACCGACGCCATCGTCAACGGTCTGATCGTCGTCATCGCCCTGCTCACCGCGTTCATCCTGGCCGGCATGGTGGCCCGCCAGATGAGCCGCTCGATGCGCGAGCTGCGGACGGCCGCCTTCGGCATCGCCGAGCAGCGTCTGCCGATGCTGGTCGACCAGCTGTCCCGCACCGAGCCGGGCCGGGTCGACACCAGGGTGCAGCCGATCCCGATCGACACCCAGGACGAGATCGGCGAGGTCGCACGGGCGTTCGACCAGGTCCACCGTGAGGCGGTCCGGCTCGCCGCCGAGCAGGCCATGCTGCGAGGCAACGTCAACGCGATCTTCACCAACCTCTCCCGCCGCAACCAGTCGCTGATCGAGGGCCAGCTGACCCTGATCACCGACCTGGAGAACAACGAGGCCGACCCGGACCAGCTGGAGAACCTCTTCAGGCTGGACCATCTGGCGACCCGTATGCGCCGCAACGGCGAGAACCTCCTCGTCCTCGCCGGCGAGGAGCCCGGACGCCGCTGGAACCAGCCGGTGCCCCTGGTGGACGTGCTCCGCGCCGCCTCCTCCGAGGTGGAGTCCTACGAGCGCATCGAGCTGACCGGCGTGCCGGAGAGCGAGATCCACGGCCAGGCCGTGACCGACCTCGTGCACCTGCTGGCCGAGCTGCTGGAGAACGCCACGACGTTCTCCTCGCCGCAGACCAAGGTCCGTGTCACCGCGACCCGTCTGCCCGACGGCCGCGTCATGATCGAGATCCATGACAAGGGCATCGGTCTGACCGCCGAGGACTTCGCCGACATCAACCACAAGCTGGCCAACCCGCCGACGGTGGACGCCGCCGTCTCCCAGCGCATGGGCCTCTTCGTGGTCGGCCGCCTCGCCGACCGGCACGGCATCCGAGTCCAGCTGCGCCCCTCGGGCGAGCAGGCCGGTACGACGTCACTGGTGATGCTCCCCGATGCCATCACCCACGGTGGCGGTGGCGAGCCGATCGCGGACGACGACTTCACGGTTTCGCAGATGATCCCGACACAGCAGGCCTTCGAGGCGGCGCCGATGCGTACCGCCGCGGAGCTGGGCTTCGACGACTCCCGCTACGAGAACGAGGCCGGCGACAACCGCCAGCTGGACCCCGTGAACCGCTCCCTGATGCGCGGGGAGCGCCGTGCGGCTCTCGAGGCCCAGGCAGGCGGGGAACGCCCGCTCTTCCGCGACGAGGCCGGCCGGCCTTACGGCGAGCAGGAGCAGTACGACCAGGGCCAGTACGACCAGAACCAGTACGGCGACGAGCAGTACGACCAGGGCCAGTACCAGGACGGGCAGTACGACCAGGGCTTCGCGGCCCAGGAGCAGTCCGGGTACGAGCAGAACGGGTACGGCTACGAGGGCGGCGACGGTTACGACCGCACCGGTGAGTACCAGGTTCCCGCCGGTTACCCCGAGCACTCGGAGCAGGCGTATGCGGAACCGTCGTACAGCGCTCAGCAGGAGCGCGGTACGCAGTTCGACGACCAGTACGACCAGCACTCCCACCAGGGAGAGTGGGCGGACCAGGGCTCGTACCAGGGTGCGTACGAGCCCGAGTACCGGACGGATGCGGAATCTGCCCCCGACGCTCCCACGAACGGCGCCGAGCGCGTAGGCTTCGAACGTCCGGGTCCCACCCCCAGCACCAGCCACCAGCTCACCGACGCCGGCCTGCCGCGCCGCGGCAGCAGCCAGTCGTCGGGGACGCAGTGGCAGGCCGGCGGTGCCGACAACGGACAGGCAGGGCAGGCCGCACCGGCCCGCCAGGCCCCCAAGGCACCGCAGACGCCGCAGAACGGGCAGACCGGGGCGGACGGCTCCGACGACTGGCGCTCGAAGAACGACGAGCGCTGGCAGCGGGCCGGCAAGCTCCGCGATCCCAAGGCGGGCGGAGTCACCTCGTCCGGCCTTCCGCGACGGGTCCCCAAGGCCAATCTGGTCGAGGGCACGGCGGAACAGACCCCGCAGGGCGGCCCACAGGTCTCCCGCGCCCCCGAGGACGTGCGTGGCAGGTTGAGCAACCTGCGGCGTGGTGTTCAGCGGGGACGCAACGCGGGAACGGACACGAACGGATCGGGCTTCGGCCCGGGTAGCACCTACAACCAGGAGCGTTAGTGTGAGCCCGATGAGCCAGGCGGCGCAGAATCTGAACTGGTTGATCACCAACTTCGTGGACAACACCCCCGGGGTGTCCCACACGGTGGTGGTCTCCGCCGACGGACTCCTGCTGGCGATGTCCGAGGGATTCCCGCGCGACCGTGCCGACCAGCTGGCGGCCGTCGCGTCCGGGCTGACCTCGCTGACCGCGGGCGCCTCCCGCATCTTCGAGGGCGGCGCGGTCAACCAGACCGTTGTGGAGATGGAGCGCGGCTTCCTCTTCATCATGTCCATCTCGGACGGTTCCTCACTGGCCGTCCTCGCGCACCCCGATGCCGACATCGGCCTCGTGGGCTACGAGATGGCTCTCCTGGTGGATCGTGCCGGCAGTGTCCTCACCCCGGACCTCCGAGCCGAACTCCAGGGAAGTCTTCTCAACTAGCAAACTGGCAGTGCGTTTCTCGCCACCGCACCATAGGGTGCGGTGGCGCGGTACCACAGGGACATGGACCGGGCGTACGGCACTCGGAGGAGGAGAAAAGTGGCAACACCCCCAGGCGGTCACCCATATGAAGGGGCTCACCAGTCTTCGGGTGAGCAGGGTCCGAACCGCTTCAACTTCCCCTCCGCACCGAGCAGACAGGGTGGTCCGCAGCCGTACCAACGGCCGCAGCAGCCGTACGACCCGTCCTACGACCAGCCGCAGGCGCCCCGGATCCAGCCGGTGGCACCCCGCCGGGCTCCCGAGCCCTCACCCGCGTCGGGCAACCACAACCCGCTGGTGCGTCCGTATGCGATGACCGGCGGCCGGACCCGGCCTCGCTACCAGCTCGCCATCGAGGCACTGGTCAGCACCACGGCCGAACCCGCAAGGCTGCAAGGGCAGTTGCCCGAGCACCAGCGGATCTGCCGGCTGTGCTTCGAGATCAAGTCGGTGGCTGAGATCTCGGCACTCCTCACCATCCCCCTCGGCGTTGCCCGGATCCTCGTCGCCGACCTGGCTGAGGCCGGACTTGTCGCCATCCACCAGCCCGGCGGCGACGAGTCCGCCGGCGGACAGCCAGACGTGACACTGCTCGAAAGGGTGCTCAGTGGACTTCGCAAGCTCTAGCGGCGGTGCAGCCCGCTCAACCACCAGCGCGAAGATCGTGGTGGCGGGCG
>NZ_JBWKDP010000032.1:0-5711 GCF_056435905.1 Streptomyces sp. NPDC043861 | reverse complement strand
CCCGAGCTCGCGGTCGCCCTGCTCGCGCAGCTGGGTGCCGAGGCCGGGCGGGTTGGCGAAGCGGGTGACATGCCGGGTGACGTCGTGGTTGGACAGCACCCAGGTGGTGGGGGCGCCGACGGGGCGCATCGCGGCCAGCGAGCCGTCGATGACCTCGCGCAGCTCCTTCGATTCCCAGTTGGTCGTCAGGTACTGGAAATTGAACGCCTGGTGCATCTCGTCGGGGCGGACGTACATGGCGGTGCGCTCGACGGTCGGGGTCCATGCCTCGGCGACGAGGATGCGCTCGCCCTCGTACTCGTCGAGGATCCGCCGCCAGGAGCGGTAGATCTCGTGGACACCGTCCTGGTCGAAGAACGGCATGACGTCGTTGCCGAGCAGCTTCAGCTGGTCGCTGCCGCCGATGTCGGGCAGACCCGGCGCCTTCACCAGGCCGTGGGCGACGTCGACGCGGAAGCCGTCGGCGCCGAGGTCCAGCCAGAAGCGGAGGATCGAACGGAACTCGTCCTGGACGGCGGGGTGCTCCCAGTTGAAGTCCGGCTGCTCGGGCGCGAAGAGGTGGAGGTACCACTCGCCGTCCTCGACCCGGGTCCAGGCGGGCCCGCCGAAGATGGACTCCCAGTCGTTGGGGGGCAGTTCACCGTGCTCGCCCTTGCCGGGACGGAAGTGGAAGCGCTCGCGCAGCCGGGAGCCGGGGCCCTCCCGCAGGGCCTGCCGGAACCAGTCGTGCCGGTCCGAGCAGTGGTTGGGCACGAGGTCGACGATGACGCGCAGGTCCAGGGCGTGGGCGCCGCGGATCAGCGCGTCGGCGTCGTGGAGCGTGCCGAACATCGGGTCGATGGCCCGGTAGTCGGCGACGTCGTAACCGGCGTCGGCCTGCGGGGACGCATAGAACGGACTGAGCCAGACCGCGTCGACACCGAGCTCCTTGAGGTAGGGGAGCCGGCTGCGTATCCCTGCGAGATCGCCCATGCCGTCGCCGTTGCCGTCGGCGAAGCTGCGCGGATAGACCTGGTAGATCACCGCGTCCCGCCACCAGCCGGTGCGCATGCCACTGGTCGGGTGGGTGGGGGCGGCGAGGTGCTGGGTCATTTCATCCCTGGGTGTCGTCGGATGCGGAAGGTGGTTGAGGGGGTGAGCCGTGGGGGGCTCAGCCCTTGACGGCGCCGGCGGACATACCCGTCACCAGATGCCGCTGTGCGAGGAGGAAGACCAGCGCGGCGGGGATCGCGATGAGCACGGAGGCCGCGGTCATCGGGCCCCACTGGGCGCCGTACTGGTTGACGAACTTCTGCAGTCCGCCCGCCAGCGTGAGGTTCTCGTCACCGACCATGAACGCGGAGGCATAGGCCACCTCGCCCCACGCCGTGATGAAGGAGTAGAACGCGGTGACCGCGATGCCGGGCTTGGCGAGCGGCAGGATCAGTCGCCAGAAGGTGCCGAACGGGGTGAGCCCGTCGACCTGCCCGGACTCGTCGATCTCCCGCGGAATGGTGTCGAAGAAGCCCTTCATCATCCAGGCGCAGAACGGCACGGCGATGGTGAGGTACGTGATGACCAGACCGGCCGGCTCGTTGAGCAGGCCCATACCCGCCATGATGTTGTAGATCGGCACGATGAGGACCGCGACCGGGAACATCTGGGTGATGAGCAGCGTCCACATCAGTCCGCGCTTCCCCGGGAAGCGGAAGCGGCTGACGGCATAGCCGGTGGTGGACGCGACGAAGACGCCGAGGACCGTGGTGAGGCCCGCGACGACCAGCGAGTTGCCGAACCAGGTGAGGAACGGGGTGTCGTTCAGCAGCCCGGTGTAGTTCTCGAAGGTCGTCTCCTTGAAGAAGTCGGTGGTCGTGGCGTACTCCGCCGGCTTGATGGAGGTCAGGAAGACCCACAGCACCGGGAAGACGGCGATCACGGACGCGACGAGGAGCGTCAGATGCAGTGCGGCCGAGGCCAGCGGCGAACGGCGGCCGCGCAGCGGGGCGTTGGTCGTGGTCACCAGGTTTCTCCCTGCTTGCGGAGGACTCGCCGGTAGACCGCGGCGAAGAGCATCAGGAGGACGAGGATCAGCACGCCCCACGTCGAGGACTGCGCGAAGTCGCGCGGGCTGATCTCGAACGAGAACTTGTAGGCCTGGGTCACCAGGATCTGGGTGGCTTCACCGGGACCACCCCGCGTCAGCAGGAAGATCACCGGGAACATGTTGAAGGTCCAGATGGTGCTGAGCAGGACGACGGTGGTGGACACCGACCGCAGACCGGGCATGGTGATGTGCCGGAACCGCTGCCAGGCGTTCGCGCCGTCCATCTCGGCGGCCTCGTACAGCTCGCCGGGGATCGACTGCAGGCCTCCGAGCAGGGCGACCATCATGAACGGGACGCCGAGCCAAACGTTCACGGCGATCACCGAGAACTTGGCCCACAGCGGGTCGTTCAGCCACGGCACGGCGTCGATGCCGCCGCCCGCGAGGAGCTTGTTGAGCAGGCCGTTGTCCTCGTTGTAGAGGAAGCGCCAGGCGAAGACGGAGACGAAGCCGGGCACGGCCCAGGGCAGGATCAGCATCATCCGGTACAGCGACCGGCCGGCGATCCTGCGGTTGAGGATGTTGGCGAGGGCAAGACCCAGACCGAAGGTGACGGCCACGCAGGAGACCGTCCACACCAGCGTCCACCCGAGGGTGTCGAGGAACTGGCTTCCGGTGAGTGCGTCGGTGTAGTTGTCGAGTCCGACGTTTTCGTAGGTCGCCGGGAGGTGGTTGACCCCGATCGACCGCTCGACGTTCCGCTCGTTGGCGTTCGTCAGTGACAGATAGACGCCGCGGACGAGCGGATAGCCGATGATCGCCCCGATCACGACCACCACGGGGGCGACCATGACCCAGGCGTACCAGTGGGTGGAGAGCGCGCGGCGCAGCGGGCCGGGGGCCCCTGCGGAGTCGCGGCGATGGCCGCGGGCCCTGTTGGGCTCCGCGGCCTTCGCCACCGACTGGCCGCTGGTGTGGACAGCCATCAGTCGGTCTCTTCCCTTACTTCCAGTCCTTGAGGAGCTTGCGGTAGGCGTCGCCCGCCGTCGAGGCTCCCTTGTCCGGGGTGGTCTGGCCGGTGAGGACCTTGGTGTACTCGGTCACGAGCGGGGCGAAGAGGCTGCCGCCCTCGGGGATCCAGGGACGCTCGACGGCCTTGTCGACGGCCGGCTTGAAGAAGCCGACGATCTCGTTGGCCGCGACCTGCGGGTTGGAGTAGACGGAGGTGCGGGTCGGGAGCAGGTTGAGTTCCTTGGCGACCTGGGTCTGGGCCTCGACGGAGCTCATGTACTCGACGAAGGCGTAGGAGGCGTCCAGGTTCTTGGAGCCCGCGTAGACGGCGAGGTTGTGGCCGCCCTGCGGGGCGCCCTGGCCGGCCGAGCCTGCGGGGACGGGGGCGACACCGAGGTTCGCCTTGTCCTTGAACTCCTTGCCGGCGTAGGTGTCGGCGACGGCCCACGGGCCGTTGATCATCATGGCGACCTTGCCGTCCTTGAAGGCCGACTGCATGTTGTTCCAGCCGTCGGTGGCGTCGGTCTTCGCGGCACCGGAGTCGACCAGGTCCTTGACGACCTTCATGGCCTTGACGCCGGCCGGGTTGTCGACGGTGATCTTCTTGTTCTTGGCGTCGACCAGGTCGCCGCCCTCACCGTAGAGGAAGGACAGGAACCAGTACGCGTCGTCGCCGCGCAGGTACATACCGGTCTTGCCGGTCTTGGCCTTGATGGCCTTGGCGGCGGTCTTCAGCTCGGCGATGGTGCCGGGAACCTCGACACCGGCCTCCTTGAAGATCTTCTTGTTGTAGAAGACGCCCATGGTGTCGATGACCTGCGGAACGCCGTAGGTCTTGCCCGCGTACTTCGTGGAGGCGGCGGCCTGCTCCAGGAAGTCCTTCTCGTCCTTCAGCGCTGCGGTGCCGTCGAGCGGGGCGAGGTAGCCGAGGTCGGCGAACTCGGGGGTCCAGGCGACCTCGGAGCGGATGACGTCGGGGGCGCCGGAGCCGGACTGGGCGGCGTTCTTGAACTTGTTCTGTGCCTCACCGAAGGGCACATTCACATACTTGATCTTGACGTCGGGGTGCTTCTTGGTGAAGCCCTCGGCGAGCTTCTTGAAGACCTTGTCCTCGCTGCCGACAGTCGAGGTGTCCCACCAGGTGACCGTGCCCGACAGCTTGCCGCCAGAGCTGTTCTTCGCACCCTCGGTGTCGTCGCCGCCGCACGCGGTCGCCGAGAGCGCCAGGCTCGCGACCAGAGCGGTGGCCGCTATGCCACGTCGCATGTGAACTCCTTCGATGGGGCCGCTCCATCACGGCGCCGATTCGTCGAGGAACGTAACAAGGTTGAAAGAAGACCGAAAGAGCTTGCGAGATATTTCCGCAAGAGACGGGGATCGTTACATCCGCGTGTCCTCACGGTGGCCGACACGAACCTTGTCAGCCACGGATTGGTGCGCTCGCAAGGCCCCTGACCGCCCCCTATGCCGTGTGTGGTCGGCTCCGGTGAGTTGCGAAACTGCTTCCGCAAGAGATTGCAGCGCTGTTACCTTCGAGAGAGGGTCGGCGTTGAACCGGTAGATCCGGAACATCCCGAATCAGGCATCCGCAGCACCGGCAGGCATCCGAGGGATCCGAAGGGGACCGTCCATGACGCAGGAGCTCAGCACGACCACCTCGCCGCAGCTCGCCCGGCGGACGCGGGACTGGTGGCGGGATGCCGTCATCTATCAGGTGTACGTCCGCTCCTTCGCCGACAGCGACGGCGACGGCATCGGCGATCTGCGCGGGATCCGCGAGCGCCTCCCCCATGTCGCCGCGCTGGGCGCGGACGCGGTCTGGCTGACCCCCTTCTATGCGTCGCCGCAGGCCGACGGCGGCTACGACGTCTCCGACTACCGGGCCGTCGACCCCCTCTTCGGTGATCTGTCGGACGCCGACGACCTGGTCCGCGAGGCCCATCGCCTGGGCCTGCGGGTGATCGTCGACATCGTCCCCAACCACACCTCCGACCAGCACGCCTGGTTCCGCGCGGCACTGGCCGGCGGCCCCGAGCGGGCGTACTACCACTTCCGGCCCGGCAGGGGCGGCGACGGCGAACTTCCGCCCAACGACTGGGAGTCGGTGTTCGGCGGACCGGCCTGGACCCGGGCGGGCGACGGCGACTGGTATCTCCATCTGTTCGCCCCCGAGCAGCCCGACCTCAATTGGGACGAGCCCGCCGTCCACGAGGAATTCGCCTCCGTGCTGCGCTTCTGGCTGGACCTCGGCGTCGACGGCTTCCGGGTCGATGTGGCGCACGGCATGGTCAAGGCGGACGGCCTGCCCGACATCGGCCTGCGGGAGCAGGCCAAGATGATCGGCGCGCAGGTGCTGCCGTTCTTCGACCAGGACGGTGTGCACGAGATCCACCGCACCTGGCGGCGCCTGCTGGACTCCTACGACGGCGAACGCATCGGAGTCGCGGAGGCCTGGGCGCCGACGCCCGAGAGGCTCGCACTGTATGTGCGCCCCGACGAGCTGCACCAGGCGTTCAACTTCCAGTTCCTTCGCTGCCCCTGGGATCCGGACCGGATGCGGGAGGTCGTCGACGCCTCTCTGGCGGCCGCGGCGTCGGTGGGGGCTCCCACCACCTGGGTGCTGTCCAACCATGACGTCGTCCGTCACCCGACCCGCTACGGCGAGGGCCCCGTCGGC
>NZ_JBWKDP010000031.1:0-5756 GCF_056435905.1 Streptomyces sp. NPDC043861 | reverse complement strand
CCGGAACACATGGTGCCGTCCGCGGTCGTGGTCCTGGACGCGTTGCCGTTGACCGGCAACGGGAAACTCGACCGCAAGGCCCTGCCCGCCCCGGAGCTGTCGGCTGGTGCCGGTTCCGGGCGTGAACCGGCCAACGAACGCGAGCGGGCGCTGTGCCAGGCGTTCGCCGAGGTTCTGCGGGTGCCCGAAGTCGGCGTCGACGACGACTTCTTCGCACTCGGCGGACACTCCCTGCTCGCCGTCCGTGTGACGAGCCGGATACGTGCGGCGCTCGGCGTCGACGTCGAGGTCCGTGCCCTGTTCGAGGCCCCGACCCCGGCCGGCCTCGCTGCCCGGCTCGCAGGTGCCGGGGCGACCCGGAAAGCTCTCACGGCCGTGGAGCGTCCGGAGCTCCTGCCGCTCTCCTTCGCCCAGCGTCGCCTCTGGTTCATCGGCCAGTTGGAGGGCCCGAGCTCGACGTACAACATCCCGATGGCACTGCGGCTGGCCGGAGAGGTCGACGTCGCGGCTCTGAACGCCGCGCTGCGGGACGTGCTCGGGCGTCACGAGGTTCTGCGCACAGTGTTCGCGACGGTCGACGGCGAGCCGTACCAGCGGATCATCGGCATCGACGACCTGAAGTGGGAGCTGGAGGTCGCAGAGGTCGCATCGGCCGACCTGGACGACGCGGTGTCCGCCGCGTTCGACCACACCTTCGACCTGGCCCAGCAGGTACCGTTCCGGAGCTGGCTGTTCAGGACCGATACGGGCGAGCACACGCTGGTCGTGGTGACGCACCACATCGCCGGCGACGGCTGGTCGAGAGGCCCGCTCGTGCGGGATCTTTCGGCCGCCCACGCGGCGCGGCGGGCGGGCCGGGCACCGGAGTGGGAGCCGCTGCCGGTGCAGTACGCGGACTACGCGCTCTGGCAGCGCGAGCTGCTGGGCGACGCCGACGACCCGTCCAGCCTGATGTCCCGCCAGACCACCTTCTGGCGCGAGGAACTGGCCGGTGCTCCGGAGGAGCTGGAGCTGCCGGCCGACCACGCGCGGCCTGCCACGTCCAGCTACCGCGGCCACCGTGTACCGCTGGAGATCCCGGCGGCCGTCCACGCGCGGCTGGCCGAGACCGCGCGGTCCGAAGGCGCGACCATGTTCATGGTGCTGCAGAGCGCCCTCGCGGTCCTGCTCAACCGCCTCGGCGCCGGCACGGACATCCCGATCGGCACGGTCAACGCCGGCCGTACGGACGAGGCACTCGATGACCTGGTCGGTTTCTTCGTCAACACCCTCGTGCTGCGGACGGACCTCTCCGGCGACCCGACCTTCGCCGACGTCCTGGCACGCGTACGAGAGACGAGCCTGTCCGCATTCGCCCATCAGGACGTGCCCTTCGAGAAGCTGGTCGAGGAACTCGCCCCGTCCCGGTCCCTCGCACGGCACCCGCTCTTCCAGGTCTCCCTGTCTCTGGAGAACGTGACGGACGCCGTGACCGACCGGCTCGTGACCGGGGCCAGGACGCTGTCGGCCGGTGAGTCGGTCTCGCAGTTCGACCTCGAGGTCGACGTCGAGGAGGTCTTCGACGCCTCCGGTTCCCCGGCCGGGGTCCGTGGCGCGGTGGTCGCGGCAGCCGACCTGTTCGAGCCGGAGACGGTCGAGCGCATCGCGGTCTGGTTCGGGCGAGTGCTGGCCTTGTTGGCCGATGACCTCCAGCTGCCGCTGCACGCGGTGCGGGTGCTCGACGATGCCGAGCGCGAGCAGCTGCTGACCGAGTGGAACGCCACGGCGGTTGAGGTCCCCCCGGTCACGGTGACCGAGCAGTTCGAGGCGCAGGCGGCCCGCGACCCGCTGGCGGCGGCTGTCCTGGAAGGCGGTGTGGCGCTCTCGTACGGGGAGTTGAACAGGCGGGCGAACCAGTTGTCGCGTCTGCTGCTTGCCCGGGGGGTCGGGCCGGAATCGGTGGTCGCCGTGGTGATGGGCCGCGGCGCCGACCAGATGGTGGCGGTGCTCGGCGTGCTGAAGGCGGGGGCGGCATATCTGACCGTCGACCCCGAGTACCCGGCGGACCGCATCGCCTACATGTTCGAGGATGCCCGGCCGGTGTTGGCACTGGCCTCGACGGACACCGTGGGTGTGGTGCCCGGGGACGCAGCACCAACCGTGGTGACGGGCTCTCCGGAGACCGTGTCCCTGCTGAACGGCCTGGCGGAGACGGACCTCGGCCAGGACGAACGGCCCGCTGTGCTGCTCGCCCACGCGGCGTATGTGATCTACACGTCGGGTTCGACGGGTCGGCCGAAGGGCGTGGTGCTGACGCACGACGGGTTCGCGAACACCGCGGCGGCTCTGGCGCGGCGGTACCCGACGAAGGTGGGACCGCGCTCGCGGATGCTGCAGTT
Organism: Streptomyces sp. NPDC043861; assembly: GCF_056435905.1. Classification (NCBI taxonomy): domain Bacteria; kingdom Bacillati; phylum Actinomycetota; class Actinomycetes; order Kitasatosporales; family Streptomycetaceae; genus Streptomyces; species Streptomyces sp. NPDC043861. Next base: position 3,378 of record NZ_JBWKDP010000031.1, on the reverse strand, counting down.
CGCCTCGGTGAGCTTCGACATGTTCTGCTCCGAGTGGGTGCTCGCCCTGACGGCTGGGGCGGCGCTGGTGGTCGTCCCGGCTGAGCGGCGGCTCGGCGCCGAGCTGGCCGACTTCATCTGCAGCGAAGGTGTGACGCACGCCGCTTTCCCGCCCGGCGTGCTGGCCGGCCTGGACGCCGGCTCGATACCCGCCGACGTGGTCATCGACGCGGGCGGCGAGGCGCTGTCGCCGGAACTGGTCGACACATGGGCGGATGGCCGGGAGTTGTTCAACTCCTACGGGCCCACGGAGACCACGGTGGATGCCGCTGTGTGGCGCTGCCGTCCGGGAGTGGAGCAGGTGCCGATCGGCACCCCGATCGCCAATACCCGGCTGTACGTCCTGGACGCCTCGCTGTCCCCCGTACCGGTGGGAGTGGCGGGCGAGCTGTACGTGGCGGGCGCGGGCCTGGCACGCGGTTACCTCGACCGTGCGGGGCTGACGTCCGAGCGCTTCGTGGCCGATCCGTACGGTCCGGCGGGCTCGCGCATGTACCGCACCGGAGACCTCACGCGGTGGAACGCCCATGGTGAGATGGAGTTCCTGGGCCGTGTCGACGAGCAGGTCAAGATCCGCGGCTTCCGGATCGAGCCGGGCGAGATCCAGGCCGTGATCACTTCGCTTCCCGAGGTCGCGCAGGCAGCGGTGATCGCCCGCCAGGACGGCCCCGCTGGACCGCGCCTGGTTGCCTATGTCGTTCCGACGACCGAGTCCGACGAACTGGCCGCCCTCGTGCGCCGGTCCGCCGAGGAGCAGCTGCCGGCGTACATGGTGCCGTCGGCGGTGGTGGTGCTGGACGCGCTGCCGCTGTCGGCCAACGGGAAGCTGGACCGCAAGGCCCTGCCCGCCCCCGAGTACACCACCGGCACGGGCAGGGGCCCGGCCACGCCCCAGGAGGAGATCCTCTGCGCCGTCTTCGCCCAGACCCTGGGTGTGGAGTCGGTGGGAGTCGACGACGACTTCTTCGCCCTGGGTGGCCACTCCCTGCTCGCGACCCGGCTGATCGGCCGGGTGCGGTCGGTGCTCGGCGTGGAGGTACCGCTGCGGGCGCTGTTCGAGGCGCCGACGGTGGCGGGTCTGGCGGCCCGTCTCGGGGGTGCGGAGCGGGCACGGGTGGCGCTGACGGCGGGGGAGCGGCCTGAGCGGGTGCCGCTGTCTTTCGCGCAGCGCCGGCTCTGGTTCATCAACCAGCTCGAAGGCCCGGGCGCGACCTACAACGTCCCCACCCTGCTCCGGCTGCCGGGTGCTGTGGACCGCACGGCCCTCGCCGCCGCTTTCCGGGACGTGCTCGGGCGGCACGAGGTGCTGCGGACCGTGTTCCCGGTCCTCGACGGTGAGCCGTACCAGCGGATCGTCGGCATCGAGGACCTGGACTGGGAGCTGTCGGTGTCCCACGTGGCACCGGCCGACCTGGAGAGCGCGGTCGCCGCGGTGTCGGAGCACGCCTTCGATCTTTCTGCCGAACTCCCCTTCAGGGCAGCGCTGTTCGAGGCCGGCCCGGATGAGCGGTGGTTGGTCGTGGTGATGCATCACATCGCGAGCGACGGCTGGTCGGAGGGACCGCTGGCGCGGGACCTGTCGGTGGCGTACGCGGCACGGAGCGAGGGCCGGGCGCCCGCCTGGGAGCCGCTGCCGGTGCAGTACGCCGACTACACCCTCTGGCAGCGCGAGCTGCTGGGTGACGAGCAGGACCCGGACAGCCTGCTCGCCCGTCAGATCGCGTACTGGCGTGATGCGCTGTCGGGTGCCCCGGAGGAGCTGGCTCTGCCGTTCGACCGGCCGCGTCCGGCGGTGGCGTCCCACCGTGGTCACCGCGTGTCGCTGGAGGTTCCGGCGGAGGTTCATGCGCGGTTGGTGGAGGTGGCGCGTGCTGAGGGTGTGACGCCGTTCATGGTGTTGCAGGCGTCGTTGGCGGTGTTGCTGTCGAAGCTGGGTGCGGGGTCGGACATTCCGATCGGTTCGGCGAATGCCGGTCGTACGGATGAGGCGCTGGACGATCTGGTCGGTTTCTTCATCAATACGCTGGTGGTGCGGACGGATCTGTCGGGGGACCCGACGTTCCGTGAGGTGCTGGGCCGGGTGCGGGAGACGACGCTGTCGGCTCTGGCGCATCAGGACGTGCCGTTCGAGAAGCTGGTCGAGGAACTGGCCCCGGCACGGTCGATGGCCCGCCACCCCCTCTTCCAGGTCGTGCTGACGACGCAGAACACCATCGACGCGGTGCTGGACCTTCCCGGCCTGAACGCTGAGGAACAGACCGGCGGGGAGAGTGCGGAGGAGATCCGAGCCGCGGCAGTGTACGAGTCGGCGGCCAAGTTCGACCTGGATGTCATCGTCGCCGAGGTGTTTGGTGTGGATGGTCGTCCGGGGGGTGTGCGTGGTTCGGTGACGGTGTCGGCGGATCTGTTCGATGCGGAGTGGGCGTCGCGGATCGCGTTGGCGTGGGTGCGGGTGCTGGATGTGGTGACGCGGGAGCCGGGTGTGCCGGTGGGTGTGGTGGATGTGCTGGGTGAGGTCGAGCGGGAGTGTGTGCTTTCGGGTTGGAATGCGACTTCTGCTGTGGTGCCGGGTGTGGCGGTTGTGGAGTTGTTTGAGGGGCAGGTGGGCCGGACGCCGGATGCGGTGGCGGTGGTTGCGGATGGTGTGGAGGTGTCGTTCGCGGAGTTGGATGAGCGGGCGAACCGGTTGGCGCACTATTTGGTGGGTCAGGGTGTGGGGGCGGAGTCGGTGGTGGGGTTGTGTCTGCCGCGGGGTGTGGAGACGTTCGTCGGGATTCTGGCGGTGTGGAAGGCGGGTGCTGGGTATTTGCCGGTGGATGCCGGGCAGCCGACGGAGCGGGTGGCCTTCATGGTGAAGGACAGTCGTGCGGCGTTGGTGCTGACGACTGAGGAGATTCTGGATGAGCTGCCCTCTGTGGGGGTTCGTTTGGTGGCGGTGGACGGTGTGCTGGTGGAGATGCAGCTTGCTGCGTTGCCGGCGACTGCTCCTGGGGTGGGGGTGCATGCGGATGGGGTGGCGTATGTGATCTATACGTCGGGTTCGACGGGCCGTCCGAAGGGTGTGGCGGTGACGCATGGTGGGTTGGCGAATTATGTGTCGTGGGTGCCGGGTCGGGTGGGCTTTGGTGTGCCGGGGGGTCGGTATGCGCTGTTGCAGGCGCAGGCGACGGACTTGGGTAACACGGTGGTGTTCGCGAGTTTGGCGACGGGTGGTGAGCTGCATGTCCTGGACGAGGGTGCGGTGACGGATCCGTTGGCGGTGTCGGCGTATCTGGCGGAGCGTCGGATTGATTTCCTGAAGGTGGTTCCCTCGCATGTGGCGGCGTTGTCGTCGGGGGT
>NZ_JBWKDP010000030.1:0-6129 GCF_056435905.1 Streptomyces sp. NPDC043861 | reverse complement strand
GATTCGTGGGTTCCGGATCGAGCCGGGCGAGGTCGAGGCCGTCGTCGCCGCGCATCCGCAGGTGGCGCAGGCCGCCGTACTCGCCCGCGAGGACGTCCCCGGCGAAGCGCGTCTGGTGGCCTACGTGGTGGCCGAGGGATCTGTCGCCGACCTGTCCCAGACCGTCCGTGCGTTCGCCGCCACACGACTGCCCGAGTACATGGTTCCCTCCGCGGTCGTCGTCCTCGAGGCGCTGCCGCTGTCGGTGAACGGCAAGCTGGACCGCAAGGCCCTCCCGGCGCCGGAGTATGTCACCGGAGCGGGCCGGGGTCCGTCGAACGCGCGTGAGGAGATTCTGTGCGCGGCGTTCGCCGACGTGCTGGGCCTGGAGAGCGTCGGCGTCGACGACGACTTCTTCCGCCTCGGCGGCCACTCGTTGCTCGCCGTGCGCCTGGTGGAGGTGCTGCGTGGGCATGGTGTGTCGGTGTCCGTGCGGGCGTTCTTCCAGGCCCCGACTCCGGCCGCCCTCGCGGCCTCCACAGGCGCCACGCAGGTGGAGGTGCCGGCAAATCTGATCCCCGCCGACGCGCGGGAGATCACCCCGGGGATGCTGCCCCTGGTCGACCTGACCGCCGACGAGGTCGAGCGGATTGTGGCCACCGTCGAGGGCGGCGCCGCGAACATCGCTGACGTCTACCCGCTCGCCCCGCTCCAGGAGGGCCTGCTCTTCCACCACCTCCTGGCCGAGGGCGGCGAGGACGCCTACGTCCTGCCGACGGTCCTGGAGTTCGACTCGGCGGAGCGGCTCGACTGCTTCGTCCGCGCACTCCAGCAGGTGATCGACCGGCACGACATCTACCGGACGTCGATCGTCTGGGAAGGGCTGCGCGAGCCGGTCCAGGTGGTCTGGCGCAAGGTCGTCCTGCCGGTCACCGAGGTGGCCCTCGACCCGCAGCTCGCCGACCCGGTGGCCGAGCTGGTGGCCCGGGTGGGCGCCGCGATGGACCTGGGCCGCGCTCCCCTGATCACGGTTCACGTCGCGCTGGTCCCCGGCACCGACCAGAGGCTCGCACTGGTGCGTCTGCACCACATGGTGCAGGACCACACGGCGCTGGAGGCCCTGCTCGACGAGGTGGAAGCCTTCATGGCGGGCCGTGGGAACGCGCTTCCCGAGCCGCTGCCGTTCCGAAGCGTCGTGGCGAAGGCACGCGGCGGCGCGGCCAGGGCGGAGCACGAGCGGTACTTCAGGGAGTTGCTGGGAGACGTCGACGAGCCGACCGCCCCGTACGGGCTGGCTGACACACGGGGCGACGGAGCAGACTCGGTGTCGGCCGTGGTGCCCTTCGAACCGGAGCTGAACGACCGGCTGCGCGACGTCGCACGCAGACTGGGCACCAGCGCGGCGACGGTCATGCACGTTGCGTGGGCGCGCGTGCTCGCGGCGGTCTCGGACCGCCAGGACGTCGTCTTCGGCACCGTACTGCTGGGCCGGATGGGTACCGGTTCCGGATCGGGCCGGGTGCTGGGTCCGTACATCAACACGCTTCCGGTGCGTCTGCGCACTGGAGAGGTGGGCGCGCTGGCCGCGGTCACGGCGATGCGGGGTCAGCTGGCGGAACTGCTGGAGCACGAGCACGCGTCGTTGGCCATGGCTCAGCAGGCCAGTGGAGTGGACGGTGACACACCCCTGTTCACCTCGCTCTTCAACTACCGCCACAACGCGCCCCAGAGTGCCGAGCAGACGTCTGGCGACCGGGTCGACGGCGTGCGGACGGTGTTCGCGCAGGAGCGCACCAACTATCCGCTGAGCGTCTCGGTCGACGACAACGGCGACTCGATCTCGCTTGCCGTGGACGCCGTGTCCCCGGTCGATCCGCGGGCTGTGGGCGTGCTGCTGCGCACCGCCACCGAGTACCTGGTCGGCTCGCTGGAGACGGCGCTGGCAGGCGGCGCGGACCAGCAGCTGAGCGTGCTTCCGGTCCTTGCCGAGGACGAGCTGCGCCAGGTCCTCACCGAGTGGAACGACACGGCGGCTGCCGTGTCCCCGGTGCCGGTGGTCGGGCTGTTCGAAGGCTGGGCGGCCCGGACACCGGACGCGACGGCGGTCGTCGCGGGTGGCGCCGAGGTGTCGTACGCGGAACTGGACGCGCGGGCGGACCGCCTGGCGCGGTTCCTGTCCGGGAGGGGTGTCGGCCCGGAGTCGGTGGTCGCACTCGTGCTCGACCGGGGTGTGGATCTGATTGTGGGGGTGCTGGCGGTGCTGAAGGCGGGTGCCGCCTATCTGCCGGTGGATCCCGAGTACCCGACCGAGCGGATCACGTTCATGCTCCGGGACGCGGAGCCGGTGCTGGTGCTGGCCTCCGCCGCCACCGCCGTGGTGGTGGCCGAGGCGGAAACGCCGGTGGTGCTCGTCGACTCGGCCGACGCCCTCCGGGAGACAGCGGAACCGGTCCCGGGCGAGCGTGCGGCTGCGCGGCCGGAGCAGCTGGCGTACGTGATCTACACGTCGGGTTCGACGGGGCGGCCGAAGGGGGTGGGCGTCCCGCTCGGGGCATTCGCCAACACGGTGGCGGCGTTGGCCCGCTTCGGAGCCGGTCCTGGGTCCCGGGTGGCACAGTTCGCCTCGGTGAGCTTCGACAACTTCTGCCTGGAGTGGTCGCTGGCTCTCACGTACGGGGCCACGCTGGTGGTGGTGCCGCAGGACCGCCGTCTGGGCGCGGAACTCGCCGGCTTCTTCGTGGAGTCGGGCGTGACGCACGCGACGCTGCCCCCCGCCGTGCTCGGGGATCTGGACGAGGGGTCGATCGCGGCGGAGGTCGTCCTGGAAGTGGGCGGCGAGGCGTGCCCGCCGGAGCTCGTCGACCGCTGGGCCGGCGGGCGGCGGATGTTCAACACCTACGGCCCGACCGAGACGACCGTCGACGCGCTCGTGTGGCAGGCCCGGCCGGGAGTGAACGAAGTGCCGGTCGGAGTGCCGATCGGCAACGCCCGCGCGTTCGTCCTGGACGGCTCGCTGTCACCGGTCCCGGTGGGCGCGGCCGGTGAGCTGTACCTGGCCGGGGCGGGGCTGGCGCGCGGGTACCTGGGGCGTGCGGGTCTGACGGCGGAGCGCTTCGTCGCCGATCCGTTCGGCGCGGTGGGCGAGCGCCTGTACCGCACGGGTGACCTGGTGCGGTGGCGCTCGGACGGGAACCTGGAGTACCTCGGCCGGGCCGACGATCAGGTGAAGGTCCGCGGCTTCCGGATCGAGCTGGGCGAGGTCCGGGCCGCGGTGGCCGCACACCCGCAGGTCACGCAGGCGGTGGTGGTCGCACGGCGGGAGTCGGCGGGTGACACGCACCTCGTCGCCTATGTCATCGGTGCCGAGGGAGCGGTCGGCCTCCCCTCCTCGGTCCGGGAATTCGTCGGGCAGCAGCTGCCCGCGTACATGGTGCCGTCGGCCGTCGTGGTGCTGGACGCGCTGCCGTTGACGGTGAACGGCAAGCTCGACCGCGCGGCACTGCCCGCTCCGGAGTACACGACCGGTACAGGCCGTGGTCCGGCCACGCTCCAGGAGGAGCTGCTGTGCGGCGTGTTCGCACAGGTGCTGGGGCGGGACGGGGTCGGGGTGGACGACGACTTCTTCGCCCTTGGAGGCCACTCCCTGCTCGCCACCCGGCTGATGAGCCGGATCCGGACCGTCCTGGGAGTGGAGGTGCCGCTGCGCACCCTGTTCGACGCCCCCACGGTGGGCGGCCTGGCCGCACGCCTGAACGGAGCCGACACGGCACGGGTGGCGCTCACGCCGGGGGAGCGGCCGGAGCGGGTGCCGCTGTCGTACGGGCAGCGACGGCTGTGGTTCCTGGGGCAGTTGGAGGGCCCGAGCGCCACGTACAATGTGCCGGTCGCGCTGAAGCTTCTCGGCCGGTTGGACGAGGAGGCGCTGAACGCGGCCCTGCGGGATGTGCTCGGTCGGCACGAGGTGCTGCGCACGGTCTTCCCGATGGTGGACGGCGAGCCGTACCAGCAGGTCCTTCCGGCGACCGGGCTGGAGTGGCAGCTGTCGGCGGCCGACGTGGCGGCCGGGGAGCTGGATGCCGCCGTCGCCGAAGTGGTGGGACACCTCTTCGACCTGGAGGCGGAGCTGCCGATCAAGGCCGGCCTCTTCCGCACTGCTCCCGAGGAGCACGTCCTGGTGGTGACCATCCATCACATCGCCAGTGACGGATGGTCGACAGGAGTACTGGCACGTGACATCTCGGTGGCCTACGCGGCGCGGTGCGCGGGCCGGGCCCCGGAATGGGCACCACTGCCCGTCCAGTACGCCGACTACGCGCTGTGGCAGCGCGGCCTCCTGGGCGACGAGCGCGACCCGGAAAGCCTGATTTCCCGCCAGGCCGACTACTGGCGGGGTGCCCTGGAGGGCTCGCCGGAGGAGCTCACGTTGCCCTTCGACCACCCGCGCCCCGCCGTGCCCTCGCACCTGGGTCATCAGGTGCCGGTCCAGGTCCCCGCAGAAGTCCACGCCCGGCTGGTGAAGCTGGCGCAGACCGAGGGCGTGACGGTGTTCATGGTGCTGCAGGCTGCCCTGGCGGTGCTGTTCTCGCGCCTGGGTGCCGGCACGGACATCCCGATCGGTTCGCCCAATGCCGGCCGCACCGACGAGGCTCTGAACGACCTGGTCGGCTTCTTCCTCAACACCCTCGTGGTGCGCACCGACCTGTCCGGCGACCCGACGTTCCGCACGGTGCTGGGCCGGGTGCGGGAGCGGAGCCTGGAAGCACTCACGCACCAGGACGTCCCGTTCGAGCGGCTTGTGGAGGAGCTGGCACCGAGCCGTTCCATGGCCCGCCATGCGCTGTTCCAGGTGATGCTCACCCTGCAGAACACCGAGGAGGCGGTGCTGGACCTGCCCGGTCTCCGGGTGGAACCGATGGCGACAGGTGCGGCGCTGGCCAGGTTTGACCTCGATGTCATTGTGGCCGAGGCGTTCGACGAGCGCGGGGCGCCGGCAGGTGTGGTGGGCTCGGTGACCGCGGCGGCGGACCTGCTCGAAGTGGAGTCCGCCCGGCGGATCGCGGCCCGCCTGGAACAGGTGCTTGACGTGCTGACCGGCGATCCGCAGCTGCGGCTCAGCGCGGTGGACGTGCTGGGCGACGCCGAGCGCGAGCGGTTGCTGATGGAGTGGAACGCGACCGAAGCCGAGGTGCCGTCGGGTTCGGTGGCGGAGCTGTTCGCGGCGCAGGTGGCGCGGGTTCCGGACGCGGTCGCCGTGGTCGCGGACGGTACGGAAGTGTCGTACGCGGAGCTGGACGCGAGGGCGGACCGGCTGGCCCGGCTGTTGATCGGCCGGGGTGTGGTGCCGGAGTCGGTGGTCGGGGTGTGTCTGGAGCGCGGGATCGGTCTGATGGTGGCGCTGCTCGCGGTGGCGAAGGCCGGCGGCACGTACATGCCCATCGACCCGGCTTATCCGGTGGACCGGATCGGGTACATGCTGGAGGACGCCGGGCCGGTGGTGGTGCTGGCTTCTTCGGATACGGTGCCGGTTGTTCCGGGTTCGGTGGTGTTGGTGGATGCGCCGGACACAGTGGCGGAGCTGGCGGCACTGGACGACGCGGCACTGGTCGATCCGGCAGCGCGGTTGGAGAGTCCGGCGTATGTGATCTACACGTCGGGTTCGACGGGGCGGCCCAAGGGTGTGCTGGTGTCGCATGCGGGTGTGGCGAGTCTGGTGGCGGGTCATGTCCGGTTCTTGGGGGTCGGTGCCGGATCGCGGGTGGGTCAGTTCGCGTCGGCCGGCTTCGACACCTTCGGCTGGGAGTGGCTGATGGCGCTGCTGACCGGTGCGACGTTGGTGGTGATTCCGCAGGAGCGGAGGTTGGGTGAGGCTCTGCCGCGGTTCCTGGCGGAGCAGCGAGTAACGCATGTGACGTTGCCGCCGGCCGTTCTGGCCACCCTGGACGAGGCCTCGATAGGTGAGGACGTCGTTCTGGTGACCGCCGGTGAGGCGTGTCCACCGGAGGTGATGGCGCGCTGGGCGCGAGGTCACCGGCTGTTCAACTCCTACGGTCCGACCGAGACGACGGTGGATGCGACGCTGTGGCGTTGTGATCCGGAAGCTGTGGAGGTGGCGATCGGGTCGCCGGTGGTGAATACCCGGGTGTTCGTGCT
>NZ_JBWKDP010000029.1:0-6218 GCF_056435905.1 Streptomyces sp. NPDC043861 | reverse complement strand
CAGTACGCCGTGCGGGGGGCAGGTCTGTCATGCCACCCGAATTCGGGGCTTGACACACACCGCGATCGCGGATAAATGGCCACGACCGAGTTCCGAGGGGATACCGGTCGGAGGACCGGGCCCTCTGTGGATTCCGGCTGGTCCGGGCCGCAACCGTGCCCAGCCCATACGGCCTGCCCGGTGACCTGAGACCGCTTCGGCGGGGCGGACGTGGCTGATGCCACCGCAGAGGCGCGCCGCGTTCGCTGTGCTCGCCGACGTGGCACACCCGTGCTCGAGGTCCGGGTGGCTGTCCATGACGCACGGTCGTCACGTGGTATCGGGTGCGCCGGATACCCGGAAGAAGGCGATGGGGACCGACAGCGTCGGTCTTTTACCAACATCGGTTTGTCGTGTCAAGTTCCGAAATGCAGTAGCAGGACAACGCCTGCTCGACCGGGCCTACTGGAGAGGCGGAAGGATTTTCTGAAGAAAATCTTCGCCCGCAATGGCCGTGACGAGATCGGGATGCCCTTCGCCGGGGTGTCCTGCACCGAAAAACGTGGCGGCGTCGAGAATTATCGCCGGGCAGGCGCGATCGAGTCCGAATGGCGACCCGATGGTGGACTGCACTTACTACAGGTGGACGACATGTTTCAGTGGCATTGTGACCGGACAAGTGCTCATGGCGCCGTGGCCTGCGGATGGCTCGCTCGGGCCATTCCCGGAATGGTCGGGCACATGGCGGCGGCCGTGAAGGCGGCTGACCGGAGCGTTCTCGGGGAGTCCAAGTGACCGGGGAATCCGTGGGGGTCCTGACGGCCTCATCCACCGGAATTCCGGCCTCCCAGGACGCCGGGCACGCCGGACCGGTCCCGGACACCGCCGAGCTCCTCGCAGAGGTGCTGGCCGGTGTCGTGGGCGCCGCCCAGGTATCGGCCGACAGCCACTTCTTCCATGACCTGGGTGCCGACTCGATGGTGATGGCCCGGTTCTGCGCCCGGGTCAGGAAGCGGTCGGATCTGCCCGCGGTGTCGATGAAGGACATCTACCGCCATCCGACGATCCGGGGCCTGGCAAGTGCCCTCGCGGACACGGTGCCGGCTTCCTCCGAGGTGTCCGCCGCGGTCGGGACCCCGTCCGGGCCCGAGTGCGGATCCGCGACCACGCCCCGTACCGAGTCCACTGCCGGCTCCGGTTCCCGGGCCGGAACCAGGACCGACTCGGGGCCCGGCGCGGAGCCGCCGACCACCGGAACACGGCAGTACGTCGTGTGCGGCATGCTGCAGTTCTTGATCTTCCTCGGCTACTCCTGTCTCGCCGCTCTCGTCACGGTCGAGGGATACCAGTGGATCAGCTCCGGTTCCGGACCGGTCGAGATCTACTTCCGGTCGGTCCTGTTCGGTGGCGCGGGCTTCCTGGGCATGTGCATCGTTCCGGTCCTGGCGAAGTGGCTGCTCATCGGCCGCTTCACACCCCGCGAGTTCCCGGTCTGGAGCCCGACCTACCTGCGCTTCTGGTGTGTGAAGACCCTGATCCGCACCAGCCCCGTGCGTCTTTTCGCCGGGTCGCCGCTCTATGTGCTCTATCTGCGGGCACTGGGGGCGAAAATCGGGCGAGGCGCCGTGGTCCTGTCCACCCATGTGCCCGTGTGCACCGACCTGCTCACCATCGGCGAGGGCACCATCATCCGCAAGGACGTGCTCGTCTCCTGCTACCGGGCCCATGACGGTGTGATCGAGACCGGCCCCGTGACCCTTGGTGACGACGTGGTCGTCAGCGAGCAGACGGTGCTCGACATCGGCACCTCGATGGGCGACCGGGCCCAGCTCGGTCACGCCTCCAGCCTGCACACCGGGCAGACGGTGCCGCCCGGCGAGCGCTGGCACGGGTCCCCGGCTGTGCGCACCGATGTGGACTACGGGAAGCTCGGCCCCGCCCGTTGCACCACGGCAAGGCGGGCCGCCTACAGCATCATGCAACTGCTGAACCTGCTGGCGATCCATCTGCCGCTGGCGATGGCGGGCGTGGCGATACTGATCACCGCCTTCCCGCAGCTCAACGCATTCCCGCACTCGCAGGCCGCAGCTTTCGCGAGCTGGACGTTCTACCTCGATGCCCTGCTGGCGTCATTCGTGGTGTTCTTCGGTGCCTCGTTCGTCGGCCTCCTTGCCGTGGTGACCGTGCCGCGCTTGCTCAAGCGGGCCGTGAAACCGGACAGGGTCTATCCGCTGTACGGCTTCCACTACGGCATCCAGCGAGCGATCGCGTTCATGACCAACCGGAAGTTCTTCACCACACTGTTCGGCGACAGCTCCGGCATCCTGCACTACCTGCGCTGGCTCGGATACGACCTTCGCGGGGCGGAGCAGACCGGGTCGAACTTCGGTACGGAGGTCAAGCACGACAGCCCGTACCTGAGTTCGGTCGGCAACGGGACGATGGTCGCCGACGGCCTCTCGGTCATCAACACCGACTTCTCGAGTACGTCCTTCCGTATGTCCCGGACGACGATCGGGCCGCGCAATTTCCTCGGGAACCGCATCGCGTATCCGTCGCAGGGAAGGACGGGCGAGAACTGTCTGCTCGCAACCAAGGTCATGGTGCCCATCGACGGACCGGTACGCGAGGGCGTGGGCCTGCTGGGCTCGCCCAGTTTCGAGATCCCTCGCACCGTCGAGCGTGACAACACGTTCAACCACCTGGCGACCGGAGACGAACTGCGCCGCCGTCTTGCGGCCAAGAACCGGCACAATGCGCTCACCGCCACGCTGTACCTGCTGGCACGGTGGATCCACTTCTTCGTGATCACCCTGATCGGCCTGGGCGCTGCGCATGTCCACCCGGTACTCGGCGCACCGGCGGTCGCGGCGGCCGGAGTCCTCATCCTTGCGTTCACCGTCGTCTACTTCGGCGTGCTCGAGCGGGCCTCCACCGGATTCAAGGCGCAGCAACCGTTGTACTGCTCGATCTACGAGCCCCCCTTCTGGCAGCACGAACGCTTCTGGAAGATGGCATCGGTCGACTACCTCGAGGTCTTCAACGGCACCCCGTTCAAGAACCTGGTCTGGCGGCTTCTGGGGGTCCGGCTCGGCCGCAGGGTCTTCGACGACGGCTGCTTCTTCCCCGAGCGCACGCTCGTCACCATCGGAGACGACTGCACGCTCAACGCGGGCACCGTGATCCAGTGCCACTCGCAGGAGGACGGCACCTTCAAGTCCGACCGCAGCACGATCGGCGACGGCTGCACGCTCGGTGTCGGCTCGTTCGTCCACTACGGCGTGACGATGGGCGACGGCGCGCAGCTCGCCCCCGACTCCTTCCTGATGAAGGGCGAGGAAATCCCGGCGCACGCCCGCTGGGGTGGAAATCCGGCCCGTCACATGGGGGACCACGAGCCCCGTCGGCAGCCCCGCCCGGCGACAGACGCCCACCCTGCCGCCATGACGGCGGGCAGCTGATACCGCCGCGAAACCAACAGCAACAGCAACGAGCAGAGGAAAGACCGATGGGAACGCAGGAAAGTCACAGGGAAGGCAGCCGGGAGTTCTGGCGTGGTGTGCTGACGGCGGGCGGTTTCACCGCAGTGCCGCGGTGGACTTCCGTTCCGGTGGCGGGCGTGCGGGAGCACGAGGTGGCGGTGCCGGATGACGTGGTTGCGGCGTTGTCCCGGCGGGCGCAGGAGCTGGCGGTGCCTCTGGCTTCGCTGCTGCTGGCCGCGCACGCCAAGGTGCTGTCGGTACTGTGCGGCGAGCAGGAAGTGGCGACCGGCTACATCGCCGCCGACGGCCGGGCACTGCCGTGCCGGCTGACGACCGAACCCGCCACTTGGCGGGCGCTGCTGCGAAGCGTCCATCGGACCGCATCCGACCTGCTGTCGCACCAGGACTTCCCGGTCGACGACGTCAGGCGTGAACTGGGCATCACCGGGCCGTCGTTCGAGACCGAGTTCGACCCGGCCGGCGTCGGCGGCGGCCTTGCCGAGAACACCGTCCTGCGGGTGGCCGTCGCCCAGCTCGACGGCCGGCCGGTGCTGCGGCTGCACTACCGCACCGACGCCCTGGACGCCGACAGTGCCACCCGCATCGCGGGTTACCACCTCACCGCTCTCGAACACATCGCCACCGACCTCGATACCGCCCACGCGGGGCAGAGCCTGCTGTCGCCCGAGGAGCTCCACCTTCAGCTCGAAACCTTTGCCGGACCCAGCAGGGAACTGCCCGACCGGCGGATGCACGAGGTGTTCGAGGAGCGGGTGCGGGCGCATCCGGATGCGGTCGCGGCGGTCCAGGGAGGCCGGCAGTGGACGTACGGGGAGCTGAACGCACGGGCGAACCGGCTGGGCCGGGCACTGCTTGCGCGGGGCATCGGCCGCGAGGACGTGGTCGCGGTCGTCACCGAGCGCAACCTGGACTGGCTGGCCGCGGTCCTGGCGGTCTTCAAGGCCGGTGGTGTCTACCTTCCCATCGAGCCGCACTTTCCTGCCGAACGCATTGCGGCCACCGTGACCCGCGCCGGTTGCGCCCTGGTGCTGACCGAGCCGGGCAGCACGACCAGCCTGGACGAGGCACTCGGCTCCCTGCCGGGAGTCGACAGGCTGCTCGTCGACGCCGTCTGGCGGGAAGACCACCCCGACGGCGATCTCGGCATCGAGGTAGCCCCCGACCAGCTCGCGTACATCTACTTCACCTCCGGTTCCACCGGCGAGCCCAAGGGCGCGATGTGCGAGCACGCCGGGATGCTCAACCACCTCTTCGCCAAGATCGACGATCTGGAGATCGGCGAGGGGCAGGTGGTGGCCCAGACCGCGCCGCAGTGCTTCGACATCTCGCTGTGGCAGCTGGTGGCGGGCCTGCTGGTGGGCGGGCGGACCCTGCTGGTCGAGCAGGAGGTGATCCTCGACGTCCCCCGCTTCCTCGACACGGTCACCGAGGGCCGGGTCGCCGTGCTCCAGGTCGTGCCCTCCTATCTCGAAGCAGTCCTCACCGCTCTTGAGCAGCACCCCCGTGCCCTGCCCGATCTGCGGTACGTGTCGGTGACCGGGGAGGCGCTGAAGAAGGAGCTCGCACAGCGCTGGTTCGGCGTCCATCCGGACATCCGGCTGGTCAACGCCTACGGGCTGACCGAGACCTCCGACGACACCAACCACGAGGTCATGGACCGGGCACCGGAGCGGATCCTGCTGGGGGGCGCGGTCAACAATGTGCGCGTCCATGTGGTCGACGAGAATCTGTCACCTGTGCCACTGGGCGCCCCGGGCATCATCGCGTTCTCCGGGATCTGTGTCGGCCGCGGTTACATCAACGACCCCGAACGCACCCGAGCGGCCTACCTGACCGATCCGCACCGTGCCGGAACGCGTCTCTACCTCGGCGGCGACTACGGCCGCTGGCACCCCGGCGGAAAGCTGGAGTTCCTCGGCCGGAAGGACGCCCAGGTCAAGATCCGCGGGTTCCGGATCGAGATCGGCGAGATCGAGAACACCCTGCTGCGCCTGCCCGGGGTGCGTGACGGTGCGGTGGTGGTCACGGAACGGGCCGGCAACGTCAAGCACCTGGTGGCGTTCTACAGCAGCCCGGAGCCCCTGGAATCCACTGATCTGGCGGAGCGGCTGGGTGCCTCACTGCCCGCCTACATGGTCCCTTCCGCCTTCCACTGGCGGGAAAGTCTGCCGCTCACCGCCAACAGCAAGATCGACAAAAAGGCGCTGACGGCGCTGTCCGTCGATCTGGACACTGCCGAGGAGAAGCACGAGCCGCTGAGCTCGCCGGCCGAGCAGCAACTGGCGGCCGCCTGGGCAACGGTGCTCGGCATTCCTCAGGAGCAGGTCGGGCGCCGCGACCACTTCTTCGACCGGGGAGGCACCTCTCTGTCGGCGGTGAAGCTGGCCATCGCCCTGGACCGGGCGGTGTCCCTCAAGGACATCACCCGTCATCCGGTTCTCGCCGACCTCGCCGCACTCCTCGACCCGAGTCCACGACAGGACGACGCCCAACTGCTGACTTCTTCCTGATCAGCACCGACAAGAACAGCATCGAAAGGAAACACCATGCCGTACCCCATCCCGACATCACGGCTCGAGGTGGAGTCGCAGCCCGGCAAACCCCCGGTACTGCACATCGACACCCCCGACGACCCGACGAGCTGGGCGGCCGGGCACCGTGATGCGCTGCGTGCGGTCGTTGCGGAGCACGGTGCGGTTCTCGTGCGTGGTCTGGGGCTGCGGGACGCCGGTACGG
>NZ_JBWKDP010000028.1:0-6422 GCF_056435905.1 Streptomyces sp. NPDC043861 | reverse complement strand
CGTGCGGATGGTGAGTTGGAGTTCCTGGGGCGTGCGGACGAGCAGGTGAAGGTTCGTGGGTTCCGGATCGAGCCGGGCGAGGTCGAGGCCGTCGTCGCTGCGCATCCGCAGGTGGCGCAGGCTGCGGTGATCGCCCGTGAGGACGTCCCCGGAGACACCCGCCTTGTCGCCTACGTCGTCGCCGACGATGACGGGGTCGACGACCTGTCGGACCAGCTGCGGACGTTCGCGGCCCAGCGACTCCCGGAACACATGGTGCCGTCCGCGGTCGTGGTCCTGGACGCGTTGCCGTTGACCGGCAACGGGAAACTCGACCGCAAGGCCCTGCCCGCCCCGGACTACGCGGCGGGAGCGGGCACCGGCCGGGCACCGGCCAACCGGCAGGAGGAAATCCTGTGCCAGGCGTTCGCCGAGGTCCTGGGCCTGGAGAAGGTGGGCGTCGACGACGACTTCTTCGAACTCGGCGGCCACTCCCTGCTGGCCGTCGAACTCGTCGCGCGGATCCGTGCCGCTCTGGGCGTCGACGTCCAGATCCGGGCGCTGTTCGACTCGCCGACCGTGGCCCGCCTCGCAAAGCAGTTCGGGACCGAGAAGTCGACACGGCCGGCCCTGCGGCCGATGCGTGATCGGAGCGGCCGGTGATGAAGCCGCACTGATCGGATCAGTGTGGTGAGCCATCGACGGCGGCCGCCGCAGTTCGGATGCGGCGGCCGACCGTCAACAGCCCGGCGACTCGCCGGGGGTTGACGCGGAACAGCAGGCGTGCTTCCACAGGCTCGGGGCGATGGGCGGATCAATCCAAGCGGCTATGCCCCCAGCCGGTTGTCAACGTCTGCGCCGCCATCGGTTCTTTACGAGCCTCGGTGAGTACGCGGTGATGGCTGTGAAGGTCAGGTGATCTCCGTGACGATTGACCGCCCTCGGCGCGATCGTGGCCTTCACCCGCTGCAAGTGTGGTCCGACGCGACGGAGCCGACGAGCCGCGGCCGTGGGGCGGACGCGGTCTGGGCCGTCCTCGCCACCATGGCGCTGGGTGCCACTGTGCTGATGATCCTCTCGTCGGACCGCTGAGACCGGTGAGTGGCGAACCGTTGGACGTCGTCTGCGCGCACGGGCTGCATCGGCCCCGTGCCTTGCCGCGGTCCCAAGGGGCCGCGTTTGCCGGCAACGATCCACCGGGCGAACCGGCCCTTCCCGAACCGGGAACCAGGAACCCTCGACCGACTGTCCGTCAAAGGCCTCCTGCGCTGTTCAACTGCCCCGGGAAGGCAGTTGAACACCCCCCTCCCGCTACTTCGATCCCGCTGCCCAGGGGTGGTGCAGGGGCGCACAGGCCGAACATTGATCACCGCCGGACCGTGAGCCATAGTGACTGCCGGGGAAGCCGTCGTGCCCCGTATTACCGATAGATGAAACAGAGGGCGTAGGCCCGGATCGAAAACTGTGTCGATGCGGCGCTGCCGGCTGCCGTCATCGACCGAGGGCCTGTGCATCAGCGGTCATAAGAGGCCGGACCGTACGGAGAAGGAAGCCGGGCGGTCTGCACAGCCGTGCCCACCGGCGCTGTCGGGCAAGCCGGCCCGTGCACGGAGAGCGGCAGCCGGAGTTCACCAGTCAGCCTCGGCCGACGTCGCGGCCAGGACGTAAGCAGGAGGGGTCCTGATGATTCCGTTGTCATTCGCGCAGCGTCGGTTGTGGTTCATTCAGCAGCTCGAAGGGCCGAGCGCCAACTACAACATTCCACTCGCGCTGCCGCTGGCCGGTGACCTGGACCGGGATGCGCTCGCGGCGGCACTGTGCGATGTCCTCGAAAGGCACGAGGTCCTGCGGACCACGGTCGCCGTGGCCGACGGCGAGCCGTACCAGCACATCCATGACATCGAGGACCTCGACTGGGCCCTCCAGCAGGTGGATCTGACCGACGGCGACGGCTCCGGGACATCGGCCGATATTGCCGGCGCGCTGGCCGGCGTGTCCGGGTACGCCTTCGACCTGTCAACCGAACTGCCCATCAAGGCATGGCTGTTCACCACCGGCCCGGCGCAGTATGTGCTGGCCGTGGTCGTGCACCACATCGCCGGCGACGGCTACTCGATGCGCCCGCTGGCCGACGACGTCTCCACCGCCTACGCGGCGCGCCGTGAGGGCCGGGCGCCGCAGTGGGAGCCGCTGGCCGTCCAGTACGCCGACTACACCCTCTGGCAGCGCGAGCTGCTCGGCGACCTGGACGACCCGGACAGTCTGGTGGGCCGTCAGATCGGGCACTGGCGGGGCGCACTGGCCGGTGCGCCGGAGGAGTTGGAGCTCCCGTACGATCACATCCGCCCGCAGGTGGCCTCCTACCGCGGCCACAGCACCCCGCTGGCGATCCCCGCCGAGGCGCACGCCCGGCTCGCGGAGCTTGCCCGGGCCGAGGGCGTGACCGTCTTCATGGTGCTGCAGGCCGCACTCGCCGTGCTGCTGTCCAAGCTCGGGGCGGGGACCGACCTCCCGATCGGCACGGCGGTGGCCGGCCGCACCGACGTGGGACTGCGTGACCTCGTCGGCTTCTTCGTCAACAGCCTCGTGCTGCGCACCGACGTGTCCGGTGACCCGACGTTCACCGAGCTGCTCGCGCGAGTGCGCGAGACGAACCTGTCGGCCTTCGAGCACCAGGACGTCCCGTTCGAAAAGCTCGTCGAGGAGCTCGCCCCGACCCGCTCGCTGGCCCGCCACCCGCTGTTCCAGGTGATGCTCAGCGTGGAGAACCTCGCCCGCGCCGAGGTCGACCTCGGCGCGCGGGGCGACGCGGGGCTGCCCGCGGGACCGTCCCAGGCGGCACCGGCCGGCGCGATCTCCAAGTTCGACCTGGAGATCACCGCCGAGGAGACCTTCGACGAAGCTGGTGCCCCCGGCGGCCTGCACGGCTCGGTGATCGTCAACGCGGACCTGTTCGAGGCCGCTTCCGCCGTCCGGCTCGCCGAGCGTCTGGGCCGGGTCGTCGAGCAGCTGACCGCCGCGCCGCAGGCCCCGATCAACACCGTCGACATCCTCGGCGCGGCCGAACGTGAGCGACTGCTGACCGACTGGAACGACACCGCGGGCGAGGTCGGGCCCGGCATGCTGCCCGAGCGGTTCGCGGCGCACGTCGAGAGGACCCCGGAAGCCGTCGCGGTGGTGTACGAGGGCACGGAGGTCACGTACGCCGAACTCGATGCGCAGGCCAACCGGCTCGCCCGTCGGCTGGCCGCACTCGGCGTGGGCGCCGAATCGGTGGTGGGCCTCTGCCTGCCGCGCGGCGTCGACATCGTGGTGGCGATCCTCGCCGTGTGGAAGACCGGCGGCGCCTATGTCCCCCTCGACCCCGAGCACCCGGCGGACCGGCTGGCGTTCATCCTCGACGACAGCAGCGCCGGGGTGGTGCTGAGCACACGGGACACGGCCGACGGCGTCGCCGCCGGGCTCGACGCGGACCGGGTCGTGTGGCTCGACGACCCGCAGGAGGCGGCCGAGCTCGCCGCCCTTCCCGCCACGGCTCCGCACACCTTGGTCACCCAGGACGGACTGGCCTACGTGATCTACACCTCGGGGTCGACCGGCCGACCGAAGGGGGTCGCGACCGGACACGGCGCCCTGGCCAACCTGGTGTCGGTTTTCGGCCCGCTGATGGAGGTGGGCCCGGGCGTCCCGGTCCTCCAGTTCGCCTCGTTCAACTTCGACGCTTCCGTGCTGGACGTCGCGGTCACCCTGGCCCAGGGCGGCACCCTGGTCGTGGCGAGCGCGACCGAGCGGTCCGAACCCGCGTTGCTGCGCGGCCTCGTGAAGTCGGCCGAAGTCCGCTCCGCCAGCCTGGTCCCCTCCCTGCTCGCGGTACTGGACCTGGAGGACCTGGCGGGGGTAGGCGCCATGGTCGTCGGCTCCGAGGGCATCGACCCCGTGCTGGCCCGGGCATGGGCCCGCGACCGCCGCCTCGTCCACGCCTACGGCCCGACCGAGGCGGCCGTGATCACCGCGGTCGGACAGGTCGACCCGGACGGCACCGGCGCGGTGCCTTTCGGGGGCCCGGTGGCCAACACCCGGATGTACGTCCTGGACGGCAGACTGCAGCCAGTCGCGCCCGGCGTGACGGGCGAGCTCTACATCGGCGGGGCGCAGCTGGCCCGCGGGTACGTCGGACGCCCGGACCTCACGGCGGAGCGGTTCGTCGCGTCCCCGTACGCACCCGGCGAGCGCCTCTACCGGACCGGCGACCTGGTGCGCTGGACGGAGGACGGCCGGCTGGTCTTCGCCGGCCGCGCAGACGAGCAGGTCAAGATCCGCGGCTTCCGGATCGAGCCCGGTGAGGTCCAGTCCGCGGTCGCCGCCCACCCGGGGATCGCCCGGGCTGCAGTCGTCCCGCGGGAGGACACTCCCGGAGACGTGCGTCTCGTCGCCTATGCGGTCGCGGCGGGCGAGTCGGACGGAGCCGAACTGGCCTCCTCGGTGACCGAGTTCGTCGGCTCGAGGCTGCCGCAGTACATGGTCCCGTCAGCCGTCGTGCTGCTGGACGCGCTGCCGCTGACGGTCAACGGCAAGCTCGACCGCAAGGCACTGCCGGCCCCGGAGTACACGGCCGGGGCGGGCCGGCGCCCGGCCGGCCGCCAGGAGCGCATCCTGTGCGAGGAGTTCGCCGAGGCCCTCGGCCTGGAACGGGTCGGCGTCGACGACAACTTCTTCACCCTCGGCGGCCACTCGCTGCTGGCGGTCCGTCTCGTCGAGCGGCTGCGCGCCCGCGGTGTCGCCGTCTCCGTGCGCGCTCTGTTCGAGAGCCCGACCCCGGCCGGACTCGCGCTGTCCGGCGGCGCGGCCCAGGTCACGGTGCCCGAGAACCTGATCCCCGCCAGCGCGACCGCCATTACCCCGCAGATGCTGCCGCTGGTGGACCTCACAGCGGAGGAGATCGAGCGGATCGTCGCGACCGTCGAGGGCGGCGCGGCGAACATCGCTGACGTCTATCCGCTCGCCCCGCTCCAGGAGGGCCTGCTCTTCCACCACCTGCTCGCCGGCAGCGGCGAGGACGCGTATGCCCTGCCGACCGTCCTCGCGTTCGACTCGCGCGATCACCTCGACGGCTTCCTTCGCGCCCTGCAGCGAGTGGTCGACCGGCACGACATCCTGCGCACCGGCATCGTCTGGGACGGCCTGCGCGAACCGGTCCAGGTGGTGTGGCGCCGTGCCGAGCTGTCCGTGGACGAGGTGTCCCTCGACCCGCACGGCGCCGATCCGGTCGCCGAGTTGGTGGCGCTCGGCAGCGCTGCGATGGACCTCAGCCGGGCTCCGTTGATCGGCTTGCACGTGGCCCGCGCACCGCACACCGAGACCAACGAGCCGTGGCTCGCTCTGCTCCGTATGCACCACATGGTGCAGGACCACACTGCGAAGGAGGTTCTGCTGGAGGAGGTGCACGCCTTCCTCACCGGGCGTGGCGACGAGCTGGCGGAGCCGCTCCCCTTCCGCAACTTCGTGGCCCAGGCGCGCGGCGGCGTCGACGAATCCGAGCACGAGCGCTACTTCGCAGAGCTGCTGGGCGACGTCACCGAACCCACCGCACCGTACGGCCTGTTCGACGCACTCGGTGACGGAAGCGGCGTCGTGCGCGGCGGACTCGCCCTGCCGCAGCAACTGACGCGTCGTATCCGGGAGATCGCGCGGCGCATGGGCGTCAGCTCGGCACCTGTTCTGCACGTCGCCTGGGCACGCGTACTCGCGGCGGTCTCCGGCCGCACGGACGTGGTGTTCGGGACCGTCCTGTTCGGCCGCATGAATGCCGGCGCAGGTTCCGACCGCGTCCCGGGCCCGTTCATGAACACCCTCCCGGTGCGCCTGCCGACCGGTGAACTCGGCGCCCTGGAGGCAGTGTCGGCGATGCGCGGCCAGCTGGCCGAGCTGCTGGAGCACGAGCATGCGTCGCTGGCGCTGGCTCAGCGCGCCAGCGGAGTACCCGGTAACAGTCCGTTGTTCACTTCCTTCTTCAACTACCGCCACAGCCAGAGTGACCGGGGCGCGCATGCCGAGGGGACTGCTCCGGGCGACCCGATCACCGGCGTTCGGATGGTCTTCGAGCACGACCGCACCAACTACCCACTGTCCGTCGCGGTGACGGACGACGGGGACGCCCTGGAGCTGGCGATCGACGCGATCGCCCCCATCGACCCGCAAGCCGTCAGCGAACTGATGCACGTGGCCGTCGCCAACCTCGTGGTGGCGCTCGAAGCGGCCCTCGACGGCGGGGCGGATGCGCCGCTGAGCGGCGTGGACGTGCTCGGTGATGCTGAGCGTCGTCGGGTGCTGGTGGAGTGGAACGACACCGAGGTCGGGTTCGCGGGTTCGCTGGTGCCTGGGTTGTTTGCTGGGCAGGTGGGCCGGAGGCCGGATGCGGTGGCTGTGGTTGCGGATGGTGTGGA
>NZ_JBWKDP010000027.1:0-7341 GCF_056435905.1 Streptomyces sp. NPDC043861 | reverse complement strand
CCACAGAGCCCAACAGCGCCTCCGGACCACCGTCCAGAGCCACCTCCAACGCCGACACCAGACCCTCCGCAGCCGTACGCACCAGCGCACCCACCGCCACCGGGTCCGCCGGTGCCACCGCTTCCACCGCCACCCGGATGCCCCGTCCATTGTCGTCCACGGCCACGGCGAGCGGGTAGTTGGTCGCTTCCCGGGAGAGGAGGGTCTTGATGCCGGCCGCCTCCTCGTCGGTCCGCTCGTCCGTCTCCGGTGCGTCGTCCGCCGTGTCCAGGGTGTGGCGGTAGTTGAGGAAGGAGGTGAACAGCGGTGTGCCGCCGGTGAGGCCACTGGCCTGCTGAGCGACGGCAAGCGGCGCGTGCTCGTGCTCGAGCAGCTCCGCGAGCTGGTCCCGCATCGCGGACACCGCGCCCAGGACACCGAGCTCGCCCGTCCGCACGCGGAGCGGGAGGGTGTTGATGAACGGACCGGGTACCCGGTCGGCGCCGGCCCCGGCGTTCATACGGCCGAACAGCACCGTACCGAACACCACGTCGTCCCGACCACTGACCGCCGCCAGCACCCGCGCCCACGCCACGTGCATCAGCGTCGCGGGGCTGGCGCCCAGTCTGCGCGCGACCGTCCGCAGCCGTGCGTCCAGCTCGGATGGCAGCGCATCGGCCGCGCGCGCGGTGCCGGTGCCGATGCCGTGCGCATCGGTGAGCCCGTACGGTGCCGTCGGTTCGGTGACATCGCCCAGCAGTTCGGCGAAGTGGCGTTCGTGCTCCTCCCGCGGTACCCCGCCGCGCGCCTGCGCCACGAAGTCGCGGAAGGGCAGCGGCTCGGGCAGCTCGTCGTCGCGGCCGCCGAGGAAGGCCGCGATCTCGTGCAGCAGGACCTCGAGCGCCGTGTGGTCCTGGACCATGTGGTGGACCCGCACCAGCCCGAGCCAGCGGCCGTCCTGCCCGGCGGCTGTGTGCAGCTCGACCATGGGTGCCCGGGACAGGTCCATCGACAGTCCTACGGCCTCGGCCAGCGCCGCAACGGGGTCGCCGCTGCCAGGGTCGAGGGTCACCTCCTGGACCGGGAGCGCGGCTTTCCGCCACACCACCTGCACGGGCTCGCGCAGGCCGTCCCAGACGATGCCGGTCCGCAGGATGTCGTGACGGTCCAGCACCTGCTGGAGGGCCTCCGCGAACCGGTCGAGCAGGTCGCGGGATCCGAACTCCAGGACGTTCGGCTGGACGTAGGCGTCGTCACCGCCGTCGGCGAGCAGGTGGTGGAAGAGCAGACCCTCCTGGAGCGGGGCGAGCGGATATACGTCAGCGACGTTCGCGGCGCCGCCATCGACGGTGGAGACGACCCGGTCGATCTCCTCGGCGGTCAGGTCGACGAGGGTGAGCATCTCGGGAGTGATCGCGATCGCGTCCGCGGGGATCAGGTTGTCCGGAACCACCACCCGCGTCGCGGCCGCCGAGAGGGCGAGGCCGGCGGGCGTCGGGCTGTCGAACAGTGCCCGTACCGACAGCGCCACCCCCTGCGCCTGCAGCCGGCTGATCAGCCGGACGGCGAGCAGCGAGTGTCCGCCGAGGGCGAAGAAGTCGTCGTCGACGCCCACGCTCTCCACTCCGAGGACCTCGGCGAACGCCGCGCAGAGGATCTCCTCACGCACGTTCGCCGGGGGGCGGCCGGTGCCGGTGCCGGGGGTGGCATCAGGCGCGGGCAGGGCCTTGCGGTCAACCTTGCCGTTCGCGGTCAGCGGCAGCTCGTCGAGGACGACGTAGGCGGAGGGCACCATGTAAGCCGGGAGGTCCTGGCCCAGTTCCGCCCGCAGGGCGGCCACGTCGAGGTCCCCGCAGCGGACGACATAGGCGACCAGCACACCGTCTCCGAAGGCGTCACGGCGGACCGCCGCCACTGCCTGAACAACCTGCGCGTGCTGTACCAGCGCGACCTCGACCTCTCCCAACTCGACCCGGAAGCCACGGACCTTCACCTGCTCGTCCACGCGGCCGAGGCACTCCAGGTCCCCGTCCGCACGTCGGCGTGCCACGTCCCCGGTCCGGTACAGCCGCTCCCCGGACACGTACGGCGAGGCAACGAAACGCTCGGCCGTCAGGCTCGCGCGGCCCGCGTAGCCGCGCGCCAGCTGGGCGCCCGCCACGTACAGTTCGCCCGTCACACCGACAGGAACGGGCTGCAGTCTGGGGTCCAGCACATACGCCCGCATATTGGCGAACGGGCGGCCCACGGACACCGCGGCGCCTGTGATCTCTGCGGAGGTCGCCCATACCGTGGCCTCGGTCGGCCCGTAAAGGTTCACGGCCGCGATCCCGCTGTCGGTGAACCGCTGCGCAAGTTCGGACGGCAGGGCCTCGCCGCCCACCAGCGCCCGCACCCCGCTCGGCCAGCCGCTCTCCTCCAGAAGTGCCCGCCACAACGACGGCACACCCTGCACCACCGTCGCGCCGGAGGACACCACCAGCCCGGTCAGGGCGGCCGGGTCCCGGACGACGTCACTGGAGGCCACCACCACCGAAGCGCCCGACACCAGCGGCAGGAACAGCTCCAGCGCCGCGATGTCGAACGACACAGTGGTCACCGCCAGCAGCCGGTCACCAGCCGACAGCGGCACCCGCTGCCCGACAGCGAAGAGGTGGTTCACCAGGGCGCCGTGGGAAACCACCACGCCCTTGGGCCGACCTGTCGACCCCGAGGTGTAGATCACGTACGCCGTGTTCTGCGGCGCCGCAGCCGTGCCCGGGGGCAGGGCCACCGCGTCGGCGGGCTCCGCCGTCGCCGAAGATTCGTCGATCACGATCGTCGGCACCCCCGCGGGCACCGCGTCCGCGACCGCGCGCTGCGACACCACCAGGGGGACGTCTGCGTCCGCGAGCACGTAGGAGATCCGTTC
Source organism: Streptomyces sp. NPDC043861 (assembly GCF_056435905.1). Taxonomy (NCBI): domain Bacteria; kingdom Bacillati; phylum Actinomycetota; class Actinomycetes; order Kitasatosporales; family Streptomycetaceae; genus Streptomyces; species Streptomyces sp. NPDC043861. The sequence goes on along the minus strand of NZ_JBWKDP010000027.1, from coordinate 4,451 downwards.
GGCCGGATACTCCGGATCGATCGGAAGGTAGGCACCGCCGGCCTTCATGACGGCCAGCAGCGCGATCACGAGGTCGACCCCGCGGTCCATGACCACGCCCACGACCGACTCCGGGCCGACACCACTCCCGGTCAGCTGCCGTGCCAGTCGACTCGCCCGCTCGTCCAGCTCCCGGTACGAGACCTGCGCACCCTCGAAGACCACTGCGACCGCGTCCGGCGTGCGGGCCGCCTGGGCCTCGAACAGTCCCGGCAGCGTCGCTCCTGCGATCTCCACCACGGTGTCGTTCCACCCCTCCACGGCCCGGTGCAGACCCGCCTCGTCCAGCACCCGCACCGCACTCAGCGGCACCTCCGGACCGCCGCCCAGGGCCGTCTCCAGCGCCTGGACCAAATTTTCCGTCGCCGTGCGTACCAGCACGCCGACCGCCTCCGCATCGATCGCGCCGACCGCGTCAACCGTCAGCGCGAGGCCCTCACCGGCATCGTCCACCGCGACACCCAGCGGGTAGTTGGTGCGTTCACGCGCGTACAGCAGGCGGACCCCCGAGCCGTCCTGCTGCTGCTCCTCGGGCCGCTCCTCGGTCCCTCGGCCGGGATTGTGGCGGTAGTTGAGGAATGAGGTGAAGAGCGGCGTCTCGCCCTCGAGGCCACTGGCCTGCTGGGCGGTCGCGAGCGCGGCGTGCTCGTGCTCCAGCAACCGCGCCAGCTGCCCGCGCATCTGCGACACCGCCGCAACGACACCGGTGTCGGCCGAACGGACGCGCACCGGCAGGGTGTTGATGAACGGACCGGGCACCTGGGCGCCGCCCGCGGCCCCGCCGTCCATCCGGCCGAACAGCACCGTCCCGAAGACCACGTCGTCCCGGCCGGACATCACCGCGACGGCTCGCGCCCATGCGACGTGCAGCACGGTCGCGGCGCTCACTCGCAGCCGACGCGCCACCTCGCGCAGTCGCTGCTCGGACTCCGAGGTGAAGGGCACCACGGCACGGGCCACCGCCGTACCGTCGCCATGCACGTCCATGACCCCGTACGGGGCGGACGGCTCCTCGAAGCCGTCCAGCAGTCCGGCGAAGTACTCCTGGTGGCCGACGCGTGCGGTCTCGTCGCGCGCCTGCGCCACGAAGTCCCGGAACGGCAACGGCTCGGGGAGGTCGGCGCCCCGGCCCGTGAGGAAGGCGCCGACCTCCCGGAGCAGCAGCTCCAGGGCCATGTGGTCCTGCACCATGTGGTGCACCCGGACCAGCGCCAGCCAGCGGTCGTCGCCGGGCACGGGGGCCCGGTGCACCGTGATCAGCGGTGCACGGCCCAGGTCCATCGACAGGCCTGCGGCCGCTATCAGGCCGACGGCCACATCCTCGCCGTCCGCGGAGACGGTCACGTCCGTGACCGGTATCGGCGCGTGCCGCCACACTACCTGGACCGGCTCCGGCAGCCCTTCCCAGACGACCGAGGTCCGGAAGATGTCGTGTCGGTCCAGCACCTTCTGCAGCGCGGCCACGAAGGCGTCGAGCCCGGTGCGCGAGGGGAACTCCAGGACCGCGGGCAGCACGTAGGCGTCGTCGCCGCCGTCCGCCAGCAGGTGGTGGAAGAGCAGGCCCTCCTGGAGCGGCCCGAGCGGATAGACGTCAGCGATGTTCGCGGCCCCGCCGGGGACGGTCGAGGCGATTCGCGCAATCTCCCCGGCCGTGAGGTCGACCAACGGCAGCATCTCCGGCGTGATCGCGGTCGCGTCGGCCGGAATGAGGTTCTCCGGCACGGACACCCGCTGGGCGCCCGCCGTCAGCGCCAGCCCGGCCGGGGTGGGCGTCTCGAAAAGTGCCCGCACCGGCACGGTGACGCCCTGCGCACGCAGCCGTTCGACGAGCCGGATCGCCAGCAGGGAATGGCCGCCGAGAGCGAAGAAGTCGTCGTCTGCGCCCACCCGCTCCAGCTCCAGGACCTCGGCGAACGCGGCGCACAGCACCTCCTCGCGGGCGTTCGACGGGCCGCGGCCGGTTCCCGCCGGGTACTCCGGCGGAGCGGGCAGCCGGCCCGTGTCCACCTTGCCGTTCGCGGTCAGCGGCAGCTCGTCGAGCAGCACCACGGCCGCCGGAACCATCGACTCCGGCAGTTGCTCCCGCACGAACGCCCGCAGCTCCGCCGGGTCGACCTCCATGCCCGGCGCGGGCACCACGTACGCCACCAGCCTGCGGTCTGCCGCCGGGCCCGCCGGGCGGTCCGCGGCGTGGCCGTGCGCGGCCATCCCGGCGCCAGCCCCCTGCCCCGGGAAGACCGCCTCGGTACCCGTACCGTCCACGATCCGTACGCCGCTCAGGGGCAGCTCCGGCGCGCTCGTCAGGGTGTCCAGTACACCCGCCAGGCAGTCGGCCAGCAGACGGACCGTTTCCGCACCGAGCAGGTCGGCCGCGGCCGTCATCGAGCCCCGTATTCCGGACGGGGCTCCGTCCTGCCCGAAGACCTCCGTGAACGACACCTCCAGATCGAACTTCGCCACCGAGGCCCCCGCGGGGGTCGATGCCGACGCCTCGACACGTTCACCGTCCAGCACCGTTCGCGCGGCGTTCTGCAGGGTGAGCATCACCTGGAAGAGCGGATGCCGGGACAGCGACCGTGCCGGGGCCAGCTCCTCGACCAGCTTCTCGAACGGCACGTCCTGGTGGCCGAACGCGGCCAGGGTCGCCGCCCGCACCCGGCCGAGGGTCTCCCGGAACGTCGGGTCACCGGACAGATCCGTCCGCAGCACCAGGGTGTTGACGAAGAAACCGACCAGGTCGTCGAGAGCCTCGTCCGTACGGCCGGCGACGTCCGTACCGACCGGGATGTCCGTGCCCGCGCCGATGCGGCTCAGCAGCACGGCGAGGGCCGCCTGCAGAACCATGAACGCCGTGACGCCCTCGACCTGCGCCAACTCCACCAGCCGGGAGTGGGTCTGTGCGGAGATCTCCAGCTGCACCCTGTGGCCCCGGTACGAGGCCACGGCCGGACGCGGATGGTCGAACGGCAGTGCCAGTTCCTGCGGCAGGCCCTCCAACGCACCGCGCCAGTAGTTGAGCTGACGACTCATCAGACTGCTTGGGTCCGTTGCGTCGCCCAGGAGCTCGCGCTGCCAGATCGCGTAGTCCGCGTACTGCACCGGCAGCGGTTCCCACATCGGCGCCCGTCCTTCGGACCGGGCCTGGTACGCCGTCATGAGGTCCCGTGTGAACGGCCCCATCGACCAGCCGTCGCTGGCGATGTGGTGGAACACCACGACCAGTACCTGCTCGTCCGGCGACACGGCCAGCAGTTGGGCGCGCAGCGGCACTTCGGCCGCCAGGTCGAAGGCGTACCCTTCAGCGGCCTCGATGGCGGCTGGGAGGTCGGCCGGCGCGACCTCGACGACCTCCAGTCCCCATTCCAGGTCGTCGATCTTGAGGAGCCGCTGTTGCGGTTCCCCGTCGACGGTCTCGAACACTGTGCGCAGAACCTCGTGCCGACCGACGACGTCCCTCAGCGCCGCGTTCAGCGCCTGCCGGTCGGTCTGCCCGCCCAGCGGCAGCACGACCGGGACGTTGTAGACGGCGCTCGGCCCCTCCAACTGGGAGATGAACCACAGCCGCCGCTGCGCGAATGACAACGGAACCATCAGGACTCCTCCTGGTTGCGCCGGGGCCGAAGGGCCGGCCTGGTCTGTGCCGGCTGCGTCTGCTGCTCGAGTCGGCCAACGAGGCCGGCCGGTGTCGGGGCGTCGAAGAGCGCCGCGATCTCCACCTCGACGTTCAGCACCGTCCGGATCCGGTTGATCAGGCGGGCAGCGAGCAGGGAGTGACCGCCGAGCTGGAAGAAGTCGTCGTCGACGCCCACCTTGTCCAGGCCCAGGATCTCGGCGAACGCCTGGCACAGCGCCCGCTCGCGTTCGTTGGCCGGTTCACGCCCGGAACCGGCACCAGCCGACAGCTCCGGGGCGGGCAGGGCCTTGCGGTCCAGCTTCCCGTTGCCGGTCAACGGCAACGCGTCCAGGACCACGACCGCGGACGGCACCATGTACTCCGGCAGCCTGCCGACGACATGTCCGCGGATCAGACCGGGCAAAGCCTCCAGATCATCCTCCGGGTCATCCGCGACGACGTAGGCGACAAGGCGGGTGTCTCCGGGGACGTCCTCACGAGCGATCACCGCAGCCTGCGCCACCTGCGGATGCGCAGCCACGACGGCCTCGACCTCGCCCGGCTCGATCCGGAACCCACGAACCTTCACCTGCTCGTCCGCACGCCCCAGGAACTCCAACTCACCATCCGCACGCCGGCGCGCCACATCACCCGAGCGATACATCCGCGCACCAGGCTCGAACGGACTCGCCACAAACCGCTCCGCCGTCTGGCCAGCCCGGTTGACATAGCCCCGGGCGAGCTGGGCACCCGCGATGTACAGCTCACCGGCCACACCCGGAGCCACCGGGCGCAGGAA
>NZ_JBWKDP010000026.1:0-19051 GCF_056435905.1 Streptomyces sp. NPDC043861 | reverse complement strand
ACCTGGGGGGTGGTGGTGGCCAGTTTCCGCAGGTGTTCGACGGTGCCGTCGCTGCTGCCGTCGTCGACGTAGCAGATCTCGTAGGGCTCGCCGGTCCGGTCCAGTGTGGTGACGAGGGCGGCGTGGAAAGTGCCGATCACCTCGCTCTCGTCGAAGCACGGCACGACGACCGAAATCACTCGCATTCCACCAGTGGAACATGATGGTCGTCCGGGCGCCGTCGGACGCGGTCCCGGCGTCGCGGCGAAGCCCCCTATGGCGTATTGATCGGATTGAGCACACGGGGCCGCCGGTTCGTCGCGGCGACAACGCCGCCGTCCGGCAGGAATCCGCTTCGGGGACAAGTGGGTGGACGGAAGAACCGACTTCGCGATGTGCCGTGGACGGCGCCGGAACGGCGTGTGTCGCCCAGTCCTTCCAAAGGTGCCTGGATACGCTCTCGGTGTCTCGTCACCCATGGAACTCACCAACATCGAGGATCGAATGTCCGTCAGGAACCGGCAAGGAAAGCTGAATACCGTCACCAAGGGCGGGGGGCGGGTGATGAAAGTGGCCACGACGGTGCTCGCAGTCGCCGCGACATGCTCGGGGCTGGCCTGGGCAGCAGTCTCCCTGACCAGCGAAAAGATCGACTCGAAGTCGCAGGCCGCATGCTCCTACACGCCGACCCGTGCGAAGAAGCCCGTCGGAGTTCCCGCATTCGACGCCGAGGCAGCTTCGCGGCCCTGGACAGCCACACTGGTCACTAATAAGGGAAGCGTCACTTTCGAGGCCCTGACCCGGGAAGCGCCCTGTGCCACCAACTCGTTCTCGTTCCTTGCCGGGAAGGGTTACTACGACGACAGCGAGTGCTACGAGGTCATCACCAAGCAGATCTTCGTATTGCAGTGCGGAGACCCCGAGGGAAGGGGCACGGCCGACCCGGGGTACTTCTTCGGAAAAGAGAATCTGGGTGGAGGCGGATATCCGGCGGGTACCGTGGCGATGTATCCGGCGGTGCCCGGCAGGAACGGTAGCCAGTTCTTCATCAGCTACGGCGACCCGGAGGTGCGCATTCCAGCCGCATGGACGGTCTTCGGCAGGGTCACGAGCGGGCTGGACGTGGTCAAGGAGATTGCCGGCAACGGGACTGCGACCGGAGCGGTCAGCGGGAAGCCCAAGGAGCGCGTCGTCATCAAGTCGGTGACGATCCGGCAGAAAGCGCCGACGGCGGGCGGGACCGTCCGGCACGGATGAACTTGATCACGGGGTACCGGTCGGATCTCCGGCCGGTACCCCGCTGCGTTCCTGCTGAATCCCCGGTGCGGCGCACCGGGCGTCCGATCAATTCCGCCGGTTGAGCAGGACGAAGCCCTCTTCCTCGGCCACCGTGTGGTATCCCTGGGTGCGCTCCCGGTCCAGGGAGATCCTTTCCTGCATGGCGTCCAGTGGCCAGCGCTTGTTCGCCGGCACCCGGGTGTCGACCATGATCCACTGGGGGCGGGGTCGACTGGCCTGCCAGCCGTACATGCTCACGCTGGTCCGGTCGGTGAGTTGGGGCACCAACTGGCTGGACGCCTGCACCGTGGCGCCGTCGGGGATGCGGGCCATCAGTCTGTGGGCGACCGCGATGCGGGGATCCTCCCGCCAGGTGGCCGGCTGCACCAACTGCCACAGCGGATACTGCGGAAGAAGCAGGAAGCTGACCGCGGCGGCACCCGCGAGATACCGGCGCAGACTCACTCCGCTCGAACGGCGGCGGACCAGCGCGTCGACGAAGGCCGCGAAGACGATCGGCATCAGCACCAGCGAATAGTGATAGGTGGTTCCCCAGTGGGACTCGTAGCCGGAGGCGAAGCGCCACAGAACGGTCGGCAGCGCGATCCAGAACAAGGGGGAGCGCAGAGCGAGGAACAGGGTCGGAGCCAGCACCAGCAACAGGGTGGTGACCTTGGTCTGCGGGGTGATGAGGCCGATGGTGACCATGTGCAGCAGATCGCCGAAGCCCCCACCGCCTCCGGGGCTGTCCAGCCAGGACGTATAGGCATAGGAACCACTCGGGCTGAAGGCCGGCAGCACGACCAGCATCGCCACCAGTGTTCCGGCCAGTCCGACCGCGGCAGTGACGATCCCCAGCCGGCGTTCCCCGCGCAGTGCGATGATGGCGCCGATCACGGCCACGGTGAGCCCGAGATCTTCCTTCACCAACACCAGAGGCATGGCCCAGCATGCCGCGGATCGCAGCCGGTCGTTCCCGAGAGAGGTCAGCGAGAACGCCAGCAGGGGAATGGCGAAGGCCACTTCATGGAAGTCGAAGCCGACCCCGCTCGCGATGCCCCAGGACAGGCCGTAACAAAGGCCGATGACCACAGCCGCCACGGAGCCGAGTGCCCGCCGCGCCCAGATGGTCAGCGGCATCGCACTCGCGGCGATCAGCGCGGCCTGCACCACGAGCAGACATTTGGGTGACGACCACAGTGCGTAAAGAGGGGCCACCAGAGCAAGAACGGGAGAGAAATGGTCCCCCAGAATGGGAAAGTCCGGTCCCTTCACTTCGGAGACCGGCAAATGACCGTCCGCGTAGGAGCGTACGGCCTGCTCGAAGATTCCCAGGTCGAAGCTGTTGGAGAGGATCCGTTCGTGGAGGCGCAGTGACAACAGCATGTAGGTGAAGAACAGCCCTCCCGCCAGGGCCCAGATCCACCACGCGACATCGGAGCGACTTTCCCGGATCGGCTCCTCGGCCGGTTCTTGCTCCGGGGCGGATTGTTCCGGCGGACGCATGGTGGTGGTGGGTGAATGCATGACTCTGCCTTCCGGAAGCTGAGGCTGAAGTCCTCAAGATGCCAGCAAGCTGCGGGACTTGACCCGGAGCCGTCTTCCGTGTGGTCAGATTCCACCGAATGGCCGCACACCAGACGCGTGGTGAAAAACAAACCGTACTGATCGTTTCAGAATGAGATCAGGCGCCGTCTCGGGTGCGCATGACCGGCCCTGGAGCGGTCAATGTGCCCCAGGGCCTCCAAGGGCCGTCCCGCAATCCCCGGGCGGGTGCGCGACGACAGCTGCGTGGCTCCACCGGCTACCGCCGGGAGGCACCCCACGCCGTGTTGCGGAATCGCCTGAATGCGCCCAGTACTGGTCCATCAGGAATTGCCGGACGACCCTTATCGTGACGCGGCCGTCAGGCAGTCGCGGTGATGTGCGCGATGCCCGCCCCGAGAGGGGCCCGGCACCGGCTCGGCCGGGGAGCCGGGGCCCCGGCCGCCGCCGCGACAGGCGTCTCGGGTGCCGTGAGGAGCGCGACGAGGGACGCGCGGGCACGGGCCACCCTGGAGCGGACCGTTCCGACCGGACAGCCGATGGCCTCTGCCGCTTCGGCGTAGGGCAGGCCCAGGAGTTGGGTCAGCACGAATGCGTCCCGGCGCTCCGGGGGAATCGTCGCGAGCAGTTCCGCGAGGGCGATTCCGTCGTCGAAGCCGGGCACATGGTGTGACTGGGCCTGCTCCGCCGCGATCTGCCAGTCGGTCCGTGCGGAGAGCCTCGGCCGGGCGGCCGCGTGGCGGAGGCTGTCCACCACGGTGCGGCGGGCGATCGAGAGCACCCATGTGCGGGCGGAGGAGCGGCCTTCGAACCGGTGGAGGCTGCCGAGCGCCCGGAGGAACACGTCCTGGGTGAGGTCGTCGGCTGACTGGGGGTCGGCACTGAGGTAGGCGACGTAGCGCCAGACATCGCGGTGCAGCGCGCGTACGAGTCCGTCGAGCGTGGTGGGGTCTCCGTCCCGGGCGGCGAGCGCCAGTCGGGTCACCGCGGCGTCGGAGTCAGGGGTGTGGCGTGACGGCGTGTGGCCGGCGGAAGTGTGCCGGGGAAACTGGGCATGGGGCATCGCCAGAGGTCCTTAGGGGAGTCCGGGCCGGCGTCGCACTGTGCGGGCGAGGCCGGTGAGTCGTACGGCCTGCCGAACGGCACGGCCGAGTCCGGTCGCGCGCGGTGGGACACCTCGTGCGACCGGACAACCAGCTGTCAGAGGACAGCGGCCCCGGGCGGTGGACCTCTTGAGGTGATGGCATGGATGAGGAGGAGCTGCGGCAGCGCACGGACCCGGTGGTCCCGGCGTGCCCGCACACGCGGCCGGTGCGGGGGCGCGGGCAGCAGGAACGTCAGCCGCAGCGGGGAGACGAACCAGCCGGCGAGTGCACGCAGCACGCGGAACGCGGCCCGCTCGCCGTGAGCGAGCCAGAGACCGCACAGCACTGCTGCCAGCAGGTGTGCGGCAAGCATCCCGGTCGCCGACATGTCGCCCACGTCGTGCCCGGTCATGGCTGTCGCGGCCGTCGGGCCTTCCGACGTGCTGCCGAGACCGTGATGACTGTGTACGGGAACGCGCGGCACGGTCATGTCGGCCGTCGCCGGCGGCAGCTGGTGCGCATGACCGGCCGGCGCAGCCCCGGGCACGGCCCGCAGAGCCCCCGCGGGGGCGGCGGCCATGGCTTCCGGCGACCCGCACAACAGGTACCGGGCCCATAACCGCGAGAACGACATGCCCGCCGGTACCGAGGGGTGCACGGACGTCTGGGCCAGGGAGAAGCCCGCGTGCAGAACCGCTTGCACGGCGACGGTCGCCGAGGTGACGACGAGGATCCCGCGTTCCCGGTCGGCGAGGACCCAGGCCGACGCTGTCGCGACTCCGAGTGCGGCAGGCATCGCCCACCAGGGGATCGCCGTCGCCGACATGAGGACGTGGCCGGTGGCCGCGAGCAGCACGCAGGTGGCTGCGAACACCGCAGCCCGTACGGCTCGACAACATCGTCCCGCAGTCATGACGCACTCATACTCGCACCACCTCCCCGCGGCGGCCACGGGCAGGTACGGACCGAGAAGGCCGACTCCTGCACCGCGCACCAGGTGTGGCACAGACCACAAGTGGCCCGGGGAACCCGCTACTTGAGCCGAACGACTCCCTGCCCGCACGGTCGACCATGCAGGCGGGGAATCGGAGGCACTGTGGCAGAGGGCACCGCGCCCGGCATTCCACCGGCAGTGACGAAACGGCGTACGGGACCGGGTCTCACCGCACTGCTCACCTGCGCCATGGCGTTCTCCATGCTCCAGTTGTTCCTGCTCGGCGCGCTCGGGCCGCGCCTCGTGGTCGAACCGGGTATCTCACCCGGCGTCCTCGGGCTGACGACGACGATCGGCTTCGGCACAGCGGCCGCGCTGTCCCCCGTGGGCGGACGTGTCGTCGACGGGATCGGTCCGCGCCGCGCCCTCGTCGCCCTGTTGCTGCTGTCCGCAGCGGCGCTCGCCCTCATCGGTGCCGCCCCGGGTGCCGGACTCCTGCTCGCGGCGGTCGCGCTCGGGGGAGTGCCTCAGGCACTCGCCAATCCGGCCACCAACAAGGCCGTTCTCGCCGCCGTTCCGCCGGTCCGGCGAGGCACCGTGATCGGGATGAAGCAGTCAGGTGTCCAACTGGGCGCGTTCGCGGCCGGACTGCCGCTCGTGGTGCTCGCAGGCGGCATCGGCTGGCGCGGCGCCGTGTGGACGGCCGCGGGCGCAGCGCTGCTGACCGGTCTGTGGGCGATGCGCGTACTGCCGCCCGACCCCCCGCCACCGGTGGCGGGCACGCACCCCTCGCCGGCGCTCCGGGGGCCCGTCGCGTGGCTCGGGGTGTTCTCGCTGTTGCTGGGCAGTGGAATCGCCTCGGTGAACACCTACCTCGCGCTCTACGGCACCCAGAAACTCGGGATGGGTCCCACGGCGGCCGGTGGGCTGGTGGCCGCCCTCGGTGTGGCGGGAATCGCCGGCCGGGTGGGGTGGTCGAAAGCGGCCAGGCCGGGGCGCGCCGAATGGCTGCCCGGGTGGCTCGCGGCCGGTGCGGTGGGAGCGGCGGGTCTCCTCGCCGTGGCGCTCACCGCGTCCGCGCTGGTGTGGGTCGGAGCCGTCGCCGTCGGTGTTTTCGCCGTCTCCGCCAACGCGGTCTCCATGGTCCTGGTCATGCAGCGCGCCGCTCCAGGCCGGGCAGGGCAGGAATCGGCACTGGTCGCCTCAGGCTTCTTCGCCGGATTCGCCGTGGGGCCACCGGTGTTCGGGCTGCTGGCGGAGAGCGGCCGTTACGGAGCCGGCTGGCTGGTCGTCGCCCTGGAGTTCGCCGCAGCGTGTGCGGTGGCTGTCGTCTGGGCCTTTCGGGACCGAGGGTGGCGCACGGGGCGGCCGGGGTGAGCCGGCAGGACATGGCCGGCCGGGCCCTGGAGGCGGTGATCGGCCGGGTGACCGCGACGGAGGCGGAAGTAGGCACGCGTTTCCCGCTGTTCGCGGATCCCACCGACGGTCGATGGGTGTCGACAGGGCGTGGTTCGTGGACGGGCGGCTTCTGGGCCGGGCTGCTCTGGCTCCGAGCCCGGTGGACCGCGGAAGAGGCCGACCGGGCCGCAGCGGTCGAGTGCACCGCACGGCTCGCGGCCTGGGCCGATGAGGACACCGTCACCCGTGGCCTGATCTTCTGGTACGGGACTGCTCTCTCGGCCGGGAACGAGCGGGCCCGTGAGCTCCGGGGCCGGGCCGCGATCGCCTCACTGGCGGCCATGGACCCCGAACTCGGCCTCGTACCCTGGGGATCGGCGCTGGGAGGGCCGCGTCTGCGCGCACGCGCGGATGGAGTGCCGGGCATGGTCCCCCTGCTGGCCACCGCCGGAACGGAAGGGGCGTCCGCCGCGGCGGAGCATCTGGGACGCCACCTCGACCTCTGCCTCGATGGCAGCAGTGCGTTCCGTGCCGAGAGCCGAGCGCAGGCCCCGCTGCTCCGGCCTGCCTGGCACTTCGAGCCGGGGACGGGCTGGCGGGCGTCGGAGAGCCCCCCGCCCGGCTGGAGCCGGGGCAGAGCCTGGCTGCTGCTGGCGGTCGCCGACGCGCTGCACCGTCCCCGGGTCGCCGGGCGGATGCCAGGCCGGCTCGCGGACGTGGCAGGGCAACTGATGTCCGACGGTACGGTTCTGACCGGACCTCTCGTGCCGCCCGCGGACGACTCCCGCCCGCAGGGGCCGCTGGACACGTCCGCCGCGGCGATCACCGCGGTTGCGCTGCTGAAGCTGGCCCGCCTGCCGGGCCCGGGTGCGGCGCAGTACTCGCACCGGGCCATGGCGATACTGGACCGGCTCATCCGTGTCCATCTGGCCGGGCGCGGCGAGGACCTGCCCGCCGGGGCGCTGCGCGACGGCTGCTACGACGCGGCACAGGGCACCGCCGTGCAGCACGAACTGATCTGGGGCGACTTCTTCCTGGCACTGGCCCTGGGTGCGCTCGGCGGACTCGTCGACATCACCGAGGTGTAGCGGTGGACTCCCGCCCGTAGCCGCGCAGGACCCTGCGTGCCACGGAGGTGATGTGCAGTTCGTCCGGCCCGTCGAGGATGCGGGCCGCCCGGCCGGTGCGGAACAGTGCGGGCAGTGCGGTGTCGGGGCCCAGCCCGGCGGCGCCGTGGACCTGGATGGCGGCGTCCGCCACCTGCTGGAGCATCCGGGCCGCCGCGACCTTGGCCAGGCCAGTCTCGGTGCGCGCGTCCCGCCCGGTGTCGAGGAGCGCCACGGCCTCGTACACCAGTGGACGGGTGGTGCGCAGGGCGAGCAGCGCGTCGAACACATGCTGCTGGACGAGTTGATGACCGGAGAGCGGGCCGTGTGTGCCGGTCCGTGTCGCGGCCCGCTCGCACATGAGGTCGAACGCCCGCCGGGCCTGGCCGAGCCACCGCAGACAACGCAGGGCGCGACCCCATTGCAGTCGTTCTCCGGCGATGGCGAGGGCCCGGCCGCGCTCACCGAGCAGATGACCGGCCGGCACGCGCACCTGGTCCAGGTCGATCTCCCACTGGCCGGAGGCACCGAGAACGGGCAGTTCGCGCACAAGGCGGAAACCCGGTGAACCGGTGGGCACCAGGAACAGGGAAAGCCCTTCACGGTCACCGACGTTCCCGTCGGTGCGGGCGAGAACGGTGACCAGATCGGCCTCGCCCGCCCCGGAGGTGAACCATTTGCGGCCGGTGACGGTCCAGCTCCCGTCCGTATGCTGCTCGGCTCCGGCAGCGGTCAGCAGCGGAGCGGTGCCCGGCACGTCCGGCTCGGTCATCGCGTAGCAGGCACGCAGTTCCCCGGACACCAGAGCCTTCAGATACCGCTCCCGCACCAGATCCCCGCCGTGCCGTGCGAGCATCCGGACGTCCAGCAGGGACGTGGAGCCCAGTGCCGACGGCCCGTGATCGCTGGCGCCTTCGGCCTCGGCGAGACCGGCGTACTCGCCGAGCGCCAGTCCGCCACCGCCCAGCTCCGAGGGCAGCGGCAACGCCCACAACCCCGCCGCCCTGGCCCGGCCCCGCAGTTCGCCCAGGGCAGCGGCACCCGCGGGCCCGCCGGCGTCCAGCACCGGCTCCTGCGGAATCACGTGTTCGCCGACGAACCGGGCGATCCGGTCCCGCAACTCCGTCCCGTTGCTGCCGTGTTGCGTGTGTCCGGTGGGTTCGGTGTGGTCCCTGTCCCGACTCGTCACTTGCTACCTCCGGTGTTCCGGGAACCCGCACGAACGGCTGTCCGACTGCCTGCTACGTGGAACTGGTCGGGTGCGAAGGCTCCCGGGTTCCCGCGTTCGTACGAGCCCGGGCGACGGCCGCTGCCGTTGCCAGGAGAGGAGAGGCATGGCGTCACCAGTCACCATGCGGACGGTCCGGCCACTCGACACACTGCGCTTCGGCGCATCGGGGCCGCCGGAGATCATGAGTGTCGTGTCCCGGCATCTGCGGCTCCTCGGTGCACGGCCGGACGGAAACATTCCGGGGGGCACCACTTCGGAGGAGGCCGATCCGGTGCGGACCGCCGGAGCCGACCGCGGCGGAACCGCGCCGGCCGGGTCCCTCGCCGGGCACACCGTGCTGACCGGCGGTGGCTTCCAGCCGGCCGGCGCACACACGGCGTGGGCCGCCGACGGTACGGGGGTCAGCGATGAGGCAACCGTTCAGGCCGCCACCGGCATCATGGCCGTGCACGGGCGGCGTGACGGTTCACCACGAGGCCTGGCGGCCGACTTCACGGCCACGGCCACGGCCGTCCTCACCGTGCAGGGCCTGCTCGCAGGGCTCCTGGCGCAGGCCCGTGGCGGCGCCCCCGCCCAGGTGATCACCCGGGCCGATCATGCGGGGCTCCTCACGGTCTCCCAGTACCTGGCCGCCGCCGGGGCCGAGGAGGACGAGGCGGTCGACATCGCCCCCGGTGGACCGCCGTTCACCTCCGCCGACGGAGTGCTGTTCGAACTCGAGACCCTGGACCCTGCGGCATGGGCCGCGTTCTGGCGTGCCCTGAACACACCCGCGGACGCAGTGCGGGGCGGCTGGCGGCCCTTCCAGTTCCGGTACGCCACGGCCTGCGCACCCCTGCCGCCGATGCTGCACACCACGGCGCGGACACACCCCTATGTGCGGATCCGGCAGGCCGCGACGGCCTCGGGAGCCCAGGTGTGCGTCCTGCGTACGATCGCCGAAAGGGCCGTGGAACACGACGGCGCCGCCCCGTGGTCCCTGGGCCTGCTCCGGCCCTGTGTGAGCGAAGGTACGCGTCCGTCCGGCCGCACGGGCCCCCTCGCGGGACTGACCGTGCTGGAGGCGGGACGCCGTATCCAGGCGCCGCTCGCCGCTCATCTGCTCGGGCTGCTCGGCGCCGATGTCATCCGCGTCGAGCCGCCGGGCGGCGATCCGCTGCGTGGCATGCCACCCGCCTGTTCCGGCATCTCGGCCCGCTGGCTCGCCCTCAACCGGGGCAAGCGGGCGGTGGAGGTCGACATCAAGTCGGCCGCCGGCCGGCGCCGGCTTCGGGACATGGCCGCGCAGGCCGATGTGTTCCTGCACAACTGGGCGCCGGGCAAGGCCGCAGAACTCGGCCTGGACGCGGAGGATCTCGCCGCGGTCAATCCCGCACTGGTCCACGCATACACCAGCGGCTGGGCCGGACGGCTCGTCGATGTCCCCATGGGAACCGACTTCATGGTCCAGGCCCGCACCGGCGTGGGCGAAGCGGTGCGTCCGGACGGCGAACCGCCCGCGCCCTCCCTGATGACCCTGCTCGACGTCATGGGCGGGCTGCTCGGCGCCGAGGCGGTACTGGCAGGTCTGCTGCTACGGGAACGCAGCGGCCACGGCGTACAGGTGGACTCCTCGCTGCTGGGCGCGGCCGACACGCTGACCGGATCAGCCTTCGGCCGGGCGGCCCGAGGAGAGTCCGCACGACGGCCTGCGGGTTTCCGGCGCCCTTCGCCCACGGCGGACGGCTGGATCTGCGCGAGCGACGACTGCGCCGCCGCAGCGGCGACGTACGACCTGCGCGGCCTGTCCACGGACGACGCCCTGCGGAGGTTGCGAGCCCAGGGCCTGACCGCGACCCGCGTCACCACCGAACTGTCCGAGCTGCACCACGATCCGCGCTTCGCAGGATCGATCAGCCGCGACGAGCACGGCGCCCCCGCCGTCCCCGACCCCTGGAGCTTCGCATGAGCGTCGAACTGCACGACCTGTTGCCTGCCGGGCTCCGCCGGTCCTGGGTGGTCGACGGCACCTGCCCGGACCTCGACATCTACAGTCTCTTCCGTGCACGCCAGGTCGCGGACCTGCACCGCACGGCCGTTCTCGATGTCAGGGGAAAACTCTGCTACACCGCCCTGGACCGCAAGGTCCGGAGTCTGGCGACCGGCCTCGGAGATCTCGGCATCGGCCCGGGTGACGTGGTGGGCGTCCAACTCCCCAACAACCGCAACGCAGTGATCGCCGACCTGGCACTCGCCGCGCTCGGCGCCATCGCCCTGCCCTTCCCCGTCGGCAGAGGCGGCCTCGAGGCCGAGTGCCTGCTCCGGCGGGCGGGCGCGGTCGCCGTCATCGCCGCGGTCGAACACCGCGGCTCGAGCCCCGCGGCCGATCTGGTCACCCTCTCGCCGGGACTTCCCACGCTGCGGCACATCATCGCCGCCGGGCCCGGAACGACTCCTGCGGAAACGGTTCCCCTGGCCGGCCTGCTGCGCTGCGACCCGACCGGTTTCGTCCCGGCCCGACCCGACCCCGACAGCGCGGCCCGCATCCTTGTGTCCTCCGGTTCGGAGGCCGAGCCGAAGATGGTCGCGTACTCGCACAATGCGCTGGCGGGCGGGCGTGGCAACTTCCTGCGCTCCCTCATCCCCGACGGCTCCCCGCCGCGCTGCCTCTTCCTGGTGCCGCTGGCCTCCGCGTTCGGTTCGAACGGAACCGCCGTCGCCCTTGCCCGGCACGGCGGGACACTCGTCCTGCTCGACCACTTCACCCCGGAATCCGCCCTCGCGGCGGTCCGGGAACACCGGCCGACCCATGTCCTCGGCGTGCCCACCATGGTGCGGATGATGCTCGAACGCCTCGACGACGACGGGGGAAAGCTGCCCGCACCCACTGCTCTGGTTCTCGGCGGAGCCCCGCTCGACGAGAGCACCGCGGCCGCCGCGGCCGAGGCGTTCGGATGTCCGGTCGTCAACCTCTACGGGTCCGCGGACGGCGTCAACTGCCATACGGGACTGGACAGCAGGACCCCGCCCACCGGGGGCTCCGGTGTGGTGGCCGGCCGGCCCGACCCATGCGTCGCCGACATCCGCATCACGGACACGGAGACCGGTGCGGAACTACCGGACGGCCGCATCGGTGAGATCGTCGCGCGTGGCCCCATGACCCCCCTGTGCTATGTGGGCGCCCCAGAGCTCGATGCCCGCTACCGCACTGCAGACGGCTGGGTGCGGACCGGCGACCTCGGCTTCCTCGACGAGGACGGGGTACTGCACCTCGTCGGGCGCCTCAAGGACGTCGTCATACGCGGCGGAGCCAACATCAGCCCGGCTGAGGTGGAGCGCGAGATCGCCGCGCACCCCCTGGTGCGTGACGTCGTGTGCGTCGGTGTGCCGGACGAGCTCATGGGGGAGCGCCTCGCGGCCTGCGTGGTGGCGCGTGCCGGCGACGTACCGACGCTGGCATCGCTGTGCGACCACCTCACCCGGCGCGGGCTCGAGCGGCGCAAGCATCCCGAACACCTGCTCGTGATGGCCGAGTTCCCGCTGAGCCCGGCCGGCAAGCCGGACCGGGCCGCCCTGCGTGAGCGGGCGACCGGGTGCACGCCCGTGGGCCGGGGCACCACGGCGCCGCTCGCCCAGGCCGGCTGACGGCACAAGCGCCAAAAGAGGCAGGGGCCCGCAGAGCGGTAGTGAACCGCTCTGCGGGCCCCTGCCGTTCCGGCTGCCCCGGGGGGTGTGCGCGATCCTGCCTGCCCCGATGCGTGTCCGGCCCGGTCGTGCGGGACGCCGGGTTCAGGAACCGGCCATGGCCTTCCTCAGCGCGGCCGCCGCATCGCGGTAGACCGGCAGCAGGTCGAGGTCGTCCCCCGGGTAGTTGGCGATCCGCACCTGCCTGGCGCCCGAATCCGGCAGGACGGTCCCGGTCGACATATGGGCGTTGTCGATGACCAGCGCGGGCCTCTTCTTCGACAGCTCGGCGAGCTGAGCCGGCGTCACCGCCTCCGGTCCGTAAGTGCCCGCCACCGTGGCGCCTGCGAGCTTCGCCGCCCAGGCGGTGAACACCTGGGCGACGACGTTCGGGCTCCTCCCGCCCGGCCATGCGGCCTTGAGTTCCTTCGACAGCTTTGCGTACTCGCTGTCGAAGCTGCTGTTCCACTTCGCCGCCGCATCCTGAGTGCCGAACAGTTTGCCGAGCCTGGTCACCTCCGCCTTCACCTTGTCGGCGTCGTTGTCGAGGTTCACCTCGACCAGCCGGGCCTCGGAGCCCGCGGCCTCCTTGATCTTCGCGGCGTACGGTTCGAACGGCGCGTACAGAACGAAGTCGGCACCGGCGACAGCCGCCAGGTCGGAGGGCTTCGGGTCGTAGTCGGGCGCATGGTGCACGGAACGGGGCACGATGACCTTCACGTCCTCGGCGCCGGCGGCCTCGGCGAAGGCGCCCTCCCAAGTGGTGGTGGCGACGACCACCGGCTTGTCCCTCTTGTCGTCGCCGCCGCTCCGAGTCGCGGAACCGCCGGTACCACCGCAGCCGGCGGTCAGGAACAGGGCCGCGCTCAGTGCGACGAGGGAAGTGATGCGGACGCGGATGCGCGCCATGGACTGGTTCTCCGTTCAGGTACGAGATGGACGGCGAGGACGGCTGCCCCCGCAGTCAGGACGAGGACCGGGCCGGGTGGCCAGTCCAGCCGCAGGGCGATCAGGAACCCCGTCAGATTCACGACGACACCGATGCCGACGGCCCACAGGGTGATCGACTTGAGTGAGCTGCCCAGGCGGCGGGCCGCGAGTGCGGGCAGCAGGGTCAGCGCGTCGACGAGCAGTGCACCGGTCAGCTTGATGGCCCCGGCGACCGACACGGCGACGCACACCAGCAGCAGCACGGTCAGGCCCCGGACCGGTACGCCCGAGCACTGCGCGAGTTCGCGGTCGTGGAGCAGCAGGGCCAGATCCCGCCGCCGCCACAGGAACACACCCGGTACGGCGACGGCCAGGACCCCGAGCACGATCAGATCCGCGGTGCCCACGGAGAGGATGGATCCCCACAGGAGTGCGAACGCCCCGGAGGCGTTCACCCCGGACACCGAGAGGACGAGCAGCGCGGCAGCGATGGCCAGGCTCATCAGCAGCCCCATCGCTCCGGACAACCCGTCCGGAGTACGCGCCAGCGGGGCGACCCCAGCGCCGGACAGGGCGCAGGCCACCAGTGCACACAGCATCGGATCGAGGCCGGCCAGCAGGCCGATCGCGATACCCAGCAGGGCGACGTGCATCATCGCGAACCGCACCGGCATGATGTCCAGGCCCACGATCACCACACCGATCACGGGCAGACCGGCCGCGGCGAGCAGGAGCGCGAAACCGGCCCGCTGCACGGGCACCAGTTGCAGGAGTTCACCGACATCGGCGGCCAGATTCACCGGACCTCCCGCAGACGCCCCGCGGCCATCTCCAGCACCCGGTCGCACCGCTTCGCGAGGGCCCGGTCATGGGTCACCACCACCAGGGTGGCCGGGAGCGCGGCCAGGACGTCCGCCGCCTCCTCCTGACCGCCGAAGTCGAGCGCGGCAGTGGGCTCGTCGGCCAGCAGCACCCCGGCCCCGGCGGCGACGCAGCCGATCGCCCTCGCGAGATACATGCGCTGCAACTGACCACCCGAAAGGGTGTCCAGCGGCCGTCCGCACAGTGCTCCCACCCCCAGCCGCTCCGCCGCCTGCCGGGCCTCGGCCGGTGCGGTGCTGCTGGCCAGCAGCTCTGCGCCGAGGAGGGGGAACCGTCCCGCCGCCGGCTTCTGCGGGATCCAGGCGCAGGCCTTCCGCCGCCATGCCCGGTCGGCCGCCGAGCGGGTCCCGCGGCCACCGACCAGGATGGTGCCGCTCACCTGTGGGTGCAGGCCCAGAAGGGCACGGAGCAGAGTGGTCTTGCCGGAGCCGTTGGTTCCGGTCAGCGCCACGCGCTCACCGGCTGCGATCTCCAGATTCACGCCGTGGACGGCGTCGACCCGGCCGTGACGGCAGACGACCTCCCGCATGCGTACATCAAGCCCGCCCATCACACGCCTCTCTGCCCGCCGGCCCGGTGTGGGTGCCGCCGGATCCGCAGCCCTCCCACGCGGCAGTAGTCGGACGCTGCGTGCGGGGAGTTCCCGGGAGCCGCCGGCCGATTCCGGCCGGCACAGGAGCGTGAGCCGAACGCCGCACAGCGGTGGACCGCCACTCGCGAAGTCACCGCCCAGGTGCGACGGTGACGGAGTGCCCCTTCGGGCGGTCGGAGGAAGAAGAAAGGCGGTGGGGACGATGGAGCGGCCCCTGGTCGTGGGTATCGACGGCTCCGACTCCAGCCTCCAGGCGGTGGACTGGGCCGTGGACGAGGCCGCGCTCCACGGCCTTCCGCTGCGCCTGGTGTATGCGTCCAGATGGGAGCGGTACGAGGGCGCCCTGCCGGTGGACAGTTCCGACCGCCCCTCGGAGCAGGAACTCATCGACGCCCTTGTCCGTACTGCGCTCGAGCGGGCACGCGGCCGCAACTCCCGGGTCGGGCTCGTCACCGAGGTCCTTGCGGAGGACACCGTGACCGCGTTGGTGAACGAGAGCCTTCACGCCGCGATGCTGGTCATGGGGTCGCGAGGCAGGGGAGGGCTCACGGGTCTGCTGCTGGGATCGGTCTCGCTGGGTGTGGCGGCGCGGGCCCACTGCCCGGTGATCGTGGTGCGGGGGGACGGAACGGGTCGGGAAGGCGGCCACCGGCGCGTCCTGCTGGGTGTCGCCGATGCGGGTGAAGGATCGGACGCCATCCGGTTCGCCTTCCGGGAGGCGGGGGCACGGGGCTGCGAACTGGACGTGGTCCGGGCATGGCGCCGTACGGTCGGCGAGGCCGTGAGCCACCCCCGGTCGGCCGGCGGCTCCGGGCAGGAGCACCGGGATGCGGCGGCCACCCGTATCGACGAGGCCGTCGCCGACGACGCACGGGAGCACCCCGGGGTCGCCCTGCGCCGCTCCGCCGTGGAAGGCGCCGCGCACAAGGTCCTTGTGCAGCGCTCCGCCGCGGCGGACCTGGTGGTCGTCGGTGCGCGACGCAGACAAGGGCACTTCGGGCTCCAGCTCGGCAGAGTGGCGCACGCGGTGCTCCATCACAGTGAATGTCCCGTCGCCGTGGTGCCGCAGTCGGCATGACGCAGCACGGATCGCCGGACCAGGCACGGCGCCGACATGCCGAGGCGGACGACCGGATCCGGCCGGTCCGCCCCAGGGCCTGCCGACCGTCCGTCGACAGAGCTCCCGCTCCTGCGGTTTCCATCCCACATCCTGAGAGATGACCGCACCCGCCACTACGGAGCGTCATACTCAGGCCCAAGAAGCACAAAGAAATACGGCGAGTGCACAGCTCCACGACCGACCGACGTGGGACGTGGAGTCGCAGCAGGACACGGGGCAACGGCAGTGCTGAACGGACGACGACGAGAACTTGCCGCACTGGGCGAGCTGATGCAGTTCACCGCGCCTGGAACAGCGGTGATCGTGCGTGGCGACCGCGGCATGGGCAAGAGCGAGTTGCTGCGCCATGTGCTGCACCGGGCCAGGACGGACGGGCACCTCGTCCTCCGGGCGACGGCCGACGCGCTCGACCCGCCGGCCGCGTCAGGCCTCGTCCACCAGCTGCTCGAACACGCTGCCGAGCAGGGGCTGGGTGAGGGCGTCACCGCGGCCATCGCCGACCACGACGCCCCGTACCGCGCCGCAGCCGCACTCGCCCGTGCCACCGAGGGCCGCGTCGTCCTGGGCATCGACGACATCCAATGGGCCGACACGGCTTCGCTCCAGTGGCTGGGCAGGCTGCTCCGTCGGCTCGACGGTCTGCGGATCACCGTCGTCGCCACCATTGGTCCGGGGAACCCGGGTCACAATGCGCACGGCATCGGCATGTTGCTGCCGCTCTTCCGGCATCGCATCTGGCTCACTCCGCTCGGCGACGCGGACGTCGGAGAACTGGCCGCAGCGATGCTCGGTACCGAGCCCGAACCGGAATTCGTCACGGCCTGCCGTGCCGCCACGGGTGGTATTCCCGCCCTGGTGCACACCCTGCTCAGGTCGCTGCGTGCGCACGGCACGGCGCCGGACGCGGCGACCGCCGCCGACCTCGCCCGCCACGTGCCCGCAGAGCTGGGCCGCACCACGCATGCCCTGCTGCGCGGAGCCGGTCCGGAGGCGGTCGCCGTGGCCGAGGCGGCGGCGGTCCTGGCCGGTCCCTCGCTCCGGGCCGCAGACCCGCCGGACGGCTCTCCCGGTGCGTTTGCCGGCCGCCGACCCGTCGGCGTTCTCCTTCCTGCCGCCGATCTGCTGGCCCACGCCACGGAATTGCCCCAGCTGGCCGTCGAGGACAGCCTGCACCTGCTCGTCGGCACCGGACTCCTCTGCCGTACCGAGGAAGGCATCGCCTTCGGCTGCCCCGTTCTCGCCGTGGCCACGGCCAATGAGGTGCTGCCCAGCCGCCGTCAGGAACTCCACGCCCGCGCGGCGCGGTCGCTGATCGACCGGGGCGCCGCCTGGGACACCGTCACCCCTCACCTGCTGAACGGACCACCGGGCCAGCACTGGGCGATCGAGGCCCTGCTCAGCGCCGCCGACGACGCCATGGCCAGGGGCGACCGCTCGGCCGCCCTCGGCTGTCTGCGGCGGGCCCTGCGCGAACCCCTCCCCGAGCGGATCAGGGCCCAGGTCCTCGCCTCCCTCGGGGAGGCCGAACTCGCGCGCTGCGTGCCCACCGCGGTGCACAGCCTCCGGCAGAGTCTGGATCTTGCCACCGCCCCGGGCGAACTGGCTGCGGCGGCACGTGCGTTGTCCGCCGCACTGTTCACGCTGGACCGCTATCCCGAAGGACTCGACACGCTGCAGCACGCTGCCGAGCGGATCCGCCCGGCCGGCCCGGTGGAGGCACTCCGGCTGGAGATCGACCTGGTCTACGCCCAGCTCAGCCGCGCCAGTACGGCGGACATGGCGATACCCAGGCTGATGGCCATGGACCTGGCCGAGGCGGAGGGCAGTCCCGTTCAACGGCCGCTGGCCGCACTGCTCTCACTGCGCTCGATCATGGAGGCCGGCAGTCCGGAGCATGCCGTCGACCATGCCCGGCGGGCCCTGACCGACGGTGTCTGTCCGGAGGGCGACGAATCGTTCGTCTACACGGGAGCGGTGCTGGCACTGGCCGCTTCCGGACGCTCGGATCTCGCTCTCGCGCGGGTCGACGCGAGTATCGACGCGGTCCATGCACGGGGGTCCGCACTCGGCTACGCGTACGTCCGCACGCTGCGCGCCGGCGTCAACTACCGTCTCGGCAACGTACCCGCATGCGAGGCCGACGCCCGGACCGCCATCGAGGCCCTGCGGGGCATCGGCGCCGGCCCGACCACCAGCCACAGCGTCGCCATGCTGACGGACGCACTGGTCAAACAGGGCCGCCCCGAAGAGGCGGACCAACTGCTCGTGGTCCACGGGCTCACCGGCCGACTCAATGAGCACTGGAACAACGACTTCACCGCACTGGTCCGCGGCCGGCTGAGGATCGCCCAGGGCCGGGTGCGGGAGGGCCTCGCCGACCTGCTCCACGCGGGAGAACGTGCCGGGGCCCGTCGGATGGCCTCACCTGCCGTGCTGCCCTGGCGTTCGGAGGCGGCGCTCGCCCATGCCGCTGTCGGCGAACTCGAGCAGGCGCGGGCGCTGGCGGAGCAGGAGGTCTCCCTCGCCCGGGAGTGGGGCGTGCCGGAGTTCATGGGCGTGGCACTGCGGGCCCTCGGGCTCATCACCGGGGGCGCGGCAGGGGTCGCTGTGCTGCGTGAGTCCGTCCAACTGCTGGAGACGTCGACCGCGCGCCTCGCGTACGCCCAGGCGCTGGCCGACTGTGGGGCGCTGGTGCGGCGGACCGGGCAGCCTTCGGCGGCTCGGAGCCTTCTGCGACAAGCCGTGGGCGTCGCGGGGGAGTGCGGGGCGACTGTCACGGCCCGGTACGCCGAGGACGAACTCAGGGCCGGGGGCTACCGGCCGGAATCCCCCGCGCCGGACGGGGCGGAGGCGCTGACCCGCTCGGAGCGCCGGGTCGCGGGTCTGGCCGCCGAGGGCCTCACCAACAAGGAGATCGCCGCTCGGCTCTTCGTCGGCCTGCGCACCGTCGAGATCCATCTCAGCAAGGCGTACCACAAGCTGGGTATCAGCGGCCGGGCAGGGCTGGCGGAAGCACTGACGGCGTAGGCCGGTGTGCCCGGGGCAGGGCACGGCGGACACGGGACTCGTGCAGCAGGGAAACGGTGGCCGGGACCCAACGGGAAGCGGGCATGAGAATGCCGGGCAGTGGAGGAGGGTCACTGCCCGGCATTCCGTTTGCGGGTCCACCCCGCTTGTTCCGGGGCGGGTACCGACGACCTGAATCCTCGTCCCGGGGTCAGTCGTTGGGGGGTGTGGTGGGGAGTTTGGATTGGATGAGGTTCATGACGGAGGTGTCGGTGAGGGTGGTGATGTCGCCGAGTTGGCGG
>NZ_JBWKDP010000025.1:0-29069 GCF_056435905.1 Streptomyces sp. NPDC043861 | reverse complement strand
CCGTCAGGTCATCGGCGAAGTGCCGGTCACCAGTGGCATCGGGCACGTACTTCACACAGACAACGATCCTCAAGCTCACGCCGGCTCTCCTACTGACTGGTTCCGTTCGTCGTGCATGCTCCGCACAGCGAGAGTATGGCACTCAGTTCCCGTCGTAAAGGTACTCAGTGCCAAATGTGTGCTCCGGTGTTAGGTTCCCCGCATGACTGAGGTGCGCAAACAAGGTGGCGGCGCCACCGGATCCGCGGCCGCGGGCCCGAGGACCAAGGCCCCCATGCGGGACGTGCTCGCCGAGGCGGCGTTCGAGCTGTTCACGGAGCGTGGGTTCGAGCAGACCACGGTCGACGACATCGTGGCGCGCGCGGGGGTGGGCCGTCGGTCCTTCTTCCGCTACTTCCCGTCCAAGGAGGACGCGGTCTTTCCGGACCACGAGCGCTGTCTGGCCGACATGACGGAGTTCCTGGCGGCCGCGGCCGCAGCGGACGACCCGGTGGCCAAGGTCTGTGACGCGGCCCGGCTGGTGCTGCGCATGTACGCCGCCGACCCGGACTTCTCCGTGCAGCGCTACCGGCTGACCCGCGAAGTTCCCGGGCTGCGTACCTATGAACTGTCCGTCGTGCGCCGCTACGAACGCACCTTGGCCGGATATCTCCATGACCGCTGTGCCGATGAGCCGGACAGTGCCCTGCGGGCCGATGTGATCGCCGCCGCCGTGGTCGCCGCGCACAACAACGCTCTGCGGTCGTGGCTGCGCTCCGGCGGTCGGGGCGATGCGGAGGCCGCCGTGGACCACGCGCTCGGCCTCGTGCTGGACGTGTGGGGATCGCACCCGGTCCGGCCCGCGGGCGAGTCGCCGGCCGAGACGCCCCTGAGCCCGGCGGACACCGGCACCGGCACCGGCGCCGGCCCGGAGGGCGACGTCGTCGTCCTCGTCACCCGCCGGGGGACCCCGATGTGGCGTGTGGTCCAGCGGATCGAGGCGGCTCTCGGTTCCCCCTGAGAAAGTTTGTGGCACTCAGTATCTTTACTCTGCGGCACTCAGTGCCATACGGTGCCCTCGCGCCGCCCATATGGCGCGCATTCCGGCCGAGGGCAGGGAGTCGAGACGTGTTGAAGCAAGGATCGGGCACCGGAACGGCGGTGCGCCAGGAGATCGCTCTGACCTATCAGCGGTGCCGCTGGTGCGGCACGGCCTCCTTCCGGCGGCTGCTGTGTCCGGTGTGCGCCTCCAGTGACCTGGAGTCCGAGCAGAGCGACGGCACCGGTGTCGTCGTCCGCACCACCGTCGTCCACCGCAACACCGCCGTGGCGCGGAACGAGTCACTGATCCGGTTCCCCGAAGGGTTCATGTTCCGCTGCCGCGTCATCGGTGTGGACCCGCACCTGGTGTGGGTCGGGGCCCGGGTGCGGCCCGCGGCCGGCTGGGACATGGAGGCCGGGGAAGCCGTGTTCGAGGTGTGCGAGACGGGCCGGGGCGACCGCTACTGAGCCCCGGCCCGGGCTGCTCTCCCGTGCGGATCCGTCCACGTCAACCAGTGCCGCCCGACCCGCCCGGTTTCCGACGGTGCGGCCGACGGAGTCCCGAGGCCCCCGGGGTTCACGGGCTCCTGGGGTTCACAGGACCTCCGGGAGCTCACCGGACATCGCCGCGGCCATCCGCAGATGAGGCTCGGCCTCGGCCGTCCGCCCCTGTCGCTCCAGTGTGCGGCCGAGCATCAGCCGTGCGTAGTGCTCCACCGGATCGCGCTCCAGCACCGTGCGCAGTTCGGCCTCGGCCTTCCCGAGCCGGGCGGAGTGGTAGTACGCCCGCGCGAGCAGCAGTCGTGGTGCCACCAGCTCCGGGGCCTCTGCCACCAGACCGCCGAGGATCCGGGCCGCCGTGAGGTACTCCCTCGCGTCGAAGAACATCTGCGCCCGGTTCCAGCGGTCCGCAGGCGACCCGAACTCGTAGTAGCTCTCGCTCACTTGCCCTCCTGCTCCATCGGTTCCCCGCGGGGCCGGACTCGTCCGCCCGATTCCCCGGCAGCCTCGTCAACCGACGGAAGTGGTTGAGAATTCCACATCTGCGGGAGTCCGCGCTCGGAACCCGTACAGGGCTAGGTTGGGGGCCATGAGCAATCTTGATCGCCAGGCCGCGCTCTCCGCATGCGGCGGCCGTGGCTTCGTCGTTGCCGAGCCGGTGCGTGAGCTCCTCGCCCCACGGCGTGTCCCCCTGGGGGAATCCACCGAAGTCCGCCGGCTGCTGCCGAACCTCGGCCGCCGCATGGTCGGCGCGTGGTGCTTCGTCGACCACTACGGCCCCGACGACATCGCGGATGGGCCCGGGATGCAGGTCCCGCCCCATCCGCACATCGGCCTGCAGACTGTCAGCTGGCTGCACGAGGGGGAGGTCCTCCACCGGGACAGCGTCGGAAGTCTCCGCACGATCAGACCTCGTGAGCTGGGGCTCATGACCTCGGGCCGCGCGATCAGCCACTCCGAGGAGAGTCCCAGGCCGCACGCCCGCTTTCTGCACGGCGCCCAGCTGTGGGTGGCCCTGCCCGACGAGCACCGCGACGTACACCCGCACTTCGAGCACCACCCGGAGCTGCCCCGGATCACGGCTCCGGGACTGACCGCCACGCTCATCCTGGGCGAACTCGACGGCACCGTCTCCCCGGGAACGACGTACACCCCGATCGTCGGCGCGGACCTGGCCCTGGCCCACGGCACCGACACGAGCGTGCCGCTGGAGCCCGACTTCGAGTACGCGGTGCTCTCCATGTCCGGGGAAGTCCATGTCGACGGCGTGCCCGTCCTCCCCGGATCGATGCTCTACCTGGGCTGCGGCCGCACCGAACTGCCGCTGCGCGCCGAGTCGGACGCAGGTCTGATGCTCCTGGGGGGCGAGCCGTTCGCGGAAGAGATCATCATGTGGTGGAACTTCATCGGGCGTTCGCAGGCGGACATCGAACAGGCCCGCAGGGACTGGACGGAGGGCTCCCGCTTCGGCGAGGTGAAGGGTTACGCCGGCGACCGGCTGGCGGCCCCTGAACTTCCGCCAGTGCCGCTGAAACCGCGCGGACGAGTACGTTGACCTGGGGTTATAGGTAGCGGTCCCGTTGTCGGGAGTCGCGACTGTCGGGCCCCTTCGCCTGCCCTGAGGAGGGGGTGCTAGCGCCGCGAAGTGATCCACTGAGACGTGGGGGTGCGAGCTGCGCGTGCTGGCAGCCGTGACCAGGTCCAATCAGACTCTTGCCGACCCTTTGCTGACCTTACTGATTAGTAATCAGATTGCTGTCGTGCTTGTCAGCGTGAGGTGGCTCGAGTGCAGTGAGGGTGCGCCGCCCCACGCGGTGCAAAGGTGTCGAGCGTCGGTGGTGCTCGCCCGGGTCTTCCACTGGCGGGGCTTGATCAGCTCGGCCTTATAACAGGCCGATGGCGAAGGCCATCAGCATATTGTCGAGCGCGACGCCGACGGTGCCCATCGAGGGAGCGGGGGCTGCGTTGGCGAGGTGGGCGGCCAGCGCGAAGGACGTGCAAGTCAGCACCGGTTCGGGCCGATGAGACGAAGTCACGCTGCACGAGATCGGCGGCGCGAATGCCCCGACAGATCCTCACCTCGCCGCGGCCAGCAGCTACTCAACTTGATTGGGTGATGTCGGGTAGCGTGGGCCCGGTCACCTGCGCCGATGGCCGCCGACCCATATGGGCCGGCCCTCGGTGT
Source organism: Streptomyces sp. NPDC043861 (assembly GCF_056435905.1). Lineage (NCBI taxonomy): Bacteria > Bacillati > Actinomycetota > Actinomycetes > Kitasatosporales > Streptomycetaceae > Streptomyces > Streptomyces sp. NPDC043861. Next base: position 25,363 of record NZ_JBWKDP010000025.1, on the reverse strand, counting down.
GCGTGCTGTGACCGGCAGAGAGGCTGTCGTCCGGCTGAACGGCGATGGGCGGGGCCGATAGGCCACGGGCCGGGCCGGACGATCAAGGAGACCAGCGATGGATGTCAAGGAAAGCTTGCGCCGCTACGGGCTTCGCCCCGTCGGCGCGCATCTCGACGAGGTCCGCGCACTCCTCAGAGAGCACACGGCGCGTGAGCGACGCGCCCAGGGCGAGGGCGACACCGAGCTGATGAGGCTCTGCTGCTTCCAGCTGTTCAACAGTGGCGACGTCGACGACGTGCTCCTGGTCTGGAGTGCGAAGCAAGCCAGCTTCGACGCAGCGTGCTCGATCGACATCGAATTCCTGCTTGGGCACGGGCTCGACGCGACGAAGGCCCACCTCTCGGCCAACCGTGCACCTGCTGCGGCGGCGGCGCTGGATCGACTGCGCGAGCTCGAGGCGGACGGTGAATTCGAGAGCTTCTCAGTGGAGGAGCGCTCCGCCTCCTACGACCGGTACTACGGCGACTGACGATTCTGCAGCGCAGCGCCGCTCAGTCGTCCGTGATGAGGCCGGTGCCCGCAAGGCAGCTGTCGACGAAGTCCGGGCGGTACTGGATCTGCTTGAGCCTGCGCTTCACCGCCCTGGTCATCGGGGCTACACCTTCGTGACCGTCCCCCAACTGATGTCACCGGCTCATGCCCAACCCGGCAAGGCCCATCGCCCCTGACCCCGTCGCGGCCTCGCCGCAGATGCGGCAGCCGGTGCTCGTGGTCGACTGAAGGTGGCGGACAACCACGGGGCATCGGACGGGGTGTTGTCAGGGTCAGGCCGGTTGTGGCACGGCATCCGTCGAAGACGTCGCTGCGGTATGGGGCCTCGCGCAGGGTTCGGCGCAAGGAGCGCATCAGGTGGCCGGGGTGAGAAGCCGACCGCCGTCACCGGCGAAGCGCCCGCCGAGGGGAGGAAGCCCAGCGGAAACGCCCCCTCCCGCGGTCTCGGCGGTGGTGCGGGACGCCCCGCGAAGGAGTCCCGCAGAGCAAGTCCCCCGGAGTCCTCGCTCCCGGATGAGGGGGCGGAAAGGGCGGCGGACATGTGCGAGGGGTGCTGATCCGTTTGCTCAATGTGCATGCCCACCCTGGGGAAAGTGTCTTATTGGACACTTAGAGAGCGACCCGTAGGGTGGAGTCCCATGGCTACTGAGAACTCCAAGATCACCGAAGCTGCCAACAGCAACCCCGACAGCGAGCGCGAAGAGACCTCCGACCGGGTACAGCCCCGGGAACCCCTCGACAAGGCCACGGGAGAGGGCGGAGAGGGCGTCGGCGCGTCCGGAAACGCGGACGACGACTTCCCGGACGCCCCCGCCGTCATCACTCCCGCCGGCGGCTTCGCGGCAGGGGCCGCCGCCGTCGTCAGCGCCGGGCTGGGCATCTGCTCCCTCACCGGCACCACGCTCACCGACATGCTGCGCTCCCGCAAGGAGCTGATCGGCCAGATCGAGGCCACCACCGGTGGCGGTGGCGACCAGATCAATGCCTTCTACAGCGCCCCATGGCACACTGCGGCCCTCGTGAACGGCATCTTTGCCCTGGCCGCCGTCGTCATCGGCGGTGTGCTGGTCGCCGTGCACGCCCGGCGGGCCGACACCCGGCCCTGGGTGAAGTCCCTGGCTCTGGGCGGTGTCGTCCTCGGCGGGATCGGGCTGGTCATTGCGGGTGGCATGTACCTCGACCTCTTCGCAAGCACGCCCGAGCTGCCCACGTCCCGACCCACCGGCTGAGTCCTGTCCCCACGCGACTGAAGCGTGCTGAGCCTCCTCACCTGATTCAGACAGGAGCGGCCGTCCCGGACGATTGCGGTGCGGCACCACAAGGCCGCCGGAACCGATCCGGACGCCGTCCCGGAACACGCCACCCCCTCGCAGGTGTTCCACGGGATCCAGGACCTGCCACCGGGCAGCCGCACCGACCAGACCGTCGACCGCGGCGGCACCTGCGCCACGCTCGACGGCTTCCCGGCAGACATGCGAGACGATGCCGTCGTCATCGACATGACGGGTGAGGCCCTCGAGGCCGCTCTCACAGGGCCGCGTCGGCCCTGACGCCAAGACCCGTGCCGACTGCCCGTGTTCGGGCCGTCAGGGCCGACCGCGCACCGCCGCTCTAACGAGTGCCGGCCGCGGGGCGGGACGGGATGCCGGGACGTGGGAACACCTTGGACTGCTTGACGCTCCCGAACGCGAAGCTGGACTCGATCGACGTGATGCCGGGAATGGCGTGGATCTGCGTGCGCACCAGAATCTCGTACGCTTCAAGGCTCTCGATGACGACTCTGAGCAGGTAGTCGCTGCTGCCCGCCATCAGATAGCAGTCCTGGATGTGCTCGATGAGTCCGACGTGCTGCTCAAACACATTGACGGCCTCGGCGGTGTGGCGTTCCAGACGGACCCGTACGAAGACGGTGATCGGGAGCCCGAAGGCGACCTGGTCCACCATGGCTGTGTAGCCGCTGATCAGCCCCGACTCCTCAAGGCGGCGGACTCGGCGCAGACAGGGCGAGGGGGACAGCCGCACACGGTCGGCGAGGTCCTGGTTGGAGAGGCGACCTTCCGCCTGCAATTCGTGAACGATCTGGAGATCGACGGCGTCCATGGGCACTCCTTGGCAGATTCTGCCTCAAAGCTAGGGATGAAGGGCACAACTGGCAATCGGCTGCCTCATCGATTGGCCTAACGTTGCCGCATTGGTCGGGGTCGGCATGGGTTCCGCCCGATCGGTCATGGGCGGGAGGAATCTTTGGTGGCCGCGACGAACACAGCCGCAGCGCCCCCTGGGGCGGGGAGCGCACCACCTGCGCTCCGTGCCGCCGGGAACGGACTCTCTCCGCAGGCGGCGGGCACGCTGGCGTTGCTGATGACCGTGGCGATCTGGGCCGCGTTCGCGCTCAGCGCCCGCGCGCTCAGCGCCTCCACCCTGCTGCCCGCCGACGCAGCCCTGCTGCGGTTCGGCGTGCCCCTCGTGGTTCTGGCGCCTGCCCTGTGGCGGCGCCGGCGCCGGCGCCGGCTGACCGCTGTACGGCCGGGCCCCGCCGCCAAGATCATTTGCGGCGCGGGGGTGCCGTTCTTTCTCGCTGCGATGCACGGCGGGTCCCTGACGTCGGCGGCCTTCGTCGGTGCGATCGTCCCCGGGATGGTCCCGCTGTTCGTCTCCGCACTTCTTGTCGCGAGTGGGCGCAGTGCTCCGCGGGGGACGCAGACGGCAGGGCTGGTGCTGATCGTCGCCGGAGTCGTCGCACTGGTCTGTCGCTACACCGTCGTGCTGGACAGGGACGTCCTCCTCGGTTCGGGCATCCTGCTCGTCGCGAGTGGGCTGTGGGCCCTGTACACGGTGGGGCTGCGGGAAGTGGACCTCGACCCCGTCGGATCCATAGGGCTGCTGTGCCTTCCGTCGTTCGCCGCCATCGCGGTCCTGGTCCTGACCGGCGTCCTGCCGACCAACCTCGCCCGGGCGACCGGTGGAGATCTCGTACTGTTCCTCGTCGTCCAGGGTCTGGGCGTCGGTCTGTGTGCCGGTCTGCTGTACGCGTTCGCCATCCGGCGGCTGGGACCGCAGCGTTGCTCGGTCGTCGGCAGCCTCAGTCCGGTCGCCGTCGTCCTGCTCGCCATCCCCCTTCTGGACGAGTCGCCGACCCTGCCCGTCGTGGTCGGCGTCCCTCTCATCACCGTCGGCGTCGTCCTCGCCAATCGACGCCCCCGATCCAAGGTTTCCGCAGATGCTTGAACTTCTCGCTCCTCCGCCGGTCGACCCGCTGTGGGATCTTGCTGCCGAGTTCGCAGCCGACACGCGCCCGGAGCGTCTGAACCTCGTCCTCGGTGTGTACCGGGACCACACGGGGACCACACCGGTCATGTCGGCGGTCAAGGAGGCCGAGATTCGCCTGGCGGGACTCTCCGCCTCCAAGGAGTACCGCGGACTCTCCGGCAACACCGCTTTCAACCGGGCCATGCTGTCGATGGTGCTGGGGACCGAGGCCCGTACCGAACGGGCCACGGCCGTTCAGACCGTGGCAGGCACCGGAGCCCTGCGGCTGCTCGCCGACCTGGTGCGCCAGACCCGCCCGGGTGCGACGGTGTGGATCAGTGACCCCGCCTACGTCAACCACCGGCCCATCCTTCAGGCGGCCGGTCTGAAGGTCCGGACGTACGGCGGGCTCGACTCCGAGAGATTCCCCGACGCGGCGGGGATTCTCGACGACCTGCGTGCCGCCGGACGCGACGACGTCGTCCTTCTCCAGGGCTGCTGTCACAACCCCACAGGGGTCGACCCCTCTCCCGAGACCTGGGAGGCGCTGGCCGAGCTCGCCGCGACGAACGGCTGGGTGCCCTTCATCGACCTGGCCTACCACGGTCTCGGCGACGGGCTCGAGGCCGACCTGTCGGCCACCCGGATGCTGGCCGACCGGCTTCCGGAGATGCTGATCGCCGTCAGCTGTTCCAAGAACTTCGGCCTCTACAGCGACCGCACCGGCTGCGCGATCGTCCTCGGGTCGACGCGGCAGGCACTGCGCCACGTGGAAACGGCATTGCAGAACGCCGCACGAACCTTGTACTCGATGCCGCCGGAGCACGGCGCCGCCATAGTCGCCACCATCCTCGAGGACACGGATCTGCGGACCTCGTGGCGGGCCGAGCTCGAGGTCATGCGCAACCGGATCACGGCCAACCGGTCGGATCTGGTCGGGCACCTCGACGCGCTGGGCTGTGGCGCCGAGGCGGAGTCGCTCGCGCGGCAGAAGGGCATGTTCTCGATGCTGCCGCTCATGCCGGACAGCATGCGCCGGCTGCGCAGGCAGTTCGCCATCTACGGCACAGCTTCGGGACGCATCAACATCGCGGGAATTCCGGCGCACCGGATCCCGTACCTGGCGCAGGGGATCGCCGCGGTGTGCGGAACCGTGGACACGGCCGCCGTGCCGTCGACCGCCCCGGCGACGCGTTGAGGAGTGGGTGGCCGGGCGGTGGATTTCCCCCGCCGCCGCTCGCCGATCTCCTCGGAGCGCGATCGGGGGTCCCGGGTTCGGCATGGTGACCCCCGGCGTCGACCGGACGGACGTGTGCGTGTGACGCCCGGGACGGAGAGCGCCGTTGTCGGGGCCTGATGGATCGGGCGGCGACGGCATCGTGGCGTACGTGCCGGCAACCGTGCGGCAGCAGCCCGGGAAGCGCACGCCGCTCCGGGTGCGCGTCAACCCCCTGCCGGGGGTTCCCGGTTCAGGTGCGGCGTCGGCCCGTGACCTTGGACGCAGGCAGGCGGCCGGCCTTGGACGTTCCCGCCATCGTGTCGCCGTCGACCGTCATGGAGAAGGCGAGGTCCAGGCGCAGCGGCTTGGTGATCGACTGGCTCCAGGTGAGACGGCTGCCGTCCTGGACGACGTCGTTCAGGGGCACCTCCTCTCCGGCGCCGTGGGCGCTTCCGGTCAGTGTGCCGTCGTCGGCCGGGTGGAGGTCCAGGACCGTCCTGAGCTTGCCGACGGGTGTGGAGATGTTCAGGTCCCAGGTGCCTTCGACGGATATACGAGAGAGTTCCTCACGGTGTTGGGGCAGTGCGGTGGCGGGGAAGCGGTGCGGTCGTTCACAGGGCGGACGGCTGCGGCCCCCGGTTGCGCCAGACGACTCCGCGACGCTCATGGGCGAACAGTTCCTCAACGGCGTGGGCGATCCGTGGCCCGACCTCACGTTCCAGTAGGTACAGGCCGAGGTCGAGGCCGGAGGTGACGCCTGCGCCGGTGACGAGGTCGCCGTCGTCGACCACCCGTGCGCGCACCGCAGTTACGCCGGTGGCATCCAGCATGTCCAGGCCCAGGTGATGGGTCGTGGCATGGCGACCTTCCAAGAGGCCTGCCATGGCCAGTACGAGGGACCCGCCGCACACCGCACCGACGGTCACCCCGGGGCGGTCCATCGCGTCCTTGAGCAGGGAGGGCAGGCCGGTCTGCAGAGTGCGGCCCAGCAGCACCGGGATGAGTTCGTCCTGCCCCGGTTCGCCCGTGGCGTCGTCGGGGACCTCTCCCGGCTCACCGACGCGGCCCGAAGCGCCCGGCAGCACGATGAGGTCTGCCCGCTCCGGATCGAGGGTGGACGTGGCGCGCAGGACCAGACCTCCGGTGCCGCTGACCACGTCGCGTGGCCCCTCGGCGGAGACCAGTTCCACGCTCACCATCCCGTCCGAGGCGACGCCTCCTGCGTACAGCACCTCGTAGGGGGCGATGGCATCGAGCGGATCGAATCCGTCGAACAGGACGATTTGGGCGAGCATGAGCACTCCTCGAGGGCGTTGGGGATGCGCCCAACGTAATCAGCCGGTTCCCCGTCCCCCAGTGGCGTAACTGACAACTGTCAACGGAAAAGCGCCACATCGTGAGCGAGAACCCGTGAGCAGTTCCTGCTTCGGGGTCCGGGGTTCCCGGGGCGCCGCAGCCCGCCGAGGGCTTACCTGCCGACCGTTTCGTCGATGGTGCGAGCCTTCTGCGTTCCCTTCCGATTGCAGCTCCCTGGCTGCCCGTCCGTGCACACCCGTCAGCTGCGTGCCGATGCCCCTTCGCCCGCGCCCGGCTGGAGGGCGACGACTCCGGTGCTGTGCGCTCCCTCGTCGTACGAGTCGACGACCCGGGGTTTCATTGGTGACTGCCTCGGCGGGGGTCCGGGTGCACGGTTCCGTCCGTCCGGTGCTCGAGCCCGGCAGGAGTGGCGGAGCCGGCCCTCCGCGACGGGGCGACGGCGTGCCGGAGCTGCTCACCCGCCATCCGGGGTGAGGTGTGGTGCATCTCACGATCGCCAGCGTACCTACTGGTCGGTATGGTCGCTGTCGGTAGGTGACCTACAGGAGGCCTCATGTCTGCGACCAACCGCCAGATCCGTCTGGCCGCTCGCCCTTCGGGCATGGTTCAACCCGAGGATTGGGAGCATCACTCCGCACCCGTCGAGGAGCCCGGCCCCGGCCGGTTCGCGGGCCGGACACGCGTCATCTCGCTGGACCCCGCCATGCGGGGATGGCTCGACGACCGCCCCTCCTATCTGCCGCCCGTGGGGATCGGCGAGGTGATGCGCGCGGGGTCGGTCATCGAGGTCACCGCCTCCCAGCACCCCGGTTTCCAGCCCGGTGACCATGTCGTCGGCACCTTCGGCGTCCAGGAGCACGTCGTCTCCGACGGCAAGGGCGCCCTGAAGATCGACACCTCGCTGGCGCCGCCGTCGACGTATCTCGGCGCCCTCGGAATGCCGGGGATGACGGCGTACTTCGGCCTGCTGGACGTCGGCGCGCTGAAGGAGGGGGAAACCGTCGTGGTTTCCGGAGCGGCCGGTGCGGTCGGCACCCTCGTCGGCCAGATCGCCAAGGCGAAGGGCTGTCGGGTCGTTGGCATCGCGGGCGGGCCGGAGAAGTGCGCGCTGCTCACGGACGAACTCGGGTTCGACGCGGCGATCGACTATCGGGCCGGCGACGTCAAGCGCGCACTGCGCGACCAGACCCCGGACGGCATCGACGTCTACTTCGACAACGTCGGAGGGGACATCCTGGACGCGGCACTCACCCGGCTGGCGATGCACGCGAGGGTCGTGATCTGCGGCGCGATCAGCCAGTACAACAACGCGACTCCGGTCAGCGGCCCTTCGAACTACCTCTCCCTGCTCGTACGGCGCGCACGCATGGAGGGGTTCGTGGTCTTCGACTACGCCAAGCGCTATGCGCAGGCCGCGAAGGAGATCTCCGGCTGGATCGGGGACGGTCGTATCACCGTCAAGGAACACGTGGTCAAGGGCACTGTGGACGACTTCCCCGAGACGTTGCAGATGCTGTTCCGTGGCGACAACGTCGGCAAGCTCGTCCTGGAACTGGCATGACCGCCGCTGCGAACGGGGCGACCGCCCCGGAGGAAGAGCACACGGCAGGGAAGGCCGACGGGGACGCCCCGCTGCGCGGCAAGGTCGCGATCGTCACCGGCGGTGCGAGCGGACTGGGCCGCAGCACCGCGCTGGCGCTGGCAGCGGCCGGCGCCGAGGTGGTCGTCGCCGACCTCGATGCGCAAGGGGGCAAGGAGGTGGCGGACCTCGTCGGCGGCCACTTCCGAGCCTGCGACGTGGCCGACCTCGAAGCCGACCGGGCACTGGTGGACTTCACCGTGGAGCGCTGCGGCGGGGTCGACATCGCGTTCCTCAACGCGGGCGTGGCGACGGGGTGCGGAGTCGGTGACGACTTCGATCTCGCGCGATACCGCCGTGCGATGGGGGCCAACCTCGACGGTGTCGTCTTCGGCACCCACGCCGTGCTGCCCGCGATGCGGGCCCGCGGGGGCGGGTCGATCGTGGCCACCGCGTCCTTGGCGGGCCTGGCTGCGGTGCCGCTCGACCCCCTCTACGCGGCCAACAAGCACGCCGTGGTGGGCCTGGCCCGTTCCCTGGGTCCGGCTCTCGCACCCGAGCACATCCGCTTCAACGCGCTCTGCCCGGGATTCGCCGAGTCGCGGATCATCGACCCGCTGCGCGACATGCTCTCCGAGCAGGGCGTGCCGGTCATCCCGGCGGAGGCGGTGGCCGACACGGTGGTGCGGATCGTCACCGGCTACGGCACCGGCGAGTGCTGGTTCATCCAGGCCGGCCGGGAGCCGGAGCCGTTCCGCTTCCGAAATGTCCCGGCGCCCGCAAGGCCTGCGAACGCCTGAGACCACGACCCGGCACTTCGTGCCGGCAGACGCCGCGTGCCGGGGGCGGCACGGACCCGCCGCCCGGTTCCCGCGTCTGCCGGCCGGCCAGGCGGGTGCGCCAACAGCGGTGGGGGCGGCTGAGGTTCATCCCGTGGGACGCTCCCGTACCCTCTCTCGTCCCGCGGCCGACAGGGGTACGCCCTCGCCCCCAGGGGCAAGCGAGTGCCGTGTGGGACCTGACACCGCGTTTGAGTACATGAGGACGTTCGAGCTGAGTACGTCGTACGATTCCCCGCTGCGTCAGGGCTGTTCGAATGGGAGCCATGAATCCCGAAGCTCCCCGCAGTCCGCGCATGCGTCAGGTCACCACCACGGGTACCGCCCTGGCCGCGGCCCTGCTCCCGCTGATGGTGGGCGTTCTGGTGGCGAAGCAGCTCGGCGCGGACCCGTTGTCACCGGTGAACGCCCTCATCACCAGCGGGGGCCAGCGCGGCCGGGTCTGCCCGTCGCAGCTGCGCAGCAGCGGCCGTAGCGCACTCCAGCGCTGGAGGGCCAAGGCCCCGCGTGTCCCTCTGGCCGAGCCGGGTGCAGGGCGTCCGCAGAGGACCTTTCCGCTCGGATGGCGGACGGCCGGCGGCCGCTGCACGAACCCGCTCGGGGGACGGCGCGAAGCGGACTCCGCTGCCTGATCACCACCACCGCCACCGCCACCGCCACTGCCACCGACGACGCCGACGTCGAGCGGGTGCCGGCAACGCGCCATGGCGGGCGAGGTGTCGGCGGAGCGACGGCGCGGCGTCACTCGGGTTTGCCGTCAGGTCTGCATCGCGAGATCACAGTCGTCGCAGATGCGTTCCGTGTGTTCCGGGCCGTGCCACGGCGAGCCGGGATGCTCGGAAGGCTGCCAGGCCGCCACTTCCATGGCGAATGTGTCCTTGCCGCAGATGGTCCGAGGGCCGGGGACGGTCGGATCCCCGGGTGCGGCAGGTGCTGCGTGGACGCGGCGGACCGGCCGGTTCTCGGCTGCCGGAATGCCCGCAGGACCGGACGCCGACATCGCCTTGTCGAACTCGTGCACAACGATGATCTGGCTCATGGTCCGACGGTATGCCGCTGCGGAGGAGCGCGCCCCCGTCGGTGGGGGCCATGGGGCAGGTGGACGGATGCACACCGGCGCGGCAGGCACTCCACAGGAAGCTCCGCCATCTGGACCTGCTGGGGGTCGCCGCCCTCGGTATGCTCATGCAACTCCATCGAACCATAGGTTCTTGGCCTTCTTTGCTTATGACTCCATAGGGCCTGATCGGAAATTCCCCTGAGAATCCTTTGATCGTCAGCCTTGACGGCCAGGCTCGCCACCCGTAACACTGCCGCTCACATCACAGAACTCCCGAAGCGCTCGGAGGACCGAGCGCAGGCGGATCCCGAACAGACGGACTGCACCGTTCCACACCCGGTCCGGAGAACGAGGCGCCATGACTGTGAAGAGCACCGGGACGACCGCTCTCATCCAGGACGACCGGGCGGAGGCGACGATCGACCTGGGCGCCTATCGGGAGAACCTCGCCGCACTGCGGGCGCGTTGCGACGGTCCGGAATTCATGGCCGTGGTGAAGGCGGACGCCTACGGCCACGGTGCGGTGCGCTGCGCCCGTGAGGCGGTCGCCGCGGGGGTGGGGTGGCTGGGCACTGCGACTCCGGAAGAGGCACTGGCGCTGCGCGCCGCGGGAATCGGTCCCGAGCAGGCGCGCGTGCTGTGCTGGTTGTGGACTCCTGGTGGGCCATGGGAGAGGGCGTTGCGCGCAGCCGTTGACGTCTCGGTGAGCGATGTTCGGGCCCTGGACGAGCTGCTGGCGGCGGTCCGTGCCACGGGCGTCCCCGGTCGCGTCCATCTGAAGGTGGACACAGGTCTCGGCCGCAACGGCTGCCCGGCGCACGCATGGCCGGACCTGGTCGACGCCGCGCTGAGCGCCCAGTCGGAAGGCCTGATCGACGTGGTGGGCCTCTGGTCGCACCTCGCCGCCGCCGACGAACCCGGACACCCGTCGGTCCAGGCCCAACTGGCCTCCTTCGCGCAGGCGCTGGAGCACGCGGGGCGGGCAGGGGTGCGCCCCGAGGTGAGGCACCTGGCCAACTCCCCGGCCACGCTCCTGCTGCCGCAGACGCATTACGACCTCGTCCGCTGCGGCCTTGCCACGTACGGGCTGTCCCCCGTGCCGGAGGTCGGCCGCCCCGCGGACTTCGGTCTGCGCCCCGTGATGTCGCTGACCGCCCGGCTGGCACTGGTGAAGCGTGTGCCCGGTGGTCACGGAGTCGGCTACGGCCACCGGTACACCACCCAAGGTCCGACGACTCTGGGCCTGGTCCCCGTCGGCTACGGCGACGGGGTGCCCCGGCAGGCCGGTAACACGGCGTCGGTCCAGATCGGCGGCAAAACCCTCCGGGTGGCGGGAGGAGTCGCGATGGACCAGTTCACCGTCGACCTCGGCGGGAACCTCGTGGAGCCCGGCACGGAGGTACGGCTGTTCGGCCCGGGCGGGCGCGGGGAGCCGACGGCCGAGGACTGGGCCCGGGCCTGCGGCACCATCTCGTACGAGATCGTCACCCGGATCGGCCCCAGGGTGCCGCGCCGCTACGTGGGTGGTTCGGCCGGCTGAGCTGCACGGCGGATGTCATCGTCATGGCGGTTGTGGGCCGTCGGCGGCGGAGCTTCGGGCCGATCCCGTACAACGGGGGCGTCTTCCGGGTTCACAAGCGCTGTTCACAGCCCTTGCCCAAGAGCCCGCTGCCGTACATGAGTTGCCGTGCGGCGGAGCGGGTGTCGGCACGAAGTGGGCGCGTTGGAACGCACGTGCCGGACCGATGCCGACCCGGTGGCTGCGGACAGCCGCCGGGGGAGGGGACGTGCGCCGACCGGAGGTGCCGACCGCGGAAGTCGACCGAGGAACGCTCCCCCGCCTTCCCGCTGCCGGGGCAGGGGGTCTTTGACGTCGGGACCCTCCGCCGGGCCCGGGGGAGGGCCGACCTCCACGCGGGAATCTCCGTGTCGGAGAGCACGCGCCGCCCGGAGCGCTGTGCTCCGCTTAGCATGTGCTGCATGCTGCGCTGCCGCTTCTTCGGACACCGATTTCGCTTTCGCAGCGAGGGCAACGGGATGCGGTGGCACTGCGCCCGCGGCTGCGGAGCCGGTGGCGTCAGGACGCGCCCGGCGGCCGAGGAAACCCGGCGTCATCCGCGGGCACTGGGCCGCGAGGACCGCGATCCCGTTCGTCGGGCTCCGTTCGTCGGACCGTTCCCCGCGCGGCTCCTGCGGGCTCTGCGCGAGCGGCGCAGGCGAAGTTGCGTCGGACGACCAGGTGCACGATGACGCCGCAGGTCCCGAGCCCGACGAGGCAGCAGCCTTGTTGCGCAAGGGACTTGACGCCATCCCGGCGGAGACCCTGTCGGGCGCTCCGGACTGCGCCCCGTTGACCCAGCCCGCCCGGTACCCACGCGTCCCCGGAGGCTCTCGTCACCGCCGTGTGCATGATCCGTGCGGAGGATCCGCCCACCCGGAGGCCGAAGGCGGGTCGATTCGAACGGGGTGCACTCGTGTGCATCATGCAATTCCTGCAGCCGGACCTCGGGCGGCGTGATGCGTCCCGCTCCGCCGCAGTCCAGGATGATCGATCGCCCCTGTCGTCCCGAAGGCACTCCCTGTACGTCCGAAGGCACAGGGAAAACCGGGAAGACGAGCTCACAGCCCTCGAAAGCGGCGGACTGTTTGCCGCGGTCCGGAGTGGGGAGTCGCGTCTATGGGAGCACTCCATGAACGGAGGAATGAAATGATCATCCTCGGGCTCGTTCTGCTCATCATCGGTGCTGTGGCCGGAATCGGTGTGCTCTGGACCATCGGCATCATCCTCGTCGTGATCGGGCTGGTTCTCTGGGTGCTCGGCGCCGTGGGCCACGCGGTCGGCGGTCGTCGGCACTACTACTGAGCACCGGCTGAGCACCGGTGACGCGGCGGCCGGGGGACCGCCACGACGGCGTGCGTACACGGACCGTGCGGCACCGACCCGTGCGACGCCGACCGTGCGGCACACGGACAAGGGGCGCCTCATGGGGCGCCCCTTCTTCATGGTGCGACCGTCCTCCACCGCCCCCGGCACGGACCCGAGTCCATCGCACTGCATCCGCCGGACTCCGTTGAGCGGAAGGCATGCGCAGGGGGCAAGGTGGCAGCGTGGAGCAGGTGCTCCGTTCGGATCGGAGGGTTCCATGGGCGGACCGAGTGACCGTCGCGGCACGCCGGGCCTGCGCTGCCTGGTCACCGGAGCCTCGGGCTACATCGGCGGCAGGCTGGTGCCGGAGCTGCTGGACGCGGGACACCGGGTGCGGTGCATGGCCCGTTCCCCGGAGAAGCTGCGCGACCATCCCTGGGCGGGTCGTGCGGAGGTGGTGCGCGGGGACGTCACCGATCCGGCTTCGGTCGGGACTGCACTGCGAGGCGTCGACGTCGCCTATTACCTGGTGCATGCGCTGCGCTCCGGCCGCGGCTTCGAGGAGACCGACCGTGAGGCCGCCCAGGTCTTCGCGAACCGGGCCCGAGCCGCCGGCGTACGGCGGATCGTCTATCTGGGCGGGCTGACCCCGGCCGGGGTCGCGGACCGAGAACTGTCCCCCCATCTGCGCTCCCGCGCCGAGGTGGGGGAGACCTTCCTCCGGTCGGACGTACCTGCCACCGTGCTCCGTGCCGCCGTCATCATCGGCTCCGGCTCCGCTTCCTTCGAGATGCTGCGGTATCTCACCGAGCGACTGCCGGTCATGGTCACCCCGAGCTGGGTCAGCACCCGTATCCAGCCGATCGCCGTGCGGGACGTGCTGAGATATCTCGTGGGCAGTGCGCAGATGCCCGACGACGTGAACCGGACCTTCGACATCGGCGGGCCGGACGTCGTGACGTACGAGCAGATGATGCAGCGGTACGCGTCCGTGGCCGGTCTTCCGCGCCGCATCATCGTGCGTGTGCCGATGCTCACCCCCCGTCTCTCCAGCCAATGGATCGGACTGGTCACGCCGGTTCCCCCATCCCTCGCCCGCCCGCTCGCCGAGTCACTGCGCCACGAGGTCGTCTGCAGCGAGCACGACATCGGCCGGTATGTTCCCGATCCGGCCGGGGCGCCGTTCGGCCTCGACCTGGCTCTCACCCTGGCGCTTCAGCGCGTTCGCGACGCCCAGGTCACCACCCGCTGGTCGTCGGCATCCCTGCCGGGTGCTCCCAGCGATCCCCTGCCCACGGACCCCGACTGGGCGGGCGGCAGTCTCTACTCCGACCGGCGAGCGCTCCGGGTCGAAGCCTCGCCCGCGGCACTGTGGCGGGTCATCGAGGGGATCGGCGGGGACAACGGCTGGTACTCCTTCCCGCTCGCATGGGCGGTGCGCGGCTGGCTGGACCGGCTGGTGGGAGGCGTCGGCCTGCGCCGTGGCCGCAGGGATGCCGCCCATCTGCGCGTCGGGGACTCGCTGGACTTCTGGCGGGTCGAGGAGATCCAGCCCGGCAGGCTGCTGAGGCTGCGCGCCGAGATGCGGCTGCCGGGGCTCGCCTGGCTGGAGATGTACGCCGACCCGGACGGGGACGGCCGGTCCCGATACCGCCAGCGCGCGTTGTTCCACCCGCACGGGCTGCTCGGTCATCTCTACTGGTGGAGTGTGTCGCCCTTCCACACCGTCGTGTTCGGCGGCATGGCCCGCAACATCGCCCGGGCCGCGCTGCGGCCCGAGGCCCGGAACGGCCGGGGAGACGGCGAAGACCAGGAGAACCACGACGCCGAGAGCGCGGATGCGCGCTGACCCTGCGCATCCGGCAGCCGCACATCCACCGAACCACAGGGCAGGAGCATCGACGAGAACACGCCCCGGGAGTCATATGAGCACCGCAGTGGTCCTGTTCACCTCCGACCTGCGCCTGCACGACCATCCGCCGCTGCACACGGCGCTCGCCGCATGCGACCAGGTCGTGCCCCTGTTCGTCAGGGACGACGGCATCGCGTCCACCGGGTTCTCCGCCCCGAACCGCGATGCCTTCCTCGCCGACTGCCTCGCCGATCTCGACAAGGGGCTGCGTGAACGGGGCGGCCGTCTCGTCGTTCGCTCCGGCGATGTCGTCGACAGGACATGTGAGGTGGCGCAGGAGGCGGACGCCGGCACGGTGCACATGGCGGCCGGCGTCAGCTCCTACGCCCAGGCCCGTGAGGCGCGGCTGCGTCAGGGCCTGGAGCGGGAGGGCCGGAGGCTCCATGTCCACGACGCCGTGGTCACCGCACTGGCCCCCGGGGCTGTCGCCCCCTCCGGCTCGGACCATTTCGCCGTCTTCACCCCGTACTTCCGCCGCTGGTCGCAGGAGGAGATCCGGGGCACCATCGGCGTGCCGCGCAGGATCCGCGTACCCGGCACCGTGAGCTCCGAGCGGCTCCCTTCCCGCGCGGACGTCCGGGGGGTCTCCCCGGGCCTCATGGCCGGCGGGGAGAGCGAAGGGCGCAAGCGGCTCGAGGTGTGGCTACGGGACGGCATCGGGCACTACGAGGACGTTCACGACGACCTCGCCGGTGACGCGACCTCGAAACTCTCTCCGCATCTGCACTTCGGTACGCTCTCGCCGGCCGAACTCGTCCACCGCGCGCGCTCGGTGGGCGGCCCGGGAGCCCAGGCGTTCGTACGGCAGGTGTGCTGGCGCGACTTCCACCATCAGGTGCTTGCCGCCCGGCCCGGCTCCGCCGGCCGCGACTACCGCGCCCGGCACGATCACTGGCGCTCCGACAGCGGCGCCGGGGACGAGATCGACGCGTGGAAGGACGGCCGTACGGGCTATCCGGTGATCGACGCCGCCATGCGCCAGTTGCACCACGAGGGCTGGATGCACAACCGCGGCAGACTGCTGACGGCGAGCTTCCTGGCCAAGACGCTCTACGTGGACTGGCGCATCGGCGCCGCGCACTTCCTTGAGCTGCTGGTCGACGGGGACCTCGCGAACAACCAGCTCAACTGGCAGTGGGTGGCCGGGACCGGCACCGACACCCGGCCGAACCGGGTCCTCAACCCGGTGCGCCAGGGAAGGCGGTACGACCCGGACGGCGCGTATGTGCACCGCTGGGTGCCCGAACTCGCGGGGCTCGAAGGGCCCGCCGTCCACGAACCCTGGAAGCTCCGGGGCCTCGACCGCGCCCGGTACGACTACCCGGACCCGGTCGTCGACCTCGCCGACGGGCTGGCGCGGTTCAAGCGCGGCCGTGGCATCGACTGACCGAGCCGGGCCGCAGCGGCTCACGACACCGGCGGAGCGACGGTCTCGGGACGCGAGCGGCTCGCGGGCTTCTCGCGAGCACGGAGTGACGGTCCCGGCCGAGGGCAGGGACCGGCTTGCAGCGATTCAGCGTCGTAGCATGGACCGGGTGAAAGCCGACCAGCCCGACGGCGTTCCCGCGCACGACGGCGCCGCTTCTCTCAGCACGGGAGCCGTCGCCCGGAGGCTGGGGGTGGCGCCGACAACGCTGCGCTCCTGGGAGCGACGCTACGCGATCGGTCCCGCCGTCCGCGAGGACGGCAGACACCGCCGCTGGACCCCCGCGGACATCGCCAGGCTGGAGGAGATGTGCCGGCTCACCGCCCAGGGAGTCCCGCCCGGCGAAGCGGCACGAGCGGCCCTGCGGGCTGCCGCCGCGTCCCGGGGGACGCCGTCCTCCGGCCGGGGCACGGCGCCACCCGCCTCCCGTTCACCCGGCGGGCCCCACGCCCTGCCGCTCGGGGAGGTACGTCGGGAGTGCCGGGGGCTGGCCCGTGCAGCCGTGCGCCTCGACGCACCCGCGGTCGAGAGGCTGCTGGACGCGGTCCTGGCCGAGTACGGCCTCGTCACCGCGTGGGAAGAGGTCGTCGCACCGGCATTGCATGCCGTCGGCCGCAAGTGGGCGTCGTCGGGGGAGCGTTACGTCGAGGTCGAGCATCTGCTGTCGTGGTACGTCTCCTCGGCGCTGCGCCGTGTGCGGCCGGCGCGTGACATCGCGGACGCACCGCCCGTGCTGCTCGCCTGTGTACCCGGCGAAATGCACACTCTGCCCATGGAAGCCCTTGCCTGTGCGCTCGGTGAACGCGGCCTGCCCGCAAGGATGTTCGGCGCCGCTCTGCCGTCGGAGGCGCTGTACGAGTCGGTACGCCGTCTCGGCCCCTCCGCGGTGGTGCTGTGGGCCCAGTCGCGGTCGACCGCCGATCGCGCGCTGGTCGCCTTCGTCTCGGGCATGGAATGGGGCCTTCGGGGGGCGAGGAGTCACCCCTCCCTCCTCCTCGCAGGGCCGGGCTGGGCCGGGGCGTCGCTTCCCGGGACGATGCGGCTGCACGGTCTGCGCACCGCCGTCGACATCATCGCGGCACGCCTCGAAGCCTGAGTACGCGAGGAGTCCGGGTGCTCCGAGTGCACGAAGAGGCTCGCGGCGGACCACCGTCCCCGTCAGCCCGGGTGCTGACCCGGTCAGGCCAGCAGCGAGCGGCGAAGGGCGTGCAACGCGCGGCGCATATGACTCTTCACCGTTCCGAGCGGAAGTCCGGTCCGTGCCGCGATCTGCGTCTGGCTCAAGTCGGCGTAGAAGGCCAGGCGGACCACGTGCTGCTGGGCGGACGGGAGCCTTTCGAGCTCACGCAGCACCAGGACCCGGTCCAGTGCCTGCTCGGGCTCCCCGGCGCCGGCAGGCGAGGACGCCACCGTATGACGGGCGCCGGCCGCCGCGGCCACCAGTTCGCTGCGCCGGGCACGCTCGGCGAGAGCGTCCGCGATCTTGTGCCGGGTGATGCCGACGAGCCAGCCGGCCATACCGCCACGACCGGGCCGATAGCCGTGGCGGCCGCGCCATGCGGCGAGAAAGACCTGTTGGGTCACGTCTTCCGCCTCCCTCTCGTCGCCCAGTGACCTTCTCGCGAGGGTGTACACGAGTGGACCCCAGCGGCGATACACCGCGTCCAGGCACCGTTCGCCACCCTCGACGAAACCGGCGGCCAGCAGTTCGTCGTCGTGGCTCCGCCCGGACCGCGACCGGGGACGACCTGGTTCCGGCGCCGCGGTCAGGGGCTGGGAGGTCCCGGATCCTGCAAGCACCATGATCACGGCTCCTCGCACCAGGCCGTGGCCCGGCTGGATGGTTCCGGACACGATCCCGTGACGGGTACGTCAGGCGCACCGTGCCCGGGCGGGTTCTGCGCCCAGCACCACACTGGGCCGGGCCGGACACGGCTGACAACTTGCACCGTTTCTGCATCGAACCCCGGGGCAGCGGGCCCTCCGCCCCGATGGGCCATCAGGGGGCACGCGAACGCAGCGGGTGATTACCGAGTGGCGTCACGGGTAGCCGGACCATCACGTTCAGTGGCCGGCTGCACTGGCCGGTCCCGGCCCAGCGGGACGGCCACGGTAAGGAGCGGTGATGAACAGCCCATTGGAAGCGATGCTTGATCAGGTCCAGGAACGGGGACGCTACGCCCTGCGGGGGGAAGCCGCCCGGGCCCTCGAGATCGTCCTGGACGTGCTGGGGGCACATCTCGTGGGCGACGACCGTCGTGATCTCGCCCGTCTGCTGCCCCATCAGTGCAGCCCCCTGCTGACCGACGGCGAACCGGCCAGTGAACCTCTGACGCCCCGGGGCTTCATCGAGGCGGTCGCGGCCCGTGCCCACGGTGACTTCGGCGAAGCCCGGCGCGATGTGACGGCTGTGCTGGGCATTGTCGCCGAGTCGGCCGACGACGCCTTGCTGCGCCGCATCCTCACGCAACTCCCGCCGGGCCATGCCGGGTTGTTCGGACGAACGGAGCCGGTGTGAGCGGGATGGGGCCCTGAGGGCGAACCTGGAAACGGTCTCGGGGCCTTTGGGCGCCGGAGGTTGGCACCAATTTCCCGACCGCATTGAACACTCCGCGGCTCTCCTGCGTATGTAGCCCCGCGCAGCTCCCTCACGCGGCGCACGGTCACGGCCGACCGGCAACGAAGCTAGGAGTTCCCTTGAGAAACGCAGCGCGGAGACGCCCCAAGAAGGGCAAAAGACTGGTTGCCGCCTCGGTCGCGCTCATGCTGGGCGGGGGCGGTCTCATCGCCTTCAACTCCATTGCCTCTGCCGGCGAAGGCCGGATGCCCTGGTCGGATGGGGGGAACGAGACGCGGAGCGCGGCCGCATCCGCTTCCACCATCAAGTGCCCCGAGGTCGCCAACGGGCTGCCCGAGGTGCCGGAAGGCGCCAGGCCGGAGGTCGACCGCGAGCTGGCTGCTCTGGACACCCAGATCACCGAGGCGTACAAGCGGTTCGCCGAGGAGAAGGAGCAGGTGGAGCAGGACCCGAAGTGGGCCGAGAACGCCGTCCTCGAGCCGCTGAAGAGCAAGCGCACCGCGAGCATCGACCGCATCGCCGGAGCCATCAGCCGCAAGTCGGGTGAGCGTCCCGACGGGCTTGACTCCATGGCCCCTTGCGCTCTGCAAGTGGACGACGCGGACGGCGGGGGCGACGGCCAGGACCAGGGCGACAACCAGGGCCAGGACGGCGGCCAGGACCAGGGCGACAACCAGGGCCAGGGCGACGGCCAGAACGAGGGCGGCGGGCAGGACCAGGGCGGCCAGGCGGGCAATGGCCCCGAGGCTTCCGACTTCGTCGACATCCAGTCCGTGCAGCCGAACGTCCAGAACCCCAACCAAGGTCAGGACGCCTCCCGGGGTACGTTCGCCACGGACTGCGGAACGAACCAGAACGGCAAGTTCAACCCGGACAATGTGATCGTCGCGCCCGGTGTGAGCAATGGTGCGCACCATATGCACGACTACGTCGGCAACCAGGCCAATGACGCCTTCGCCAGCGACGACGACCTCGCCAACGGCGCCACCACATGCCGCGACCAGGGTGACAAGTCGACCTACTACTGGCCGGTGCTGCGCGTGCAGAACGGACAGGACGAGAACGACGCCCAGGCCGACGGCGGCGGCAAGGACAAGAACGTCGGCGAGATCCAGACCCCGTCCGAAGTCACGCTGAACTTCGTCGGAAGCCCGGTCGGCAAGGTCACCGCGATGCCGCGCTTCCTGCGGATCATCACCGGCGACGCCAAGGCGTTCGTCAACGGCAATGCGAACGCCAACGCGTCCTGGAGCTGCACGGGATTCGAGGACCGGCAGCTGAAGGACAAGTACCCCGTCTGCCCGCAGGGCAGCAAGGTCGTACGCAGCTTCAAGTTCCAGAGCTGCTGGGACGGTCAGAACACCGACAGTGCGAACCACCGCACGCACGTCGCGTTCGCCGACCAGAACGGGCAGTGCCAGAACGGGTTCAAGGCCATCCCGCAGCTGGTGCAGCGCATCGTGTACGACGTCCCGCCGCCGGTCTTCGACGGGGCCAACCCCAGCGTGTTCGCGGTCGACTCCTTCCCGGAGCAGTTGCACAAGCCGGTCACCGACCACGGCGACTTCATCAACGTCTTCGATGACGACCTGATGCAGGAGCTGGTGGGTTGCATCAACGAAGGCCGCGAGTGCGGCCCCGGCGACAACGGCGCTCCGGGCGATGGTGGTCAGGACCAGCAGCCTGGTGACGGTGGTCAGGACCAGCAGCCTGGTGATGGCGGTCAGGACCAGCAGCCTGGTGATGGCGGTCAGGACGAGCAGCCTGGTGACGGTGGTCAGGACCAGCAGCCTGGTGATGGCGGTCAGGACGAGCAGCCTGGTGACGGTGGTCAGGACCAGCAGCCTGGTGATGGCGGCCAGGAGGAGCAGCCTGGTGATGGCGGTCAGGAGGAGCAGCCCGGTGACGGTGGTCAGGACCAGCAGTCCGGTGACGGTGGTCAGGACCAGCAGCCCGGCGATGGCGGTCAGGACCAGCAGCCCGGTGACGGCGGCCAGGACCAGCAGTCCGGTGACGGCGCGGGTGGCGCGGACCAGCCGAAGATCGCGAAGGGGTCCGGCGGTGCCGGCCAGCCCGAGGCGCCGAACACGCCGGACGCCGGCAACAACAACCCGGCGCCCGACGGCGGCAGCAAGTCCCAGACCGTACAGGCGGGACAGGGCGGACTTGCCAACACCGGCGCTCAGCTGTGGCCCTCCGCGGTCGGAGCCGTGCTGCTGATCGCAGGTGTCGTTCTTCTCCGGACGCGCAACCGTGGCGGGGCCGTCCGCCGACGGTGACGTCAGTTCTCCTCCGGCCCTGGTCGGGCCCGCACCGCGGGCCCGACCAGGGCCGCGGTGCGCAACGAGGCCCCGGCGCCGGGGCCTCGGGCCCGAGCAGGCGATGCCGCTCGGGCTCATGAGCGCTTCGGGACCCTTGGCGTTCCGGGGCGCGGGATGCCGGGGCGGCTCGCCGGGGCGTACTGGGCGGCCTGGGTGCGGAACATCGCGGCGTAGCGCCCGTCGGCCTCGATCAGCTCGTCGTGGCTGCCGTGCTCCACCATGCGGCCCTGGTGCAGGACGTAGATGGTGTCCGCGTGGCGCACCCCCGACATGCGGTGGGTGACCAGGACGACGGCCAGGTGGGGACCGGCGAGGGCACGGATGCGGTCGAAGGCCTCGATCTCCGCCTCGGGGTCGAGCGCGGAAGTCGGTTCGTCGACGATCAGGACGCCGTCGCCCCGGCAGGTCCTGATGCGCCAGTGGGTGCGGGCCAGGCCGATCTTCTGCCACTCACCGCCACTGATCTCCGATGCCCCACGGAACATCCGGGCCAGCAACGTCCCCAGTCCGTGCGGCAGTTTCCCGATCAGCGGCGACGCGCCCGCATGGCCGATCGAGGGCTCCAGCTCCTCGTGGGTGGCCGCGCGACGGGGACGGCCGATCCGGATGTTCATCGCGGCGGTCACCGGCCAGCGGTGGAAGTCCTGTGTGAGCAGGGAGACCCGCTCGAAGACCTGTGTGCGGTCGAGATCGGCCACCTCCACACCACCCCAGGACACGCGGCCGCTCTGCGGGAGCAGCAGCCCGGCAAGGATCTTCATCAGCGTGCTCTTGCCCGAGCCGTTCTCTCCGACCACGGCGATCACGGACCCCATCGGCACGGAGAGGGACACCTCGTCCAGCGCGGGCTCGTCGCGGTCCGGGTACCGGTAGGAGACCTTCTCCAACCCGATCTCGTCCACCCGGTCGGGCACGCCGGTTCCCGAACGGGGAATGGCGCGCAAGGCCGCCGCGGCGAGGAAGCGGTCGTGGTCCTGGACGTACAACGACTCCTCGTGCAACTGGTTGATGTTCATCACCAGTGCCCCCAGGCTCGCGGATCCGGACCGGACGGCGATCACCGCGGTTCCGGCCACCGCCAGCTCCATGTGCCCGGCCACGATCAGCCAGCCCATCACCGCATAGGTGCAGGCGACCGCGAAGCCGGAGAGCGCGGCGGCCACCAGTTCGGTGGCGGCCTTGTCGTCGGCGAGGCGTCTCTGCTCGGCTTCGGCGCTCTCGGCCATGTCGCGGTAGCGGTCGAGCAGGAACGCACCGACCGCATGGATCCGCACCTCCTGTGCCGCGCTGCGCTCGGTCAGGAGATTGCCGATCAGGCGGCTGGCCCGCACATGCTCGACCCAGGTCATCACCGACACATACCGCTCCTGCGCCACGCGCATGGCGCCCCACCCGCGCGGGGCGGCGATGAGCAGCAGCATGGGCAGCAGCGCCGGGTGCAGAACGGCGAGCACCCCGGCCGTGGCGATCAGGGCGATCGTGCCGTTGAGGGCGGCGACACAGGCCCCGATCATGCGCCGGGCGGAAGCGGCCCCGTACTGCGCCACGTCGATCAGACGACGGAACGCCGGGTCCTCGATCGCCTCCAGTTCCACCGCCGTCGCAGCCGCCAGGTACTCGGTCGTGGCCATCCGCTCGACCAGTGGTTCCAGGCGTCCTGCCCGGGAGGTGGACCAGCCGGCGAGCCCGGCGTTGATCACTGCGACACCCGCGACGGTGATCAGGGCGGGCAGAGCCGTGCGTAATCGGTCGGCCGGGGCGCCGGACCCCAACAGCGCGTGCATCACGGCATTGACCGCCAGCAGACCCACCGCCGCGGCGATGCCCTGCCCGACCTCGCTGATCCCCACTCCCAGCAGCGACGGCCGGTCCGCCCGCCATGCTCGGCGCAGTGTCCCGAACACCAGCCGGGGCATGGCCCGGATCGCCGTGACCATGGTCAGGTCCAGCCGGGAGCGTTCGTGCTCGGACCAGCCCATGTCGTACCGCAGCGGCCCCCCGAAGAGTTCCCGCTCCGCCTCCGAGACCGCCGGCTCGGTCATCCGTACCCGGCCGAAGAACCGCTTCACGTCACACCGTCCCCGTCATCGTGCGCCGGTCGGAGCGGTGGACACCTGTTTCCGCGCAGTGGGACGTCGAGCACATGACGGCCGGCGGAGGGCACGGGGACGGGTTCAGGGCTTCTCCTCGAGTGATGTCGGAAACACGCCGCTGGTACACCGCGCCCGAAGGCACCGGTCTCCGTCAATGTTAAGGAATACAGGGCCAGTTGGGTGGAATTCGGTCGCTTCCGCACCCGAAGGGTGCTGCGGACCGCAGCCGATGGTGAGGGGCGGACCGACGCAGGGGCGGCCACGGTTCACGACGGCTGCAGCCCCGCCAGTTCAGCGGCATGACCGAGTACCTCGACGATCATGGTGAAGGTGAGCCGCCCGGTGAACGTGTTGCGTTGGCTCGGGTGGTAGCAACCGAGGAGATGCAGCGGGTGGGGGTGGTCTGCAGCCGGGAGGACGACATGAGCGCCGTGCCGGAAGGCGGGACGGGGGCGGGGCGTCTGCCGGCCCCCGGCGTCGAGCGCGGGCAGGAGAGCCCGCCAGCCGAAGCCTCCGAGCGCCACCACGGCACGCAGATGAGGACTGAGCAGTTTCAGCTCGGACGACAGCCAGGGCCGGCACGTGTCCCTCTCCAGGGTGGTGGGCCGGTTCTGCGGGGGAGCGCAGTGCACGGGCGCGGTGAGTCGCACTCCGCGCAAAGTGAGCCCGTCCCCGGCATGCGTGGACGTCGGCCGAGAGGCGAGACCGACGGCGTGGAGCGCGCTGACGAGGAAGTCGCCGGAGGCGTCCCCGGTGAACATCCGTCCCGTTCTGTTGGCTCCATGAGCGGCGGGCGCGAGCCCCACCACAGCCATGGCCGCGTCCGACGGCCCGAATCCGGCCACCGGCCGGCCCCAGTACTCCCAGTCCTGGAACGAGGCGCGTCCGACCCTGGCGACCTCTTCCCGCCAGGCCACGAGACGCGGGCACGCCCGGCAGCCGGTCACCAGGGAATCCACCTCGCCCAGGCTGGTGCAGCGGGCCGCGTGATAGGCCGCGAAATCCGGTCCATCGGCGGCCGGCACCTGGCCCGGCTCTTCCGGTCCCGCCATACCCCCACACTACTGAAGCCCTCGTGTGTCCGACTCCGCAGCGGGGGCGGAGCCGTGCACCCCACGGCCCTGGCCGGCGGTCCCTGTGGAGACGGCTGCTGGCATGCTTGCGCCATGCCTGTGCCTCCGCAGACTCGGACACCGTCCTCCCCCGTCCCGCCCGCTCCCGAGCCGATCTCCGCCGAGCCGCCACCTTCCACGGAGAATCCGCTCCTCACACAGTCATGGCTCGACCTGACCTTCCTGCACTGGGCCGTGGACCCCGCGGACGTGGCTCATCTGCTGCCGGCCGGCACCGTTCCCGACACGTTCGACGGGGCCACATACGTGGGCCTCGTTCCTTTTCGCATGCACCGCGTCGGATGGTTCCGTCTCCCGGGCATGCCCTACCTGGGCACGTTCCCCGAGACCAACGTCCGGCTCTACTCGGTCGATGACCACGGCCGACGCGGGGTCGTCTTCCGTTCGCTCGACGCCGCCCGTCTCATACCCGTCGCCGTCGGGCGCGCAGCCTTCCGACTGCCGTACCTCTGGTCCCGGATGACCATCCGCCGCAACGGCGACACCGTCACGTACACCAGCACCCGTCGTTGGCCGGGGCCCCGCGGTGCCGGCAGCCGGATCACCGTCCGTCCGGGCGAACGGATCCAGGAGCCCACCGGCCTCGAGCAATTCCTCACGGCCCGCTGGGGCATGCACACCGCGTCGTTCGGACGTCCGATGTACCTCCCGAACACCCACCCCCAGTGGCCGTTGCACCGGGCCGAACTCATCGAGTGCGACGAGGAACTCACCAGGGCCGCAGGGCTTCCGGTGCCGCTCGGTGAGCCCATGAGCGTGCTGTACTCCCCCGGCGTGGCGGTGCGCTTCGGACGCCCCGCCCGCCCCGGCGGCATCCCCACGCCCTGACCGGCACACGGAGCCGGATCGGATCCTGCGGCCGGAGTCCGTCGCCGCCGTGGTGGTGCGCGCGGGTGCACACCGGGCCCATGGACGCCACGGTGACCGACACGTTCGTCGAACTCCCGGCAGCGGCTGCCGACCGGGCTCCGGGCGGCACCGTGTGCGTCCGGGCTCTCAGCCGGTTCCGGGTGGGGAACCGTGGTGCGCGCCCCCGCTCTCGGCGTACTCGTACGGTGAGCCGCCGGCACCGTCGGCCGGCGAGCGCATCGGGTCGCGCGGCAGCGGCGGTGACAGGCTGTCAGAGCGGATCGATGCGGACTCGTCGGTCTCTCGCACGACGTAGTGGGGGCGTCGTTTGGATTCGTGGTAGATCCGGCCGACGTATTCGCCGATGATGCCGAGGGTGGCGAGTTGG
>NZ_JBWKDP010000024.1:0-35369 GCF_056435905.1 Streptomyces sp. NPDC043861 | reverse complement strand
ACACCAACCCACGGCCCTTCACCTGGACCAAAACAGCCGACGAAATCCTCGACAAAGTCGCAACATACTGCCGACGAATCTCCGACTCAGGACACAAGATTCTCTCAGGGAAGCGAGCCTCCATCAGACCCGGAGCGGTTCAAGTATCCCCGCCTGCAGCGGGTCAGCGCTCGGCTGGAACGGGAACTGCGGTCCTGGATGCCCGTTCCCGCCCTCGCCCGTGGACGCGGCGACCCTCGGTGGGCCGATTCCGCAACTGAGCTCAGCCCTGGCCGTCAGACGTTCCAGGCTCAGCCCAAGAACGTCACGGTCAGACGCACCTGCTGTGTTCAGTCCTACGTCTTGCCAGCTCAGGCCCAGCGGTTCACCGGAAGGCGGCGGCGTTCTCCCAAGCCCACTGCTGGAACGACCTGGCCGGGTTGCCTGTCACCTGTGAAACCGTGTTACGCACCATCAACAGCTCGTCGTTGACGTCCCCGCCCGTGACATCGAGCACCGCATCTGCGACCTCGACCCCGAAGACTGCAGCCATCTGTGCGTGCGCCTGCTGGCGGCTGATCTCGGAAAAGGGCACCTCCCGACCCAGTGCTGCCGCGATGGCCTCGACCTGCTGCCGGGCGGTCACTGGCTCTGGGCCGGTCAGGGCGTACGTGTGGCCCTGGTGGCCGGGCTCGGTAAGCGCCGCCCATGCCACCGATGCGATGTCCGCGGGGTGGATGGTCGGCAATGCGGTGTCCGCGTACGGCGCGCGGACCGTCTCGCGCCGTCGGATGGCAGGCGCCCACATCAGGGTGTTCGAGGCGAACTGCGTCGGCCGCAGGATTGTCCATGCCATGCCGCTGTCCTTGAGTAGTTGCTCAACCATTAGATTCTCGCTGGCGGGACCCAGGTGTGGATGGGTCTGTGCGGTGATGGACGACACCAGAACCACGTGCTCCACTCCCGCGTTCTCGGCGGCCTCGAGAATGTCGGCGTCCGGCCCCAGACGCGACACAAGGAACATCGAACGCACTCCCTCCAGCGCTGGCTTCAACGAGGCCGGCTCCGCAAAGTCGCCCTCCACCGCCACAACCCCTGTGGGAAAGGCGGCCTGCCCGGCATCACGGGTGAACCCCCTCAGCGGCCCGGCACCGCTGGCGTAGAGTTCCGTCAGCAGTGCCCTGCCTATGTTTCCGGTGGCTCCTGTCACGAGGATCATGAGGGCAGTGCTCCCTTCGTCAGATGATCAACTACCAGATACGTTAGAAGCTCAATCACGCTTGAGGTCAAGGCGGGCATTGGCCTTTCCTCTTCGCCGTGCGCGAGCGCCCGCACTCGGCGCGCAGGTTCAGGTTTACGGGTGCGTCATGGCGTCATGGCGTCGAGGTGGGGCCAGGTGGGGCCGGGGGATCACTGTGGCCCCCGATGGACTCCGCCTGCCATTGCTCGGCCGTACTGCCTTCTTCACGCAGTCGATCCCGTCACCGTCCACCAATGTGTTCTCGGACGCGGGCATGTTGGTTCAGGCACCAGGAACTCACCATGTGCTCGGACTCGTTCACCAGCACGACAGAGTGACGTGGAATCGGTTGCTGGACTGGCTCAGGTTCGCTGCCGACACCGCACTCGCTGTTGGCCCTTGGCTATGAGGAGACGTGTGGAGGTGGCCACGACTTGGTATCGACTTGAGTGATGCGGCACGGACCTCCCGCGCCACACAGTGCCCTGTCCCGACCATCCGCCGACGCTGTTCGGGTATGCCAGGGACGGCGTGGAGGTCTGTGGCTTCGGACTGGGCGGAGAGGTCTGGCGATGGGGTCGGCAGCCGGATCTGCTGCTGCCTGAGCTGGTCGAGACAGGCGTACTTCATCCGGATGGCGAGTACGCGCGCCCTGAGGTCGAGCCCTATCAGGAGCGAGGCAAAGGGCATCCCGGCGCGGTATCAAGGGATGCCGACGGCAGGCCCGACGAGCGGAGCCTGCACGCGTCCTTGACCAACGCCGCGGCGAGCTGGAGGGCTGGGAGATCGAGCCGGAGGACCGGGCGCACATCTCGCCGTACCTGACTGAGCACATCAACCGGTTCGGCGAGTACAGCACGCACGAGCTGGGCATCCAGCCCGACGCGTACGACCCGAAGCTGGACGTGGACTCCACCCCGCTGCGCGAGCAGGACCCGGCAGCGGCCGGCTTCGGTCAGGCCGCCTGAACGGCCGGGGCCCCGTCGCTGTGCGGACTCCGGTCAGTCGGGGGCTGCCGGGAGTGTGGCGGAGTTCGTGAGGGTGTCGAGTTGGGCGGCGAGGTCGGGATGGGCGGCTGCCAGGTGGGGGCGGGTGGCGTTGAGGGGCTGGACAAGGGCGGCCGGGTCGTCATGGGCGAGGGCCGCGTTCAGCTGGCTGAGCGGACTGCAGGCCGCGGCGGGCAGGTCGGTGAGGGCGCTGATCTGGCCGGCGAGGCGGCGCAGGTCGGCGGCGTTGCGGCGGGCCCAGGCGGCGGCGCTGCGGTCGGCGGCGCGCCGTTCGCGGACGGCCTGGACGCGTTGTTCGCCGGTGGTTCCTGCGGGGCCGGGCCTGCCCCGCAGGTAGCGGCGCTCGGCGGCCTGCCGGCTGGCGACGCCGAGGGGGTCGGCGAGGTCGGCCCAGCTGGCTCCCGCGTCCCGGGCAGTTTCGATCAGGCCGCTTTCCCATCCGGCGAGCTGCTCGCGTACCTGCCGCAGCAGCAGGAGGGAGGCCAGGGCCTGCTCCGGGCCGACGCCGGGAGTGCCGGGGGCGTCGGGCGTCTCGTGCTGCGCGGCGTGCAGGGCGTCGTCTATGGCTTTCAGTGCCGCCGCGGCGGCGAGAAACGAGGCCGGGCTCTGGGCGTCGGCGCTGGAAGAGGCCGGCTGGTCGGCTGCTGTCACGGGCACCTCCCTCGGGTCGTCATCCACTGGACGACACTGCGATTGTCATCCTTTGGATGACATGCTACAACGGTTTCAGTGCAGCACATTGGCAGCAACTGCCCGAACCTACTGGAGGTGTTTCGCGATGTTGATGCGCACTGACCCCTTCCGTGAGCTCGACCGGCTGGCTCAGCAGCTGATGGGCCCTGGCACCTGGTCGCGGCCGTCCGCGATGGCGATGGACGCCTACCGCGAGGGCGACGAGTACGTGGTGGCCTTCGACCTCCCCGGCGTCAGCGCGGACGCGATCGACATCGACGTCGAGCGGAACATGCTGATCGTCAGGGCCGAACGCCGCCCGGTCGCGAAGGCCGACGGCGTGCAGATGGAACTCTCCGAGCGGCCGCTGGGTGCCTTCTCCCGGCAGATCGTGCTGGCCGACACGCTGGACACCGAGCACATCAAGGCCGACTACGACGCAGGCGTGCTCACCCTGCGCATCCCGATCGCCGAGCGCGCCAAGCCCCGCAAGATCTCCATCGGCGTCGGATCCGACCGCAAGGAGATCTCCGGCTGAACCGGCGACGCGGGCCGAACAGCGGCGGAGGACGGGCACCTGATCTCCCCCTCACCCCCGTCCTCCGCGCCCACGGAACGGACCGAAGAAGGGTGGCGGTCGAGGTGACCCTGCGATGGGAAGCGTTCCTCGATCACGTGAAGGAACGCGGCGAGTACAACAGCCTGCAGGAGGCAGAGCGCGCGGCCCGTGTGGTGCTCGCCCTGCTGGGCGCGCACCTGGTCGGCGAGGTCCGCGCCCAGTTGGCGGCACGCCTGCCGGAAGACTTCGCCCTGATCCTCCTCAACCCGCTCCAGAGCGCCGAGCCCCTGCCACCGGAGCGGTTCGTGCGGGCGGCAGCGGCCTGGATCGAGGGGGCCACCGAGCAGACCGCCACCTGGGACGTCAGCGCCGTCCTCAGCACGGTCGCCGACGCCGCCGGCGACGACCTGCTGGGGCAGATCCTGCTCCAGCTTCCCGCGGGCTACGACCTCCTCTTCGGCCACCCTCAGCCCGCCTGACCACCCACACAGCCGGTGCCGGCGCACCGGCAAGGCGACGCGGAATTCACCGCGAGGGGTGGCGGGATGCGCGGCGATCCTGGCGCGTCAGGACGCATTGCCCGGCGGATCTGCACCCCGCCCCGACCGCAGGGCGCCCTGCACGATCTGGTCCTGGGTCAGCCCGGTCTCCACGGCGAGGATGCGATCGCGCTGGTCGGCAGCCCAGCTGTATGACGGGTTCAAGGTGAGAGCTCGGTCGAGATCTGCCAGGGCTTCCGCCCGTCTGCCGAGCGTCTCGTTCGCCATCGCACGGCTGCCCAGTGCCCAGGCGTACCCTGGGTCAAGCAAGAGGGCACGGTCGTACTCGGCGATGGCCTCTTGGTGACGTCCTTCCTGTCGTAAGACTTCCCCTCGCTCTCCCACGATCCACGCGTTGTGTGGTGACAGCGTCCGGGCCATGTCCAGGTCAGCCCGGGCCCCGTTTGTGTCGCCGAGGGAGCGCCGTACCTGGGCCCGACGTACCAAGGACCAGGTGTGGTCCGGCTTGATATCAAGGGCAAGATCGAGGTCGGCCAGCGCCGCTGCGAAGCGCCCTTGGGTGTGCGCCGTCCGCGCACGGCTGGCCAGTGCCGGGACATGACCTGGATCGATGGCGAGCACCCGGTCAAAGTCGGCGATTGCCTCCTCGGGACGGCCCGCCAGCCTGTACGTCTCACCTCGATGCCAGTAGGCACGCACGCCGGACATGCGTCGCTCGACGGCGCGGTCGTGATCTTCCAGTGCCTTCTCGTATTGACCGAGCGCGCGGTGGGTCAGTGCTCGGCCGGTGTGTGGACGGGCCCGGTGCGGGGCCAAGGCGATTGACCGGTCGAAGTCCGCGAAGGCCTCGTCGTATGTTCCCGCCTGGCGATGAGCCTCGGCTCGGACCATGAAGGCGTAGGCGCGGGACCCTTCTTCGAGCTCTGCCCGGGACAAGAGCAGTCCGAGCAGCTTCTCGACACCGCGCTGCTCGTCTCGTAATGCGGCCAGGCAGTGGGATCCCCAGTCGCGCAATGCCTCGTCCCCGGCGGCCTCGCCCGCTTGGATGATCACCTGCGCCCAGCGTCGTGCCAACTCTGCTCCTTCGCTGCAGGCCCAGGGACCGTCCCCCAATGCTTGTGCGAGGGCCAGCCGCGGCCCCGCGCACAGCCGGTGGTACGTCTCTTCCAGGCGTTCCACCCACCAGGCGTCTTCCTCCGTCCGCTCCCAGGGCAGCAGGCCCGCCCCGGCCGCCTCACGCCGGCGTCCGAACGACTCCGCCAGCCGGCCATGGGCCGCGCGCCACCGATCAGGCGACACGGAGCGTTGGAGCCGCAGCATCGGGTCGCGTACCACATCGTGGTAGTGGGCAAGGCCTTCGCTCTCGCTCACGAACGGCAGGGTGCGTAACCAGCCGTACAGAGCAGTTCCGTCGGAACGATCTGTGTCAGCAGTGATTGCGGTGCGGAAGACGTCCTCGTTCAGCCACCGTGGCAGTGCTCCGGCGAGGGCGGCCGCGCGGCGAACTGGGTCTCGCTCCCACTTCAGGAAGCGCTCGACGGCGGTGGCGCTGGGGTCATCCACACCGCCCGGGCGAGCGGCGTTCTCGGCGAGGGTCGAGACCAGGACGGGCAGCCGCCCGGAGAGCCTGAGCACATCCCGTACCACCTTCTCGTCCACCACCCCCTTGGCGGCGAGAAGCTGCCGAGCTTCGGAATCAGTGAAGGGCGTGAGCCGGATCTCGGTCACCAGGTCGGCGCAGTCCGCCCAGCAGTTGGGGTCGAGCGGGCCCTGTCCGGACAGTGTGACCAAGGCATTCGCGGGCAGCGAGCCATAGCGTCCGCCGATGATGAGGTCGCGCAGCCACAGGTCAAGGAACGGTCCGGTGCGTTCGTAGGTGTCGAAGAAGAGCGCAATCCATGGAGCATGGGCCGCGACGCGGTCCAGTTCGGCAACAAGGGTCGGGGTGAGGACTTGGAGCGGGTCAAGGAGAAGTTGGGCGTCCTCAGGCTTGCCGGCACGGGTGCTGAGGGCGGCCCGTACATGGTCGGCGCCGCGAGCGAGCTGAGCCGGGTCGACGGCCCCAGCGAGTGCGCCGACCGCCGGCACCATTCCGAGGCCGATCAGCCCAGCCTGCGCGGCGGCGAGCGATCCTGCCGTCGGGCCCTGCTCGGGCTGCGCGAGAGACGCGGCTGACGCCTCTTCCCGCCGGCGCCGGTAGGTAGCAAGCAGCCGGTCGAGGGCCTTGAGCGGTTGCCCCATCCGTGCGAACTGGGTGCACAGCGTCTCCAGCGCCTCCGGCACGCTGTTCACAGCATCGTCGACAGTGGCGGCGAGCGCCTGCCGTTCGCGCGCGGTCCGGACGAGTTCGCGTACCAGGGACGATTTGCCCACGCCAGCGTTGCCATGGATATGGAAGACAAACCGGTGCTCCAGGTCTTCCGGTTGCGTATCGAAGTTTCCGCGGAAGAGCGCGAGTTCATCGCGCCGTCCCACGAATCCCGCATGTCGGCGGATGTTGATGAGATCTTGCATCGACGGACGCGGACTCCCAGCCATGCGCGTCAGTCTGGCAGCAGAGCAGCGGCTCTGACAGTTGGTCGTCGCGGTCAGCTTCCTGTTCGTCGGCGGGGCTTCGTCAGGTGTTACGACGTAATGAAGGCGGCTCGTCGCCTGTGCTGCCGGCTTCTGCGACCGGCGGCAATTACGTCGTAATGAAGACGCGCCCGGATGATGGACGCTGACTAGGAGCCAGGTTGGCGAGGTAGGACAAGCTTAGAGATACGTCATCGCCGTGATCGCGGCAATCGCGGCGAGGGGCGTGAGTACCGCGAACCGTGCGCCCGGGCGGTTGCCGGCGTCCACGAAGGCGGCGACGAGCAGGAAGAGAGCCGCCGGGAGAAACCAGAGCATGAGGAACATGGCCAAGAGTACCGACCATGCCAGCAGTCCCGATCCTACGACGTAGCAGGCCCGGGCACATGCCTTCGGATGGGTGCGCATCACGAGCGGGATGGAGGCTGTGACCCCGGTGGCCGCGTACAACCCGACCAGCTCACGTCCGGACCGGGTCTCCAGTTCGAGTGCGAGCCAGGTCCCGAGAGCCCCCGCGGTCACTGCCGCCACCACTGCCCCGGCCACGGCCCATTTCCACTGCAGAGCCGCAACCCTCTGACTGCCGGCCATCACGAACCTCCTTTGAACGCGTTTAATTGAACATGTTCAAGATACCTCACGGGCTCGCTCTCGCGGTCGGTGATGCCGATGGCGGCGTACTTGCCGCCGAGGACCTGGCGGCGGCGCCGCCGACGCGCCGTGGCCCGGGGTGCCTGCCGGTGGGGGCCCGGTGTTCTTCTGCGGGCACGCAGCCGGGCGCTTGGGAGCGTCAGCCGCCTCGCCTACGCTCGGTGTACCTGGGCCACGTCAGGGGCCGGGCTGTCTTTGCTGCCCCCCGGCAGGGGGAGTCTGAGTCGTCCTGCTGTGCCCGCTGCTGGCGTTCGCGGGCCTGTTCAGGGGCTCGTCCTCGGCTACCCGGGAAGCCTCCGTCAAGGGGCTTCCTCCAGCCGGCCTACGGCGGGCCCCGCGCTGAAGTGTGTCGAGGGTGGCTCTGCGTCGGGGCCGCGGTGTCCTGGGCGTCGATCGGGTGTGGGGCGTTGGGTACGGCGTGTTGGGGGCGCAGCGTCCCCTTTTCCTGGTCGGGGGCGGGGCGCTGCGTGGTCCGCGCCGCCGGGTGGGGCGGTGCGCTGCGCTTCCCGCCCCACTGCGTGCCGGGCGCTTCGCTGCGCTGCGGCCCGGTCCGAGCGCTGCGCGCTCTCACGCACGGTGGAGGACGGGCAGCCGGTCGGAGGGGACGCTGCGCGCCCGGCTCTCTTGCTGCGCACTGCCTGCCTCCTTGCCCTCGGCGCTGCGCGGGGCACCGCCCCCGCCTGCCGCGCCGTGCCCCGCCCTCGACCGCTCAATCCCGTTGTGACTGCGGGAATTGTTCGTCCGGCGGGCCATTTCCCCTAGACGAACATGGTGTACAGAGGAGCTTCTTGTTGGTCGGCGGTGGCAGTTGGCCTGCGAAACCGGGGCGGTCATCGCGGCAAGTGCGCGCGTTGTACGGCCGGGCGGGCTTCGGCCTCTTGCGGAGGCGAGTCCTGCTGGCCTCCTGACGGGACCGTCACGACCTCTGCCGGAAGCGCTCCGCAGCCTGAGCAGGGGTGTCGTAGTAGCCAGGCCGTGCCAGCAGGGCTGAGCTGAAGTAGTAGCCCTGCCCATCCTCCGGCTCGTCGTCGGCTGCGAACGGACGCCAGAGGCTCAGCAGCAAGTCCGGGGCGATGAATGAAGCGTCGTCGTCAGGATCTTCGTCGATCGAGGTGAACACACCGACGCGCCGGACAACCTCGCGGGCCGGAAGCGCGAACACGTCCACACCCTGGAACAACACTCGGTCCGTTTGGGACGACGGCCTTCCTAGCTCGATGGCTTCAAGCATGTCTCGCACGCAGTGGATGCTGATCATCAGCCCGCTGGGACGGAAGACGTGCTGCCCCGGCCGATCAGACTCCGAGATCGCAGAGAGATCGCGGAGCGAGTCCAGCGCCGTGGTGGCCGCGTGCCGAGTCATACCGATCCGCAACGGGCCAACGCCGGTCGGTGGGGCGAGGTCGAAGTCCATGCAAGCATGATCCCAAACAGATCTGTCAGCTGGTGGCGCCACCTACCGCTGCCGCCATATCAACGCTTACCTCGCCCGGGCCCAGAGCCTGGGTACCCAGCACCAGGAATGCATGGGCGGGTGGCGGCGCCAGGTCCTGTATGCCCTGACCGATGCCCTCGCCCACAACCATCTCCTGGTCGGCACGATCGCCGCCTACCTCCAGCGTCTGGACCTCGACCCGGATCTCCTGTGCCGCTACCTGCAGTCTCCCGATCTCGACCGCTACATCACCCGCGAGGCCGTCGAGCACCTCGACGGCCTGACGGGCGCCACACCCGAGCAACCCGGCGAACCGACGTGGACCGCGGTCGGCCGGGGGGCGCCCGCGACACCCCCTGACCGCCCGGCTGCACGCACCGTCACCCCCCGTCGCCGGAGGGCCACGGGGCGGGTGGGCGGGCCGACAACTGGAAGGGCGCCGCGCTCCGGGTTACAGGTCTGACGACGGGCTTGTCTCGGCGACTTGTTCGGATGACTGGGCTGGCTGGCTGGAGGTGAGTTGTTCTTCCAGCGCGAGCAGCTGGGAGAGGCTCAGCTGCGGGGGCTGCCATCCGGTGGCGGCGGCGTGGGCGAGGAAGCGGTCGTCGAGTGCGAGGTGGTACGTCTCGACGTAGTGGGGCAGGTCCGAGTACCAGAACCATGTCCCGTCTGTCTGCAGCGACAGGGCGCCGATCACCGTGCCGTCGCCGCGCAGCACATCGCAGGCAATAGAAGGGGAAGCGGCCAGGACCGAACCGGCGCGCAGGTAGGCGGTCGCCTGGGTTTCGTGGTGGCGTGGCTCGAGTCCGGCGGCGTCGTGGATGCCTCGACATGGTCGGCGATGCCCTTGCGGATCCAGAAGCTCGCTATACCGGCGACTTGGGCCAGAAGGTTCACCCCGTTCACGTCTAGAAGGCTCGGGGGTTCTCCCAACCGCGTGAGACCGCGCCTGGAACTGGTGAATCGACCCTTCTTCGGAATCTATGCATCCTCCATGTGGAATCCAGCCTGCCTGCACCCCGAATCCCGCTGTCGACGATCAAGTTTCGGCTCTGTCGGAGATCTTGTGATGTCGCAGGATCCGAAGGATTGGATCATCCACCCCTGAACCGGGCGGGCAGGTCCCTCCATGCCGTGGCGCCCTTACCTTGGTGTCATGGGAGAGACGAACGCGAGGGGGCGGGGCGAGTTGACGCACGAGGACGTCCACGCCGGTGAGCACGGTACCCGCGCACGGTGCCTGCCCGAGCCGTGGATGTGCGATGTCTTCCACCTCGACGGCAGCCTGAGGGACATTCGCGTCCTCGACACCACACGCGTCGAGTGGATCTCCGTCCTCGAACGCCTGAGTGCTGTAGCCGACGAGACCGAAGTGGAGCATCCCTACTCCCGGCTCGATCCCGTGCGTCCCGCCTTCGCAGACCTCTTTCGCGTCTGGTCAGACGAGCCGGAGGGCCAGGGGACGAGTTTCTTTTTCCGGGCCCGCTTCGGCGCCGTGTGGTTCTTCGCCCTGCCCTACGACGAAGAGGAGATCGAGTTCTCCGTCTGGCCAGAGGACGTCCTCGACGGGGCGGGGGTGGCCGCCGTGCTGCGGTTCCTGGTCGAGGTCGCGACGGCCAGTCAACGACGGGCCCTGCTGACCGGCGAGACCGTCCGGTATGACCCGGGGCTGCCGGCGCTGATCTCCCACGACCCTGTCACCGGCCTCACCTCCCACATCTGAAAGGCGTTCTCTGGGCAACACACCTAGGGCGCGTATCGAGTCGTGATCATCGGGTGGTCCTGGTGAGGTCTTTGATTCAGATCATCGAGGCGTGCAGGTGGAGACTGGCGAGGTAGCTGTCGGGAGTCTTGTCGTATCGGGTGTCTCACCGTCCCGGTTCCGGCCTCCCGGTACGTCACGCTCTGGGGCGGGTGAGGCACGTGGAGCCGACGTGAGCCGGCCGGTGCACTGATGTCCGGGCGGGGACTCATGGGACATGGCCCGGCACCCGGCTCAGGTTCCGGGGAGGATACGGCGCGTTTCGTAGGCCCACATCGCGATCTCGACCCGGTTGCGGGCGCCGAGTTTGGCCATCAGGCTGGCCAGATGCGTCTTCACCGTGCTGAGGCTGATGTGCAGTGCATCGGCGATCTCGGTGTTGGTCAGCCCGCGAGCGACGGCGAGGAGCACCTGCTCCTCGCGGGCGGTGACGGGGGAGACCGGCTGGGCCACGGGCCGGCCGGCGGGCAGGTCCGCGAATGCCTGGAGCAGACGGACGGTGACGCTGGGCGCGATGAGCGCCTCACCGTTGGACGCCGACCGTACGGCCTGCGCCAGAAGGTCCGGTCCCGTGTCCTTGAGGAGGAATCCGCGGGCGCCGGCACGCAGTGAGCCGTAGACGTACTCGTCGAGGTCGAACGTGGTGATGACAACCACGGCCAGCGGGTCGGCGACGCCCGGGCCGGCGACCAGCCGGGTGGCCTCGAGCCCGTCGAGTACGGGCATGCGGATGTCGAACAGGCAGACGTCGGGGCGTAGTTCGCGGGCCAGACGTACGGCTTCCCGCCCGTCGGCGGCCTCGCCGACCACCTCGATGCCGGGCTGGGCGTTCAGCATGATCCGCAACCCGGTGCGGATGATCGTCTGGTCGTCAGCGACGAGGACGCGAATGGACACCGCTCTCGCTCCTCGCTCTCGGCAGTTCGGCGTCGACATGCCAGCCCCGGTCAGTACCCGGGCCGGCTCGTAGTGTGCCGCCGAGCAGGGTCGCGCGCTCGCGCAGTCCGGTAAGTCCGTATCCCTCGCGACCCCGGCCGGTGCGCCGGCCGTTGTCGCGCACGCTCACCCGTACCGTGTGCCGTTCCGCGGCGACCCGAACGACGAGCTCGGTCGCGTCGACCGCATGGCGCAGCGCGTTGGTCACCGACTCCTGCACGATCCGGTAGACGGCCGCGTCCACGGCCGGGGGCAGCGCGTCCAGTTCGCCGTCGAGCCCCAGGTCGACCCTGAGGCGACCACCCGGGGTGCGCACCAGGCGCTCCAGATCCGCGACTCCGGCAGGGGGCGCCAGCTCGGCGCCGACCCCGCGGTCGCGCAGCGCGGCGACCATGGCGCGCATTTCCTCCAGCGTGCGCGCCCCTTCCTCCTCGACCCCCTCCAGCGCCTCGACGGCGGCGGACGGGTCGGCGCCCGCGAGCACCCGGCCCGCCTGGGCGATGATCACCATGGCCGACACGTGGTGGGCCACCGTGTCGTGCAGTTCCCGGGCGAGCTGCTCGCGCTCGCGGGAGCGCACCTGCTCCAACTGCCGCTCGCGAGCGGTCACCCGGAACCGCACGGCAGCCCCGACCACGCCGGGCAGCAGCAGGAAGACCAAGCCCACGACCTTTTCGACGACCGGGGTCTCGTCCGTGACGACACACAGCGCGCCGACCGCGAGGATCACCGCGCCGCCCAGCACGATCTCGCGTCCCGATCCCCACCGGGGCAGCGCGTACACCAGCACGAGCACGACCGCGCCGGTGTACAGGCCGACGGGCTCGCGCGGTGCGGCGACGAGCGAGGCCACCGGAAGCAGGCTCACCGAGCCGAACGCCAGCGTCACCATCGCCAGCGGGCGGGTCCGGCGCCACAGGGGCAGCAGGCACAGCCATACGGCGACCACCACCGCCACCGGCCGCCACACGACGTTCTCGCGCAGGGTGGCCTCCAGCGCCACACCGGCAAGGCCCGCGGCGAGCAGCGCCCAGTCCCGCCGCAACCGGGCGGGCGCGTCGGGCGGCCGGGGTTCGGTCCACAGGGTTCGCAGGTCGTCTCGGAGCACGGTTCTCAGCCTAGGGACCGCGGCGTGCCGCGCATCGGCCGAAAGGACGGGTCCTCACTCCGCCCCGGGGCCGACGGATCCGCGGCCCGCGGGCCGATGCCGCGGAGCGCCGTGGCGACGAGCCTCGGCATCGGCGGCCGTACAAGGACGGCCGACGAGGTGGTTGGAGGACCCGATGCTCTCGAAAGCCCTGTTGCGCCTGGGCGCAGGCGCCGCCCGCCATCCCTGGCGGGTGATCGCGGCATGGCTGATCGTCGCCACGCTCGCCGTCCTCGCCGCCGTCGCCTTCGGCGGGCGTACCGCGGACTCGATGACCGCTCCGGGACTGGACTCCCAACGGGCCGCGGAACTGATCGAGCGGGCAGGCACCGGCCAGGAGGGGATGACCGCCCAAGTGGTCGTCACCCCCCTCGACGACGGTGCGACGTTCTTCGACGACGACGGCGCGCGCACCGCTCTCACGCGGCTGCGGGCCGAGGTGAAGCGGCTGCCGCACGTGCTCGGCACGAGCGACCCGGCGGGGGCGCTCGACACGGGCGGGGACACCGCCGTGCGCGGCGGCCTCGTTTCGGCCGACGGGCGGATCGCGGTCGTCCGGGTGCAGTACCCCGACCAGAGCCGGCTGTCGGCCGAAGACCTCGACGCCCTCGTCGATCTCGGCGATCGGCTGCGCGCCGAGCTGCCGCTGCGCATCGAGATGGGTGGGAACCTCTTCTACGCCTTCTCCGACCCCGACGGCGGCGCGAGCGAGCTGATCGGCCTCCTCGCCGCGGCCGCGATCCTGTTCCTGGCGTTCGGTTCGCTCGTCGCCGCCGCGCTGCCGATCGGCATGGCGGTCTTCGGGCTGACCGTCGGGGTCGCCACGATGACGGTACTGGCGGGGGTGACAGAGGTCCCCACCTTTGCACCGGTCCTGGGCAGCATGGTCGGGCTCGGAGTGGGCATCGACTACGCGCTGTTCGTGCTCGCCAGGCACCGGGAGTACCTCGCGTGCGGGCTCGATCCGCAGGCGGCGGCCGGACGAGCGGTGGCAACGGCGGGGCGGCCGGTGGTCTTCGCCGGCGGCACCGTCGTCGTGTCGATCCTCGGCCTGGCGGTCGCGAACGTGCCGTTCATGACGGTGGGCGGGGTTGCCGTCTCGATCGTCGTCCTGACGATGGTGCTCGCATCGGTGACGCTGCTGCCGGCCTTCCTCGGCGCGGCGGGCCCGCGCCTGGCCCGGGCCGGCCGGATCGGCCGGGCTCTGCAGACCAGGAAACTGGGCCGACTCGCACGGCGGCGGGACCCGGCGGCAGGCGCCGCCCACGCCGCCGGGTGGCGTCGCTGGATCGGGCACGTCAGCCGGCACCCGGTGCCGTACGCGATCGGCGCGGCGGGGCTGCTGCTGACCGCGACGCTGCCCGTGCTCGGCCTGCGCGTCGGCCTGCCCGACGACGGCTCACTGCCCCACAGCCGTACCGAGCGCCGGGCCTACGACCTCGTCGCCGAGGGGTTCGGCCCGGGCACCAACGGTCCCCTCGTCATCGCCGCGGACCCCACCGGTGATCCGGGAGTGGTGAACCGACTCGTCGCAACGGTCGCGGCGGATCCGGGCATCGCATCCGTCGCGCCGACGCACATCGATCGGGCCACCGGCATCGCGACCCTCGTGGTGTTCCCGACCACCAGCCCTCAGGACAAGGCCACGGCCGACACCATCGCCCGGCTGCGCACCGACGTGCTGCCCACGGCGATCGGGCACGGCCCGGCCAGGGCCCACGTCGGCGGCGCCGCCGCGAGCCTGTCCGATGTGGGCCAACGCACCAGCCAACGCCTGCCGGTGTTCGTCGCCGCGGTGCTGGCGATGTCGTTCCTGCTGCTGATGCTGGTCTTCCGCTCGATACTCGTACCGCTCAAGGCGGTACTGCTGAATCTGCTGAGCATCGGCGCGGCCTACGGCATCATGGTCGCGGTCTTCCAGTGGGGCTGGGGAGGCGCACTCATCGGGCTGGAAGCGACGGTTCCGATCGTGTCGTTCATCCCGATGTTCCTCTTCGCCATCCTGTTCGGCCTGTCGATGGACTACGAGGTGTTCCTCCTCTCCCGCGTACGCGAGGAGTACCTGCGTACCGGCGACAACGGCACGGCGATCGTTGAGGGCGTCTCGCGCACCGCCCGGATCATCACCTCGGCCGCCCTCATCATGGTGGCGGTCTTCCTGTCCTTCGCCGTCGCCGACGACCCCTCCACCAAAATGTTCGGGCTCGGCCTGGCCACCGCGATCTTCATCGACGCCACGGTCGTACGCATGGTGCTGGTACCGGCGACCATGACACTCCTCGGCCGGACCAACTGGTGGCTGCCGAAGTGGCTGGACTGGATGCTTCCCCGCGGCCCGGTCGGCACCGACGACACCGACGCGGAATCCACGGGTGAAGCCCCGCGTCCACGGCTGGTTGACCGTTGACTCAACTCCTGCCCGCCCTTGGCGTCCGGCACCTCAGCGCGTCACTAGTGCTGTGACCGGATAGGTTCACCGGCTCGCGACGCCCTGCACGGCACCTCGCTGCGTTGTCGAATCACCCGAGTACATCCAGTACGAGGGCGATACTCCGCCTTGCGATGCACCGCACCGGACGCCGCGAGCTTCCCGGCAAACCTATCCGGTCACAGCACTAGGGGCATATCGAGTCGTGATCATCGGGTGGTCCTGGTGAGGTCCTTGATCCAGATCATCGAGGCGGCGGCGATGGAGAAGCGGCGCTGGGAGCGTCCCCGCACCTGGATGACGGGTGTGCGTCCGTGCCGGGACCAGGTCCGGGCGGT
Source organism: Streptomyces sp. NPDC043861 (assembly GCF_056435905.1). Classification (NCBI taxonomy): domain Bacteria; kingdom Bacillati; phylum Actinomycetota; class Actinomycetes; order Kitasatosporales; family Streptomycetaceae; genus Streptomyces; species Streptomyces sp. NPDC043861. Next base: position 20,141 of record NZ_JBWKDP010000024.1, on the reverse strand, counting down.
AGGCGGCGTCATCGAGAACCCGGCTTCGTCTTCGAAGCAGAGCCAGGCCCCGAGCGCCGCCATGGCGTTTCCACCTGGGGCCAGCTCTCCTTCACCCAGCCGGTGACGGCTTCCTCGTCTCGCTCGGTCGCCCGGCGTGCAGGGACCTGGTGGCTGAAGCCGTGCCGGTGCAGCATCTGCGCGATCGCCGAGAGCGTCATGCTCTTGTGGAAACGGCGCCCGATCAGCGTCTTGATCCGTGCCAGCGTCCAGGTCTGGTCCGGCCAGCCGTGCGCGACCGGGCCCTTTGCCAGCTCCTGCTCGAGCACGGCGAACAGCTTCTCGCTCAGCTCGGGCAGCGATACCGGCCCTGCCGAGCGAAGACCATCCGTGCCCGCGTCCTGCCAGGCCCGGCGCCACCGCTGAACCGAGCGCACACCCACCCGTAAGTCCTTGGCGACCTCCGCGCGGGAGCCACCGGCGCCGAACCGTTCGGCGGCCTCCATCCGGATCCGCTCACGAAACGCCTGCCGTTCAGGCGTCAGCCCACCACCCTGTGGATACCTCATACGACCGGCATACCGCGACGATCACACCACGTCAGCCCCAACGACAACACGCCAACAAGTTCCTTACGTTGTTGGTGGGTTGATTCCGGTCACTCGTAGGATCGGGAGGACCCTGGGGCACTGGGTGTGGCTGTCAAGCTCATGCCGCACGAGTGGCTTCTACTGATTGGCCGCCCGGTGCCCCGCGACGACTCGGCCACTGATTGGGATGCGCGCGGCAAGATCGCTTGGTAAGGACACGCTGGCGAGGTCGTCTGCTGGGACAGGTACAGGATCGACTTCGGAGGTGGCCGTGCCTGAACTGTGGGCCGGTACGGATGCGGGAAAGGCCGCGCATCACTGCACAGTGATCGACGCTGACGGCAAACGCAGGCTGTCGCGGCGGGTGGACAACGACGAGACCGAGCTGCTCAAGCTGATCGCCGATGTGCTGGAGCTGAGCGAGGGCAACACGGTCACGTGGGCTATCGATCTCAACGCCGGCGGGGCCGCGCTGATGATCGCGCTGCTGACCGACAACGGCCAGCAGGTCCTCTACATCCCCGGCCGCACTGTCCACCACGCATCCGGCTCCTACCGGGGCGACGGAAAGAGCGATGCCAAGGACGCCTTCGTCATCGCCGACCAGGCCCGTATGCGCCACGACCTTGAACCCGTGCACCGCGGTGACGACATCGCCGTCGACCTGCGTATCCTCACCTCGCGCCGCCTGGACCTGGCGGCCGACCGCACCAGGGCGATCAACCGGATGCGCGCCCAGATGCTGGAGTACTTCCCCGCCCTGGAACGGGCCTTCGACTACAGCACCTCCAAGGCCGCCCTGGTCCTGCTGTCCGGGTACCAGACCCCAACCGCACTCCGCCGGACCGGCAAGAGCAGGCTCGCGACCTGGCTGAAGAACCGCAAGGTCCGCAACTACAAGCTGGTGGCCGCCACGGCCGTCGCTGCCGCCGAAGCCCAGCACACCGCCGTTGCCGGAGAGAAGATGGCCGCCGCCATGGTCGCCAGGCTGGCGAGGGAGGTGATGGCCCTCGATGAGGAGATCGCCGAGACCGACGCCCTGATCGAGGGCCGGTTTCGCGACCACCCGCACGCCGAGGTCATCCTGAGCATGCCCGGCATCGGCTCCGTCCTGGGCGCCGAGTTCATAGCCCATACCGGCGGCGACATGAGCGTCTTCGGCAGCCCCGACCGCCTCGCCGGCGTCGCCGGCCTGGCACCCGTCCCCAAAGACTCCGGACGCATCAGCGGCAACATGCGCCGCCCCCGCCGCTACTGCCAGCGCCTGCTGCGCGTCTTCTACATGTCCGCCATGGTCGCCTCCCGCTCCTGCCCCGTCTCCAAAGCCTTCTACGAACGCAAGAGAGCTGAGGGGAAGAACCACAAGCAGGCAATCATCGCGCTCGCGCGACGTCGTCTGAACGTCCTGTGGGCCCTCATACGCGACGGTCGCACCTTCGAGATCACCGCACCGCCGAGCCCCATCCCGCTGGGCTGACACGCTCACAGCGAGTCACCAGGCAGCGTTGCAACCGCATTGGGAATCAGTAGACGCCTGAGGTGTCCTACCTTCTAGGCGGGTTGATCGGGCCATTCGTAGGGTCCTGTCGCCTGGGGGTTCTGGGAGGGGCTACTGAGATGTCGCCGCTCGTGGCTGAACAGACTTGGCCGCCCGGGACCCCACCGACGGCCGGGCCGCTCATTTAGAGGTGCGAGTAGATCGCTGAGTAGGACAACGCCGGCGAGGTCGTCTGCACGAGAGAATCCGTACGACTCACCCGGGGCCGCTGAACGGCAGCACACCAGCGTCGCCGGAGAGAAGACGGTCGCGGTAATGGTCGCCACGCTCGCCCGCGAAGTGACGAGTACAGGTAACAGGCCGGTGCAGTGCCTGCGGAGGCACGACGACCTGCGATGTCGGTCAGTTCTTCAACGGCGGCATGCTCCGCTGGGGCACCAAAGGACGATGTGCAGACTGCCCGAATTCGTGGTGCGAGCAAGACAGCGGCCCCGTTACGCCCGAGAACATTCGACAAGCTCTGCTACAAGCACACGGGCCCGCTCGGCTTCACCTGACTGGAGACGTGCCCAGCCTCGTTCCCGTGCTGCAGGCCCTCCGGGACGCCCGGGAACTATCCCTTGCGAAGCACGAGCACAGGCCACGCAACTCGCCGAGAACGGTCTCGCCGGCACGTTCGTCGAGATGGAGGTCTTGGCGATTCGCCTTCGGAGACGTGCCGTCGAGGTGACCCTTGCACCAGCCGGGTGATCTCGTCCGGACGGCACCCGACGCGGCTTGACACCAGCATTGAGAAGTCGCACAGGGCAACACGCCCTAGCTTCGGCTCGGTTTCCCCGGCACGCTCAGCCATGCGAGGACTGCTGCCGTGAGATAGGCCGCCGCGCCGGTGGCCATGCTGATGCGCAGGCCGGTCGAGGGGTCGGTAGCCGTGGCGAGCAGGCTGCCGCCGAGGGCGACGCCGGTGGCGCTGCCGATCTGGCGTGTGGTGTTGAACAGGGCGGAGGCGGTGCCCGAGTAGGCGGCGGGTACGGCCCCCATGACGGTGGTGGTCGAGCCGGTGAGGGCGAACGAGGTGCCGAAGCCCGCGGCCATCATCGGGGCAATGAGGAGTGCGTAGGCGGGATGGGTGCCCGCCGCGGCCCAGCCGGCGAGCCCCAGGAACGCAAGGAGCATGCCCGTGATCACCAGCGGCCGGTCGCCGGTACGGCGGGCCAGCCGACCGGACAGGACCGAGGCGAACATGGTCATCGCCACCGCCGGAAAAAGGGCCAGCCCGGTTTCGAGGGCGCTGTAGCCGCGCTGGTGCTGGAAGTCCAGGCTGGCCGTGAACACCATGCCGTAGAAGGCGAAGTTGAACAGCAGGCCAATCGCCGCCCCGCCACTCATCGCTTTGGAGCGCAGCAGTCCGAGCGGGAGAACGGGGGAGCGGGCCAGCCTCTCGCGGGCTGCGAATGCCACGGCGGCCAGTACGGCCAGGCCCAGGCCGGCCAGGACCGCCGGGTCGGTCCAGCCTCGCCGTCCGGCCTCGTTGAGTGCCGCGGTGAGCAGTGCCACCGTCGCCACGACGGCGCACTGGGCGGGCCAGTCCAAGGTCCGGTCGGCGCGTCGGGGCGAGGGCGCCACATGCCGCAGGGTCAGGGTGAGACAGGCGGCGCCGACCGGCAGATTGATCAGGAAGACCCAGCGCCAGCCCACGGTGGAAACGAGCAGCCCGCCCAGCAGCGGACCGGCCGAGGCGGCGATGCCGGCCATCGAACCCCACAGGCCGAAGGCGCGCGAGCGTGCCGCCTGCGCCGGATAGGCCTGTTGCAGCAGGGCGAGGGAGCCGGGGACGATCAGTGCGGCCCCGAGTCCTTCGACGAGGCGGGCCGCGACGAGGAGGGGAGCGTTCGGCGCCAGCGCGCACCCGGCGGAGGACGCGGTGAACACCGCGACGCCGGCGCAGAAGACCCGGCGATTGCCCAGCCGGTCGCCCAGCGCGCCGCCGGTCAGCAGGAATCCGGCGAAGACGAGTGTGTAGCCGTCGGTGATCCACTGGATGCCGGTGAGGGACGCCGACAGTTCGCGGCCGATCACCGGTACGGCGACGTTGATGATCGTCACGTCCAGGATCACCATGAAATAGCCGGCGCACACGGCCAACAGCGGAGCCCAGCTGCGCCGTTCGCCCTCGGGGGAGGATGTCGGCTCGCCACCACCGGACGGCTCGGCGTGCGTCACGGCTCAACTCCATCCCACGGGAACTTTGCGTGAAAAGCAACAGTAAGTGTCGAATGCCGCATGTGGTCGGAGGGCGTCGACCTCGGTTATGCGCCACGTCGTCGTCGGTCACGGCCGTACGAAGGTGCCGATGTCGTCCATGACGCGTCTAGTGCCGTAGCAGGCAACGTTTGCCCTGTTGTGATGTGACGCGCCGTCCCGGTGCTGTGCCGGGCGGCGCGTGGCCGTCACCCTGTCCGGGCGGCAGAACGTGCTCTACGCATTCGCATACGACAGGGGGATGGACGTGTCACGGCGGCGCACGCACCAGGTCATCAGGGGAGTCTGCGCGACGGCAGTGCTCCTGTTGACGGCCGCATGCAGCAGCGGCGACGCCCCGCAAGGCGAATCCGTCGGCAAGCAGTCGCCGGACGCCGCACCCAAGCGCACCAGTTACGAGCCACCGCGCTCCTTCAGCCGCAGTCAGCCCGTCCCCCTGCCCGAGGACGCCGGCAACGGCAAGATCACTCTCGGTGGGGTCATCGCGCGCCCGCTGCCCATCACCCTTTACCGGACCACCGCCTATATTGCGGCCGAGAACCATCTGCTTGCCGTTGACACCACTACCGGGGAGCATCTGGCCAAGGTGCGCCCCCGGCATGAGGTATTGAACGAGCCGAACGAATTCTCCAGTGAGAACCCGGCCGAGGCACCTGCTCTCGGCACGGCAGGCTCCAAGACGCAAGTCATCGTGCCCTTCCTGGTCAGGATTTCCGGCTCTGGCACCACCGCTGGCCACAACGCAGTCGAGATCACGGGCGTGGACGCTGAGGCCGCCAAGAAGTTATGGAGCACGCAGGTCAACCTGCCGGAGTGGGCCCAGGACTCCTACAGTCGGCTCACCACCACGGCGGTTGGCGCGGACAACGGCATCGCCGTCGTCCAAGTCTCGGACGGTGAGCATGCTGTCACTTACGCCGTGAACCTGACCACCCACAAGAAGCTGTGGACCAAGAACTTTGCCGCTTCCTCGGTCACCGGTGACGTCGTCGTCGGTCTGGACAGCCGAGTGACACCAACCAACAGCACGCGACAGGCGTCGACCTCAACACCGGCGCATCACGGTGGACCAGCCAGCAAGTAGGCTACGGGTCATCCACAAGCCCCGCCGGCCCCAACCTCGCACTGTTCACCGGCCGCGACTATGGCGACGGGGACGACTTCGCCCAACTCCTTGACGCCCGTACCGGGAAGGTCGCCAGCACCGTCGACGGCGGCACCAGCGCCCTGAGCTGCACCTACGCCGGGAAATCCGTCACGGTCTGCTATTCCCCTCGGGGCGAGCGAGTCTTCGGCGTCGACGCCGACAGCGCCGACCTGCGCTGGCAGCTCCCGGACCGCGCCCACGCCCGCGTCGCGCCCGACGTCAGCGCCGTGCACAACGGCATCGTCTACGGCATTACCGAGAACGGGCCGATCCTCCTGAACGCCCAGACCGGCGCCGACATCAACGCCTCACCCAAGCTCGCTCCCTCGGTCGTCAACGGGTATACCGGGATCGCCCTGGATGACGACAAGAACAACGTCGTCGCCTACCGCACCACCGGCTGACCCGGAGAGCCACGCACAGTCGGCTCCCTCCCGGAGAGGCCCGAAACCTTACCGCGCCAGTGGTCACTCCTGGGCGAGTCCCGGCCTGAGGTCCTGTCACATCGCGCACATGCATGCGTCGCCAAAGTCCGGGTCAGCACCAGCATATGGCCGCGACAGGTCGGAAGGGTCGAGTAACGCCTCGATTGGATGAGAGCGGTTACCGGGCGAGCACCAGGGCCCGGCAAGCTGGCGTGTGTCGCGCTGGACGCGGTCACCGGCCCGCAGGTCTTGCGGTCCGGGGCCCGCGGGTCGTCGGCAGATGCCGCGGGAGCTGCTGATCGGCCCGCTCCAATTGCTCCCGGTCATCGACTCCGAAGCGTATCGGTGGATGATCGACGTGTAGTTGAACAGCAGCGAGAGGCGGGACGTGATGATGAGTATGGAACTCCCACCCCCCGTCTCTCCGCCGCTTGAGCGGCTGCCCTCCGTACCACCACGATTACCTGCGTCTGGCCCGCCGACCTCTACGTCGCGGTTGGGCTGGTTAGACGCGTTGCGCGGCCTAGCGGCACTTGTGGTGGTGTTCGATCACTCGTCGTACGCTTTTATGGCGGAGTTACGGCGGGAGCTGATGCCGGAGTTCAACACCAGCCGGTACGGCATCATGGTGTTTTTCCTTGTGAGCGGTTACATCATCCCTGCGTCGCTTGAGCGCCGGGGCTGTGTCAGGACTTTCTGGATCGGCCGTGTCTTCCGTATGTACCCGCTGTGGGTGGCTGTCGTGGTGCCGGTCCTCGTTCTCAAGCTGGTGGGCATCGCGGAGCTTCGCGCCGACTTCGATCGGCAGAGCCCCGTCACGGTGGCGGTCTCCCATGTCACCTTGCTGCAAGAGTTGCTGGGGACGCCCAATCTCCTTCTTGTCCTGTGGACGCTCTCGTATGAGATGGCCTTCTACCTGCTGGTCGTAGCCCTTTTCACGGTTCGCTTGCACCAGCGGTCGGCAGCGGTCGCCGTCACCTTGGCCGTGCTCGCTGCCGCGAGCGTGACGGCAGGGTTCGTGCTGCCGAACTCCGCCCTCTCGGGCGCGGTCGGCACCGGCCCGCTGGTCGCGATGGCCTCGATCACGATGGTGGTGGCCATCTGCTCTGCGAGCGCTGGGTCGTCCGCGCTTCGCGTGTTCGGGGGTGTGTTGGGCGGGCTTCTGGCGCTCGTCCTTGTCCTTTTCAACGGCACGGTCCCCATGTGGGAGGGCCTGGTGATCCTCGCCGTGATGTTCCTCGGCACCGCCGTCTATCGGGCCGAGAATGGTCAGCACTCCTGGCGGTTCGCTGCGTGCGCAGCCGTCGTGGTGGTCGCCTGCGCCGTGGGGAGTGCGTACTGGCACGGCGACGGGTCTCATTTCACACGGCGCGGTTGGATCGTGGCATTCCTTCTCGCGGTGCTCACCTTCGGTGCCGGGCTGGCGTTGCGCCGCCGGCGGATACCGCGGTGGCTGATCGGGCTGGGAACGATCAGTTACTCGGTATACCTGGTGCATCCGCTGCTGCTGGCGGTGAGTGACGGCACGATCGGCCGGTGGCAGCGGGACAATCTCGTGCTCGAAGCGGCTTTCTACACCGTGCTGCTGCCGCTGTGCGTGCTGACCTACCGATACATCGAAGCGCCGAGCCAAACATGGGGCCGGAAGCTGGCACGGCGCGTACCGCCGCCGTGACGATGCCCTGAAGTGTCTGCCTGGAGCAAGTCATGACGCCCCGGACCAATCAAGGTCCGGGGCGTCATGACGGCAAGTTCCGAGGGTGGAATCGCGCACGCTAGCCAGTGGGGCCGGGCCGCGCCCAGGGGACGCGAGCCTGAACCAGCGACCTCTCGGTCACTCGTCGATAAGCTTCCAACCCTGGTTCTTCGACCCGTCGCAGGGGAATTGGGCGGCCTGCGCGCCATTCGCGGTACTCGCGCCCGAAATACCCAGGCACAGGCCGCTCTTGCGGTTCTTGAGCGCGTAGACCCCCGCAGGGTAGTCACCCGATCTCAGCTGCCAGTCCTGGTTGGTGTCCCCGGCGGGATTTGCCTGGATGGCTGCCGCGCCAGCCGCGGTGCTGGCGCCATTAATACCGAGATTCTTGCGTGAGTGGACGTTCTCGAAGCTGAACCAGGTGGCGGCGCCGCCGTTGACGGCGGTCCAGTTCTGGGCGGCTACTAAGTCGCCACCCGACCCGGCCAGGGGTTGCTGGACGATCTTTGCGCCGTTGGCGGTGCTGCCGCCCGAGGGCTGCAGCATCTTCCCGGACTTGTAGTTCATGAACCCGTACTTACCGTCACCTGTGTCCAATACAGTCAATGGCGAGGGCCTGACGTCATCCTTCTGCGGCGCCTGGGCGTGAGCGACCGTTGGACCGGCCACCGTCATCAGCGCTCCGGCCAGAACCGCTGCGACGGTATTCCTGGTGAGTGTTGTGAGCACGCTACTTCTCCTTACGCGGTGGTGCCTTTCGCATTACCGGCAAGTAGTCAATCAAGTGTTCGGGGCGCTCGCTAGATCATTTATTCGCCTAGGCCAAAATCGCCTACTTGACGAGGGCATGCACTACCCTCGCCCGGGATTCATGAACAAGATCGGAAAGTTGAGGTATGACTGGATCGACGCTGGATCATGTACGTACAACGGTGTCAGAAAGTCGGAGTGCTCAAGAGCTGCCGCTTTCGTACGATCTCGCGGGCGCAGACACCTGACGACGACACCGCCGATCTCCTTGCCCCCGTCCCCGCCGCACGCAGCGGCGCCCTCGTCGGGTAGGCCCGCGTCCAACCAAGGGGCAACTGCTCAACCGGCACATCCACGCACTCACCGAAGCCGGGTTTATCCGGATCTTCGCCGACACGAAGTCCGGCAAGAACACCGAACACGAGGAACTGTGGAGGGCCCTCGACTTCCTCCGCCAGGCGACACGCTCGTCGTCCCGTCGCTGGACCGGCTCGGCCGCTCCATCCAGGACCTCATCGTCTCCGGCCTACGCAAGCGCGGCATCGGCTTCACCTCGCTGACACGAGGCGCTCGACACGACCACGCCCGTCGGGCACCTGGTCTTCCATGTACAACCGTTGGCCTGAGCACTTGGTCTCGGTCGCATAGCGCAATGCGCGCGGCTCGGGGTACGAGTGGTGGGGCGTGGTGGCTGATGGTGTGGCTGTTTTGGCCGGGGAGGGTTCAGTCCTGGGCGGCGAGTTCTTCTGCTAGTTCCATGCATCGCAGGCGGGCCGGAGGCAGGTCGTAGGGCATCTTGCCGACCGCTTCGAGGGCACTCATCCACCTTCCCTCCTTCGTCCCCGCAGTGTCAGCGGCCGTTTCCCTTCCCCCGGCGCTGCGGGGGTGGAGTTCTTCATAGGCGTCGAACAGTGCCTCGCAGTCGTCCTCCAGACTCGTCTCCTCGATCACGCGCAACAGGGCGCGCTCGAAGGCGTGCCGCTGGGCTGCCACCTGGGCAACGCGCGGGTCGTCCACGGCGACGCTGTCGTCGAGGGCTTCCTCCGCGGCGTCGAGGCGGTCGGATTCCTCCCGTAGGTCGGGGTGGGTGGCCAGGACGATGAAGCGGTCAGCAGTAATTGCCGCTCCGAGTGGGCCGAAGATCTGCTCGTTGACGAGCAGGGTGTCCAGATCCGTCTGGTGCAGCGATGCGAGGGGCAGGTTCTTGAGGCGGTGGGTGACCAGGGGGGAGAGCAGGCCCAGTCGGCTGCCCTCGGAGCGCATGCGCTGTACGGCGGTACGCTGGCGGCGCAGGACGGCCTCTTGGGCCGCCAGGGTCTCCTCCAGGCTGGCCAGGGCGTTCTCGATGCCGCTGTCGCCGCCGGGTGCATCGGCGAAGGCGTCGCGGATGTCGTCCAGGGCGATCCCGGCGTCGGCCATCTTGCGGATCCACAGCAGCCGGATCATGTCCTGGTAGCCGTAGCGGCGGCGGTCGTCGCCACCCCGTTCAGGCTCGGGGAGCAGACCGATCTCGTGATAGTGCCGGATCGCCCGCGGCGTCGTGCCGGCGAAGGCCGCCGCGTCACCAATCTTTACCTGGCGCGGTGGGACGAAGGACGAGTGCATGAGCAGGGCCTTTCAGCGGGGGACGGCTCCACCTGACCACATGCCGTTGCGGAAGATGCAACCCTTGCCAGGCAAGCCGGCGGGATCACCCCGCCGACCTCGGCCGGGGCCCAAGCCAACGCCGCATCTTCTGGCCGCGAGCAGCTTTCAGTGCGCAGCCCTCCGCGCCCGGCCGGGAGGGTGAACCAACGCTGCCGCAGGCTCTGGCCGTTGCCGCTGGTCGTGCGCCCCCTGGACCGTCCGCCTCGCCCCCGCACCCGGGGGTTACTTCGGCGGAAGTGCGGCAGCGGCCTTCTGCCCCAGTTGCAGCCAGTCGTCCAGGACGTGGTCGTCGAGGACTTCTCCCGCCACGATCACCCAGCCCTTCGAGATCCGGCCGCGGACCTCGAAGGGCCGCGCGCCGGGCTGCGCGAGGGCCTGTGGGGTGTCGTCCGGGGCGACTCGAACCAGCAGTTCGTCGCCGACCACGCCGACCGCCGTGTTCCCCCGCACCGTGAAGACGAGCCCTCCGAACATCTTCTTCGCGACGACCTCGTCGCCCTCCTCCAGCAGCTCCCGGACCCGCTCCGCCAGCACCTCGTCATACGCCATGGCCTCACGTTACCCACGCTTCACGGCACCCCATTCGCGGAACCCCCACCATGAGCCATATAGGACATTAGCTGTCCTACTGGCTCGTTACGGTCGGTTCCAGAGGGCGGAAACCGCCGAGCCCACCCCATCAGAGGAGAAGACCATGGTCGACACATCTGCCGGCAGCGCCGTGAGCGGCAAGGTCCTGTCGCACGCGATCTGGGCCGAGGACGGGCACCGGCTCGCGGAGTTCTACGCCGCCGCCCTCGGCACGCAGGTCTCCGAGCCGTACCGGGACGAGGACGGCAACCCGGCGGCCTTCCCCGTGTGGGTCGGCGACATGATGTACGTCTTCTGGTCCGCCACGTCGTTCAAGGCCCCGACCTGGCCGAGGGACGAACTCGCCTTCCACATGGACATCAGGTTCGACGACGTCGAGGCGGCGGAGAAGCGGCTCCTCGGGCTGGGCGCCACCAAGCCCGCCCACCAGCCGGGCGGGGACCACTGGACCGTCCTGCTCGACCCCTCCGGCCAGCCCTTCTGCATCAGCAGCACCCGCTGACAGCCCCAGCCGCTCACAGCGGCTGCTTCACCAAGACGGCGGCCCCCGGAGTGCACCCCCGCCCCGACCGGCGGAGATCAGGAACCGCGGGGCGCCCGGCGCACGCCGGTCCCGCGCTCGCACCCTGGTGAAGGCCGCACCCGACCATGGAGGATTCATGCCGTTCGCTCCCTGCCTGAGTGTCAAGGACACCGCGGCAAGCATCGCGTTCTACAAGCAGCTCGGCTTCGACGTCGATTCCAGCACCGCCCGCCCCGGCGACGACATCCACATGCTGCTTTACCAGGGCGGATTCTGCGCCATGCTCTACAGCAACGCCGACCTGAAGAACTGGCTGCCCAGCCTGGCCGACACCCCCATCGGCTTCGCCGGCATGTTCTACCTGGGCGTGGACGACTTCGACGGTGTTCACGACCGCATCTCCCGGCACGCGGAAATCATCAAGGACACCGACACCGACCACACCGGCCAGCGCATCTTCTACTTCCGCGACCCGGATGGCTACGTCATCGGCATCAACGACCAAGCCGCCCTCCAGGCCAGCGAACTCGGCAAATATGCCTGACCCGGGCTCTGGACAACAGACAGACCAGAGCCATGAACAGCGACGAGCTCGTGCACGAGTGGGTCGACGCCTACAGCGACCAGGACTTCGACCGGTTCGGGGACCTGTATACCGAGGACACCACCTACGAGTGCCCGCCTTCGGGCTCGCCTTTCACCGGCCGGGACGCCTTTGTGCGCCACCTGCAGGAGTACGCCGGTGCCGTTCCCGACCGGAAGTTCACCATCAAGCGGATCATCGCCGACGCAGACGCCATCGCCGTCGAATTCGCTTCGAGGGAACCAGCTCCGGGGTACACCCGGGCCTGCCTCCGGCGGGAGAGCCTGTCACCGTCAGTTTCTGCTCGGTCCTGCAGCTGCGCGGGGACCGGATCGCCTCGCAGACCGACTACCTCGGCGGACAGTGACCTCCCCCTGAAGGCACAGACGCGGTTTCGGGTGCCCGCCGGACCGTAGCCCCGGTCGTTCACCACCGCCGCCACTGGCCGGAAAACCGGCCATAACCAGGCACCTTCAGGATTCCCCTGGCTCGAAGCGCGGTTCGGCGAGGGGCCGGCGCGGTCCGGCGCCCCCGTCTGGGGGCTTCGCCCGCGGGAGCGCCCGACCATGTCACGGCCGACGTCCTGCCCCGTCGGCACCCCCGCGCGTCGTCTTGGCGGGCCGGGTACGGCGCACATCTCGTCCGGGGCATGCACGTACGAGCCTCCAAGGCGACGCTAACACCGACAGCCGGGTCGATCAGGTGCCCATCGCAGCCGAGAAGCAGACGCCGCCCACCCTGGCAATTGGGCTGAGGTAACGGTCCGTTCCGTAAAGTTCAGTGGATCGGCCGACGCCCCATGGTCGGAGGAAGCCGTCGCGCATTCCTCATGTGCGACATCCCGTGAGTTCCTCTGGGCGCCTTGCCGACTTGCGGTGCGCTGCCTCCAGCAGCGGGCAGGCTGCCCCGCCACGCAGGCGCCTGGGTGCGGTGGTGACCCACAGTTCCTGAATGTCACCGGCCTGAAGTGCTTTCAGATGTCCGGCGGTCAGGGCCCGGTGAGTGGTCAGCCAGCGCTCCAGGGCACGGCCGGTCGGCGGCGTGGACGATCGGGTGCCACTGGCCGCGCACACGCAGGGCTGGTGGGGCGGATCCGGGGGCTGGCAGACAAAGCGGGGACGTTTCGGTCGGCACGCCGACGTGCTGACCAGGAAATTCAAGGTTCTCGGAAGGTTTGTTCCAGGTTGGAGGCCGATGCTGTTCTGCGGGGGCGCAGAACCGGGTGGTGCTCCGGGACGAGCCAGGACGTGTCCCGGACATGCTCTGGATCTGGCCCGGACCAGATCAGCTGGACAAGATCTGTGCAGCTGCACCGCAACAGGGCGGGCGGCTGTCCGACTGGCTACGCACACAGGAGGAAACCCGTGATGAGGAAGGTCAAGAGTCTGGTTGCAGCTGGCTTAACTGCTGCCTGTACCGGGGCTCTAATGCTGCCGATGACCCAGGCGCACGCCGCGGCCTCCGCCGCGAGCTGCGAGCTCTTCGCGAATGAGCCCTTCTACCGCCAGCCCACGGTCTACGCCACGGGTGGCCTGTCCTGCGGCGATCGATTTGCAGACCTGCACGTCACCGTCTCCATCGTCAGGGATGGCAGCAACGCGGGGCTCACGAACAACTACAGTCTGGCCGGCAACTACATCGATGACACCGCCGCGGCCACCAACAGGGCGGGAGACCAGAAGTGGTGCACGCGCGTGGAAGGCAAGCACCGAATCCCCGGCAGCACGAGCTACCGCTACTACGGGCCGATCGAAAGATGTGAATACAGGGGGTTCTAGCCTCGACATATCGTGACGGCTCGTCAGTTCAACTGGAAGCCGCTGTCCCTGCGGTCGCCGATCGGAGACTCCCCGTATCGACGAGCGGGGGGGCAAGTGCACGAGCATCTCGGGCTGGGGCCCTCGGACGCTGTCCGAGGGCCCCGCACTGCGTCAGCGTTCCGGACACGTTGGGTCAGCGTGTGAGGGGCGGCCCTGAGCGGCCCTGGCTCGGCGGCTGGTAGCGAAGCTCCCGCTGTGCGCGCCGGGCGTGCTCGGCGATGACACGGCCTCAGCTGCCAGACGGCGGCGAGCGGTGACCCACAGCGGGACGCTGGCCGAGCCGCAGCGGTACGCCTCCACCTGCGCTGCGCGGGGAGACCGTCGTGGAACCCTTGCGGGGATCAGTGTCCCCAAGCGGGAAGGTGTCCACCAAACGAAGCAAGATCAGCCACCACCGTCTCCGGGACTCCTGCATCCCCTACATCGCGCGCACGCGGACGCTCAAACCACCGGCGGTAGATAGGGACGTGCGGAACTGGCGTCCAGCGGCGGCAGAGGGGTTCCTTGGTCGGACCGTTCAGCTCATGGGCCCTCCAGCATCTGCATGTGTACAAGGTCCGCGCCACGGATGCCTCCGTTTCGCCGGTCCCTATAGGCCTAGTCAGGCGTGGCCAACCTGGGTTATGAGAAGTGAGCGGCTGCTGGTCACGGTGGATCGGCTTCAGCCGAGTTGGTGTCTTCTCTATACTTCTGTATGCGGGGGTCCCCGGCCAGGTAGTCGGGCAGCTCGGTTTCATCAGTGATCCGGGGGCCGGTCAGGGGAAGGGCTCCGCCGGTGAGCTGGTCAACCGTCAGGTTCTTCGCTGCTCCGAGGTCCGCACCGCTCAGGTCTGCAAAGCTGAGGGCTGTTCCCTTGAGGTCTGCCCCGTGGAGCAACGCGTCTTTCAGGTTGGCACGTGCGAGAGAAGTGCTGCGAAAGTTCGCCCAGCCGAGACCGGCGCCGGCGAGATTCGCGCCTTCCAGGTCGGCCTGACTCCAGTCCGCGTCTGCGAAGTTCACTTTGCGCAGGTCAGCAGCAACCAGCTCTGCTTTGGTAAGGATTGTGCCGTGGAACACTGCCTCTCGCAGATCAGCGCCGCGGAGGTCGGCTTCGCTGAGGTTCGCGGCGTCGAAGCGCGCCTTGCGGTAGGCGCCGGCGAACGGTGGCATCAAAGCGTCCTGCCACCCGAGCGTAGGGAGAGCTAGCCAACCGCGGAGATCCGCTTTGCGTAGGTTCAGGATTCCGTCGTGGTCTTTCGCGGTGTCACGTGTCCGCAGGACGTCGAGTGCTGCTGCGGTGTCCGCTGTGTCGGCTGGGCGTTCGTCGGGCATCTTCTGCCCCTTGCCGGACGCGGGGGAGTGCACGCGGATGTAGGAGCTGAGGATGCGGACAATGGCCGGCTGGTCGCGGGGGGAGTCGTTCATGATGCGTTGGAGTGCGTAGGTGCCGCCGAGGCGGACGTCTTCGGAGTCGTCGCCGAGGTTGGTGATGGCGTTGTTGCAACGGTCGGTGATCTGCCCTTTGCGGGTGAGCTCGATGGTTCCTGGGATTGGGTGAGGCTGGTGGCGGTGCACAGCAGCGCCAGCGCGGCGGCGACGCCGGGGACGAGGGTGGCGAGGGCCATGCCCCATTGGGCGCGCAGTGCGCGTTGCTTACGTCGGTCGGCGCGTTCTGCGTCGGTCTCTGCGGTGAGCCGGGCGATGCGTTCGGCACGGCGGGCTGCTCGGTGGCGGCTGAGGGCGTCGAGCGGGCGGTGGCCAACTGGCTCGGGGGTTGCCGGCGGTTGTGGTGCCGGGCGAGGCGTTCGCGTCTCTGGTCCGGCTCTGCCGCGGCGGAGCGGCGGTTTCCTCGCT
Organism: Streptomyces sp. NPDC043861; assembly: GCF_056435905.1. Taxonomy (NCBI): domain Bacteria; kingdom Bacillati; phylum Actinomycetota; class Actinomycetes; order Kitasatosporales; family Streptomycetaceae; genus Streptomyces; species Streptomyces sp. NPDC043861. Next base: position 4,797 of record NZ_JBWKDP010000024.1, on the reverse strand, counting down.
GTCCGGTGCGGGTGTGCTCACAGTTTCCCCAAGCCTGTTCCGGGCGGGTTCCATCCTAGGAACCCGGGCACCCTCGCGTACCCGGCCTCATCGCGACCCTGCGGCGGCCCGGAGAAGAATCGGGTGAAAGCTCATCAGTCTCCGGCCGGTGCCGAGGCTTTTGGGTAGTTCATGGCAGGGGGTCGGCGAGGTAGTGCTGGATGGTGGGGGCAAGGAGGTCGGTGACGGTGTCGGTGGGGAGGGTGGCGATGTCGCCGACCTGCCAGATGTAGCGGTTCATGACCATGCCGACGATCTGGGTGGCGATGAGGCTGGCGCGCAGGGTGCGTTCGGTGTCGGGCAGGCCGTGGGAGACGACGGCCAGGACGAGTTCGGAGAACAACTGCCGCAGGCGGTGCATGGCGGCGGGTTCCTGTGCGGCGGTGAGGATGATGGAACGCAGGATTTCGGCGGAGACGGGGTCTTCCCACAGGTGCAAGGTGGCCTGCACGAACGCGCGTCCCCGCTGGTGTACGGGCTGCTCGGCGGCGGCGGCCACGGCTGCGCCGAACGCCTCGGGGGGTTGCATGACCGCTTCCAGCAGCCCTGTCTTGGTGCGGAAGTAGTAGGTCACCAGACCGGGGTCGACGCCGGCGTCCTGGGCGACCGACCGCAGTGAGGTCGCCGCGTAGCCGCGGGTGGCGAAGGATCTGCGGGCGGCGGCGATGATCTTGTCTGCCTGCTCTCCGCGCTCTCCCCGGGGGCCTCGCACAGTCACACCGAATCACCTTCCGTAACAGGTCAGAGAAGGGACTTCCCCTCCGTGACAGTTTCAGCATACGCTGAAATTAGTTTCCGCATGTGAGGAAATTAGGAGGAGGTCATGCGCGCATCCTGGTGTACCTGCCCGAAGGGGGCGGCCAGGTTCCGGCGTTGCACGCCGTAGGGCCCGACCAGAAATGACCTGCTGCACCCACCGGCGCTGTCGACGAGACCGGTCCGATCGAGCCGGCTCTTCCCCAAGGGCAGCCGTATCCGCCTGGAGATCGCCAACGGCGACTCCCCGGACGTCGACGACCTGTCCCCCACTGGTACGCCACCAGGTGGGCGGGCCGCGGCCTCATCCACCAGGACGCCGACCATCCCTCCCCCTCATCCTGCCCGTCATCCGCTGACCCCCGACCTCTTCCAACGGAGCAACCATCGTGGCCACCGCATCATCTGCACCGAGACCATCCGCCCGCCGCCTCACCGAAACCAACGCTCGGGTGCTGCGACTGGCCGCCATCGGCATCGCACTCCTCGCGAACCTCGCGTACGTGCTCGTCCTCACCGACGTCGCCGGGTACGACCTCAGGACTCCTGCTGTGTTCGGCAGACCAGCCCAGTCCATCCAGATCAGCGCGGTGATCGCCGCCTCCGTCATCCCGCCGCTGCTCGGCTGGGCCCTCCTGGAGCTGCTGGAGCGATTCGTCCCGCGGCGGGCCACCCTCATCTGGGAGGCGCTCACGGCTCTGGTGCTCGTCGCCACTCTTCCCTACAACGGGGCCGGCATCACAACATCCGACCAGCTCCTGCTGGCCCTGATGCACCTGATCGTCGGCGCGGCGGTGATCCCCGCATTCGTGATCACGTCACTGCGCCGATCCTGACGCCCGGCTCAGGCTGGCCGAACAGCTCGTGGTGCCATCACCGGTGTGACCGACGGCGTCTGATTCATCAGGTACGAGCCGCACCACCTCAATGCAGAGGCTGCGGCCGAGGCCCTGCCCGGTGGCACTGCCTGGGTTGGGATGGCTCACCACCCCATCGTCACCGGCTGTGGGAAGCGGACTTTCCCGCAGTACGACGACCGGCACGAGGCGCCTGACCTGCCGTCTTGCCGACGAGCACCTCTGTGGCGCCTGCTACCGGACGACCCTCACGCCGGAGGTCCAGAAGCGCGCCTTCGAGCACGAGCAGCCGGAGCTCACCAGCGAACAGCCCCGAAAGGCGGGGCCCCACCACATCGACAGGAGGCCCCGCCATGGCCAACCTTGCTCTCCTCTACCCGATCGGTGCCGCTGTCGGCGCTACGTACGCGGCCGCCGCATGGGCCTGGCGCCGCTTCAAGGCCACGGCCCTGGACGGCGTCTACCCGGGATCCCCGCAGCACCAGGCCGCGCTCCGGTCGGTCGAGGACCGCACCGCACCCCAGTTCACGTACTGGCGGTACCTGCCGACCGCGATGCAGGCCGCCCACGACCAAGTGGCCATCGACCACGCCGACACCGACCAGGGCAGCCCACGACCGACCCCCGACCAGGGCAGCCCACGACCGACCCCCGACCAGGGCAGCCCACGACCGACGCCCGACCACCAAACGAGGAGGTGAGCCGTAGCCCTGCCTTCGGTGCCGCCCGACCGGGCGCCGCCGAAGGCAGCGTGGTGGCGCTGCGACGCCGTCGTCATCGCCGCCCTGAGGCAGCCGGGCGGTGACTGCCCCGGGGCCGCTACCTGTCCGTCCCCAGAGCGGTCATCACAACACAGTCCAGGCGGATCGGTGAGGCACAAACAGGGGGCGAGGTCGTCACGGGCCTTGACCCCTGAGCTTGGACACTCGAGACACTGATCTTGAGGAGGAGACTTTGAGGCTGGCTCACGTCAGGTGCAACGTCATCTCAGCGTTGAGCCGGTCCCGCTCGCGCGGGCTGTATGCTCCGGTGGTCTTGATGGGGCTCGTTGAAAACGGCTGTGGCGGATATTTCGTGATGGCCGCTGCCAAACGATGCTGGTCAGCGGGGCGGAAAGGACGCTAGAGCGAGATCCCACTGGTCGGCGGCGTGAAGCAGAGCATCCGTATCCACCTCTACCTCCACGGCGTACTGGTAAATGCCCGTGCTCTCGGCACCCTGCTGCCATGAGGGTGCAGCCTCCAGGGACAGGTGAATGCGGATCACCGCCACGCCCTCGCTTCGATCGGCGAGGCTGAAAGCCAGGATGGGCTCGACGAACCAGGTGTCCGGGGACAATTCGCCTTCGGCATCCTGACCGGTTACGGATACTTTCCCCGCCGCCACCGCGCGCAGCCAGGTGGTCACCTCACGGGCCTCGTCGGTCAGCAGACATGGATCAGCGAACGACCAACTGCCCTCGGGAGTCGTCACCTTTCCACTGATGACCAGCCAGTTGTCGTCGTACGAGTCTCCCCGGGTGGCGGGGAACTGGTAGCGCAGGGGGCAAAGCTCGACGCTGCTCGCGTGATCACTCAAAAGCACGATGGCAGGATGTCACATCCAGGTCGGTCGCCCCAGCTCAAGAGACTGCTCCGGGTCACGGCGGCTGGGCGAGGACGAGCGTCCGCAGGAGTGCGAAGGAGGCTCGGCCGTAGGACCGGCGTTTGATCAGCTTGATGCGGGTGACCTGGCCTTCGGCGGCGCCGGAGCTCCAGGGCAGTGTGAGGCCGTTGACTACGGCGTCGCGGTCGTTTTGGAGGAAGGCGGCGATGCCTTGGGCCGGCTGTGGTCCTTGGTCGAGGGCGCGGGCCGCCCAGATCCAGTGGGTGAGTTCGTCGGCCGCGACGTCCGGACGCCGCAGGGCGTCGGACGCCACCTTGGCCCCTGCCTCGGGCCGTGTTCGACGCAGCACGCCCGCATCCTCGGTGAGGAGGTCGACGGTGCGGTGGGTGGCAGCGGTGGGGATGCCTACGAGGGTGGAACGCCCTCGGAGGGCCGGTGAATGGCGCCTGGTCAGCAGGGGGCGACAGCAGTCAACGCTGTGACCGCGCCACCTCGTATGGTTGCGGGGAAGCAACCAATAGTGCCAAGCGATATGAATGAGGCGATAAGGCGATGTGGCCCCGAGTCAACGGTATGCGCGCTCTTGAACTGGGCACCCCCGGTGAGATACGCGAGCGGCTCAACTCATTTGTGTTGGCTGGAACAAAGTCGGCAACGACGGGTCTTCTGGGCGAGTACGCCCAGGAGACAGAGGGGCTTGAGTTCGTAGGAGAACGGCTGGCTCTGCTCGACAACACGGGTCAGGCTGTGGCGACTGTCGAGATCACAGGGGTAGAGGTCAAGCCCTTCGGCGATGTGACGTGGGAACACGCGGTGGCCGAAGGCGAGGGCGATGCCTCGCTCGATGAGTGGCGGGTGGGCCATCAACGTTTCTGGGAGCACATCGGCACGCCGGTGGCAGATCACACCCTTCTGGTGTGTCTGACGTTTCGACTTGTCGAGTCTGTTGCGAATTGAGCCGGCTCTGCCGCGGTAGTCATCCATGCAAAGTCGAACCTGGCCGCCGGCGTTCTTGAAGCTGACTGGGGAAGGCGCTGATGTCCGCGATGCTGGCCTTGTGCGGGGTCGGAACCGCCGTCACCCAAGAGGGTGTGGTGCGCCACCTGTGCTGGGCACGGCAGCCGTGGTCAGTAGGCCAGTCGTGTACGGATGGCTTGAAATGAGAGCGTGATGCGGGTGGTTGAGCATCGTGTGCGGTCACGGATGGCGTGGTCGGTGGCCGCCCGGTGGAGATCGCTGTTCCGCGGTTTTTGTGTTGGTCATCGTTGGGGCGGAGCGGGGTTGGGATGTGCTGTCTGGCAGCTCGACGGAGGCCAGAACATGTCCGTCGACAGTCAGTGCTGGCGCTGCCGGGGCCGGGGCGAGCCCGGAGAAGGGCGGGTACCCACCTGAGTTCACGTCAACTCCAACAGGCCCACAGGCCATGGGTGTCGGACGACACGGTCGCACGGCACTGGGGCGGCGGCGCATTCCCGGCCGGGTAGTGACCCACCTCTGTACCGTGCGCTGGGAGATCCCCAGGAGGACGGCCACGTTCTTC
>NZ_JBWKDP010000023.1:0-44374 GCF_056435905.1 Streptomyces sp. NPDC043861 | reverse complement strand
CTAGTGTCCTGAGTCGGAGATTTGTCGTTGGTCTGGTGTGAGTCGTCCTGGACCGAAGATTCCGCCGGTTGTGCTGACCGATGCCGAGCGGGAGATGTTGCAGTCGTGGGTGCGTCGTCGTTCGAGCGCCCAGTCGTTGGCGTTGCGTTCGCGGATCGTGTTGGAGTGCGCTTAAGGGCATGCGATCGCGGAGGTCGCCCGGCGATTACGGATCACCACGGACACCGTCCGCACCTGGCGGCGGCGCTTCCTCGAGCGCCGGCTGGACGGCCTGTGCGACGAACCGCGGCCGGGTGTGCCACGCAAGATCACCGACGCAGATGTCGAGCGGGTGATCGTCAAAACACTCGAGGAGACACCGAAGAACGCCACCCACTGGTCGACCCGGTCCATGGCCGCGTCCACCGGTATGTCGCAGTCGGCGATCTCCCGGATCTGGCGGGCATTCGGACGCCAGCCACACCGGGCCGAGACCTTCAAACTGTCCAGGGACCCGCTGTTCGTGGACAAGGTCCGCGACGTGGTGGGGCTGTATCTCGATCCGCCGGAGCGGGCACTGGTCCTGTGCGTGGACGAGAAGTCCCAGATCCAGGCCCTGGACCGCTCCCAGCCGGTTCTGCCGATGATGCCCGGGGTGCCCGAACGCGGGTACTGCGGCCGAAGGGGTCGCCGGGAAATGGATGCGCCGGGCGGACATCGACGACGGGACAAAGCCCGGAGTGACCAGCCAGGAGAGCGCGGAGCTGCGCGAAGCTCGGCGGCGGATCAAGCTGCTGGAGCAGGAGAACGAGGTCCTGCGCCGGGCAGCGGCCTATCTGTCGCAGGCCCATCTGCCGGGAAAAGGATCTACCCGCCCGTGAAAGAGCTGGCCGCGGACGGGACGCCCGTCACGGTCACGTGCCGGGTCCTGAAGCTCGCCAGACAGCCCTACTACCGCTGGCTCGACAAGCCGGTGGCCGACGCCGTGCTGGAGGAGGCATACCGCGCGAAAGCGCTCTTCGACGCCCACCGCGACGACCCGGAATTCGGCTACCGCTTCCTGGCCGATGAAGCGCGCGGTGCCGGGGCCCGGATGGCGGACCGGACCGCGTGGCGGATCTGCCGGGACAACCGCTGGTGGAGCGTGTTCGGCAAGAAGCGCGGGAGAACCAAGAGGGCCGGGCCGCCGGTGCACGACGACCTGGTCCGCCGCAACTTCACCGCGGCCGGGCCGAACCGACTGTGGCTCGCCGACATCACCGAACACGCCACAGCAGAGGGAAAGCTGTATCTGTGTGCGATCAAGGACGTCTTCAGTAACAGGATCGTGGGCTACTCCATCGATGCGCGGATGAAGTCTCGTCTGGCCGTGGCCGCCCTGGACAACGCCGTGGCCCGACGCGACCACGTCGACGGGTGCATTCTGCACAGCGATCGCGGATCTCAGTTTCGGTCCCGGAAGTTCATCCGAGCTCTCGATCGTCACCGGATGGCCGGATCGATAGGGAGAGTCGGGGCGGCCGGCGACAACGCGGCCATGGAGTCCTTCTTCAGTCTGCTGCAGAAGAACATCCTCGACCGCCGGACGTGGGCCACCCGCGAGGAACTGCGGATTGCGATCGTGACCTGGATCGAGAAGACCTACCACCGGCGCCGCAGACAAGCCTCGCTCGGCCGGCTGACACCCATCGAATTCGAGATTGTCATGACCACACCGGCCCTCCAGGCCGCGTGACCGAACCTGTCACCCGAACCTGCATCAGACCCTGCCAGCGCATTGTCCTGCTCGGAAGGGCCGCGCAGTTTTCCCCACGGACGTGTCCGTCTCCGACCTCCCGACAACTCATCTACTGATCTAGAAACGGACAACCGATCGTTGTTCGAGCTTGTTCGGTGCACCTCCCGGACAACTCGACGGAGCCATCTCAGCAGATGGAGTCTGTGGAGCGCCGCCCGATGCGCTAAAGCGGGCGTTCCTGTATCGCAGCCGCCGAGTCAAGACGCGGTGCATCCGATCACAACGGAGATCCCCTGATGTCTGTTCAGCTCCAGCACTTTGTTGACCAGCTTGCGCATGGCCTGCTTAGCGAGCTGCCCGCACAGCTCACGACAGCGGCCGTCGTAGCCGCCGCAGCAGCATCCATGCGCGCATGGCGTCGGCGCGGCTCCGCGAAGCGAGTTGAGGAGGTGGACGATTGACCATGCGCGAGATTGCGACGAACCGGACGTTCCCCCGGCGACACCTCCCGCGTCCTCGGCTGGCAACTGAGTGACTGCATCGCCCACCCGCTGGGCAGGGCCGAGATCTTCCACGCCTACTGCACGGACGCCGTAACCGGCGGGCCGATTCCGCTGGTGCGGGGCATGGAGTACGCCGACGCCCCGCCCGTAGAGGCCTGACGTCCGGCGCCGACACGATGAACGCCAAAGTCGGACAGGGGCCGGCCACAGCCGTATCCAGTCCCGCTTCGGCCAGCCGCTGAGCCCGCGCGGGAAGGCGACACGGATCGACAGCATCCGCGGCTTCTTCAACGACCTGATCGAATGGGAGTGGATCAAGCCGAGGTTCGACCCGCGACAGGTGCTCAGCATGCCGCTGTCACTGCGCGCCCTGATGGGCCCCAACCCACGGATCATCGATGACGCGACCTGGGCCAAACTCATGGCCGCCAGACTGGCCCTGGCCCAGTGACCCGTGTGCATCGTGAAGGTGCTGGTCACGGGTCTGGCGTGAGTTGTCTTCGGCGTACTTGTGCTGGTCGTGGGCGGCAGTCTGAGGTGTAGATCGTCTGTCAGGTGCGGGATTTGCGATTTCTCGCCCGCCGTCGCGGGTTGCGCTCGTACGCTCCGGCGCATGGTGGACCCCGAGGTGCATGAGCGGATCACCGCGCGCCGCGCGGAACGGGGGGTACCGAAGCTGCTGGGCTACTGCGGGAGCAGAAGCTCTTGGTCGGGCCGTTGCGGGAGCAGCGGCAGGCCCGGTAAATCGGTTGTGGACCTTCGGGATGAAGTGTCTGATCTCGGCTATGACGATTGTGCTGGGTACGCCGACTGTCGACGGGGTAGGCGAGGCCATGGCCGCGCTGCGGGAGTGGCAGTACGACGAAGCGCCGATGCAGTTGCATTCCGGGGACATCGGCTGGAACTACCGGTTCGGAACGGCCGAGACGGCCGCGGTGGTCCGGACCTGGAGTCGGGACGGGCGGATTCTCGCGGTCGGGATGCTCGACTCGCCGACGCTGGTGCGGATGACGGTCGCTCCAGACGCTTTCCAGGATGAGGACTTGGCGCGGCGGCTCGTCGAGGACTTCTCGCTGCCTGAGCGCGGCGTGCTGCCGGAAGGAGCGGTGTCCATCGAGGCGCCGCTGGGCCTGCTGCTCCACGACCTGCTGAGCAAGGAGGGCTGGGGCGTCGACGAGCCGTGGACGCCGCTCTTCCGGGACCTCACCGAGCCGGTGGAGGACCCCGGCGTGCGGATCAAGTCGATCGGCCCGGAGCAGGCGCAGGACTTCGCCGACGTTCTGCGGTCGGCGTTCAACACCTCGCGGCCTACGCGCGAGTACTGGCACGCGATATCGGCGGGACCGTTCTACGCCGACGCCCGCTGCCTGGGCGCCTATGACGACCAGGGCAGCGTGGCGGCGGTGGTGACGGTGTGGTCGGCCGGCCCGGGGAAGCCGGGGCTAGTCGAGCCGATGGGCGTCCACGAGGACCACCGTGGTCGCGGCTACGGCCGGGCGATCACCGTGGCCGGGGCGGTTGTGCTGCGGGAGATGGGCTCGTCGAGCGTACGTGTGTGCACGCCGAGTTCCAACGTCGGCGGCGTCGCCACGTACAAGGCGGCCGGGTTCGAGGTGCGGCCGGAGGTGCGGGACCGGGTCCGGACGGCCTGACGCTGAGGCTGCTCGGTAGGGCGGCAGTCTGGGGCGTAGATCGTGTGGCAGGTGCGGGTTTTTGCGGTTTCCCATCCGCCGTCGCGGGTTGCGCTCGTACGCTCCGGCGCATGGTGGACCCCGAGGTGCATGAGCGGATCACCGCGCGTCGCGCGGAGCTGGATGAACTCGAAGAGCAGCTGGGCAAGCAGCTGTCCGAGGTACGGGCCGAGCGGGACGAGCTGGCCGTGGCGGTGCGGGTGTGGCAGCGGATGAGCGAGCAGCTCGCCGATGAGCGGGCAACGGCCAGGTCGCCGGTGGTGCAGGTGGCGGGCCGGGCGGTGTGGCTGGTCCCGGACCGGGCGTCAGGGGTGGCCGAGTCCGCGCTGCCGGCGGACTACCAGCGCATCCTGGCCGCCGTGCGGCAGGTCGGCGGGCCGGTCGCCACCCGGGCCGTCGGTGAGGCGTTGGGTCTGGACACCGGGGTGCGGGGCAAGCTGGAGCCGCTGCGCGGGAAGTTGACCAAGCTGGCCGATCGCGGCTGGCTGCACAAGCGGGGTGACGGGAAGTTCACCGTGCGTCGGTAGTCGCCGGACTCGACGGGCCGGTGGGCGTAACCGGCGGACCCCCGGCGGCAGTTGAGTTTGGTGTGAAGACAAACAACGAAACCGTCGAGGGCCCTGACGGCCTTGTCTACACCGCCCGCCTGCCACTGTCGAGCGCCACCTTGAACTATCTCGCCGATCTGATCCGCGGCCACTGCAAGAAGATCCGCTCGCCGTGGCGGGCGCTGCCCGCCGGGAAGATCGCCGGGATCGTGCTGGCGGTGCTGCGCTGTGACCAGCGGCCCGGCGACCTGGCCGGCGGCAACGGGGTCCACCGCACCACCGTGAGCCGGTGGGTGCGCGAGGTCGTCGGCCTGCTGGCCGCCCGCGCCCCGCGCCTGGACCGCGCGCTCAAGAAGATCGCCCGAACGGGCGGCGGCATCGTACTGCTGGACGGCTCGCTGATACGCACCCGAAGCCGCACCGGAGACGCGAACCGCAAGAACTACTCCGGTAAGAGCAAATGCCACGGCCTGCTCGTGATCGCACTCACCGACGATCGCGGCCGGCTGCTCTGGGTCTCCGCGGCCCGGCCTGGACGCACCTCGGAGATCACCGCCTGCCGGCACGACCACCTCACCGCCCACCTGCGCGCGGCCGGCCTCGGCGCCATCGCCGACTTGGGCTTCATCGGCCTGGACAACAACGACGACCCGGACGACGACCCGGCAGTGATCACCGGCTACAAGGCCGCCCGCAACCGACCCCTGACCCCCGGCCAGAAACTGTCGAACACGGTACTGGCCGCCGTCCGTGCCCCGGTCGAGCACGGCTCTGCCCACCTCAAGAACTGGCGCGTCCTCACCAAGCTCCGCACCGACCCGAAGTCGGCGACCGCCCTGGTCAGGGCCCTGGTGGTGCTGACCAACCGCGAAATCGCCCGCTGACCGATGATCTTCGCGAGAGGCATCCGCCCACGATCAGCCCGAGAATCCCGAAGACGACTCACGCCAGACCGGTGACCTGCGACTTCACGATGCACACTGCTCAGTGAGAAGAACTCGGAACAAGGTCCGCCTTCATCCCCCTCACCCAGCTCACGGACACCGTCGCCCGGCAAAAGGACGCCAGGTGAGCGAGTCGCTTGACGAAGCACCAACGCCGCATCGCGACGCCGTCGCCTGTCAGCTACCGCGTACTGCCGTCGTCAAGTCCAGCGATGACTCTGACGTCCCCTTCGGACATGCCCAGAACCTTGGCAATTTCCTGGGCAAGAAGCGGCCCCGGGTTGAGACTGCCGGTGCGAAGCATGTGGATGGTGGACATCGATCGTGCGGTTTCCCTTGCCATCGCCTTCACCGGAATCCCGCGCAAGTCCATCAGCCCAGTGAGCACCCTTGCGAACGGATGTGGCTCCAGCCGCCCAGCAGGGGCAAGGGCCGGACCGAGGATCACCTCACCGATCTTGGCCTGAAACCCGATCAGTTGGGCGCCCGCAAACGCGACCCTCGCGACGAAGGGCAGGCTCTCACCACCGCTGGAACCGACCGTGCCCGGCACTGACACCTCCGTAACCCTTGAAGGCCGACCGTGGCGATCACCCTCGATCTCCACGGGAATGCCCGGCTCGACATCGCGGACCTTCCAGTCGCGGTTCCACCAGGGAAGTTCCAGCAGCACGTCGTTGAAGAAAGGCGGCAGAACAGTGAGATCCACCGGGTCCGGAGGGTTCTTCTGACCGCCCCAGATGACACCAGGCCAGTACCTCAGTGCCGCGATCACGTCCACTGTCAGCGTACGGTTGGCAATTTCCATGGCCACACTCTGCCACCGGTCGACAAAGCCATCTCCCCTGGCCAGGCGAACGTTCCCTGCCACGGCACAGTCCCATCAGGGCTGGTCGTCCACCTCTTCGATGAGCGCCGCCACTGTGACACCCGGGCCTACTCGAACATCAAAGTTGTAGCCCTGATCGCAGAACACCAGTCGACCGAGTCCGGCATCCACTGGCGCAGCAGGCACGCGAGCTGCGCAGAGTCCGGCAGGGGCGCATCCAGGTAGAGGCCCGTTGCACCTTCCGGCATGAACACCTCACCCGGACCTTCATCCGTGCAGAAGCTCCAGCTGAAGGCACATGCCTCGCTACGTCGCGGCGGGTCGACTTCGGCCTCCGGCCAAAGGTCCGTGATCGCGGCAGTCACGACGGCTGAGCTGACCCTCCAAGTGGTGGTCGAGCCATCGAAGAACGCCATGAACGCAGCCATGCCGCATGTCTACCACGTCCCTCTCATCTCCTCCGCGCGGGCTTCGCCTGCCACTGACGAAAGGTCACCACCCTGTCTCGATTCTCAATAACTTGCCCGCTCTCCGGCGTCTGCGCCTCCCGCGACCGCCACGAATAACGGCTGCGCGCCCACCCGCACGTGGCCGCCGACGTGCTGCGCATGGAGTACGTCTCGATGGCGCTCAACGAGCAGATGTCCCTGTATGGGCCCGCCGGATCGCTCTACCGGCGACTAGCCGAGGATGGCCGCAACCGCGCGGTCTTGGAGGCTTTCGAGACCGGCCTGGACCAGACGCCCTACGCCGTTTGCGAGATCCGCCGCATCACCTTCGTCGGCCGTACGAAGGACTGCCGCCGCTGGCACGGCAAGGAGTGCGCCGAGCCGCAACGGTGGTGCAGCTGGCAGCGCACCGCCCGGTGCCGCCGCATCCACACGGTCGTCGACGAGAACGGCGCACCGGTCGATGTGGAGCCGCACCCATCTGGCCCGGACTGCTGCCGCGGCAAGCAGCAGAAAGGGCAGACCTGGCGCTCGGTCCGCACCGTGTACGAGAGCCCCGGGCACGGGCCGAGCTCATCGTCAGCCGCTTCGCCGAACGCTCCCGGGGGTCTGTCCGCCTGGTCACCGGTGGAGTCTCAGGCATTCGCCGCGCCCACTACCTGCCCGACAGCGAAGGCCTGCCCCGCATCGAAGCGTTCATCGTCGTCCCGCGCCACATCGACGGCAAGAACACCGGCCTGCGCAAGGCCGTCGTGCTCGGCCTGTTCAACGAGAACGACCTCAAGGGCGGGTACCGCATGTACTTCTACACGCTCGGTCCCGCCGGGTTCGACCCGCGCACCGTCGGCTTCGCCTTCCCCGGCGAGGTCACCGCCGTCGGCGCTATCGAGGACATGTCCGAGCGCACCGTGATCAAGCTCTACACGGGACTTGGGGAGTTCCCGGGGTCCGCTGCCGTGCGGTACCGGGCGGGCCGCTGGGCCTACTGGCTCCGCAAGGCCCGCCTCGCCCGATAGGGCCCGCCGTCGGGGGCGGGCCTACCCGCCCTCGGCCATACGCACCACCATCACGGCGGCAGTGGCAGCCGCCCAACCGAGCACACACACCGAGAAGAGGGTTACGACGTCGTCAGCAACCGTAGGAAGACCCAGCACAAGACTCCATCAGGTCCGTCCACAGACATAGTGCGCGCCTATGCCGCGCCCCCCAAGGCTTCGGCCGTGACAGCTCTGCCAAGCAACTGGACATCGGCGTGCACGGCGTGAACAGCCTCTTCAGGTGCTTCGCGGCAGACAACACGATCAAGATCAAAGCTACGAAGACCTCTGTCACGGTGAGCCGTCGGGAGACCCGTATCCTGACATGGACGTGGTCCAGTACCGCCCCAACCAGTCACCACGAATCATCGCCACAGACAGCATGGACAGCCCCAGCGGTCTGGATTCCCTACCCGCTGGCCAGGGAAGATCAACAAGACCTGGACCGATAGCCGATGCGTGAAGGGATGCTGATGCAGGACGCACAACAGGCGGCCTCTCGTGGGGCCCGTCCGGCCTGGGGGCGAATCGGGCGCTGCGTGCTGACGTACCTGCTGCTCTACGCCACCGCGTGGCTGATCATCGCCCTGTTGTTTCCCTGGGAAGGCGAGCCCGTCGCGAAGGTCATGGCGACAAGCCTGATCCTCTTGGGATTCATAGGAACTCCGACACTCTGCCTCGCGATCTGTGCGGGATTGGCTCACCGGAAGATGGAACCGCGCCGGTTCCGGGGGGGGGGGCTGGTGGCGCCGATGCTGGTGTTCGCCTGGCCTGTGCTGGCGTCCAGTACCGCCGCGGCGCCACTGCTCCAGGTCACGGTTCAGCTCGCGTTCGTCTGTTTCCTGATTTCGGCGCCCCTCCTGCCGGAGAAGTGGAAGGGGCAGGCGCAGTAGGGCGATGAGCGCTGGTGCCCCGGCGGGCTTTCCCGCCGGGGCACCAGCGCTCTCTGCCGATCGTTCGTGCTCGCCAGCGCCCCCAAGGGCTTCGACGACGTCATCGACCGACTCGTCCTCGACAGCATCCAGTGGTGCACCCCGGTGCTCGACCGGGCCGCCCAGGCCCGCGCCCTGCGACTCGTCCAGGACTGACCAACCCCGGGGGGCGCAGCCGACCTCAGCCAGATCACCCGTGCCGTGAAGCGCAAGCTCAATATGCTGCAGTACCGACCGGAGGTCATCAATGGCTGCCTCGCTGGCACCGGCCTGGTGCTGGAAGCGTGAACACGCTGGCTGGCCGATCGGCGATAGGGCAGCCGGCACGGTCGGAGTCTCAGGTCGCTGGTCAGATACGGTGACTTGATGAATGAGAGCCTGCCTGGGGACGTGGCCGACGTGCTTGCGGCAGTCCTGAACGGGGACACCCCGGTTCATATCGCGCTCCAGAGGCAGGTTCCGCACCTCCGTGTGCGAGCGCGCTGCACATGTGGGTGTGGCACCGCCTACTTCGAGCTCGACTCCAGCAAGGTGGGCCCTGCACCCACCGGCCCCAGCACGGTCGTGGCGGCCGAAGCGCAGCTCGTCACCGAAGCCGGCGAGTGCCCAGGTGAGGTCCTGGTCTTCACCCAGGGCGGCTACCTGTCCTGGCTGGAAGTCTGTTCATGGAGCGACGACATCGAATTGACAATGGCCGCCGCCCGTCACTGGTTGCAGACACGCTCTTGATCCCGAACGACCGGAGCCCAGCAGCTTCTGCGACGCCGCCGACATCACGAATTCAAGTTCAGTGGCTTGTGCACGGTTGGTAAGTGACCGGTGAGGGAAAGAGGGCCTCTGCTGCCGCTCGCGGCCCGACATGGGGCGAACAGGGTGCCGGGAACGGATAGCTGGTGAGGCCCATGGGCTCTTGGGCCTGGTGGCATCAGGGTTTTTCGGCCTGTTGGCGGAGCAGGGCGACCGGCTGGTCGATATATAGGCCCAGGGTTTTCATTCCGTAGGGTTCTTGCTGCTCGTCGCTGAGCCTCTCTTGGCTGTCCGGGTCGCGGGCGATGTGGACCTCCATGTAGGGGTCCGTGTCTCCCGGCGTGAACCAGCCTCTCTTGTTCGATCTGGGGATCACCCACCACATGGCGACCCAGTCCGGATGCTGGGTCATGTTCATGATCGTGCTGGTGCGGTAGATCCTGGATCTGTAATGGAAGAAGTCGTCGCCCTTCTCTGCCAGCCAAGCGGGGGCATCTCGCTGATGTTCCGTGGCGGCTGAGCGGGTGTTCCAGGAGTACTGGAGGGACTCTTTATAGCTGTTGGCGAGTTTGCCTCGGTCGGCTCGGATGAACGAGATGGTCGCGTCGACATAGAGTCGGCCGTCTCCGGCTTTGAGGGGTACCTCGAGGACCACGTTTGTGGAGAAGTCGTCTCCCGGATCGAGGCGATCTCCCGGGCCGCTGATCTTCCCTGCTGCTAGCAGGCGCGAGGTTCCCTGGAAGCGCTCGTGGCGGTAGGTGTCAAAGCCGTTGCCCAGATCGTTCCTCACTGTTCCGAAATTCGTAGGATTCTCGGTGAACGTCGAAGGCCACAGGTTGGCTTTCCATAGCGTTCCGATGACGAAGATGCTGACCGATCCCTCGTTTCGGAATGTGAAGTGCGCTGGCACGTAGAGGGTCGAATGCGCGGCGTTCAGTGTCGGTTTTCCGAAGGAGGCGTTGAAAGGCACCTTGGGCGGGGCGATGTAGGGGCTGTACATCGAGGAGTAGGCCACACTCGCCGCCCCGACCAGACCCGACAGAGCGAGCCCGACCGCAAAGCTCCTCGGGTGGGGGACTCCCCGCCAGGCTTTCTGTCGGCTGAGCTCCCATACCGCCCAACCGGACCAGACCACCAGGACGATCCACAGCCAGAACCACCCCTTGAGGTAGCCACCTTCCCATTGCAGGATCAGGAGCATCGCACTCGTCACGGTAGCGATGACGACACCCAGCACCACGCATGGGCCGGAGTACCTCACTTTTCGCTTGCCCCAATAGTCAATAACCGCTGCGGCCGCGGCCACCTCCAGCAACGCTCCGGCCAGGAAAACCACGCCCATGACGCGCCCGCCGAAGGTCAGCGCCCGCAGGGTGTCCGATAGCCCCACTCGGAACAGGACAGCCGCAGAGGTGGCGACTCCAAGAGCCATGAGGCAGGCGACGGCGCGTCGTTGCCACGTGCGGTCCGGCCAAAAGGTCGCGTCCGCCCGCCATCGGACCTGCCCCGGGTGGTGGAGGTCCGTGTCGGCTGGTAGTCCGGCTCGCCGCAGGACTCTGCGAAGGTCCCGCGTCGACCAGGCCCGCCCGACGCTTACCCCGCCGACGCTGACCTCCCGCAGCCCCCGACTGTCGGGGGCATCGATGACGATCTGCGGCTGACTCGTTGCCATGACGACAGCATCGACGCAGTGACAGAGGTACTTGAGAGACGGCACCTCGTGCGAGGGCCAAATCCGGCCAGCAGGGCCCGCTCAAAGGCGGCCCGCTACGAGGAGCTCCTGCGCTCGATACCGACGCCGGGCCGAGCGGTATCTGTGTTTTCTCGACGCAGACGTCATGGTGGATCGAAACTTCCTCGCCGTTGCCCTCGACCACCTGCACGCCACCGGTTCACGTGCCTTGCTGCCGCATGCCAGCCTCCTATACCTCGACCAGCACTCCAGCGAGATAGCGGTCCGGCAGCGGCTGCTTGAGGCGCCGGGGGAGGTGGACGGTGAAGACCTCCTCGGCTACCGCCTGATGACCAACAGGGGCGGCTGCATTTTCGTGGAGTCAGAGCTCTTCTACTCGGCAGGTGGCTACGACGAGCGATACGAGGGATGGGGGGACGAGGACAACGAGTTCTACGAGCGGATCACCGCGAACACCGCCATCGCACAGCTGGCACACGATCCGCTGCATCTCTACCACCCTCGGCCGGTCATGGAACACAAAAGCTGGCGACCGGACCAGGATCTGCTTAGCGTGGCCGAGAGCAGGCCAAGCCTTATCGGAGATCCCGCTCGGTACGCCACCTCTTCCATCGATGTGCAGATCTCTGGAGCTAGGCATGCATGAACCGCACCGGTTGGAGCTAGGCGAGCTGGTGGCGACGATCAGCGGTCGCGCTGCCAGCCGTCCCCGCATCCTCGTCGGCATAGACGGCCCGGGTGCTTCGGGGAAAAGCACCCTGGCCGATCTCATTGCCGCACGCCTCGAAGGCGCGGTCGTGGTCCACGTCGACGACTTCTATCTGCCGAGCGCGATCCGCAGCAGCGCAGCGGAGAGGCAGGCGCCTTGTTCGACATGCCCCGCCTCGCGCAGCAGGTCATCGGACCAGCGGTCGGCGGCGGCCCGCTGCGGTACCAAAGGTACGACTGGGAGAAGGACGCCCTTGCGGACTGGATCGAGGTGCCCGCTGAGGTTCCGATCATCGTGGAGGGCGTCTCCTGCCTCAAACAGCGGCTACGCGACGCCTATGCGTACGCCGTCTTCTGCCACTGCGACGCGGCGGTTCGACTTCGGCGCGGGCTGGACCGGGACGGCGAGGAGGCGCGCACGTCTTGGGCCGACGAGTGGATGCCCGCTGAGGACGCCTACCGAGCCGCCCAGCGCCCCGACGACTTCGCCGACCTGGTGGTCGACAGTTCGGCCGGCGCCTGCCTCGGGACTGCTGACTTTAAGGTCGTGCGGTGGCGGCGTTAGGGAGCGTTCAGATTCGGGCCAAGGCATCGGTCTGGTTTCCGGGGCATGGTCGGAACCGGTGGAATGCCGGCCTGGCACGTTGGGGATAGTCCCGCATGGCCGCCCGGCGGGCGTTCAGACTGACCACCTCGCTGGGTTCCGGCCCGGGCAGAGCCGGTGCCAGCCCGGTGACCGTCACGGTGGGGGAACGGCCATCGGTCTGAGCGGCCTTGCGGGCTTCGAGGGCGACGATGTCGGCGACGTGGGCGCCGGCAGCAAGGGCCGATCGGATGCCAGCGATCACATCGCGGTGTTCGAGGTGCCGGTGCAGCAGGAGCACGTGGACCAGCTGCTTGGTGCCCTCGGTGTCGCCTTCGGCCTTCTTCGCCTCAGCCCAGAACGCTTCGTGGGCGGCGGTGAACGTGCCCTCGCAGCGGGCTTGGTCCAGGGCCTCGGAGCCGGCCATGGCGCCGGGCTTGGCCAGCAGGACTTCGAGGAAGTGGTCCAGGACGACCCGCTCGGCGCCCTTCGCCGTCAGGCGGGGGTGGCGGGCGATCTCGGTGCGGCCGTGGAAGACGACCAGGTCGCTGGAACGGAGCACAACGCGGACGGTGCGGCTGATGAACCTGGCCGGAACCGAGTAGCGGCAGACCCGCACCGCGATCATCACGTAGCGGTCCACCCGCGGAGTGAACACGGCCCCCGTCTCGAAGGAATCCTGCGGCAGTGGCATCAGCAGCATCGACTCGTGGGCGAAGTCCTGGCCGATCGTGCGGATCCGCATCCCGATCCGCCGGCCTTCCTCCGCCCGCTCGAACTCGGCGAAAGACGCGTTCAACTCGTCCAGGGAGCCCACCTGGGGCACGGGTGTGAGGTAGTTGCGGCGGAGGTAGCCGACCTGGCCTTCCACTCCACCCTTCTCATGAGCGCCGCGAAGTCCCGGCTCGCAGTAGAAAGGGCTGACCCCGAATTCTCTGAACTTCTCCTTGATCTTGCTTGGTTGATCAAATCCGGTGCTGATTCTCCGTGAGCCGTGCGAAGATCGCTTTGTCGCTTCAACAGGCGCCGCCGGGGCGCCCGAGGTCTTCGCGACCGAACCGGTGGGAGTAAGAGGCAGCTCAGGCGGCGGCTGCACGCGTGATGCACGAACGGCGTCCTGAATAGACCCCATCGGGCCCGGTGCGGGCGGCCGAGTGAGTGAGCTCATCGAATCCTTGGCGTGATCGGGAACCCAAGGTCGACAGCGTTGTGCTCGCCTCGGCGGCGGTCGATCTGGGCGAGCTTGTCCTCGGCGCCGGCAAGGCTGACCTTGAGTCCATCGACCTCACTGAGCCAGCCCTCGCACTCGGCCTCGGCGATGCGGTCGAGAAGGTTGTTGCGGATCTCGACGAGTCGGTCGCGCTGGGCGGGGTCGGGCCAGAGCATCGGGCAGCGAACACAGGCTTCTCTGAACTTGCGCTGGTGAGGTGATCGAGTCAGGAACGCCCGTGTCCGCGGTTGAGTTCGTGGTAGCCGCGAAAGTCGAAGAAGCGCAGCAGCAGAGCGATCATTTGGTGAACCTCTGCGGTGCCGTCGATCCGCCCGGAGATGTCGATCTGCACCGCCCAAGTGGGTGGTGTCCGATGGCCGCTTCGAGGATCGCCACATCCTCAGGATCCCAGTCGGAGAAGAGGTAGCCGGTCTGCTCATCGTCGATGTCGATGTAGAGGTTGCCGTCCAGAGTCCACGGATGGCGCTGCTCGGGCAGATGCCGATCGAGCGATGCAACGGTCTCAGCTCGCTCACCTGCGGGAAACACGAAAACAGTTCGCATGGGTCGGAGCGTAGGCAGTTCAGCTTTGTGGCGACCATGGATTTCAGGGACGGTGCCGGTTCGTCGACGTTGTGGTGGTGGTGGTGCGGTTGGCGATGTCTGCGTAGGCCGGCATGCCGAGATCGACTGCGGAGGGTCGGCGGGCTGCTTCGGCATCGAGCTGGTCCAGCTTGCCCTGCGTGCCGGCGAGGCTGACCTGGAGGCCCTCGACTTCGCCCAGCCATCCTTCCCGCTCCGCCTCGGCGATCCGGGCGATCAGGTTGTCGCGGATCTCAGTCAGCCGTGACCGTTGGGCTGGGTCAGGCCGGAGGAGCGAGCATCTGACACAAGCTTCTCTGAACTATCGCCCGGTTCCCGCCGAATGAGCTGTCGAGCTCATCCATTCCGGTAGGCGCGAACCGCCCGACTTCAGCACATCTTCCCGATCTTCAATGCTCGCGCCCGCTCTCCACTGTTCTCCGGGCGGATGCGCTCGGCCAGGCAGTGCCGGTGGGAGATGATGGTGTGGCTTCCTGGACCGTCGCTGCTGCGCGAGTCCAGGACGAGGGCGTCTCCACCTGGGCCCAACGTGATCGGTTCACCACAGAAGTCGCAGCTCCAGACCAGTGACTCCAGGTCGGCAGGTCGGATGGTGAGCCGCACTGATACCGGCGGATGCCAGCGGTGGATTTGCTCGATCACTGCATCGATCTGTGAACCGACGGGTGGAAAGAGCGCGAGTAGTTCGTCGTGGCTGCTCGTGGTCGGGGAGAACTGCTGGATCATGTCGATAGAGGCCGACAGACCAGCGTTCTCGTAACCAACGATCTCAACGAGCACACCCCATGGGTGATGGCTGAGGACCCTGACCTGCACCTTCTGGCCAGGCATGAGCGCCAGACTCTCCGTCTCGAACCTTTCCATAAACCGCTTCCCCATCCCTTAGCCCAACAGGCCGCGCCTGGTGGCGCTCATGCACGCGTGTCGTCGACGTCGGAGCCGATCACCGCGCTCAGGGCCCGCAAGGCGCCATCGTATTGGTGACGGGCGAACTGGAACGGACCGAAGGCCACATAGTCGCGGGCCTTGCGGTGCGGTTGCTCAAAGGCGTCCCAGGTCACGAAGCCGGTCGTCGCGGTGATGCGGGCCATGAGGGGCCAGCATCCCCACTCGCCGCATTCACAACCGAGAACGGGTGTCTTCGGCCCCATCGCGTTGGTGGACCGTCCGAGGAAGTGATCCTGCATCGGGCCGAACCGGAAGAACTCCGGAATCAGACCGCCGTAGGCGTCGCCTGCGGGCTGCATCCCGGCCGCGATCTCGAACCCGTCGATCAGCTCGGTAAGTGGTGCTCCGTCGATGCGGGGGACGATCACGAGCGGGCCGCCGTCGCCACGGCGCTGGCAGTCGAACCGGATGTCATTACTGGTCATCCAGTGATTGTGTCAGCGAAGCCCTTCCCTCCACCTGGGCAAATTGAGCTGCGGCTATGCGAGGCATGCCGAGGTCGATCGCCGTACCGCCGGAAGCTCGTCGGTCCATCTGAGCAGGCTTGTCTTCGGCTCCAGCCAGGCTGACCCGGAGCCCTTCGACCTCCCCGAGCCAGCCCTCGCGCTCGGCCTCGGCGATGCGGGCGACGATGTTGTCGCGGATCTCCTCCAACCGGCCGCGCTGGGCCGGGTCCGGCCGGAGAAGCGAGCAACGAACGCAAGCGTGTTCATGAACACAAGGGCTTGAAAAGGCGCGACCGCAGGTGCCGATGGAGACCTTGCGCTTCTCGAAGTGCGCGAGGAAAGCGTCCCATTCCTCCTCGGTCGGCGTCCGATACTCTTCGCTGGTCCGACTGGCCCGGCGACGGGCGATGAAGGCGCGGTGAGCCTCGATGGTCTCGGCCGGGTAGATCGCTAATGGTGGAGTCGGGTATTGGAACTGTCCGAATGCCTCAACCATTGCTGACCCATGAGGTGAACTCGTCGGCGAGGCCGGGCGGGTTGGCGGCCTCGGTCTGCCGGGCGATCGCCTCGTAGTACTCCAGTTCGTGGACGATCACCGGCACGGTTCGGCCGACAGATCTTTCGATGACGCCGGTCTCATGGAGGCTTCGGGCGAGCTGGCAGCAGGTCTGGCTGAAGCGGGCCTCGATCTGCGCGGCGAGTGGCCCGATGTCCGGGGCGGGCGGCGCGAGCCGGCCCGGGACGGTGGTGCGCTTGCGGCGGCGCAGGTGCCGGCCCTCGATGCCGTGCCGTCGCATCAGCCGCTCGATGCGCTTGCGGTTGACAGTGCGCCCGAAGCCCCGCAGTTCGGCGTGGACGCGGCGGACACCGTAGGTTCCCTTGTGCTCGGTGTGTATCTCGCGGATCTCCGCAACAAGCTCATCCTCGGCGGCCTGCCGCTTTCCGCGGGCCTTCGCGCCGGCGAGCCACCGGTAGTACCCGGAGCGCGAGACCTGGAGAACCCGGCATATCCGCTGAACGCCGAAGGTCCCGGCATGAGCGGAGACGAAGTCCCAGCGGCGGGTCTTCACTTCATCTCCTTCGCGAATTAGGCCGCCGCCCGGCGCAGGATCTCCCGCTCGAGCTCCCACTCCTTCTCCGCCTTGCGCAGCCGACCGTTCTCGGCTCTCAACCGGGCCAATTCCTCGTTCTGACTCTCCATGTCCTGCCCGCCGCGGCTGTGATCCCGGCCGGCGTGCTCGTCGGCCTGGCGCACCCAGCTCCGCAGCGTTTCGCCGGTCACCCCGACGTCCGCCGCGACCGCCGCATACGTGCGCTTCCCACCCGCCGCGTGGTACAACGCGACGGCGTCGTTCCTGAACTCCTCCGGATACGGAGACTTCCGTCCCACCAGGACACCCTTCCTCGGATCTGCAAGATCCATTGTCAGTGTGTCCACACCACCGGGGGCACCTCGGGGCCAGACGCCGGCCTCGGTCCAGTCCCGCAGCCGCCGCCAGCACGTCACCCCGCTGCAGCCGATCGTCTCGGTCGGCACGTCCGCCCAAGTCACACCCGTGCGCAGCACGTAGACGATCCCGCGCAGAGCTGCACGGTCATCCGCCGGCAGCCGGCCCGCATACCGCCGACGCCGCGGCGGGCGAGTCGGGAGCAGCGGTGCGACACGATCCCACAGATCATCAGGCACAAGATCATCTGACACCTGCACAACTCTGCCGCCCACCAGCCCAACTGCCAAGCCAGCAAACCAAACTCATTCTGAAAGGATCAGTTAGCTGCGGCTTTCTACGAACAACATGATCAGGACGGCCACCGGAGCGACCACTGCGAGGGGCAGGCCGATCAGCAGGTAGCGGCGCAACGTGGCGAGCCGGGCCGCCAACGCCTCGCGGGCATCATCCGCTGAGCGGGCGCCGGCGGAGCGGGCGGTCTCCTGCGCCTCCAGTCGCTCTTCCAACGCTGCCATGCGGTCCACGAGCAGGGCCAGCCGGTCGTTGAGGTCGTGCAGCAATCGCTCTTGCGGGCCAAGGCCCTGGCGCACCTGGGCCGTCCCCCTTTCGACGGCGTCCGCAAGTCTTGCCGGAACGGCGTCCACGGCCGTGCGTACCCGGCCGATGGCCTGCGGCAGCCGACTCAACTCCTCACCGAATTCCAGCAACTGCTCTGCTAGCGGCTGGAGTTGTGGTCGAAGCGCCTTGTCGACGGTCCCCGCCACTGCCGCTGCCAGTAGTTGCGCCGTCTCATGCTCGTAGTCACCGATGGCGGCCATGTCTTTCCTCGTTCTCCAGAGTGCGTTCGAACGCGGCCAGTCGGCCCTGCCACCGCTCCAGATCCTTGCGGATTCGGGCGATCTCGCCGAGTCGGGCCTTGGACATCGGTCGTGCCTGGGCCGAACGCTCGGCCGACAGGGAGTTGATCAGTCGCGCGATCTCGTCGCTGAGGTGCTGCCCACCTTCCTTTGCGCGCTCTTTCATCGCCTGGCGCCCGGCCGCGTCACTCTCCTCCCATGCTTCGACCACACGGTTGCGGTTGCGC
Organism: Streptomyces sp. NPDC043861; assembly: GCF_056435905.1. Taxonomy (NCBI): domain Bacteria; kingdom Bacillati; phylum Actinomycetota; class Actinomycetes; order Kitasatosporales; family Streptomycetaceae; genus Streptomyces; species Streptomyces sp. NPDC043861. Next base: position 26,251 of record NZ_JBWKDP010000023.1, on the reverse strand, counting down.
ACGGTATCGCTGCCCTCGCTCCGGCCGGCGAAGAAGTCCTTGGTCTTCTGCCACCTGGTGCGCCAATGGGCGGCTCGGGCGGCAGCGGCCACCCGAGCAACGGGGAACAGCGTTCCTGTCGACGGGGTGGGCGGGTCGCTGATCGAGGCGGTGATGCCCGAAGCCTCGATCCGGCTGCGGATCTCGTCGGCCATGAGGGCGAGCTGGGCCGCGACGGCTTTGTCCGCGCTGTCGTTCAGGGCCCGGAACGCGTTCTGCAGGTCGTCTTCGACAGTCCGGTACGTGTCCGGTCCTTCAAGGCCGTTGACGAGCCTGGTCACCTCCTGCCGGTTGAGCGAGGTCGCCTTCTCCACGCGTTTACGCAACCGCGGCAGGCCCCATTCAGCGGACGTCTCGGCGTCCTCGCGTATCTCAACCAGTACCGTCAGGCTGACGTCCAGCTCGGCCAGCCGGGTCCGGCGGGCGGCCTCGTCGGCATGCGCGATCGCCACCTCGGCGACGCACCTCCGGTCGGCCTCGGTAAGCAGGTTGTGCAGCTGGCGGGTCCAGTCCAGCAGATACGGCCGCCGGTCGGCCTCGGCGAACCTCCCGAGGTCGCGGACCAGATCCTGGAAATCTGCGTTGCGGTTCTTCACATCGGTCAGATAGAGCTTGGGCGACTCAACCCCGAGCCGCTTCAGCAGCTTCAGAGCTGATTGGCGGATCTCCGGTAGTTCCTCCGGCGCCTTGAGATCGACCGCCGTAACCGCCACGAACAGCCGCTCCAGCCCCCGGCTGTCCCGCTCCATGTAGCGGAGGATGCGGCGGAGGTTCTTCTCGTCCTCCTGCGCGGCGGCGCGGTCCGCCGGGAGACAGCACAGCACGGTGCACTTGCGCTCGGAGAGGATGCTATGTGTGATCTCGGCGTGGTGCGGCTTCGGCGCGTCCGTCCCTGGGGTGTCGATGAGTGTGACGTATTTCAGCAGCTCCAGCGGATAGCCGAGGCGTAGTTTTCCGACGCGTAGGGAGATGCCGAGATCCCCGCCGATCCGCTCGAAGGCCTGCTCGGGCGTGAGCGGTTTCGAGGTCTCGGTCCAGGGCGTGGCAGCGAATTTCCGTACCTCGACCCTGGTGACCACCGTCGTTTCGGGCAGTGTGCGGCCGTCGGGATCGTTGGCGCCGTGCGGATAGACGTAGTCGGGAAGCTTGCCGTGGGCGCCTAGTTCACGCAGCACGTCGACCGTACGGTGGAAAATTCGAACCATGTCTTTGTCGCCCGCCTGCATGGCCTCGCGTTCCGGGTGGCCCTTGACCAGCCAGAAGGTGCAATCTGCGGGCGCCACCTGACCTGTCCGCAGCCAGCTTGCGAAGGCCTCGATCTCGTCGGCCCGGACCCGGAACCGTGTTTCCTCGTCCCGCTCCCGGGCGAGGAAACACAGGTCGGCCTTGGTACGCCAGTCGACTCCGAGGACCTGCTCCTGCTCAGCCCAGGTGACGATGTTGACGGTCGCGGTCTCGGCACGGACGCTCGTCGGCAGGAGCTTGCGCACCCGGTCGCCGAACCGCTGCTCCACGATGGCGTTGATGAGCGAGGACTTGCCGGACGAGAACTGACCGAGCATGGCGATCTCGATGCACTCGGACGCCGACTTGTGTCGAAGTGTGTGGAGCGTGTTCCGCTCCTCCTGGGTCAAGCCCAGCTCTGCAGCGTGCGCGGCGAGGTTGCACACCATGCCGTGCAGGCTGGCGCGCGCTTGCAGGTACCTGCGGGCAAAGTCCGTCTTCGGGGCCTGCAGCGGCGCATCCCCTTCGGCACCTTGGCGGCCCGCCCGGATGTTGCAGTGGTCCACCAGCTCCGACGCTGAGCGTGCGACCAGCGGACGCAGGAACGACACGGGATAGAACCGGGTCTGCTGTGCGTCCCGGCAGAGCTCCTTCAGCACTCCGTCCACAGGAAGGAGTGTCCGGCAGTCCCGCAGTGCGCGGGCCAGCTCGCCCCACGCCGCGACCCGCCGCACAGTGGCGTCGACTCGTGCGTCGTGGTGGATCGCCGACATCCGGTCGGAGATCGCCGACGACAGCCGTGGGGCGACCTGGGCGGACCACTCGAGCACCGCCGATCCGGTGCCCGCGGGCAGCGCCTGCGCTCGCAGGACCGCCAGGCAATCCATCAGTGCCGCCCGGCCACGGTCGGACGAAGTCGCACCGCCGTGGCCGGTCACCTCGGAGACAACCAATGGAAGGGCGTACGGCCAGTCCGACACAGGTACCGGGACCAGTTCCAGAAGCGACTGACGCGGCAGCAACTGGTCGTCCCTGATGGCCTGCACCACCACCGGCTGCCGGCCGCGCAGCGCCTCGAAGGCCTGGACGTCGAGCTCGGTGACTCCGCGGTGGGGCAGCACGTACAGCACACCGACGGCCGGATCGGCCAGCTCCTCGGCATACTCGGCGAGGTCGCTGAGCGCCCCGTCGAACCCCGGCAGGTCCAGTACCCGTAGGCCACCCGCCAGCAGATCGCACGGGAGGTGCACGCGCATCCGCCGGAACCGCGCCTCGGTCGCCTCCCACTGCGGGTCCACTGGGAAGGCCGGCCGCCATCCGTCGGCCGCACAGCCGTGGACCTCGATGCCCGGTCCGGCACCGTACACATACTCTGTGGGCCCGTGCCACTGCCAGGCAACGGCAGCAAGCGCAAGAGTGCCTGCCGACCCGCCCCCGAGCAGCGCTCTCAGCAGCGTGGTCTTGCCACAGCCCCGGGGCCCCACCACGGCCACCGTGCCGGACAGCGGCGGGGCCGTCGGCAGCTCGATGCCCGCCGCCGCTGCCAAGCCGGTCACCGCAGCGGTGTGTCGCGGCATCCGCAGCACGGCCGTCCGCTCACCGGACAAGGCGCTCCTCCGTCCGGCACCACGCGCGCAGAGCCTCGATGCGCACCTGTCCGGCCGACCAGGAGTGCCGGTCGGCGAGCGCGACGGCCGCCGTCTCAAGCCAGGCGGCCCGGGTCTGCCCGGCGCACTCGGCGTCTGCGCGTGCAGCCTTCACCACGACCTGTTCGACGGTTCGGCTCAGCGTCTTGATCTGCGGTTCGAGTACGGTCTGCATCCCGGTCTGCAGCACGCCGCTCAGATCGGTCCTCTCCTGCGGGACGTTGTTCACAGCCCGCAACACGGTCTCGTGGAGCAAACGCAGGTGGCGGTCGATAAGCTCCGCAGCCTGCCCGAGACCGGGGTCGGCCCGCGGCGGTTCCGGCGCGCCGGCCTTCTCCTGGCCGACATTCTCCTTGCGGTACGGCGGCTCCGACTGCTGCTGATGCTGCTTCTGCACATCCGGATCGGCATGCTGAGCTCGGGACGGGTTGCCGTCGTCCCGGGGCGGCCCTGCGCCTGGTTCGGCATCGTGGTCCGGCTGCTGAGCCGTGGATTCCTGGGGGGTGCCCCACGGGTCGGAGCCTTTCGTCCCCCTCTCGATGTCGGGGTGTTCCGCTCCTGCGCCAAGGCCGGCGCCGAGGTGCCACTCGTCGGTATCGCGTGCGGGCCCGGGCATGTCGTTCTCAGCACAGTGGCGCAACCGGTTCAACATGCCGTCCAGATCGCACCGGTCGAGCGCAGTCAGTGCCTCCCCGACCTCTGTGGTGGTCCACTGACCAGACCACAGCGGCGGAGGCAGCTCTCCGACTTTCAGCATCGCCGCAGCGCGGCGATCGCCGCCGAGCACCTGCTCGCACTCGGCCCGGAAGCCCGCACAGGCGTCCGGAACTGCTTGCGTCGCTTGGCGTCGGAAGACCCGCCACGCCTCACGCAGCGGCTGTACGACCGACTCCCAGGGGGCAACGCCCTCTTCGCCGTCCTCGGCCCACTCCACGGCACGCCCACCGACGGCCAACGACACTCGCGTGAGCTGCTGCTCAGCAACGCGGATCGCGTCAAGCGCGCGCATCCGAGCTAGGTTGGCCTCGTTGTGCAGATGTTCAACCACGGGCTCTTGCCGGCTGCGCAGTTCGGCCAGCCGCGCCGACTCCCGGCGCTTGATCTCCACGCGTCCTTCGAGCTGTGCCGCAGCCGTGGCGACCAGGGTGGCGAGCGCACGTAGCGCGGGCCGGCGGTGCGGTTGTCCGGCTGCCTCAGCCAGCACCTGCCGTAGCAGCGCGGGGAAGGTGCCCTGGTTCCCGCCCGCCGCGTGAAAGTGCCACTGTGCACCCAGTGGGCCGAGGGCGGGGCGCAGCCGGAACTTCTCGATCTCGCTGCAGGCCGCCTGCTGTTCCGAGTCCCCGCCCAGCAGCTCGACATCCGTGACCAGCACGACGACACGGCAGCCGTCCGCTGCGGCCTGCCGCACGGCATCCTCTTCCCACTGGGACAGCGCCTGTTCTGCCGGTGTGGCAAGGACGACGACATCGCACAGAGGCCGGTCGGCCCAGTCCGTGACGGAGTGCCGCAGCATGCGGACCTCCGGAAGGGCATCGGCGACCGCCCCCGCGACAGCGTCGGCAACAGCTGCGCCCGTGGGCCTGGCGACCAGGCAACACGTCGGTGCCGCCACCAGGAACGCCGCGAGCTCGTCCGCCCGGCCGCCGAGATCCAAGCTCAGGTCGGCGGCCGTCGAGACCAGGCCCGCCAGCGCCTCCGCGAGGGATACGCCGGCGCTCGCGCCACACTCAACAAACGCTTCCTCACCTGCCACGCTCGGCCCCCTCGCATGCGGACGCACGCGTCGGCCCCAACCCGCTGCAGGCCTCGGCCAGCCGGGCACAGACATCGGCTGCCTCGTGCCACTGCCGTGAGCGCTCCTGGGCATCCATCTGCAGGCGTCCGCCCTCACCGGCCCTGCGGTCGGCCTCCGCCTTCAGCCGATTGAAGATCTTCGCGTTCTCTGCCCAGTAGAACTTCCCCTGTGCGTCTTGGAGGCTGGCCCGGGTGGCCCGCACACCAGTGGCTGCCTGGCGACGCGCGCGACTCAGCTGGTCCCGCCGTCGCTGCGCACGTGCTCCGATGCCGAGTTCGTTCAACAGCATTTCGGTGGCTGCGACGGCCTGGCTGGCCGGGTGGCACATCATTTTCACGGAGCGGAAGAGCTCATCAGAGGCCTCCTCGACCAGCCCCTGCGCTCCCGCCGTCACCTGTGTAAGCACGGGACCGAGCTCGGCGGCGACCACCTCGCCGACCTTGTCGATGCGCAAGTCGCTTTCGTTCCAGCCGAACGACAGCTCGTCGAGTGCGGCGCGATGGAGCGCATGGGAGAAGATCCTCAGGCGGTCTGGCCCGAGAGCGTCCCCGACCATGCGTTCCATCCTCTCTGCGAGGGTGAGCCCGGAATCGTCCATGAAGATCGACGAGATACTGGCCCACAAGCCCTGCACCGCCATACGCCGCGCCTGGGCGTGAACCTGCTCCACAGCCAACTCTGCGGCCTCGGCCACGTCCTCGAGCAGCTCACCAATGTGCAGGTCCACCAGGTCCTCGAGCCGACGGTCGAGGCGGCGCTTTTGAGGAAAGAGGGCCGTCTTGACGAACTCCGCGTGCTTGTCCATCTCGCCCCCGGCCTTCTCGGCCTCAGCCGTTAGGCGCTCGGCCTGCCGCTCCGCCCGGGCACCGAGTCGCTTCAGCGTGTCGCAGACGTCTGACAGCGCCTGGCCGCTGCGCCCGGAACTGCCGTGCCCGCCGAGGAAGGACGCAGAGAGATGCTCGTACAGGGCCGTGTATCCCGAGTCGGCGAGACGGTCCTGCGCCGCGCGGACTGCCTCGGGGTCGCCGCCGTTTGCCACCGTCCGCAGCTCCTGCAAGGCCGCCAGGCCGTCGATGGAGTCAACCGCGATGGGCTCCCCGTCGGCGGTGGCGGCGAAGGTGTCCATAACGGCAGCCAGAGCCACATTCACGTTCGGAATCTTGTTCTTCTTGGTGACCACGACCAAGAACCGCCGCCTGGTTCGCCGCAGTTGCTCGGCGAGCCGGACCGCTTTGTCGCCCCCGGGCTGATGGCCGCTCACCACGAGCACGGCCGCGTCCACCAGATGCAGAGCCTCCATGGTCGTCGCGTCGTCCGCCTGCGTGGCGCTCAGCCCGGGCGTGTCCAGGATGATCAGGTTCTTTAACACGCCCGCCGGAAGGCGCAGGATCACGCGCACCCGCCGACCGTGCACCGACCGTCCCTCGACGGTGCGCTGGTCGGTGTACCGCTGCGCCTCCTCCAGCGCTCCACGGAACAGGGTCGCGCCGTCCTGGTCCAGCACCTCTCCCGACTCGGTCTCACCCCACCACAACTCGGTGAGCGTCCCCGTGGTGGCAACCACCCCCTCCACCACGGCACCGCGGCGGCCGAGCAGCATGTTGATCAGCGTGCTCTTGCCGGCGTTGAAGTCCCCGACAACACCGAGCCGGTACGGCTCCCCGTAGCGTCTGCTGATCTCCGTGACCCGGGCGGAGCCGGCAGCGAATCCATCCACCGCGTACCCGCCGGCCTCGGTGTCCAGGTACCTGAGCTCGTTCAGCGCCTTAGTGATGCCGGCGAGCAGAGCCTCTATCTCCCGAGGGGAACCACCGGGTGTGAACGCGGCTCCGTACGAGCCGGGACGTGCCATCTTATGTCCTCTCTCATCCCACCGTTTGTGGGTGAACAAACGCATAAGGGATCGCAATGACGTCGCAAGGTGGAGGCTGTCGCGCCTAAATGGCCAAGACACCGAAGACGACCACGAACGCCAGCCCCAGCGCGAAGAAGGTCATCTGCAAAGCGGCTGGCAGTCGGATGTTCGTCGAGTAGATGGAGGTGGTGTCGTCACTTTCGCTCACGGTGCCGGCCAGAGCCAGGAGCGTGCCAACTCCAGTGAGTACGGAGATGGCGTGAGCCAGCCAGGCCAGCTGCAGCCAGACCAGGTCCGAGGAAGTCGCATCGGCGACGATGTCCTTGGCCAGACTGATTGTGATGGTGACGACCGCGGTCGTCAGCGTCAGGACGTGCTTGCTCGTCTCCGACGCCGCTGTCAGGGCGGCATTGCGTCGTTCTGCTGCGGCCGCTTCTTCAGCTGCTGCCATGGTGGCCCTCTCTCAGGATCAGCAGAACGGCCACAGTGGACAGGTGTGTTCCCTGATTGCGGTGAACACGGCCAACGTGACCGCGGTCAGACTGCGACGGCGCGTCTCGACGGCCAGATTCGAGGCGAACCCCTCAAGATTGTGGGTGGCCTCGGGCAGTCGAGCCTCGGGATCCGGCACCGCCATCAGCTCGTTGAGGCCGCCGTGCAGGAACTGCACGAATACTGGTTGCGTCTCCTCGGCGACGGGGACACCTGCCAGGCCGCGCTGCGTGGCGGCGTTGAACTCCCAAACGACCTGGTCCCTGAGCTGTGCGGTCGCACGCCGATTGCTGGACCGGCTTCCCGGCCGTGGGGTCCCCTCGGACTGCCGCCGACCTTGATTGCTGCTCATGAGCCCCCCGTGCACGAACGCCTTACCCCACTCGCTTGGGGCCCGCGCCGTGCTTCCGCGACACCACCAGTGCAAGAACTGTGTCGTAATGGCGGAAAGGCCCCCCATCCGCTTAACGCACAGCGAGGCTATCCGCGGAGTTGCACGTTGTCAGCGGCGCGTTGAGGCCACCTAAGTACTTTAGGCGTGCGCCCCCGGCGCGGCCGCAAGGGATCCAAACGCCCCCGCTCCTGAGCGACCCGAGGTCAGTTGCGATGTGCCGGTTTGGTGTCAGTGGTTGGGTGTCAGTGACGGCATGTCAGGTCGGGGAGTTTTTGCTGGCCGAGCGTTGAGGGTGGGGAGTCTCGCTGACATGGGGTGGTGTCCGCTGCCGTCGTGACTGTCATGGGGCGTTACACCCTGCCTCGTGCCGCTGTCACGGGAACGGTACTTCTGATCTTTTTGCGGGTGGGCGGGTTCACGGTGGTCTTCTGTCGGTGGGTGCGGCCGGGGAGGACCGGGTGGGGGAGTGGGAGCTTGAGGGACTGGTATCGGGTTCCCGGCCGGTGTTGGTCGGGCGGTTACTGGAGCTGGATGCGGCTGGTGGTTTGACGTCGGCGCATGTGCGGGCGGGGGCGCGGTTGGCGGGGGTGCATTCGAGGACGGTGTGGCGGTGGGTGGAGGCGGCGCGCAGTGAGGGCCGTGTGGAGCGTCGCAGGCGTTCCCGGTTCGAGTTGTCGGAGGAGGCGTGGGAGGTGCTGGCGCAGGCGGGCGGCAATGTGTCTGTCCTGTACCGGCATTTGAAGGATTGCGGGGACGGGGATGCGGGGGTGTCGCTGGCCTCGGTGTACCGGGCCGTGCAGCGGGAGCTGGCCGCGGGACGGGTGTTGCCGGACCGTGCCGTTTTGCGCCAGGAGCGGGTTGAGCGGGAGACCCGGCAGGCTCTGGCGGATCTCGTGGTCGCGGGTGCCGGCGTCGGCGCGCCGTCTGCTGGTGGCGGGGCTGGTCCGGCTGAGCTGATGCCCTCGCGGGAGGCAGCGCCGGTGGCGCAGGCGCCGGGCGTGGTGTTGCCGGCGGGTGCTCAGGCGGTGCATACGGCGTCGGTGCGTGCGGTGGCCGAGGCGGTGGGGCAGGCGATGGCGGCTGAGGGCGCTGCGTGTGTGTTCGGGGATGCGGGGCGGGGCAAGACGGTGGCGCTGCGGATGGCGCTGTCGGATCGGCCGGTGGGCTGGAGCGTGTCGTGGGTGCGGGTGCCGGTGCGCCCGTCGGTGTCGGAACTGCGGCGGGCCGTGTTCGAGGCTCTGACGTTGGCGGGCCGGTTTCCGCACCGTTCGGCCGAGGCCGATGAGCGGATCATCGGCGCCCTGGGCCAGGCTTGGGTGCTGGTGGTGGATGAGGCGCAGCGATTGCCGGTGCCGTGCCTGGAGTATCTGCAGTCGTTGTGGGACCACCCGCAGGCGCGGATGGCGCTGGTGCTGTGCGGGGCGGGCAGCGAGCGCGCGGTGGCGCGTCTGCCGCAGCTGGCGTCGCGGATCTGTGCGTGGCAGGAGGTGGGGCGTCTTGCCGCGGGCGAGGTGGCTGCGACGGTGTCGGCCTTTCATCCGTTGTGGGCCGGCGTAGCTGACGGGGAGGTGGCGTGGATCGACCGGTCGTGCACGCACGGTGTCTTCCGTACCTGGGCTGCCTTGACGACGCATCTGCAGAACGCGCTGCTGAGCGTGCCGGACGCGTCGGTGGACCGGGCGCTGCTGCGGCGTCTGTTTAGGCGTCTGAGTCCTCCGGCCTGAGTGGATGTGCGGGGAGGAGGGGGAGGTGGAAGACGGTGGTGCGGCCGAAGCCGCGCGGGGAGGGCTTCCGGAGGCGTCGCGTACCGCGCTGCGTGGTGTGGCGGTGCGCCGGCTGCTCGCTCTGCGGGTGCGGGGCGAACTGGCGACCGGCCATGTCCGGGTGGCGGCGGATGCGCTGGGGGTGTCGGAGCGCACGGTGTGGCGGTGGCTGGCCGAAGCCGGCCGCGACGAGCGGGCGGCGGACGAGCCCGGCGCACGGGCCCAGATCGGCACGAGGTTCACGATCACGCCTGAAGTCCGTGGGCTGTTGGCGCTGTGGAAGGGGAACGTGCGGGCGGTCCATCGCCAGCTGGTCGTCCGCGCTGCCAGGCAGTCTCCGCCTGCAGATGCACCGTCGCTGACGACGCTGCACCGGGCGATCCGCCGTGATCTGACGCCGGGGGAGAGGGCTGGGCTAGCGGGTGGGGAGCGGGCGGCGCGCAAGCACGATGTGTTCCTGGCCCGGCCGCGGGGCTGGCGCAACAAGGTATGGGAGACAGACCACATGCAGGCGCCGGTGCTGATCGATGTCGACGGCAGGGCCCGCAGGCCGTGGATCACCTGGTTCACCGACTGCGCGACGAACGCGATCACGGGGGTGGCCATCACGCCGGGAGATCCGTCGCGGGAGTCGGTGCTGGCTGCGCTGCGCTCCGCGGTCCTGCGCGAGGACCTCTACGGTCCGTTCGGCGGCCTGCCGGAGAAGGTACGGGTCGACCGCGGCAAGGACTTCCTGTCCCGGACGGTGACCGCCGCGTTCGATCTCCTGGACGTGACGGTGGAGGACCTGCCCGCCTACACCCCCCACCTCAAGGGCACCGTGGAGGGCCTGAACCGGGCGGTGGAGAGCATGTTCCTGGCCGCGCTGCCTGGCTATGCCTGCCAGCCGCGCCCCGGCAAGCGGGCTGCGCGTCCGAAGGACGAGGTGCTGCTCAGTTTTGAGGATTTCACTGCCCGGCTGCTGGGTTGGACGGTGTGGTGGAACACACCGCCCCGCGCCGTTGCGGGGCATGACCCCGCTTGAGGCGTGGCAGGACGACCCCACGCCGCTGAGAGACGTGCCGGCGGCGGATCTGTGGACGTTCACCCTGGAGGACGCCGGCACCCGCAAGCTGACTACGCGCGGTGTCCGCTTCCGCAGACGCGACTATGTGGGTCCGTGGATGACCGGTCAGGCCGGGATCCAGGTCCGGGTCCGCTTCATGCCGCACCACGACCACCGCATCGAGGTCTACCACGCGGCCACCGGCCGCTACCTGGGTCCGGCGGACCTGGCCGACCGGGCAACCGAGGAACAGGTCAGCGCCGTACGAAGAGCGCGAGCCGCCCGCGCCCGCCACCTGAAGAAGGACCTGGAAGCCTCACATCGCGAGCGCTACGCCGCCGTCACCCAGCCCGAGGCTCCGCAGCGGCTCGGCGCGCTGACCACCGCGCAGGCCGAGGCCGAACTCGCCCAGGCCACGGATACCGACCTGTCGGATCTGGCGCTGCGGGACCTCATCCCGCCCGCTGCGCCTCCGGCCGGGTGGCGCACTCCTGCTTCCCTGGCCGCGCTGACCACGCCAGGCCGGCCCGCCCCGGTCCCCTCCGGCCGTGATGGCGCCTCCGCCCCAGACGGCCCGGGCGGGCGGGCCGCAGGTCTCACCACCGATGAAGACGGAGATGCCTCGTGACCGCGGCCACCTACCAGTACGTCGATCTGCCCGACGCCTCTGTGGTCACCACCCGCGCCCTGCTGGTGGCGCGGGAGAACGTCACCGACACCGTCGCCGCCCGCGCCATGATGTGCATCCACGGCGGTGCCGGCTTCGGCAAGACCCTCGCGGTCAACATCTGTCTGCGCGAACTCGAACCGGGCGAGGACGTCCGCAAGATCACTTTCCGGGCCCGGCCCACCGCCCGCGCGGTGCGCTACGAACTGTTCACCGCGCTCGACCTGGCTGGCGAACCACCGCGCCATCCCAGCGAGTTCGACCGCCTGCTGAAGACGGCCCTGGCCGAACGCCCCCGCACTTTCCTTGTGGATGAGGCCCAGTGGCTCAACGGGGAGGCGTTCGAATACTTCCGCTACCTTTGGGACGAACCCTCAACCCAGCTCGCGATCATCTTCGTCGGTGGCGCGGGCTGCCACACCGTGCTGCGCCGCGAACCGATGCTCTCCTCCCGGGTCTTCATCTGGCAGCAGTTCACCCGCCTCACCCCCGGCGAGGTCCTCGAGGTGATCCCGCTGTTCCACCCGGTCTGGGCCGACGCCGCCCCTGAAGACATCGCCTTCGCCGACCAGCATGCCGCGCACGGCAACTTCCGCGCCTGGGCCCAGCTGACCGCCCACACCAGCACCGCACTGGCCCGCACTGGCCGTCCCCGCGTTGATCAGGAGCTGCTGCGCTGGGCCTTCAGCCGTCTCGCCTGACCACCATGCCGCCCGCCACGTCGCCGCCCGTCACTGTGGTCATTGACCGTCATGACGATGCGATCCACACGCATACCGCCCTGGCCGCCCACCATCCGCCGTCCGGCCGGATCACCCTGCACCCCGGGCCGGGCACGACCAGCGAGACCGGCCTCGCACACGACCTTCTCGCCGCCCTGGGCAAACCGCCTCTGCTCGAGGGCGGCTTCCCCGCCGGCCGTCAGCCCGCCTGGGAAGCCGCCACCGCCTGGATGACCGCCCTTCCCGTCACCCGGCTGACTGTCCTGCGCGCCCACCGCCTCACCGCCCGCCGCACGATGCGCCTTCTGCAACTGCGTGCCCTCACCGGCATCCGTCTGACTCTGGTCTGCCACCGCCCGCACCTGCCCGCCGCCCTGCACAAGGCGCTGCAGACGGCCGACTATTGCGTCACCGCCGACTTCCAGGCCGCCCGACGCCACTACTACGGCACGACCGCTCCCGTATCCCCGCCTGCTGACGAGCCCGCCCGGCCGGCCAACCGGTGGCTCACCCTGCCCGCACTGGACCGCCTCGTCTCCTACGACAGCCCCGCCACCTGTACCGCCCCGTGCACACCGCCGCCGATTACCTTCCGGCACCGGCCGCCACCCGCACCCCCCACCCAGCAGACAGCCCGGGAAGCCGTCCGACGCCTGGCCGCCGCGACCGCCCACCCCCGCCTGGCCGCAGCCCTCGCCGCCACGCTCTTCACCGACGCCTCCTTCCAGCAGCTCGCCACCGCCGCCCCGGCGACTATGACGACGTGGCGGCCACCCTGGCCGTGCATGACCGCGCCCGCTACACCGATGGCTGCGCCACCCACCCCGTACCCCCGTGGGCACGCCTCTTCCTGAAGGCCGCCGTCTGCTTCGCCCAGCTCGCGCCCGGCCAGGACCAGCATCTGCTGGCCGGCCTCCACGACCGCACCCACCTGCTGCGCGTGGCCGAGGCCGCTAGGCTCCGCCCGCCCCAGCCGCCCGCAGGCCAGCGCACCCTCCATATCCAGTGGGACTGGCGCGAACGCAAGGAAGCACAGCGCTATGACGCGATGCTGACACGGCACCAGACACCGCCCTCGCACTGAGCCCCAACTCCGGTGCACGGTCAGTCGATGGAGAAATCGGCGAACTCCACGTCGGTGAAGGCGATCCCGAGACCGTGGGCACGCTGGCCCCAGTCCCGGAAGTAGGCATGCCCCAAAGCGCGGGCGAGGATCACCATCTGCTGCTGCTCACCCCTGCCGGCGTCCCGGGCGGCGAACAGCTCGCGGGCCACTTCTCCCGACAGGTACTGGGTGATCAGCCGTACTCGCGGATCGTCCGACGATCCTGCCGGAGCGGCGAAACCGAACCGCGCCCTGGTGTGGAAGACAAAACCGTCGGCCTCGGCCCGGGCCCGCCGGCGGGCCGGGCCAGAGGCTGCCAACGTGCCCTGACGGCCTCATCGATCAACCCCGCATGCACGGCACTGGGGCGGCGGCGCATTCCCGGCCGGGTAGTGACCCACCTCTGTACCGTGCGCTGGGAGATCCCCAGGAGGACGGCCACGTTCTTCGTGGAGCCCTTCTCCGCCTTGAGCAGGAAACGCACAGCGGCGTCACGCGTGGGCACGGGACGGGTCAGCAACGCTCGTTCGAGCCCCTTGACGATCTCACCCATGCCCGCCCCCGAGCGTTCTGCCACCGCCATGGCTGTTGCACGGCAGCCGTCTGCTCTCTCAGATCTCTCACACCAAGCCGCTTCCCTCGGCCAGTTCAGGCATAGCCGAGACACCACTGCGGACCTTCGGCTAAAGGACTTGCAGCCGCCGCTTACGTCATCCGTACGCTCTTGGTACGCGAAATGTGCGCTTCACGCTAGGGTTGCGGGTCAGGAGGTGCTGCATGTCCGAGCTGTTCGACGCGGTCGACGCGCTCATCGCGTCCCGCTCCCCGCTGCCGCCCCCGGCGGAACGCAAGCGGCTGCGCCAGGCGCACGGCCTGACGCTGGACGAGGTGGCTGCCGCACTGCAGGTGCGGCGCGCGACGGTCAGCGGCTGGGAGGCCGGCAAGACCGAGCCGCGGCCGCCGGAGCGCGACGCATACGCCCGCATGCTCAAGCAGCTCGCTCAGCTCTACCCCGCCAACGCTCCGGTGCCCTCTGAGGACACGGCGATCCCTGAGACGCCTGCTGTTGCGGCCGCTCCTGCGCCATCGGCAGTTGAACCGGCCCAAGCCCGCTCCGCACCCACAGGCCCGGCTGCGGAGCCCGCGAACACCGCACTCCGCCCCGCTGCCCCTGCCCCTGCCCCTGCCGCTGTACCGCGTCCGGCGGCCACGACCCGGCCGACGTCGCGCCGTCCAGTCGCTCGGAAGGCTGCCCCCGCAGGCACGACGGAGGCCGGCACCGATCCGCGCTTCGAGAATGGCCCGTTTGCGGTCGTCGACGTCGACGCAGATGGTGAGGTGCTGGCGTACTGCGTCGGCGGCCTGGTCCTGGACGTACCGGCGAAGTCGCTTCCCGCGCTGGTGGAGTGGACGCTGCGCGAAGGGCGGCTCGGTCAGCCGAAGTTGTCGGGGCCGGGCAAGGATGCCGACCCGCTGATCGTGCTGACCGAGGCCGCGTGCGAGCACTACGGCCTGCCCACCACGCTCACCAAGGAGGAGCGCCTGGCTGGCCGGATTCCGGAGGGCCACAAGGTCATCAAGCAGCTGACGCGCGCCAACTGGCAGCTGACCAAGCGCGGCTTCGGGCCGTGGGCGAGGATCTACCGCCCCGCGCAGGGCTCGGAGCGATCCTGCGTGCAGTTGTGTATCCCGTCGTGGGATGCGCTCGATGCCCGGCACTGGGCCGATGCTGCCCAGCTTCCGCCGGCCGAACTCGCGCGGCTCCTGGGCACCTATGCGGCCCGGGTGATGACACCGCGCGGCTCCACCGCCGTCACAGGCCTGGAGCTGATGACCGCCCTGCACCCGCCGACCCGCGCCTCCGAACCGGACGCGGACGGCAGGCGGCATTCCGAGCACAATCCCGGCTCGCTGGGCAAGGATCCGGTGGACTGCGCGCCGTGCGAGGCCCCCGACGGGCACCCGCTCCTCGCCGATCTGCCGCGTTTCCATCAGCGCACCCCGGCTGAGGTCCTGGTGGAGGAGGCGTACGACTGGGCGCGCCCGCTCACCGACGCCGAATGCCTGCGCCCTCATCTGGTGGGCATCGATGTGAACATGGCCTTCGCGGCCGGCGCGAACGGCCTCACGGTCGGCCTGGGCGCGCCGACGCACGCCAAGAACCCCGTCTTCGACGCGAAACTGCCCGGTTCCTGGCTCATCGACCTCTCCCACGTCGACCTGTCCCGCGTGAAGGTCGGCAAGGACAAGTGGGCGGACCTGGACGCGAGCCTGCTGCCCGGTCCGTTCACGCCGAAGGGCGAGAGCCCGGAGGGGCCGGCCTGGTACGCGACGCCGACGGTGGCGTACGCGGTGGAGCTGGGCTACGAGGTGCGCCCGATCGAGGCGTGGGTGCGCTACGACAACGGCCGGTACCTGGACGCCTGGTACAACCGGCTCCGCGATGCCTACCTCGCCACGATGGCCGACCTCGGCGTGCACGCCGACATGCCGCCAGCCGAGTTCCTCGCGGCGATGGACGGCTACCGCTGGCGTGACCCCCAGCTGGCGATCGTCGTGTCCGCGATCAAGGCGACCGTGAAGGGCGGCATCGGCAAGCTGCGCGAGCGCCCGCGCGGGGAGGGCTGGAAGCCCGGGCAGCCGTGGCGGGCCCTTGCCCGGCCCACCTGGCGCCCGGACATCCGCGCCGCGGTCATCTCCCGGACCCGGATCAACATGCACCGCAAGATCGTCAAGCACGCGGCGTTCACCGGGCAGTACCCGGTGGCCGTCCTCTCGGACTGCGCCGTCTACGCGTCCGACGGGCCGTCGCCGCTGGACTTCCTGCCCTACCGTGACGGCAAGCCGCTGCCGGGCGGCTTCAAGCTCGGCGTGAACCCCGGGCTGGTGAAGCACGAGGGCACCCAGACTGTGCTGTGGGGCGAGGGCGTGCGCGAGCAGTTCAACGCCCCGGAGCTCAACCTCGCCCGGTACATCAAGGACGGCACCGTCACCGACCTGGAAACCGGGGAGTAGGTAGAGCGCGATGAGCATGTTCGGGGACGGCCTGGACGCCGCGGTGCAGAAGGCGTTCACTCGCCCGGCGCCAAAGAGCGCGCCCGCGCAGATGCGGTACCTGGTCAAGCAGCTCAAGGGCACCAGGGCGGTCGCCCAGATGCTGCGCATCTCCCAGCGCACCGTCGAACGGTACGTCAAGGACCAGATCAAAAAGCCCCGCCCGGACCTCGCCGCCCGCCTGGAGCGCGAGGTGAAGAAGCGGTGGCAGCCGCAGATCCGTGCCAAGGCGCGGCAGAAGGCGGCGACCACCGGCGGCATCGTCATCGACACCCGCGCCCGCATCGGCTACACCGCGCCGATCGGCACGACGGACGAGGACCGCCTCCGACACCTGACGGTCGCTCTGCCGCCGCGGCACGCCGCCCGCCTCTTCGACGCGCAGGAGCACGGCGCCACGGACCAGCAGCTCCAGCAGATCGCCGCCGAAGCGCTTAAGGAGGTGTACTTCCAGGACAGCGGCCGTCGCGCCGGCCAGCTGGAGGAGGTCCGCTTCACCAGCATTGAGCATCTCGAGTTCGACCTGTAGATCCCGAACAGACGCGAGCCCCGTCGACCACATCATGCTCGGCATCGGCCTGGCCTGCCTGCCGGCGCTTGGGTATGGGGCGTGGCGGGGCCACACAGTCGGCCCCGTGCACGGCGAAGGTGTTGTCGCGCCCGTCACTCCGCCAACTGCGGGCTGCCCTGGGCGCCGTGCGGCATCTCACCCGTGCTCTCTGATGATGCCGATTGGTCCTCTGGGCGTTCGGGTTGGGGCTGCGGCCACTGGTTTGGGCTGATGCGGTGGGCCAGTGCGGGCCAGTCTGCGATGCTCTGCTTGGCCAGGGAGCGCATTCCGGGGTGCCTGTCGAGCTGTGTGGTCAGGGCCGTGCCTGTGGGCAGGCCGGCCTCGGTGAGGAGCCGGAGCGTGATGACGGCCTCGGTCAGGTACAGCGCGCCCGCGAGGGTCCCGGGATCTTCGTGGACTCCGCCGGGGGCGGTGAAGCCGTGGCTCAGTGCGTTGCGGATGCGGGCTGTCACATAGGCCCACGGTTTGACTGTGCCGTTGAAGAGCCACTGGCACACCTCGGGCCCGAGTTCTTCGGCTCCAGGACCAGGAGGCGTTTTTCCAGCGTGATGCCCATGAATACCTTGACTGCGTCACGTACGTCGCGGCGCTGGGCAGCGTTGAAGCCTCCAGCGTCATCGAGCGCCCTGCGCACGCGCTCCGCGAAAGGATGATCCGCCGGTTCCTCGTGAAGAGCGCGATGGAGTGTCTCGGCTGCGTTGACGACGTCCAGGAGTTGCAGTTGCAGGGACCCGGACCGTCGGTGGGGCTCCACCGCGTCCAGCGGAACGGAGCAGCGGTGGGCCAGCGCCAGCCACGCCGGGATGAACGATGGCATGCCGTCCAGGGAAGGGGACAGTGGCAGCGGGGCGTGCATCGTCGGCGCAGGTTCTTCGGGTTCCTCGCCGTCGTGAGGGTCGACTGCGAGGGAATGCGGCCGTCCGTCTTCCGTGAGGGGATCTTCGGGTACGACACGCAGGTTGAACACGCTGACCGGCTCGGCGACCCCGATGGCGACCAGGGCCCGCATGGGGCCCACGATCTCCTTCTCCAGCTGGTCCAGGGTGAAGCCTGAATTCCTGTCGGCCCTGACCACCACGCGTTCACGCAGGGATCTCACCCGGCGGCCGAAGTGGCGGTTTTCTCGGACTCCGATGCTGATCGTTCCGTCGTCCAGGGGGATGGTCACGTCGTCGGGCGCGGTGTAGGCCCCGGAACGCGCCTGCGGGCCACGCAGCCCGCTCGGAGGCCACCAGGCTGGCAGACCGGTGATCTCGAACTCCGCTGCGGAGAAGCGAGTCGCCTCGGTGACCTCACCCCCACGTACAAGCCGTCCGACGCGCCACGTCATGGTCCACTGGTCGCTGGCACTGCGAGTCAAGCTGGGGTCTGGTCCCTGTACGTCGTCGTCCAGGAAGCATTGCAGGAGGGTGTACGGAACCCCGTGGCAGGACCCCCAGATGGTGTGTGGTGGGACAAGGTGCAGGCCGTCCCAGCCACCCGAGTCCACCATCAGGGTGCCGATGAGGTTCAACCGCCACCCGTCCTCGGTACGGGTCAGCGACCCGGGCACCCGCAGGGCCGGCGCATCCGGAATCCACCACGCGCCATGCTGTTCGTCACTCACGTGTCCCCTCTCGGACCCATCTGCGCAGCCCCTCCAGCTTCCCACTGGTGCCGCGCATGGCGACTCGGACGACGCGCCCACGATGGCGCTCGCGGAGTTGCTGGGGCCGTGCATCATCGTCACCCAGTGCTGCTTCTTCGACTTGGTCCGGGTGGCTGCTCGGGAGGGCAGTCAGCGGGTGGCAGGCCCGGCTAGGGCGAATGCCGGTCTGCCGAACGACGCCAGGGGTAGCTGTTCCAGCCTTCGTCCAGCACAGGGTTCCGGGTACGCGTGTGCCCTGCAAAGGCTTCGTTCAGTCCGTAGGTGGAGCGTTGGGGGTCGCTGGCACGCTCGATCAGGAGACGGCCGATGGGGGCGTCGGTGATGGTGACCATGTTCTCCAAGTCGCCGGCGCTGCACACCGACACCGGGACCGCTGTGCTGGGCTGCTGGGCACGTTGGAAGGGTGCGTTCACGATGTGGAACGGCTCCATGGTCACGATCAGCCCCTGGACGGGACGGTCGGCGGGGATTGACGTGAACTCCTTCTGCCGGCTCGGGATCAGGGCGGCGGTGTTGTCGATCTGCTCGTAGGCCCGCCCGAGCATCCGGCGGACCTCTTCGACACGCCTGTCGGTGGCCAGACGCAGATGCTGGGTTGGCCGAACGGACTTCACCTCCACCAGCAGCACAAGCTCGTCCGTGACGACGATCCAGTCGACGCTGCGTTTGTTGTCCCGGCCGTAGATGATCTCGGGGACGACCTCGGCCTCCGGCCACAGGTCGAGCTGTCGGCCGACGTAGGCCTCGAACAGATCGCCAAGATCCTGCGTGAACGCGTTGCCGTAGCGGGCTACGCCGGTGTAGTAGATGCCGAGCGGGCTCCCCTTGTCCGGAATGAGATCCGACACCGGAGCCAGATATCCCGGCCCGTACCCGCGCAGGAAGGGCTTGCCGCGCAGAGGGTTGAACTCGAACCGTCGCCGCAGCGGATCAGACGTCAGTCGGGCTGCCTTGTTCTCCTCCTTGAAGGCGGTGGCGTCGGTTACAAAGTGAGCCTCGGTGACGGCGGTGAAGGTGGCGGCCGGGATGACCTCGAGTACCGGTGCCATTCCGGGTGTTTCCAACCAGGCCGGGTCGAACCGGCCGCCGCACTTAAGGGCAGACGCCCACAGGAGCTGGGCGATCCCGATGTAGTTCGACAGACTCGTGCCGAACAGATCCTCGTCCCAGCCGGGACGCAGGCACCGGGGTACGCGGGTTGCAGTGGTCTGCGTGATCATGGCCGCAGCGCGGGCCAGGTTCTGATACGGCGACTCCTGCAAGGTCAGCTGCTCACCGGACGTACGCAGCAAGTACCGCTCCAGGGAGTCCAGATCGGCAGTCTCCCGGACAAAGTGGTCGTCCAGCTGTGTGTACATCTCCAGGATCCTTTCCAGATCCTGTCCAGACGCGTCGTTTCGGAACTCGTTGCCGCAGGCCAGGGACACACGGGCAACGTCGGCCAGCGCCCAGGGCACGTACTTGAAGGTGCTCCGGCTCTTCCGCCACGCACCCAGGCTGTACGTCGCCGATGCCAGCGCGATGAGCGGCATGAGTGCACTTGGTCGATGGCGACGGATCCTCGCCACGTACTCCTGATCGCTGATCATCTGCCTGACTTCCCATGCCATACGGCAAGGATCTCGCCAGCACGTGCAAGCTGTCGCCTCCATTACGACGGGCCATCACCACACGAGGCGACGGGGCTCTACCACGATGGCCCGCCCTGGCGGATACGTCGCTGACGCCGAAACGACGCCGCGTACGCGACGCCCGTGAAGGATGCCGGTCCGGGAGAACCCGCTCACCTCCTGAAAACCGCTGCCGCTGGGGCGGAGGGTCCTGCCACCATCAGACAAGACCTGAACCAGGCGAGGAACGATGGCCAACTTCCGATTCGGCTCGAACGACTACACCGTCAACATCCGCACGCAGCACAACGCCAGCCTCCTGCAGGGCTGGAGCGTACACCGCCTTGTCCTGGGCTTCGAGGTGACCGCCCA
The DNA here is from genome assembly GCF_056435905.1 of Streptomyces sp. NPDC043861. Taxonomy (NCBI): domain Bacteria; kingdom Bacillati; phylum Actinomycetota; class Actinomycetes; order Kitasatosporales; family Streptomycetaceae; genus Streptomyces; species Streptomyces sp. NPDC043861. The sequence goes on along the minus strand of NZ_JBWKDP010000023.1, from coordinate 6,249 downwards.
CGACAAATACACCGAAGACGCGCCGTTCCTCGTCTCCGGCAACCTCTGGACGTCCGACCTGCCCAGTCCCGCGAGTTGGGTCGGAGTCCTGCACGCTCCGGGTCCCATCGGCCTGAAGCCGTTCACGACGACGCTGACGCTCGAGACCAGCGTGACGGACCAACAGCTGCGCGGTCTGGAGAAGACCCGGGCGGGAGCCGACCTGACCCTGCGCGCCGACCTGACTCTGACCGGCCTCGCGGAGACACGACACTGGCCCGTCGCCTCCGACAATGAGAACATCCGCATCCCGCACGCGGCCTGGAGCAACCAACTCGCCCAGGCCGACGCCGGCGCCTTCGTCGACGTCCTCGTCCCGATCACGACCGTGGAGGCCCGTGCGACCGCGGCACGCCGCATCCGTGAGGCGAAGACTGCGATCCGCGACCAGCGCTACGAGCACACCGTCACGCTTGCCCGCCAGGCCCTCGACGCCGTACGCGAGGCATGTGACACCCAGAATGTCAACGCGCGGGCGGCGGGCAAGAAACCAGCAGAGCGGGACCAGGAGGAGCGCTGGGCGGTGCTCATCCAGAGCGCCTACAACCTGTTCAGCGGCGCCCCGCACGACGACACGGGCACCACGGAGAACTTCACCTGGACCCGCGCTGACGCTGTCGCGGCTGTCGCCACCGCTGCCGGCCTGCTCGCCCGGCTGGAGGACCTGTCATGACGGCCAGCAGGACCTGCGTGTTCTGCCACGAACCAGCCAGTGGGCAGGGCGAGCATGTCCTGCCTCGGTGGCTTCTCAATCGGTGGAAAGGGCAGGGGCCGTTCACCATCTGGGCAGGAGGAGAGCCACTCAAGGCACGCGGGGGAGCAGTAGCGCGGTATCAGAACATCGAGCGGGTGCTTCTTCCGGTGTGCGGGGACGGCAGCCGGAACAACTGCAACGGGTGGCTGAACCTCACCTTCGAGGAGGAGGCCCAGCGCCCGGTGGAAGCGCTCCTCAACCATCTGGCGCCCATCGGGGAACCAGACGTCACCGCTGTCGCCCGGTGGGCGGTGAAGACGCTTCTGCTGTACCGGCATCCCCTGGCCCGGCACATGGAGCGGGAGAAGGTCCGGCAGTGGCGTGACGAGTATGCCGACAGGCATGAGCAGAGCGCTCTGTCGCTCCCGCCGGACCTCTTGCCGCAGATGCGTCAGACCGGTCGGCTGCCCGCTGATGTGTCGTTGTGGGTAGCGGTGGTCGACGAGGACACGAAGCCGCTGGCGCCTCCTGCCATCGATCTGTTCTCGATGCCTTCGAGAGTGCACCGCGAGGACGGGGCGGGAGGCCGTCCCGGCAGCTCCACGCTCGGCTTCAGCCCACTGGGCAGCAACGGCGCCGGCGCACGGATGGTGTTCCATTTGCTGTTCCACCCGCTGATCGACGTCAGGCATCCACTGGAGGAACAGGGGCTGGTATCGCGGCTGTGGCCGAGTCCTCCTACGGCACTGGACCCGCAGCTACTTCCGCGGCTGGACGCTGCGGCAGGACGGTACGTGGGCGGATGGTTCCAGCCCAGCGGCATGAACGTCGGCTTGCAGGACGGCGAGCGCTGGCCGCAGGCGGGGGAGCTGGAGGTGGAGAAGCTGGAGTTCCCACCCGACCCCTCACCTCTGTCCCCTCCTGTTCAGTAGGAGTCCTCCCGCTCGGAGGGCGGCCCGAATCGCTCGATGAGGTCGCAGGTGCACATGCCGCCGTCGTACAGCGTCTTGTCGCACTCGTCATGGTGGTGCCGGACCGGCAGCCGCTTCGGCGGCGCGGGCCGCACGGAGCCGCCCAGCGTGGGCTGAGCGGGGACGGTATGGGTGGTCGGCGCCGGTGCCGCGCCCGCCCACTGCATGCCCAGCGCAGCAAGCGCATCCAACTGGTCCTGGGTGAGTTTGTCGAGCCTCGATTTGGCGTTCGAGATCCATACGCCCAGCTTCACGATCACCGGTTCCGCCTCGCCGTCGACCTCGATCTCTTCACTGTGGCCGCGTGGCACTGGCCGCTGTCCTTCCCGCTCTACCCACTGTGCGAGGGCGGTCAGGCCGCGCTGGAACGCCTGCTGTGCCTTGCTCGGGCCCTTCGTCGCGCGCCTGGCCGGCGGGGCGGGAGAGGGCGCCTCGAGCGGTTTGATGCCCAGTGTGGACAGCCGCTCCTGTTGCTCGGGCGACAACTGCTCCCAGGTGCCCGGCTTGCGCTGCTGCTGGAGCCACCGCCCGATGTCGTCGCCGTCCATCAGCACCCCGGGTGCGATGTCGGGCAGGTGGCCGTCGGCGTCGACCAGGTCAGCGAGCACGCGGTAGTGGCGTTGCCAGTCCAGCGGCCATGTGCAGTCCCAGTCCGGGTCGATCGCGCTGAGCTGCGCCGCGCGCATGGCGGCCCGATACGGGTCCTTGCCCAGACCATTCTTCGAGCCCTTGCGCCGGAGGTTGGCCATGTGCTGCCCGACGGACACCATCGCCTCGCCCTCGCCCCACACCGCGTCCTGTCGCGGCGCGAGGTGCCCGGTGGCCCGCTGGTACGACCTGAGCGCGGCGAGCTTGGCCTCCCATGCTTCCTCGCCCGGCTCCCACACCATCCCGGCCTCGGGCGCGTCCAGCAGCTCCTTGCGGTGAGGATCGAGTTCACCGGCGCGCAGCGCCTTGCGCTGCTGGTGCACCCATCGCCCCAGGGGAAAGTCCTTGGTGACGCCGACCCCGACCTCGGTGTCGTAGGGCACGATGTAGAGGCCGGTGATCTGGTTCTCCCTGCGCCAGCGGATGAGGGCTTGGTAGCCCTCGAGCCATGCCAGGGACTCCGGCCGGTACACCCGCGTGCGCAGGAACGCCGCGATCGTGGCGGCGTCGCGCGGGCTGGAGAAGTGGAGCAGTGCGGACTCGGCCGCGGTGTCGATGTCGTCCTGCTCCTGGTCCTCGCCCACCTCGCCGTCGGCCCCGACGATCCGCCCGTCTTCGTCACGCCGGAGGTGCACCTTGCGCCGCCCGTGGGTGAGGGCGCGGGAGGCGAGTTGCTCGACCAGGCGCTCATCGTGGGAGCGCAGGCCCTGGAGCACGGCTACGAGGGGGCGGAAGCTGGCGGAGGCGACCATGTCGGTCGGGTCCTCGCTCGGTTCCAGGAAGACCGGCACGATGATCCGCGCGACCTTGGTGGTGCCGTCCTTGTTGAGGCGGAGCGCCCGGCCGATGTTCTGCACGATCTCGACCTGGGAGCCGCGGGTGTCGGCGAAGCAGACGGCCTCGACTCCCCGCTCGCCGGTGATGTCGACACCTTCCCCGAGCACGCGACAGCTGGCGAGGAACGCCCGGTGTACCCGGCGGCCGGCCGCGTCGATGCCGTTGGCGAACTGCCAGAGCACTTGGCGCCGCTCGGACACGAGGTGGTCGCCGCACAGCCATGCCGCCCACACCCGGTCCGGTGGGACGTGGCGGCCGGCCTCCAGCTCGTAGAGCTCCGCGTCGATCGACGACTTCGGCAGCTCCTCCGCGGCCGCCAGGTCGTCGCCGGACGCGTCGTTGACGTACAGCTCCGTGGCCGTCTGGGGTAGCTTCTCCGCGAAGGCGGCGGCCTCCTCCACCTTCTGGTGGAACGTCATCACGGTGCGCAGGTTGTAGGCGGCCGCGTGTTCCAGGAGCGCGGTCTGCAACAGGGCCAGGCGCCGGCCCCGCAGCGCCTCCTCCGACTCCCCGAAGACCGGTGACGGGTCGCGGATCTCCAGCACGTCGATCTCGAAGCCGGCGAGGATGCCCCGCTCGATCGCCTCCGAAAGCCCCAGTTCGGCCAGCCACGGCCCGTAGGTCTCGGAGTCCTGCCCCATCGATGCGATCTCCAGCTCCTGGCCGTCTGCGCCCTTCTGCGGGCGGGGCGCTGCGAGGATGCGCGGGGTCGCGGTCAGGTACAGCCGGAAGTCGGCAGGGATGCGGGCGTTGTCGTGGATCGCCGCCCACGGCCTCCCAAGATCACCTGCCGTGCCGTGGGCTTCGTCCACGATGGCGAGCGAGAAACCGTCCATCCGCTGCCCGTACAGGCGCTCTCCGCCCGCCAGAGCGGCCTCCAGCGGCCCACGAACGCGCCCTTGGCCCGTCGGGTCGTCGAAGTCCTCGCGGTCCACGAGAGAGGCGTACGTGGCGAACACGACCACAGGCCCCGACCCGGCCCACAGGGCGAGCTGGATCGGGTTGGTGGTGGTGCGCACCACCAGTTCGTTCAGCACCGGGTCGTTCTCCAGCGAGCACACAGCGACCATGGGGGAGCGGTGACCCACGGCCCGCCACGCCTGGGCGGTCTGAACGAGCAGGTCCAGGGTTGGCACGGTCACGAGGATCCGGCCGTCCGGGAAGCACTCCAGTGCGCTCGCGGCGGCCATGATCGTTTTTCCGGAGCCGGTCGCTGACACGATCGTGCCATGGGCACCCTGAGGGGGCACAGATGACCTTGCAGGGAATCCGACCCACCTACGAAAGGCCGACTTCTGGTCGATCTGGTGTTTCTTGAGCGGAATCCTGCTCATCGACCGTCCTTTTCACCCGTGTCGTACAGCCAGCTGTCGTGAAGCCTTTCCAGCGCGGTTTCCTCTTGGCCGTGCTTCGCCCAGATCCCTTCGAGCCAGAGCGGGGTTGTCTCGATCCTCTCGCACAGTGCGAAGCAGCCGGGCAGGTCGATCAGCACGAGCTCGCCCGCGAACATGCCGCCGGGCCCGTAGCGGCCCCACAGCCGCTCCAGCTGCGCCCGGTGCTCGTGCAGGTACGCGTCCAGCGTCTGCGGGTAGGTATCCGGCTCCGCCAGGTGCACGGTCCGCAGGGCGATGTCCACGAGCTCTCGGGACGACTCCTGGTCCCACTGCTCGAAGCTGGTGCCGGTCACGGCAGCGTAGTGCTGCTCACACACGGCGAGGACGCGCTCGATGAGCTCCGCCGGCGCCTCGCTCTCCTCGCCACGAAGGGAAGGCCGACTGACACCCGTGTGCCGATCGGGCAGGGAACACAGTTCGCCGGTGCGGGCGCTGGCCTCCACCAGGTCCATGCCGTGGTCGGCGAGGTGAGCCAGGAGCAAGCGGGACAGGACCTCCCCGTCCCTGGCGTACAGCTGAGCGTGCTCCTCTCCACTGTCGGGGGAGACGATGGCGCGAGTGAAGACGGTGTCGAAGAAGAACTCGGACAGGACACCGACCAGCTCCGGGCGCGCAGATACCGACTCGTCGTCCAACGCAGCAACAGCGGCGTCCATGACCGCAGTGAGGAACCGCCCGCGAGCTCCCTGCAGTTGGCGCGCCTCGCTCTGCGGGCCTTCCTCGACGGCCTCCACAACGCGGTACAGGCCCTGGTCTCCGTACAGGCCACCTGGCTTCTCCTTCGCCCGGCGCACCTTCGTCACCGCCTCCTCAACGGACCGCGCGTAGGTGTAGTTCGTCACCACCGAGGCTCCGGGGTGCGCAGGGTCAGTCCGCTGCGCCACGATCCGATAGCGGATCAGCCCGGAGTCAGACTCCACCGCCCCACCGTTCGCACCTTGCTGACGGTCCCGCAGCGCCTGGCGCCAGCGGTCCGCCTGCGCGTCGTTCTCGGGGGAGTGGGCGTCCCACGCCGTGCCGCCCATCAAGGTCCAGATGCGCCTCAGCTCGTTCCGCCGAACAGCGGCCAGCCGCTCCTCCGTACTGAGCGGACTTGTTTGACCCGCGCGGCTTTCCATGCCGCGCGCAGCCACCAGCCGTTCGTGGATCTGTTCCGCCGTCAATCCGGTAACTTCATGATGGATTTCCTCCCGCGCCTTGAGGCGCATTTCGACGCTCAACAAATTCAAGTCTTCCCTCCTTCACGATCCCGCCCGAGTGGTTGGGGGGTATCTCGTGTTTCCGCCAACGGTACATGCTGCATCAATCTGATGCGCGCGCTACACTGGAACTCACACGAACGAGCGACCCCCACCCCTCGCAGCCAGCCCGGCCCCGCGCCAGCGGGCCCCAACGGTTCTGGAGGCGCAGCCGGAAGGGCCGTCAGGCGGGGGAGCGCAGCGGACCCGCCGGCCAGGCTGGAGCGAAGCGGAAGCCTGGTAGTGGGACGTAGTCCCGCCGGTCCGGGAGCGCAGCGGACGGACCGTCACCCCTCTTGCGCAGCAAGAGGGGTGAGCGGGTGGCGCAGCCACCCGCCAGCGCTCACGCGGAGCGTGAGCGCAACACCCGCGCGCAGCGCGGGTGTTCGCTTGCACATCGCGCAGCGATGTGGTACCCGCTCCGCGGG
>NZ_JBWKDP010000022.1:0-44737 GCF_056435905.1 Streptomyces sp. NPDC043861 | reverse complement strand
CAGCCGAGGGATCCGCCGGCCGAGCACACGCACTATGGCTGCAGATCCAGGAACCGGGCCAGGCACTCATTACCGGCGGAGTAATCCTCAGGATGCGCTCCCAGATTCCTGGTGAAGGCGGACGCCCGTACAGGCAAGCTCAGCGCCTGATCACCCGACTACGAGCCGAGGTGGCAACCAACGAGACGATGCCAACAGCCAACGAAAGATGACTCTGATGCTGCGGATTTGGCGTGGGCAGAAAGGCCCTGCTACGAGGCCCGGCATGTATTCGGTACGGATTCGGGGACCGCTAGAAGCATGCCGGCGGGCCTGCCGTACCCTCTGCGCATGCATGTCGCGGAATGGAGCGGAGGTCAGCTAACGGTAGTGCGCCCCCCGTCGGGCGGGTTCCCGCGGCACAGCCACGACGAGTACGTGATCAGCGTCAACCTCTGCGGCCTGGAGCGGGTCCGGCTGGATCACGCCTCGTTCGACGTGAACCTGGACGAGTTCACTGTCTACAACCCCGGCCAGGTCCAGTCGTGTACCACCCAGGTCCCGGCCGACGCGTCGTTCGCGGCCGTGAGCTGGTACGTCCCGCCAACGGTGGTGGAATCGCTGACTGGCGACGCCCCGGTCGACTTCGAACGGCCCGTCGTCCGCTCTCCACATCTACGCAACGAGTTCCTCGCTGCGGCCAGAGCATTCCGTGAGCTAGCACCGGAGGTGCACCCTCCGCCTGCCGAATCCGCGGTTCTGATCCAGGAGCGGCTCATGCTCGTGCTGTCGCAGCTGCTCGACCTGGCCACAGGGCGGCGCGCGCGTGCTCCAGAACCCGCTGACGCCCGGATTGCCGCGGTGCTCGACCGGCTCCGCGCTGACCTGTCCGGCGCGCCCCGGCTGGGCGAGCTGGCCGACGAGGCCGGGATGTCCCGGGAGCATCTGATCCGGACGTTCACTCGCACCACTGGCACCCCGCCCTACGCCTGGCACCTGTCGGCACGGCTGGCCGAGGCGCGGAGCCGGCTGCGCAAGGGAGAGCCCATCGCCGACGTCGCTCACGCGCTCGGCTTCGCCGACCAGGCGCATTTTCACCGTCACTTCGCCGCGGCCTACGCCACCACACCGGGCCGATACCGTCGGCTGTCCCAGATCAACATCTGACAAGACCGTACGCCCCGCCCCCACAACAGTGGCCGGCATGACTGAGATCTTCATGGTGGCTCTGTGGTTGGGCCTGGTGTTCAACGCGGCGCCGGGTGCGGTGTTCAGCGAGTCTCTGCGGCGGGGAATCCGGCACGGGTTCGGCCCTGCCTTCGCGGTTCAGGTCGGCTCGCTGGTGGGCGACGCCGTCTGGGCGGTGCTCGGCCTGGCGGGGGTGGGGGCGCTGTTCGCGGTGCCGACCTGGCATGTGCCGCTCACTGTGGCCGGGTGCTTGTTGCTGGCCTGGTTGGGGGTGGCGGGCCTGCGCGACGCGCTCGCGAGGAAGGGGTCCACTCCGACGGCAGAGCCGTACGCCAAGCAGGACCGCAAGGCCATGGCTGTGGGGGCGGGCATGTCGCTGGCGAACCCGTGGAACGTTGTCTACTGGTCGGGCATGGCTGGTGGGGTGGGCGCCGTACTGGGCTCGGGCGGCGTGGCGGAGCTGGGAGTCTTCTTCGCCGGGTTCATGGCCTCCTCGATGCTGTGGTGCCTGATCGCAGCGGGGCTCGTCGTGGTGCTGCGCAGGGCGCTGCCACCCCTGGCCGTACGTGTGCTCGAAGCCTGCTGTGGTGTCTCGCTACTGGTCTTCGCGCTTCTCCAGCTGAGCCAACTCATGTGACCAGTACCTTCGACAGGTTTGCGCATCAGGAGCTGCTCCCCGCACCCGAGGGGATGGTCCATCTGCGCACGAAGGGAGCACGACCCCGCTGCCCTGCTCCCTGCACTCGCGGGGATGCGGGTGACCCTGACCGAGCGGAACGGCACGGCGCTCTTCACCGGGCTGACCGCCGGCAGCTCGTACACCTACAAGGTCGTCCGGGTCGGAGGGAACATCACCCCGGCCGAGCGCCGCGATCGCCCGGTGGACGCCCTGCAGGTCCTTGCCCCACTGGCCGCCCATCGCCGGGCGCTCCCGCAGGTCGGCCAGGGCCTCGGTGGACAGTTCATCCAGGCGTGGGCTGCGATTCAACAGCAGCACCTGGCAGATAACAGCCTCCAGCTTCTGGGCATCGCGGCGATACCCCCAGTCGGCAAGCACCGTGCAGACCTGCTCGACCGCCGCGTCCACGGGCTCAATCCGGAAGACCCGACGGGCCAGGCTCGGCCGCATGAACCGGCCGAGCCGCTCGAAGGCCGTGAACTCGCCGAGCAGGAGGCGTAGGCGATCAGGAACGGCCGGGCATTGGGGCCGATCTGCCCACCCCAGGAACGCCGGAACTCGGCGCCGTCCGCGTTGATCAGGTCCGTCCACTCGTGCACCGACCAGCTCCAGAAGGCCCGGCGGAGCTCACCGCAGCGAAGCAGCACAACTCCTGCCGCATCCCGCGCAAACTGCCGCTGATGGCGGTCCTCCGCTGGCCAGTCATGGCTGGCGCCGCCATCCGATGGGTGTCGGGATTCACCCGCGCTAACCGGCTGGACGCCCTCGGCTTCCTCGCGACCTCAGTACGGTCCGATGACACCGAAATCCGCGCAGGTGCCTCCTGCGGAGGTCAACCAAGAACGGTCGGAGAATGCCGACCCGTACGATGGGCCTCGTGATCCATGCTGCGTCGCCGACAAGCCGCCGCACCAGCCGCGTGTTCGCGCTGCTGGTGATGGCGGTGCTGGCTGGTGTGCTGGGCATGCACGCGCTGGCTCCCGGCGGTGCCTCCGAGGCGCAGGCAGCCTCCGGCCACGACATGGTCACCCATCACTCGACGAATGTGCCTGAAGCGAGCCCGGGATGCTCGCACACCGACGGCGGGACGAATCATCTCGACCACGCGGACTCGACCTGCGCGGCGGCCGGTGTCGGTTCCCCATATGCGCCGCCGGCGTTGCCCGTCGCAGTCGAAGTCGTGCACACCGCCACTGCGCTGAGCGGCATCGATGGGACGGGCGTGGCCAGCCGGGCCCCGCCTGACCTGTCGGAACTGCAACTTCTGCGGATCTAGAGCGGCCCGCTCGGCACCCCTTGGCTCCAGACCTTCGCTGGAGCGGTGCCGTGTCTGTGCATGCCCTCATTTCCGTGAATCCGCGCGCCCTGTCGTGGGCTGCGCGTCAAGGAGTTGCACCACCATGAACAAGAAGCGTTCTCTCATCCGCCGTAGCGCCGTCGCCATCGCGGCTGGCGCGTCTGTGCTCGTACTGGCCGGCTGCGGCGGCAACAGCAACAGCTCGGCTGGTAACGAAAGCCAGGCGTCCCCGTCTGCCGCGTCCTCCGCAGCGCAGGAGCAGCATGCCGCTGCGGACGTTGCGTTCGCCAAGGGGATGATCCCGCACCACCGGCAGGCAGTGGAGATGGCGGACCTCGCAGCCTCCCGTGCTCAGTCGGCCGAGGTGAAGAAGCTCGCCGCGGACATCAAGAAGGCGCAGGACCCGGAGATCCAGACGCTTTCGGGGTGGCTGACGTCGTGGGGCGAGGAAGTGCCGGCCGAGGGAGCCATGGACCACTCCATGCACGGCATGGAAGGGATGATGAGCGCCGAGGAGATGGACAAGCTGCAGCAGGCGTCGGGCAGGGCCTTCGACACGGCGTTCATGCAGATGATGATCAAGCACCATGAAGGTGCGGTGGCCATGGCCAAGACCGAGCAGGCCAATGGCGCCTACGAGCCCGCCAAGAAGATGGCCGACGCCATCATCACCTCCCAGACCGCGGAGATCACCCAGATGAAGAAGCTACTGAGCCAGGGCTGACCGGAGAACGAGGGCGGGCGTCCATGGGCGCCCGCCCTGCCTACCGGATACATCCCAGCGTGAGGCTAGGAGGCTTCCCGACGGATGACCTTGGCTGATCGGTGCAGCCGGGACTCGCTGAGATGCCGCGGCGCCTGCAAGGCTTCCGGACCGACAAAAAGAGCGGGGGAAGGCCTCGCTGGAATGCCCTCCATCTCGCCGCCGGACAGCGCGGCTCGTGCGGCGGCCTCGGCCAGGCGGCCGACCGGTTGCAGGTGTACGAGCAGCAGCAGCGTGGCCAGCAATGTGATCAACAGCTTCGCGATCACCAGGTGGTGGCGGAGGATCCCCCACGCAGTCCCCACCGACTGCACCGGACCGTTCAGCAGCGAGACGACGGCAAGCAAGACGATCACGGTCCAGCCCACCAGGTCCATGGATATGTGGGCGCCCCGGATTGTCTGGGGGCGACTGCTCGCCAGACCGGCGATGGCCAGGGCGAGGTAGGCGGCGACCGCGCCGAGCCAGCCGAGCGAGAACGTGACGTGGGCGGCAGTACCGCCTTGCGCACACGCGTGGGGAACGGCCTCATGGCGTGTGTCCCACCAGGCCGGCGACTTTCGCAGCGACGTACCGCGCGACGAGCTGGCGTCCTCCTGCCTGCACGCCGTTACCGCGGCTTCTGCGGCGGCCACCGAATCGGCAGTCGACCGACTCGTCCGTGTAACGCTGCACGGCTTGCACCCAGCCCCCTGACGGGCGAGACGCCACCGTCAGTCGGGCGGGTGCAACCCATTACGACGTGTGGACGTGCTGCGAGCCGTCCCCCAGCAGCAGGGCGACAAGGCGTTCGGTGGTCTCCCGCGCGTTCAGCGCAGCGTCGGGGCTGCGGGTCATCAGCAGGTGGTGGACGGTGCCGACGAGCGCGAGCGCGGTGGTGTCGGTATCGGTGTCCTGCGCCACGCGGCCGAGTTGCCGCTCCGCCTCCAGGTATCCGGTGATCGACTGCTGCATCGCCGTGAATCCCGGCGCACCCGACTCCAGTGCTTGGCGGGTGTGGAGTGAAGCGCCAGGACGCGTCATGGCCAGTCCGACGACCGCCGGGTCCAGGGAATCCAGCAGGGCGAGTGCGACCTCGGCGAGATTGTCCGCCACATGACCGTGACCCACTCGCCCGTTCAGCTCCTCGGCGTGCCGGGCGCTGCGCGCGAAGCGGTCCAGGACGAGCTCTGAGATGAACTCGTCCAGACCGGCGAAATGAGTATGCAGGACTCCTTTGGCGCAGCCCGCCTCGGCTGTGACCGCCCGGCTTGTCAGCGCCGAGGCGCCGTCGCGGGCCACCACCCGTTCCGCAGCCGCGAACAACCGCTCCCGCAGGTCGGGAATCGCCACTCCACGCGGTGACATCAAGACTCCTTCCGGCGAACCCCATTGCAAGTATGGGCGAACGCCCATACTGTTTGGGCACACGCCCATTCTAGGGCCGCGGCACATCGTCCGGTCGACAGGCTTGGAGGCATCGCATGGATCACCTCGTCAACACGAGTCAGGCGCAAGCATGGAACGGCTACGAAGGCAGCCAGTGGGCACGCAACCAGAGCCGCTGGGATGCCATCAACGACGGCTTCAACCAGCCGCTCCTCGACGCGGCGGCGATCGGTGACCGGGACCATGTCCTGGACATCGGCTGCGGAGCCGGCCAGACCACACGGCTGGCCGCCGACCGGGCCCCCAAAGGCCGGGCCCTGGGTGTGGACCTCTCGGAACCCATGCTGGAGCAAGCTCGCACGAGCGCGCGGCACGAGGGGCAGGTCAACGTGTCCTTCCATCAAGGAGACGCCCAGGTCCACCCCTTCACGCCCGCGGAATTCGACGTCGCCCTCAGCCGCTACGGCGTCATGTTCTTCACCGACCCCGTCGCTGCCTTCACCAACATCGGACGCGCGCTACGCCCCTGCGGGCGCGCGGCGTTCATCTGCGCGTCGGAACCCGAGGCAAACGAGTGGATCCAGGCCTTTGACGAGCTGCGTGGCATCCTGCCGGTCGGAGACTTCGGCAAACCGGGAGCGCCGGGAATGTTCTCACTCGCCGACCTCGATCACTCGCTCGGCATCCTCTCCGCCGCCGGCTTCGAAGGCGCCAAGGCCGGGCGAGTAGAGGCAGCCGGCAACTGGGGAAGGGACGCAGAGGACGCCGCAGCGTTCATGCTGAACTCTGGCCCTGGACGACACATGCTCGCGCAGGCGGAACCGGAGCACCAGAAGCTCGCTCACCGCACCCTGACCGATGTATTGCGGGTCCACGAAGCGGACGGTGCCGTATGGCTCCGCAGCGTCGCGTGGCTGATCACCGCCAGCCGCCCTGGGGATCGGCGGGCATGAGCGAGAACCGAATCCATACGGTGGCGACAGTGAAATCAGGTCGCCCGAAGGGTGGGCGGATCCTGGTCGTCGGCGGCTACGGAGCCGTCGGTGCGACGGTGACGGCCGTGCTCGGCGATTGGTTTCCCGGCCGGGTGGTGGTCGGGGGCCGCAGCGAGGCCACGGTCCGGCGGCTCGGTGGCGTACGCGTAGACGTCGCCGATCCGGCCGGCTTCCGGAAGACACTGGAGGGGCTGGGGGAGGTGGCCGTGGTGGTGCTGTGCGTCGAGCCGCCCGACACCGGCGTGGCGCGTGCCTGTCTGGAACGCGGCGTCCATCTGGTCGACATCGGCGCCACTCGGGGATTGCTCGAGGGCGTGGCCGACCTGCACGACCTTGCCGCCCGCGCCCGAGCGACAGCGGTGCTCAGCGTCGGAGTCGCCCCGGGACTGACCAACCTCCTCGCCCACCGGGCGCACGAAGCCGTCCAGGGTGCGGAGCGGATCGACCTCACGGTGCTGCTGGGCAGTGGCGAGCGGCACGGTATCGATGCGGTGCGCTGGACGGTCGAGGGCCTGGCCGAACCTCCGGCGGCTCGCCCGGAGCGGACCGTGCTGCCCGGATACGGGCTGCGTACGGCGCACGCGTTCCCGTTCTCCGACCAGCACACGCTGCCCCGGACGCTCGGCGTGGGGCGGGTGACCACCCGTCTGTGCCTGGACTCGCGGCCGTTGACCTCGGCGCTCTTCGGGCTGCGGCGTGCCGGGCTACTGCGGGCCGCCCGTCGGCCGGGTGTGCAACGCGCCCTCACCGGGATCTTCAGCCGGGTCCACATGGGTGGCGACGGATTCGCCGTCCGTGCCGACGCCTGGCGCGGCGGTCACCACACGGCGTATGCGCTCACCGGACGGGAGCAAAGCCGTGTCACGGGACTCGTCGCGGCGCATGTCACGAGGGAGTTGCTCACCGGAACCCCGCCCGCCGGGGTCCATCACATCGAGCAACTCCCGGCCCTGGACTCGCTCCTCGAGGTGCTGGCGCCACACGGGGTCTCCCTCCAGCGCCTCTGAGAGCCGAAGTCTTGTCGTGCCCGGGCGCGCCGCCCTGGCTGCAACGTTCGCAGTCCCTCGTCGGCAAGGCAGCGTGCCCTGCGGTTAGCAGCAGCCGGAACCTCTTCTCAGAAGAGCGCCGGCCGGCGATGGTGTCGAGTTCGGCCGCACGGGGGCGTGGGAATCCGCGAACCTGCGCGCTTTGCCGTGCACCGCCGCCAAGCTCGCCACCACCATCCCCCGTCCCGGCTGCGGACCTCTGCGTCGGACCGTATCACCGACTGTGCCGACGAGCCGCTCACGCCATCGCCAGCAGCGCCGGCACAGTTCTGGTTCTCTCCGCGACCCACGGCTTCGTGACGCTCGACGAGCCGCTCACGCCGTATGAACTACACATGGGCGAGCCCGGCCCGACCAGTTGGCGCCCAGGCCGTGCGCCTCGGCCTCCACCACACCGCCCAGCTGGTATCGCCCTCGGACGCCCTGCAGAAGCGAGCCCGCGCGCTGCTGGCCGACCAGGGCATCGGCTACCACGCCGCCCTCAACCTCGCCCGAGAGCACGCCGAGTCGCCGCGCACGTCGACCTCGGGGTGCGTGAACCGCACGGTCTTGCCCAGTGACCGGGCGTAGGCGATTTCGGCTCGGGTGCTGTCTCCGATGTAGTCGCCGACTACGAGCACCTCATCAGCGAGCCGGATCTTCGCCCGGTGCAGATCGTCGAGTCGAACCTTCAGCGCCTCGGCCTCGACAGGATCGGCCCAAAGTTCGTGCGGCGACTTCATGTCACAGCCTGGTTTGACGACAATCTTTCCGTCTTTGGTCTCCCGCAGATCGGCCTCGTTCATCTCGGTCATGAAGCGGGTGGAGCCGCAGATCACGACGATACGCGGGAGGCTCAACAGCTTCTTCGCGTCGGCGAGCTTCTCCTCGGGGGTGAGCAGTTGCGGGTATGACACTGGTTCCTCCTGGTGGTGTGGTCCAAGGGGTGCCTGCGGAGACGAGAACGAGGGTGTCCAAGATCGTTTTGTGACGAACGACGTGGACACCCTCGCGACAGCACTCTATGCGACGACCGTCGACATGCTGAAGGAGTATCCCGACCTGGCGCCGTGGCGCCCCGAGCGACGACGTATGGGTCGTGGACTCCACCCCGGTGGAATGCGGCCGCTGCCGCGAGACCGTCAAACGCTCCGACCTGGCAGGTTGGGCCGATTACGGCTACTGCGCCAGCCACAGTCGCTTCTTCTAGGGCCTGTGCCTGCACCTGGTCTGCACCCTTCAGGGCCTGCCCATCGCCTTCGCCTTGACCGGGGCCAAGGGCGCGAGACCCTCCTTGACCTCCTGGCAGCCGTATGCGAGCTTCTGCGAGAGCGCCCCCGACAGACTCTCATCGGCGACAAGCACTACTTCGGCCGTGGTTTCGAACGCGAACTGTCCGAGCATGGAGTCCAGTTGCTGCGGCCTGCCCGTAAGGGTGAACGGGAACGGTCTGGCGCAGCCCTGTTCAACCGCTGCGACAGGTCATCGAATCGATCAACGAGACCTTCAAGGGACAGCTTGACCTCGAACGGCACCGAGGGCGCGCACCCGGAGGTGTCATAGCCCGCGTCATGCAACGCATCCTCGCGCTGACCGCCGCGATCTGGCACAACGACGCCACCGGACAAACCGTCCTACGCTCACTGATCGCCTACGATCACCGACCCCTTGGAATAGATCATCTAGGCAATTTTCCTGACAGGGAGGACCTGTTGACACAGCAGGAGCCCCCGAAGGCCGCGAGGCCTTCCGAAGCTCCTGCGTTCCCACCCACGCGAATCATGGTGACGGTGAACGAAGCCGCCAATGCAGTGCACCAACAGTAGTTCGATGCTCGACTGCCTCGCCAAGGGAACCAACTGCGCCCGGTCAGGGGCGGACGACCGTCAGGCCTACCGCATCCGCGGCCCAGCCCGCCGCCACCGCGCAGAGCACTGGAAGCACCAGCAAGGCCACACCCATCGCCGACGGAAACCTCCCTCGCTCGCGCACAACTTCACGCGGCGCGAACGCCTTGCCCGTCGCGGCCTTCGTGTGCGTCGTCGACACCGGAGTGGCGACGCTCAGAGCCACCAAGGCCACCTCACGCCAGCGCAGTCGTTCGTCCCCGTGCACCGGGAGGGTCCACGACGACACCCAGCCCCGGAACGGCAGCAGCGCCAGGGCGAGACCGCACAGGAAGCCGACACACGCTGCGAGCGTGCCGGGCCAGGGCTCTTGCGCCACGTACCGAATGAGAAACGCCACCACGACGATCGCCGGAACCGGGATCAGCAGCGGTATCGGCTACTCACGTCGGTCCGGGAGCCAGCGCAACAGCAGGCAGGAGAGCACGATCTCGGGGATCAGGACAGCAACGACCCACAAAGTCAGGGGCATGGGACGTTCCGTCAGATGTCGAGGAGGGTGCCGAGCGCGGCGGCCGTCAAGAGGGTGATGGTGAAGCAGGTGCCCAGGAAGACCACGACGTGCTTGGGCGTCGCGCGCTCCATCGTTCCGCCGGCGCGGACCAGGGCCACTTGGCGTCGGATGTACTTGGTGAAGACGGCCATGGCCATCAGCAGGCCCAGCATCCAGACGGTGTAGAGCTGCAGCGCCGTCTGCACATCCTCGCCCCGCATCGCGGTGTCCCCGACCGCCGAAAGGCCGCCGGCCAAGCCGGGGGCTGTCGCGAGGAACACCTTCCACTTCCTCGTCGTCGCCCAGGACTGCATGACCGCGCCGAACACGATGGCCACCGCGGCAGCCGCGATCCACCAACCAGTGGTGGAGGACCAGAAACTGAACACGGAAGACCTCCTAGGTGCTGCGGGACCGCCTGGATGGGGCAAGCCTGCGACTCGCCCCGTCCACGCGTCTGTGCGGGCTGCTTACCAGGTGAAGATACAGATCACGGTAGTCGTGACGTCGTAGCCGATGTCCACGATCTTCTCACCGATGACCTCTCGTCGATGCCTGCTCTGCGGAGCATGCTCCTCGTCAGCTTCGACTTGCCGATGAAGCTTCCGCCGAGCACGAAGAGGCCGAGAGCGGAATGGAACTCCTTGCTGTCCCAGCCGTATCCCCAGCACGCCAGGCCGGCACCCGAAAGCTACCTTGCCGGACTCCACCTCCGCGCCTCAATGATCTGGATCGACAACCTCCTGACGGCCGCCGACTGATCACAACCTCACACAGGCCCTAGATCCACGGGTGTGTTGGCCGCGATCTCCCGCGCGCCACGGCATGCTCGAAGACGATCAGCAGCCGCTCCTTTGAGGGGGTCAGGAAGTTGCTGCGGATGCAAGCCTTCAGCACCGGATCGGCGGCGAAGTCAGCGAGCAGCCCCGGGAGCGCCGCCGCAGGGGCAGGTGCGTGGAACTCGTCGACCAGGCCTCTCAGCAGTGCGCTCAGGTCCCCGGCCAGCGTCCCGGTGTCTGGGGTCGGAGCATGGTCCGTGGTCGTGAACACGGCCTCGAAGACCAACTCCGGCTTGCCCCGCCACCGCCGGTAGACAGTGTCCTTGCCGACACCGGCACGGGCAGCCACCGCCCCGATCGATGTCGCGGCGTACCCGACCTCGATCACCAGCTCTGTGGCCGCGCTGACGACCGCCTCGTGCGAGCGGGGATCCCTGGGACGTCCCCTGGGGCGATCGATTCGCCTGCGCACGGGGACAGTTGGAGGCCGTCGAACAGCGTTCGTCCGCCGATCCGATGACCGAGCCCGGTGACCTCCGGTACCGCCCGCGTGTCTGCGGCGGTGTCCTGTGCTGTCTGCATGGGGGGTCGTCCTCACCGTGTTGTCGGTGTCCGGGAACGCGAAAATGCGGTGGGGCGCTCTGGACCGCCCCACCCCATCACTGCGTCCTAGAAGCCGTCACCGGGGCGGTCGTCATTGCCACAAGTGTCCGGGGTGAGCCAGAGGTTGATGCAGGCGGTCACCTTGCGGACGTAGTTGGTCTCGTCC
Organism: Streptomyces sp. NPDC043861; assembly: GCF_056435905.1. NCBI lineage: Bacteria > Bacillati > Actinomycetota > Actinomycetes > Kitasatosporales > Streptomycetaceae > Streptomyces > Streptomyces sp. NPDC043861. The sequence continues at coordinate 33,495 of NZ_JBWKDP010000022.1, read as the reverse complement.
ATGCCGCTTCTGACCGTGTTGCCGCTGCCCCTGGAGTTGTCGAGGCGCAGGCCGGTGTTGTTCCGGCGGTCGTACAGCGTGTAGACGGAGTAGCCGTCTCCCGCGGTGTCCTTGATGGCGACCTGGCCGTTGGTGCCGTGGCTCCAGGCCTTCGTGCCTATGCCCGATGAGTCCAGGTTTTCCCCGGCGCCGGCGAATGCCTGTCCGGCCCCGGACAGTGCGAGTACGGCTGCGCCGCCAACCAGGATCCTGGTTGCAGTTCTGCCGATGGACATGAGCTCTCCCCTGTTGGTCGATGCGCTACTGAAGACGCGGACGCGGTGACGACTCTTCGCTCACCGTCCCGGCGCCGTAGGTCCCCCTGCGCCGGCCGCCGCGTCATCGACTCTCTCGCGGCCGCGGCGCAGCCACCACCGTCATGTTGTTGCACTGCACGAAGCTGAGCCGTGCAGGGGCATCCCTGCGCGGACGTCGCCAAGGCCAGGCAGCTCATAGAGTCTTTGAAGGTCTTTGCAGCACAGGGTCGGGTTGAGCAGGGCCGCGATGTGTTCGTGGACGTGCTCCGCTGGGGTTCCCACCCGAGCGGTTTGCGGGGGCAGCTGAGTTTCGGCGACATCATCAGGACTCGCGCGTGTGGGCGGACAAGGTCAGCGCCTTGGGCGCAAGCCCGAGCTACGGCGGGCCCTCGTCGCCGCCTGCCTCGGAGCGTGGAAACCGGCCGCGAAGCTTCTCGCCGAGGCCGGACAGGTCTGAGAACGGCGTGCCTACTACCAACATCCGTCCGCCCTCTGCGGGCGGGCGAGGGGCCGCTGGCTACGGGCCTGGAACGCTGCGCGCCCGAGCGATCCGGACGTGCCACTACTCAAAGCACGTGCCCGAATCCACTACGCGTGGAAACTGCGGGGTGCCGCCCGGGCCCGCCACACCTCCGCCCGGGAACTGATCGCGTCGCGCGAAGACATAGCGGTGGCAGCGTCCGTCAATCCGGACGACCCCACCCCATGTCACATCGTGCGTGCGGGGGAGGGCTGAGGGGGCCGGGTGGCGTCATGGCGATTGGCACACTGCGGGTGGTGCCGGGCTGGTGGGGTGCGGGGGTGGGTCGGGCCGTGGGTGCCGCTGCCGGTCTGGCCGCGGGTGGCGATGAGGGACCAGGCGATGGAGACGGTGATGGTGGCGGCGATGACGCTCAGGGCCGGCCCTGCGGTATGCGCGAGTCAGCTGGGCGGCTCGGCGGGTTCGGTAAGGGCGTCGATCTGGTCGGCGAGGCCGGGGTGCGTGGCCAGGTAAGGGCGGGTGGCACGGAGGGGAGCGAGGAGCGACACGGCGTCGTCGTCCGCGAGGGCCGAGTGGAGCCTGCCGAGCGGGCGGCGGGCCTCTGCCGGGAGGTCGGTGAGTGCGATGATCTGGCCGGCGAGACGGCGCAGGTCGGCCGCATTGCGGCGGGCCCAGGTGGCGGTGGTGCGGTCGGCGGCGCGGGCCTGTCGGGTGGCCTGGACGCGCTGTTCGCCGGTGGTCCCGGCGGGGCCGGGGCGGCCGCGCAGATAGCGGCGCTCGGCGGCCTGGCGGCTGGCGACGCCGAGGGGGTGGGCGAGGTCGGCCCAGCTGGCGCCCGCGTCACGGGCTGTTTCGATCAGGCCGGTCTCCCATCCGGCGAGCTGCTCGCGTACCTGCCGCAGCAGCATCAGGGAGGCCAGGGCCTGTTCCGGGCCGGGACCGGAAGTATCGGGGGCGTTCGGGGTCTCGTGCTGGGCTTCGCGCAGGGCGTCGTCTATGGCGTTAAGGGCCGCCGCGGCGGCAAGGAACGACGCCGGGCTGTGGGCGCCGGTGCTGGACGAGGATGGCTGGTTGGCCGGAGTCACGGACACCTCCCTCGGGTCGTCATCAGACGGACGACATCGTGCTTGTCATCCATTGGATGACATGTTACAACGGTGTCAGTGAAGCGCATTGGCAGCAACTGCCTGAACCGCTGGAGGTGTTTTCACGATGTTGATGCGCACCGACCCCTTCCGTGAGCTGGACCGGCTGGCACAGCAGCTGATGGGCCCGGGCACCTGGTCGAAGCCGTCGGCAATGCCGATGGACGCCTACCGCGAGGGCGACGAGTACGTGGTCGCCTTCGACCTGCCCGGCGTCACCGCAGACGCGATCGACATCGACGTCGAGCGGAACATGCTCACGGTCAAGGCCGAGCGACGGCCGGTGGCGAAGGCCGACGACGTGCAGATGGAGCTGTCCGAGCGGCCGCTGGGCGTCTTCTCCCGCCAGATCGTGCTCGCCGACACCCTCGACACTGAGCACATCAAGGCCGACTACGACGCGGGCGTGCTCACCCTGCGCATCCCGATCGCGGAGCGCGCCAAACCCCGCAAGATCTCCATCGGCGTCGGCTCCGGTCACAAGGAGATCTCCGGCTGACACCGGCGGGACAGGTGCGGAGGACGGGCACCTGATCTCCCCCTCACCCCGCCCTCCGCACCCCCGTGGGCAGTCCGAACACGAAGGGTGGCGGCCGAGATGACTCTGCGACGCGAAGCGTTCCTCGACCACGTCAAGGAACGCGGCGAGTACGGCACGCCGGAGGAGGCAGAGCGCGCGGCCCGTGTGGTGCTCGCCCTGCTGGGCGCGCACCTGGTCGGCGAGGTCCGCGCCCAGTTGGCGGCACGCCTGCCGGAGGACTTCGCCCTGATCCTTCTCAACCCGCTGACCAGCGCCGAACCGCTGCCGCCGGAGCGGTTCGTCCGGGCGACCGCAGCCTGGATCGAGGGCGCCACCGAGCAGACCGGGACCTGGGACGTCAGTGCCGTGCTGTCCACGGTCGCCGACACGGCCGGCGATGACCTGCTGGGGCAGATCCTGCTCCAGCTCCCCGTCGGCTACGACCTGCTCTTCGGCCGCCCCCAGCCCACCTGACCATCGGTGCCATACACCGGCACCCACCCCCACCTTGACTCCACGAAAGGCATGCACCGCAGTGATCACCGATGTGCGCGTACCGCTTGAGCAGCAGCAGCCGTACGGGACGGCGTACGAGCACATGCTGGAGAAGGTCCGCTACGAAGGCACCTACCCCACCCGTGAGAGAGCTGAAGAAGCCGTCCGCCTGGTCCTGGCAGGGCTGGGACGCCAGCTGACCGGCGACGAACGCGTCGACCTGGCCGCCTGCCTGCCCCTGGAGGCCGCACGTGACCTGACCGCGCAGATCCCCGACACGCAGCCCCTGACCGGCTGGGCCTTCGTCAAAGACCTTGCCGCCCGCTCCGGCGCCTCCCTGGCCACCACCCGGTGGGACACCGGTTCCGTCTTCGCGGCCGTCTCCGCCTACGCCGGCCCCGACCTGATCACCTGCATCCTCCACCAGCTCCCCACCGGCTACGCGCTGCTGTTCGGCCGAGCCGAACTCACCCCGGCCGCGTAAACGGCCGTGCTCTTCCAGCGCCAGGGGCGATCCGCCCGCCGTGGCGGCCGCCGCGGTCCAGCAGGTGCCCGCCCCGGCCCGTACGGGCCGGGGCGCTGGCTCCCGTAGCCGGAGACGAACCGTTCACCCCTCCGGCGCAGGTCGTCCAGGACGCCGGATCGCCATGTGAAGTGACGGACGCAGGCCAGGGCCGTCGGGCTCGTGGCCGGGACCCGGTGATTCCCGGAGGCCATCGTGACGTCCAGACCGTATGAGGACGATCTGGCGGGGTCGCCCTTCAGGCCCGGTCGGGGCCGGCCCCGGGCCGCCAGCAAGCAAGGCGTCCATCGCGGCACGACGGCACCGGCCCGTGCCCCGCAAGGAGAGGCCGCCGCAGCCCCGGCTGACAGCCGGGCTCCGGGTGGGGCCGGAGCCATGGTGAAGGCGACGTTGCCCGGGACACAGAGGCGTCCCGGGCAGTACGTGTCGGCGCCAGCCGCGAAGCCGCTTGGGCGGTCGCAGGTCTTCGCTGTCTCAGTCCGAGGCCGGCGGAGCGGATGATTCGGCGGCGCGGCGGTATTCGTCGTTGATGCGCTGGGCTTCTTCGAGCTGGTCTTCGAGGATGATGATGCGGCAGGCGGCCTCGATCGGGGTCCCGTGGTCGACGAGCTCCCGGGCCCGGGCTGCGATGCGCAGTTGGTAGCGGGAGTAGCGGCGGTGCCCGCCCGCGGAGCGGAGCGGGGTGATCAGGCGGGCTTCGCCGATGGCTCGCAGGAAGCCCTGGGTGGTGCCGAGCATCTCGGCGGCCCGGCCCATGGTGTAGGCGGGGTAGTCGTCGTCGTCGAGACGGCCGAAGGTGTCGTCTGCTGTCATTGCACCTCTCTGTGGAACACGCTTGAGGGGCCCTGGTGTCGTACGACACCAGGGCCCCGAAGGAACTGCTACACCATCTGCCGGCCCTGGTACTGCGCCGGCGTTCTGTTTCCGCTGGCCCGACGGGAATGCTGTCGGGGGCGCGGGGATCGCGGTTGCTTGACCGGAGACCACCTCACTATCGATGTCCTGCGGTACCCGGGCTCAAGACTTCCGCCCGGGCGATCCTGATGGGCGCCTGGCTCCTCCGTTCTTCCTCGGTGATCAACTACGTACTGCTGGTACTACGTACTGCTCAGCGGCCTGTGACAGCGCCGCCCTTCGGCAGCCGGCCCCGTCGCCCGTCTTGCATCTGCTCTGGCTTGGAACCCCACTGCGGAACCTCCCGGTGCGCGCGTCCGCAGCCGACGCCTTCACCGAGGTACTGCTCACTGACCTTCACTGCTGGGTACTGCGTCCTGCACTTACCGGTACTGCTCAACTGCGGTACTGCTCACGGCGGCCCCTGATCACTGCGGGCCACCCGGTCCGGTCGCCAGTCCCGTCGCCGTTCTGTAAAAACCCTGGCTTCGAAACTCCGCCACCGCACCGTCCTGCCAACTGCAACTGCGAGTACCGCTGCCCGGTAGTTCGTCTCTACCAGGCCCTGCCGACTTCCTTGACTACGAGAGAAACCATAACCAGGCCACCACTCAATGTCTACTCCGGTCAGCATAGATTTTTGGGCGTTCAGCGATGAGGTAATCGAACTCAGACAGTGATGACACGGCTGTTCGCATCACAGCCGGGCACAGCACCGCGCAGACAACCGGGCATCCGTTTACCTCCGCGCCGACTGGGCCCACCAGCTCGACCGCCGAGACGACGACGAATGCCCCAGCTACGCCCACACCACCGGCCAAACCCTCCTCCCGCCGTACGCGGCCGACATCGCCGCCCACCTCGCCCACCGCCGCGCGGACGGCGTCGGCACCTCCGCCGCTTCCTCGCCGACCCGAAGAACCCCGAGCTCGAAGCCTCCGACCGTGCCCTGACCGAGGTGATGCTGCGCACCTGCTGGCGCATCGTCGTCGATCCGCTCTGGCTTCACCGCGGCTCCTGCCAAGGCACACAGCTCGGCGGCGGCCCCGCCACGCCCACCGACTGGATGGCTGCACGTCGCCTCGACGTGGAGATTCTCAGCGACCAGGGCGCCGCCCTGTGACCGGCCCCGGCCCCTACAAGCCTCCGCGCTACAAACCCCGCGGCTGGGGCGAGGAACTGCGCCGCCGCCAGCACAACGCGGGGGCATGACCGCGTGGGAGCTCGCCGACGCTGCTCCCGCGCTGCGGCGGATGCGGCGAGCAGAAGCCGGACGTCAAGGCGTGCAGGACCCGTTCACCGAGGCCCTGTACCCGGGAGCCACCGACCACGAGACCGTCCACCTGTGCCCGCCCTGCGCCACCGCCCGCTTCGAGGAGAGCTGACCGCAGTCCCGTCACTCCCTCGCTGCCCGGCCTTCGGATCGGAGGCCGGGCAGCGGCGCGCGCCCCTCGCCACTGGGCCGTGGCCCCGCCAGCGCCCCATCCCTCAGTAGGCCCGCCGGGGCAGCCCGACCGCCGGACACCGCCTCACGACTCGTTGCCGAAAACCCACCCCGACATATGGCCAAAACTGGCACTGTCGGGTGATGATCAACCCACCCCCCACAGCACCACCCACCCATGGGGGCTGCCTTGACTCTGAACCCGCCCACCGCGCACACCCTGGCCCGCGCCACCGTCCACCGCGCCGGCCCCATCACCACGCTGGTCACCGTCCAGGGCTGGTACACCGAGCAGCTGCTGGCCCCCATTCGCACCGAGATACTCCTTGAGGTCACGGGACGGAGCAGGGCAGACCTCGCCGGTAGTTGCTTGTGGGTCATGGCCCGCCTCGACGCGACCACCCCCGCTGGGCTTGCCCTGCACGGCTGGTCCCCGGACGAGCCGGCCGCGCCCGGGCACACGAAAGCGGCGCCGCTCGGCGGCGGCGCAGACATGTGGGCCGGGACGTTGGCGACCACCGTGCCTGCCACACGCTGGGCCGCTTGACCTCAAGAATGGCCAGAGGTCTGCGGGTCCCTGGTGCCGATGGCGGGAGCTGGTCGGTGCCAAGGAGGGCGAGGGGCAGACCGATGTGTTCTACCGGCGGTAGAATCTTGCGTATGAGCAAGCCGACGAGCATCAAGACCAGCGAAGAAGTGCGCGACAGGCTGCGGATCCTCGCGGACGAGCGCGGCACTACGATCACGGAGCTGCTGGAGGAGCTCGCTACTCGCGAGCTCACGGCTGCCGAGCGCGAGCAGCGCGCCCTCGAGGCGGCTTCCGAGCTCGGCGTCGAGTACACCGAGCAAGTCGAGCAGGCCGGTCAGGACGCCTGGGCGAAGATCCGCGCCCATCAGGGCGGCGCCGCCGCATGAATCTGACGGCCGTCCTGGACCACACAGCGCTGACCGCCCTGTATCGGGCGGACCCCTTCTTCACCGGCCTGTACATCGAAGCCTCGCGCGGCACCGGTCGCGTCCTGGTTCCGTCGCTGTCCGTCCTCGCTGCCGAGCGTCAGGTTGCAGGAGCGGGCAAGCACGCCGCGTCGCTGCGGTTCGCGGAGAGCGTCCCCTTCAGCACGGCGCACGCCGTCGATGCGATGGACTGGCCAAGTGTGGACTGGCCGGTGGCTCACGCCGCGGCGATCGCCTGGCAGGCGGTCAAGGCGGGTGAGCCGCTCACGGTTTTGTCACTTGAGCCCGAGCTGTACGCGGGAACAGGGATCACCCCGCTGAATCCCACCTGAGCGCGTCGCATCCAGACGCCGGCGCACGTCGCAGGAACGGCGGCCGTTTCCACTGGAAGCGGCCGCCGACTCCATTCTCAGCGCGCGTTACGCAGGTACTCGCGCCGTGCGATGGCCAGCGTCCGCCATCGGCTGCGGGTGGGCTGCTCGCCGTCCAGCCACCGCGCCACGGATGCGCCGTGGAGAGAGCGGTCGGCCATGAACTGGGCGATGTCGACGTAGTACGCGTAGTCGCCGCCGCGAGTGAGACTTTGCAGCCGCGAGAGGGCAGCGCGGATCTTGTCGTAGTCGTTTCGGACGGCGTGGTGGAAGCACAGGGCGAGTTCCAGCGCGGCTTGTGCGGCGGGCAGGCCGGCGTTGCTGATTTCGGTGCGGAGCAGGCGGACGGGCTCGAGGCTGCTGATGGCCCCGGCGTCTCGTACGATGGCAGCGATCTTCGTGGTGAGGGTGGTGGCGCGGAGGTCGAGCCCCGTCAGCAGCTGTTCGGCAAGGTGGAGTTCGTCGTCGGCGGCCTCGGGGTTGGTGCCGGCCAGGACGAAGGCTCGCTGCTGGTGGCGCGTTCGCCGGCGACATTGTGCTGTTCGGCCTCATGGCGGGCGGCTTCGTATGCGGCGGCCGCGCGTTCCATGTCGCCGTGGGGCCAGAGGATGTCGCCTTCGACGCGGTGGTGGCGGCCTTCCCAGCCGAGAGTGCGGGCGTTGTCGTACGCGTCTGGGAAGTCGCCGGCGAGGCGGGCGAGGTGGGCCAGGCCGCGCCGGGCAGCGGCGACGAGCTGCATGCCGCGTCGGGAGTCGTCGGAGCGGCCGATGTCGCGCTGGGCCTTGGCGAGGTAGTAGACGGCCATCTCGTGCAGGTCGGTGGGGAGCAGTCCGGTGTTGACGACGGTGGTGAGCCGGTCGGCAGTGACGGTGCGGTGCTCGTGCTGGCGGCGGGCGAGCGCGCTGAGCAGTTCGACCAGGGCGTCGGCCGCGGTCTGCGACCTCTCAGTGTCTGGCCGGGCGAGTGGGGCGATGGGCTCCCATACGGAGTCGCTGACGTAGCTCCATGCCGCGCTGGCGAGCCAGTCAAGGTCGAGCCGGAAGTCGCGGGCAAGGGCGAGGCCTTGGCGCAGACACCCGACCAGCAGCACCCGGTCCCGGCCGGAGCCGGCGGCCCACTGCCCGCCGAGCGCTCCGAGGGCCCGTTCGGCGGCCTGCTGCCAGTCGCGCGGGGACCAGCGGTCGTCGGCCTGGTCGTCGGCTCCTCTCTGGCCGGTGGAGCGGATGAGGCCGTGCAGGTGGTACGGCCACAGCCCGAAGGGCTGCTCTCGGACGAAAGGCCTCTCGACCAGCCGCATCGCCGGCGCCTCGTGGGTCATGCCTGCCGCTCGGGTCGCCAGGGCGAGGTCGAACGCGTCCAGCAGCGCGACGGAGCGCAGGACGTGACGCTCATCCGGTGTGAGGTCGGACAAGGTGCGGGCGATCAGGGCCGGGAAGTCGTGGTCGAAGTCGCCCGGCAGCGGGTCGCGGCCCGTACGGCGGATTTCCAGGAACCGCATCACCGACAGGACAAGGTAGAGCGGCAGGCCGTGGGACCGGTCGGTGATGACCTGGCGGATCTCGTCGCCGATGAGGGCTGTCCGTCGCGGGCGAGCCGGCTGGCGAGGTAGTCGTCGCAGTCCTCGGGGGAGAAGTCGCCGATCAGCACCTGCCGCCTGCGGCCGCGGCCAGCGAGCGCGGATGTGGTGCGGGCAGCTGGGATGTCGTGCGCGACCAGGCCGGGCCAGGCGGTGGGCCCGGTGGAGTCGAGTTGGCCCTGGAGAGCGGAGTCGGCCCACTGCAGGCGGGAGCGGCCGGTGATGACGAAGAAGGCATTGGGCATGAGCCACACCACCCGCTGCAGCAGGCGCTCCATGTCCCGGTGGGTGCGGTCCCCGACGTCCTCGAAGGTGTCCAGCAGGATCACCGGCGTCACCTTCTTGTCCGCCGGGAGCTGGGCCAGCTCCCAGGCCAGCAGGTGCGGGTAGAAGGAGAGCGTCTCCAGGTCCGGCTCAGCTTCCAGCAGGTCGGCGAGCCGCGCGCATCTGGCGAGTGCCCGGGCGGTCTGCCGGCGCTCGCGCAGCGCCCGTACGAGGGAGCCGGTCACCGCACCTACCGCCGTGCCGACGCTGCCCGGTAGCAGCAGTGCCTGGGCGACGTCCGCGAGCGCGGACTGCATCTGCTGCGGCATTGCCTTGCCGAACCGGCGGGCCAGTCCTCCGCGGCGGAGGTACTCCTCCAAAGGCTCGCCCGGGTGCTGCTGCTCCCAGTAACGCCGTAGCGCCAGGTCGAATGCGGGCAGCGGTCGGCCGAGTTCAGCGAGCGAGGCCCGGATCGTCAGCACGACCTGCTCGAAGTCGGTGCCGGCGGAGCGGGCCAGGTCGATTCGTACGGGCAGGATCCGCTCACCGGACCAGGTGGGCTCCCCCTACTGGGCAGGCCGGTGCTCAGCACCGGCCAGCGCGGCCTCCAGCTTGCGGGACAGCGTCGTCTTGCCGATGCCACCGACTCCATGGAACACCTGCAGGTTGTCACGCGGTGCCTCGAGGTCCTCGGCGTCGAAGGCTGGGGCAGCGGTGCGCCGCAGGTGCTCGGCGAGCGCGGCACCTACCAACTCCCACTGAAACTGGCGGTTCGTGAACGCCTCCGCCGTCGACAGGCCGAGGTCATTCGTACTGAACAACGCCCTGAGATCCCGACCTGCCACGCCCAACCCCCCGAGAAACGTTGATCACCTGGGCCCAACCTATGCCGGAGCGAGCCCCCTTGAGGGAAGCATCCCCTGGATGCTGTGACGTGCGCAGGAGCTGCGCCCGCCGATCGTGGCGCGTCGCGGCACTGGGCCACCGGAATCGGCCAGGGAGACAATGGCCGTTTCACATCAAGATCAACACAAAGGTGGTAGTGCCGTGTCCGATACCCCCAACCGCGACTTCTCCCAGCTGGAAGGCGGCGATGAACTGCAGGCGGCTGACATCGTCCGGGACGTGGTGACCTGGTACAACACCCAGCTGGCTGCTGAACGCAGGGCGCCGGTTCCCGACGAGGACCGGATCGAGGAGCTCAAGCAGGCCCGGCAGGCCGCGCTAGCCGACCAAGCGCAGCTGGCGACCGCCGACCCAGAGGAGGCGGCCCAGGTCGCCGCTGTCTACGCCGCCCGGCTGAAGGAGCTCAACGAGTCGTAAGCCGGCGCCCCGCGCAGTACGGGCAGGGACCCGACGTGTGGATGCGGCCAGTCGATCCGGGCCGGCTGCACCCGCACGGGCATCAGTGGGCGGGCGAGCGCGGCGATGTCGTCCAGCTCCGCCCGGTGCTGCGGCAGAGCACGGCGCAGCGCCTGGTGGAGCCGGAGGAATGCGGTGGCCTCCTGCTCGGTGTACGGCCGCAGCCGTTCTGCGGCCAGAGCCCACGATGCGCGCCCGCCTCGTGGCGCAGCAGCGCCTGTCCGTCCCGCCGGATCACTGTCACGGCTGCAATCGCCGGATGCCGCTCGGCGAGCTCGACGACGTCGGCCAGCGCGCGGAAGCACTGGTCGTGCCCGGCCCGGGAGGTGAAGCGGGCGTAGCCGCCGATCTGCAGAGAGCGGGCGTAGCGCAGCGCCGTCGACAGCAGGCTGTCCGCCTCCCGGACGGCCAGGACCACCAGCTCGATGCCGTAGCGGTCGGTCGCAAGCGGCAGCGCGCTGGAGAGGAATTCGTCTGTGCTGCCCGGCGCGCCCTCGATGAGCATGTCGCCGCGCCGATGGCGCACGTACGCCTCGGCCTCGGCGAACCATGCGCGGTAGTCGGCCCGGATCGCGGCGCCGGCATTGCGGGGGTCCTCCTTCAGGAGTCGCAGGTAGTCCGGGTGCGACGCCTTGAAGTCGTCGCCGACCAGGTGAGTCGTCCCCGGCCTCATGGCCCGTCTGACCATCCTGGCGGCAAGCAGCTTTCCCGCGCCTGGCTGGCCCAGCACGTACACGGCTCGCGGGTCATCCCGGCCGACGATGTTGTTCAGGTAGGACGGGGCGAGCAGTTCGTCGAAGACCCAGCGGTGTTCCTCGGCGGACAGCCGGTGGTAGTCCACGCCCGGCGCCGTCCGGCGCGGCTGAGCGATCCGCCGGACCGGCTCGGCGAGCGCGGCGGCGCGCTCGGCGTCCCGCTGGACCGCAAGGCGCCGGTCCTCATCGGCCAGGTCGCGGTGCAGGCGCTGGTCGGTACGGGCCAGGTCACGACGGAAGGCTTCCGTCTCCCGGGCGCTCCACGGCCGCCTCCACTCGTACGTCACCGCTTTCTCGGCTGCGGGCCGACGCCGCCATGTCCCGGCAATGAGCTCGTTGTCGTACAGGACGGTGCCGTCTCGCCGTACGACGGTGATGCGGTCGGCCAGTTTGCTCGGCCTCGATGACCGACAGCGTCGTCAGCATCTCCTTTGCGCAGGAGTCATGGTTCTCCCACGACACGTACCGCCCGCCCGCTCCACTGATCGCCTCGGTCAGGAAGCGGTCCAGGATCCCGAGCTGGCTCAGCGCCTGCGGGGTCGCGAGCGCGACCACCTCGATCCGGGAGCCAGCCTGCCGGTACGCGGCAGCGGACGTACGGAACTCGGCGGGATCGGCCAGGGCCGACTCAATCACCGCGTCGAAGCCGTGAATGCGGACGTACTCCTCGACGGCAGCCTGCCAGCGGCGCGTGTCCGGCCGGACCTTGACTCCGGCCGTGCGCACATCGACGGCCAGGAGTGCGGCGTAGTGCTGGTGCGCGGCCTTGTACAGGTCACTGCCGATCCGCACCGAGCCACCGCGATGGTCGAGCACCGCCTGGACGAGGTCAGCGACTTGGGTCTTCCCTGCGCCCGGCTGGCCGCCGACGATCACGACGACCGGCCGGTCCTGGCGGGCAGCGCCTTTCGTCCACGCCGGAAGGATCACCCGGGTCAGTACGTCGCGGCTTTCGTCGTCGGACAGCGTGACCGATACGACGTCCCCGTCTCTCACCGGTTCTCCTGGGCAGCCACGAGCGTCTCTTGCTGAACTGCAAGTCGTGCTCTTCGTAGGTGTCTTCGTGTGCTGGCCAGCCGCCAGAACATAAGACAACTATACCATACACATATCACGATCGCAGGATGCGGCATGCCTGAAGGTGCCCGTTGTGCTGCTTGGCTGATGCGAGACGGGGGCGGCCTGACGATTCGCGGGCACGCAAAAGGCCGGCGCCCAATCCGCCGAAGCGGGTGGCAAGGGCGCCGGCCAACCGAAAACACACACTCCGCGGGAGAACCCGAGAGGTGGTCTCGCTGGCGAGTGTATCCGCCCGGCGCCACATGGGGCACGCGCTTTCTTGCCGACGGTGACGCAAAGACGGTATTGTTGTCTCGTTGGCGTGTCGTGGCAGCGCGCCAGCACCGAACACACACCTCACACCAGGAGCAGCCCGTGCCCATCTACCTCGCCCGGCGCGACACAGACGTTCGCGTCCAGGAACTCGAGGCCCCCCGCCGTCATCGACGCCGCACGCCACGCCGACTCTCACAGCGCACGCCGTTCGTGGCCGACCACCGCCGCAGCCGCGGCCGCCGAACTTGCCCGCGACCTGGCCGCCGACGTCACCGTCCAGTGGCACTCAGACGGCCTCCTCCTGCCGGACCTCGCTCGGCCCCGGGCGACACCGCTGGCATCCGCGTCCACACCACGCGCCGCGCCCCGCACACCCTCTACATCATCACCGCCACCTACCTGGTCCCGCTCACCCACACCGCCGGCACCCTCACCTACCTGCGGCCGCTCATCGACGCCGCCACCCGCAGCTGCGACGGATGCGAGGCGGAGCCCGGCGAGCCGTACCTGCCGAACCGCCTGCCAGACCCCGCAACCACCTGACGCCCGCCCCGGGCGGGGCGCCCTCGCCGACGCCCCGCCCGCACCGTGATGGAGAAACGAAGCAGATGATCCGCGCCGGACGCCTCAAGTACGCACAGACCATGGCCGACCTGGCCGCCCAACTGGGCATGCCGCTCGGCACCTTCCGCAACAAGAAACCCCACACTCAGGAAGGGCACCCCACCCCGATCAGCTCGCCGACCTCGAGGGCACTGCTGTGGGACAGTGAGCAGACCAAGGCATTCCACGCCGGCCAGAGCGTCCCGGTCCTGCCGAACGTCGACGACGACGAGGACCTGCTGGACCGCCACGAGGCCGCCGCCGAGCTCGGCGTCACGCCGGCCAGCTGGAACAAGTACAAGAGCGACCCCAAGCTGACCGAGCACGTTGTCCTCGTCCCCGAAGGAGACGGTACGGAACACTGGCCGCGCCACGTGGTGCGCGAGTACAAGGCCGACCGGCCCGGCCGCGGCGCCGGCGGCGGCCGCCGCACCGGCAGCGGCGACATGATCCCGCGCGATGAAATCCTGCCCCGGATTGCCGAACTCCTCGACGACAACCCGGCCATCACGCTCACCGAGGTCGCCGACACCCTGGGCGTCGCGAAGTTCCCCACCGCCCAGGCCGGCCTCGCCCAGCTCCGCGGCCGACGCATCGCCGACCTGGTCGAGGCCACCCCCGAGCTCACCCCGCTCGAGGCCGCCGAGCGCCTCGGCTACCCCACCGTCACCCACCGCGGCGCCGCGACGATCGCCGAGGCAGAACTGCGCATCCGCCGCGCCCGCCCGTACCTGCAGCAGGTCGCCGACGCCCTCGCCCAGGCCGGCGTCGCCGAGCCGGTCCAGGTCGAGGTGCGCCAACTCTCAGGCGAGCACCTGGCGGCCGCCGTCCCGCTCGCCGCAGGCCAGAGTTCGCCGGCGCTGGTGTGGGACGAGCGGTACGGATGGCGCACCGCGACCAGCCGGCGCCACCCGATCGGCAAGGACGCCGGCACCGCTCCGGAAGGCGAGGGCATCCGCTACCTCGGCAGCGGCACCCGGCCGGAGCCGGCCGAACTGCTCGAGCAGCTTGCCGACGGCCGCAAGGGCTCCAAACGACCCAAGGCCTGAAACCGCCAAGGAGTCATCCGGCCTGCAGGTAGCTCGCCGCAGGCCCCACCATGCCAGGGCCGAAGCGGGCGTTGAGCGCGTCGATGGCCTGCTCGGCGCGCAGCCGGTGCTCCCGGTCGGCGGCGAAGGACAGCTGTCCGGCCACGGCGGCCGCGTCCACCAGCTGCTCGCAGCGCAGGGCGACCGCCCGTACCCGAGCCCGCTGCAGCCTCAAGGCCCGGTACATGTCGTACGAGCAGCAGATGACCAGAACCCCTTGGTCCAGACGGTGAGTGAGCATCGCGTTCCCTTCACGGCGGCGAAACGGTAGTCGCCCAGCCCACCTTCTGTGATGCCCCGCCCGCCACACGCCACGCTGACCGCCGTACGGCCGGTGCGGGCTCCGCTGGGGCCGGCCGCAGCTGTGCAGGGTGCGGGCGCCTGGGAGAAGCTCTGCCACGCGCCGGCAGACCGGCACGCTCGGGTGTGGGAAGGGCGCCCCCCGCTGGTCTGGGCCGTCCACGAAGCCCGTATGCGCAGCGGCCACACCCTGATCCGTTCGACACGCGAGGAGGACCAGGGTGAGCACGGCTCTGAGAACGGGCTGCGGTCGAGCTGCCCGGGCAGTTTCGGCCGGTGCGGGTGGTGGTTCATCCGGCGGCGATCACCCCCGCTTCAGGCGCCGGAGCGGGGAGTTGCTGGGTGATGCAGTGAATCCCCGCATCGCCGGTGGCCAGCGCGGTCGCCTCGACACCGACGACGCGGTGCTCGGGGAACGCCTTGGCGGCCGCTTCCAGCGCCTCGGCGTCCCGGCTGGTGCCGGCCAGCGGCATGATCACTCCGCCGTTGGCGATGTAGAAGTTCATGTAGTTCACGACCGCATCCTGGCCGTTGACGCGGACCGGCTGCTGCGGAGGCAGTTCGAGAACCTCAAGGCTGCGTCCGGCTGCGTCGTTGGCGGCCTCCAGTACGGCGCGGTTGGCCTTCAGTCGGGCGTGATCGGGGCGTGCGGGGTCGCCGCACGCCTCCACCAGGACCCGCCCAGGCGCGATGAACTGGCACACGTGGTCGACGTGCCCGTCGGTGTCGCCGGCGAGGTGGCCGTAGGGCAGCCAGATAACCTCGGTGGCGCCGAGCAGGGCCTCGAACTCCGCCTCCACATCGGCGCGCCCGAGCCGTGGGTTGCGATTGGCGTTCAGGACGCACTGCTCGGTGGCGATCAGGGTGCCCTCGCCGTCGACGCTGATCGCGCCGCCTTCGAGAACCGTCATGGTCGCCCGGCGGTCGATGCCCAGGACGGGCAGGAGCCGCTCGGTGATCTTGTCGTCCTGCGCATACGGGTGGAACCTCTCGCCGAAGGAGTTGTAGCGGAAGTCCACGCCGACGCGGCCCCGCGGGCCGTGGACGACGATCGGCCCGGTCGCCCGGAGCCAGGCGTCGTCCATGGGAACGTCCACGGTGGTGATCTCGACCCCGCACAGGGCCCGCACGCGCTCCGCCGTGCCCGGCAGGACGAGCACGATCACCGGCTCGAAGGCGGCGATGGCCTGGACGATCTCCGCGTACTCCCGCTCGACGGAGCCGAAGCTCTCGCCCCACAGCGACTCACACGGCGGCCAGGCCAGCATGCACGCCTCGTGCGGTTCCCACTCGGCCGGCATGAGGAAGCCGGTCACGAGGCCCCCTGCGGCGTGGGGAAGGACCTGACGGCTTCCTCGGCGGCCGCCCAGTCGCCGTCGAAGCAGTCCGCGAGGACGTGCAGCCACCGCTCGATCCCGAACGCCACACACGAGGTGTGGGCCTCCTCGCCCGCGTAGGTGATGCCAGCGCGCTCACCGAAGAAGTTGCGGTGGTAGTTGACGGAGGCGATCGCGAGGCCGCCGTCGGCGACGAACTCCTCCTTGGTGGGGAAGAGCCGCTGCATCACGGCCCGTGAGCCGCCTGCGTCGAAGAAGGGGTCGGTGGCGACGTCGGTGGTGAGGGTGAGGCCCAGGTGGGCGGCGAAGTCGAGGACGAGGGCCTTGTGGGTGGTGAGGTGGTCCTTGACCGTTTCGGCGTCGCCGACGGCGATGATCTCGCGCATGGTGAAGCCGTGCAGGCGGCGCAGGCCGTCGTAGTGCGTCTCGCGCCGGAAGCACTGCGCGATGGTGGTGAACCTGGCCGGCTCGTCGATGTGGGTTCCCGTCAGTGACAGGTAGGCGTTGTAGCAGGCGGCCGACGGCAGGACCAGGCCGGCCTCTGCCAGCTGGTGGCCGCCGAGGGCGGTGCCCGGCTTGGCGGGGTGCGTCGGCAGATCGGCGATCGCGTCCGTGTTGACCGCCGCCGCGGCCAGGACCAGGTGCGGGAAGTTGGTGAAGTAGTCGAAGCGCGCCAGGTCGGCGACCGGGATCAGCGGCGGGTAGAGGACCTCGGCGGCACCAGCGGTGGCAGCCCAGCCGGTGAACACCGTGTCGAGGGCGGCCCGGAGCCGTACCGCGTCGGGGCCGAGGGTGACCAGTCCGTCGGTGACGGCGACGGGTGCGCGGAGTTCGGGGCTAGGTGTGCGCATGGCCGGCACCTTTCGTGAGCAGCGCGTTGATGCGGTTCAGGGTGCGGAAGTTGTTGACGTCCGTCGTGGCGAGGTCGACGGGCTCGCCGGTCAGTTCCTCGATGAGCAGGAGGAACTCGACGAAGGCGAGTGAGTCGAGGATGCGGGCTTCGATGAGGTCGCGGTCCCAGGCGATGGTCTCCACGGAGGGGCTGAGCTTGCGGAGGAAGTCGAGGACGGTTTCCATCGATGCGTTCGTGGCCGTCGTGGCGGTCGTGTTCTCAGGCGCTGACATGGTCGCTCCCCCAGGAGGTGCTGAAGATTCCGCTCGCGACGAAGAACCGGTCGACGCGGGCCATGAGCTTGACGTGGAACGCCTCGCGCACCGGGTGCGACAGCGCCTGGCGGCGGACCACGAGGGGGTTCTCGACGCCGCAGTCGCGGAAGATCTGCGGGTTGTAGAGGCTGCGCACGGAGTACGTCATGTAGTCCTTGACGTACTTCTCGATCTCGTCGCGGCGGTCTGGGTCGGTGGCCAGGGCGCGGTCGTAGAGGCGCTTGACGAGCTGCTTGCCGAAGGCGACGTGGCGGCTCTCGTCGTGGTGGTGTGCCGAGTGGATCTCGCGGAGGATGTCCGGGATCAGCGGGTCCTTGCCCATTCGGCTGTTGTAGTAGTCGAAGATCTCTTCGAAGATGAGGATGCGGGAGAAGACGATCACGTCGTCCCACAGGTCTCCGAACCCCTCGCGGCGCAGCGGGGAGGCTGCCTCGGGGTAGATGCCGCCGGTGTACCGGTAGCAGAACTCGGCGAAGAACCACATGTGGGCGTTCTCTTCGCCGATGAAGTGGTGCAGGTATTCGTTGTAGTCGGCGAAGTCGGGTGTGTGGATGCGCTTCGCGACCTCGATCATCAGCTCGCGGATTCCGTGCACGTGCAGGCTGAAGAAGTTGACGGTCTCGTAGCGTGCGAGTGCCTTCAGCGTCTTCTCGTCGTCGATCAGATCGGTGCCGGAGACGGTGAGGTAGTCGGAGTTCATCCACCACTGTTCCTCGGGCACGGAGTCGGGCCAGGTGAACTTGGTGTACGGGTTGTAGTAGTCGTCGCGGGACTTCTCGGAGAGACGCGCGAGCATGGTGCTGAAGCCGGAATCGTCCATGGTGATGCGTGCTTTCGGTTGGTGCTGGTACGTGGCGGCCGCCGGGACGGCGGCTCCGGTCATGCGGCGGAGTCGGCCAGCGTGACGAGCGAGTGCTCCAGTTCGCGCAGGAAGGACTCCATGGCGGCCTCGGTGACGTGCCGGATGTCGCAGGTCAGCGAGAACTCGAGGTGGGAACCGTCGTGCTCGCCTGCTTCCTCCCCGTCGTCGACGATGAGGTAGAAGGGCTCCTGCTCGGTGACCGGGAGCCAGGTGAGGACGGTGTCGGCCAGCATGGCGGCGGCGGACACGTCGCGCCGTACGGCCGCGTCCGCCGGCAGGGTGCGGCGGTCGTTGACGCAGTAGGGGAACCACAGCGGTGCGTCCGGGCCGTCGCCCAGCTCGGTGAGGAGCCGGTTCATGCTGTCGGCGTCGCACCCGGAGTTCTGGAAGGCGGTGATGGCCGACAGCCAGGACCGTTTAACCGCCTGGGGCAAATCGGCGCCCGCGAGGTCCACCGAGAAGTAGGTCTCTTGCATCAGGGTGGCCACGGCGGTGCGGCTGTCCCGGCCGAAGCGCTGCGAACTCGTCAGGTGCAGGTCGATGCGGTCGCTTCCGGTCAGGCCCCGCAGCAGCAGGGCCGTCGCGCCGACGATGACGGCCGCGACGCTCAGGCCGGTGTCGTCAGCGATACGGGCGGCCGCGTGGTGGGCGGCGCGCGAGCGGAGGGCCGCCTGCCGGTACGCCGTCTCGTCGGGGAGATCTGCCACCGCGGGAGGCAGCCCGAGGGGCGGCCGGTCGCGGTAGAGCGAGGCCACGTGGGCCAGAGTGCGGTCGCGCTTGCGGATGCCCGCGGGAGACTCCTGCCAGGCTGCCAGGCCGGCCGAGGTCATCGTGCCGGGCGGCAGCGGTGGCAGCGTGCGGCCGTTGCGGAAGTACTCGGTCACCTCGTCGTCCAGGTGCTGGAGGGCATACCAGTCGACCGCCATGTGCGAGAAGACGTACACCCCGCCCCACACGAGGCCGTCGGTGACCAGGAGCACCAGGCGCAGGGGTAGTTCATCGGCGAACCCGAACCGCCGGGTGGCGAAGAACGCCTTGATCGCTTCGATCTCCTCGCCCGCGGTCGTCAGCGTGTTCACGAACTCGACGGGCATGTGCCCCTCGGTCAGCACGCGCTGAACGACGCGGCCGTCCCGTCCTTTCGGGAAGACCGAGCGCAACGCCTCGTGACGCGAGAGGAAGAAGGAGAGTGCGTCGACGCAGTCGTCCTCGGTGGGTCGGGCGGCGGGCGGTACGCGGAACTCCTCGACGACGTTGTAGACGTGATCGTGGGGTGCCGACTTCTCGATCAGCGCCCAGATCTCCTGCTGGCTCCAGTTCAGCCCGGCTTCGACGGCGTGGTCTGCCGTGAAGGGGGCGCGGCGCACGCGCGAGGGGAAGGGCTGTCCGCTGAGATCCCGGTCGGCGTTCACCGCGTCACCGCTTCCGGATCCGTCCGGCTGGCTGCGAGTTCTTCGGCGATGGCTGCGGCGAAGGCGTCGACGTCGTCCGGTGTGGTGTCGAAGGAGCACATCCAGCGGACCTCGCCCGTCCGTTCGTCGCGCACGTAGAAGGGGTGGCGTTTCTGCAGGCGGGCGGTGGCGTCGGCGGGCAGGACGGCGAAGACCGCGTTGGACTGCACCGGTCGGACGATGCGTAGGCCGGGCAGGCCGGCGACGGCTTCGGCCAGGCGGAGCGCCATGGCGTTGGCGTGGCGTGCGTTGGCCAGCCAGAGTCCGGATTCGATCAGGGCGATGAACTGCGCGGAGATGAAGCGCATCTTGGAGGCGAGCTGGGCCGTGGCCTTGCGCAGGAATTTCGTGCCGCGGACGGCGTCCGGGTTGAGCACGATCAGGGCTTCGCCCAGCAGCAGGCCGTTCTTGGTGCCCCCGAAGGAGAGGACATCCACGCCGGCGTCGGTGGTGAGGGCGCGCAGGGGCACGTCGAGCGCCGCTGCGGCGTGGGCCAGCCGGGCACCGTCGAGGTAGACCGTCATGCCACGGTCGTGCGCGTAGGCGCAGATGTCGGCGATCTCCTGGGGGGTGTACAGGGTGCCGAGTTCGGTGGGCTGGGTGATGGCGACGACGGTCGGCTGGGCGCGGTGCACGTCGCCCCGCCCTCCTGCCTGCTGTTCGATCAGTGCGGGCGTGAGCTTGCCGTCCGGGGTCGGCACGGTGAGCAGTTTGACGTGGGCGATCCGCTCCGGGGCGCCGCATTCGTCGGTGTTGACGTGGGCGCTTTCGGCGCAGATGACGGCGCCCCAGGGCACATTCATGGCCTGGAGCCCCACCACGTTCGCGCCGGTTCCGGTGAGCACGGGGTAGACGCGCGAGTACTCGCCGAAGTGCTCGCGGAAGACGTGCTGGAGTCGTTCGGTGTAGGCGTCGTCGCCGTACGCCGCCTGGTGGCCTTCGTTGGCGGTGGTGAGGGCGGCCAGGATGTCTGGGTGTATTCCTGCGTAGTTGTCGCTGGCGAAGCCCCGCGACGCGGGGTCGTGCAGTCGGGAGATCAATCCTTCGTCCTTCACTCGCGCGGTAGGCCCTCGTCGGGGCGCCGCGGTGTCGGCTGGATCACGGGAAGCATGGGGATGCGGGAAGAAATGGGCCTGCAAGGGGTCACGGGCTGCTGATGGCAGCCGCACCTGTCCCAACTCCCCCCAGTCATCCGGTGTGGAGATCCTACGAGATGATCTAGTAATCAGCGCAAGTCTTCCGGCACACTTCCGTTCAAGAGGAAACTTCTGCCGTGCAGGCTTGACTTGCGTGGCAGTTACCCGTAAGCGCACACAGGAAGAACGGACCATGCGGAGTTCCCCGGCAAGCGCCCTGCGACGTGCCCACAGAGGTGTCGTCGCCACCTTCGCCCTCGTCGGTGTGGTGAACGGCATCCTGGCAGCCAGGTTGCCGGGACTGGCCACCAAATTGGGTCTGGACACAGGCGATGTGGGGCTGGTCATCCTGTCCTGGGGCGTCGCGGCCACGGTGACGATGCAGTGCATGCGGTGGATCGTCACGGCTCTGGGGAACCGGCTGTTGCTGCGCGTGGGTACGCCGCTGGTCACCGTCTCCGTCGGGCTCATCGGCCTCAGCCCGTCATTTCCGGTGCTGCTCGCCGCCGCGGCCGGCTTCGGGGTGACCTCCGGTGTGGCCGAGGCGATGATGAACGCCCAGGGCAGCCTGGTCGAACGGCGTGCCGAGCGGCCCCTGATGAACGGGTTCCATGCCGGGTGGAGCGCCGGCGCGGTGGCGGGCGGACTTCTCGCTGTGCTGCTGGCCTCGCTGGACGTCCCGTACACCGCCTCGGTGCTGGGCGTCGCAGCCGTCTCCTTCCCGCTCGCCTTGACGGTGGGTCGGACGTACCTCGACGAGCCGGCCGAGGAGGACGAGACCGAGCACCGGCGCGGCCTGCCCGGCATCGTCTACCTGATCGGCGCCGTGGCCTTCATGGCGCTCCTCATCGAGGGCCTGGTAGCGGACTGGAGCGGCCTACTCCTGACGCGGGAACTGCACACGACGGAGGCAGTCGCTGCCGTCGCGTATCCGCTGTACGAGGTCGCCACGTTCACCGGGCGGCTCTTCGGCGACCGGCTGCGTCCGCGCTTCGGCAGCCGCGGGATCCTCGCGGCGGCCGGAGTCGCGACCGCCATCGGGGTGCTCCTGGTGGTCCTGGCGCCTTCCGCCGTCTGGGCCATCTCCGGGTTCGGCCTGACGGGTCTGGCGGTCTGCGTTGTGGTGCCCCTGTGCATGTCGCTGGCCGGGGCCGCCGTCCCGGGCCGCTCAGACGCCGCCATCGCGCAGGTGTCGGCGATCGGCTACGCGGGGCTGCTCGTCGGCCCGGTGCTCATCGGCTTCGTCGCCGAGGCCACCACGCTGCGAACGGGGATCGCCACGGCCGTCGGCGTTGCCCTGTTCATCGCCATCGGGGCAAGCCGGATGCCGCGCGGCCTGCCCGTGGCCGAGCCCGCCGCGGAGCAGACCGGCCGGCCGAAAACGGTGGGGGCTCCGCGCGACAGCAGCGCGGCGTGACCTTCGCCGCAGCGGGCCCTTAGGTTCCGGAGCGCTCCCCGCTGCAGACGCAAGCTTCAACTCCGCAGCTCGCGGCCCGAAAACGGTTCGTGTGATCACTGCACGTGGCACGTGGGCTCCTCCTGGTGCGTTTCGGCGTTCCAGCCTCGGCCTCGGCCTCGGCTGCCGGAGGCAACGAACTCACCGCGCCAGAGCCTCGGGCGCAGCACCGCACCGTCACCGCGGGCTTCCTTGCCACCTGGCATGCCTACGCCAACACGCGGCGCTCACCGGCCACCTCTTGGCCTTCTTCGACGCCAATGCCTCCACCGTGGCCGCCCTCCTACACGTAGCCGCACCGAGCACCCCTCCGACTACTGGGCCCGAGCTCAGCGCCCGCCGCCGTCCGGTTCCCTTCCCTCCGCCACCTCCCACGGCTCGGCGATCGTGCCGTCGGGCTCCCAGCCGTACCGCGTCAGTCTGGCGGCCTCCTCGGCCCGGCCCATCTCTTCCAGCAGCTCCGCCATCGACCGCAGGGCATTGCGGTCCCCAGCGTCAGCGGCGCGCCGGTACCAGACCAGCGCCTCCGCCCGACGCCCGACGTCCCGCAGCATCGATGCCGCCCTGCCCAGCTCGCCAGGGTCCTTTGGCGCTGCACGCACGTACCAGGTGAGGGCCTCCTCCACCCGGCCCGCCTCCTGCAGGGTCCTCGCCACGTGCAATGGGGCGTAGGTGGCTCCCGCATCGGCGGCGCGCTCGTACCAGGTGAGCGCCTCCGCCTCCTGCCCCGCCAGCTTCAGCATCTCCGCGCCCCACATGTGGGCGAGCTCGTCGCCCGCTCTGGCCGCGAGGTCGTAGTAGGTGAGGGCCTCCGCCTTCTGCCCCGCCCGTTTCAGGATCACCGCGACCTCCCGCAGGGCCCCAGCATTGCCGGCCTCGGCCCGCTCCCGTAGCCAGGCGAACGCCGCCTCGTCCCTCCCTGCCTCCGCCAGCAGCGAGGCTGCCGCCCCAAGCGCGTGGGTGTTCCCCGCGTCGGCGCGCTCGCCGAGCCACGCGAGCGCCGCTTCCGTGCCGTGCGACTTCTCCATCAACTCCGCCGCGCGGTCGAGGAAGAGGAAACCGCCGACCATGTCGACGGCCCGCAGGTACCAGCCGAGCGCCTCCTCTCGCTGGCCCGCCGCATCCAGCCTGCGGGCAACCCACTGCAAGGAGCCAGAGTCGCCCTGCTCGAAGGACTTCTGGTACCAGGGCAGCGCTTCGTTCATCCGGCCCAGCTTCTCCAGAGTCTGGGCGATGTGCAGCGCCAACGGAGCACCGGCCTCGGCATCACGCAGGAACCAGACGAGCGCTTCCTCCAACCGTCCTTCCTCCTTCAGCATCCTGGCCGTGGCACGCACTGCGGCGAGGCTTCCGGCGTCGACGGCACCCCGCAGCCAGGCGAGCGCCGCGTTGACCCCCCGCGCCTCCCGCAGGATCCGCGCCTCGGTGTGGACGGCTTCGGCGTCATCGGCCGCAACAGCACGGCGGTGCCAGGTGCGCCACTCCTCCGTCCGGCCCGCGTCTTTGAGTAGGGCGGACGCCAGCCGCCATTCCTCGTGCCTGCCGGTGCCATCGCCGTCCGCGGCGGCGGCGTAGAGGCGCATCGCGATCCGCAGCAGGCCCCGGTCCCGGGCAGCGGTCGCAAGGCGGGCACGGTCGCCCGGGGCGGCGTGCCGGACGAGTGCGTCCCACGCCGCGGCGGGTACGCGGTCGCCGTGTCGGCGCTGTCGGCCGTGCTGTTCGAGGTAGTCGGCCAGGCGGTAGGCCGGCTGGTCGGATTCCGACCGATGCCCGGCCCGGGGGCGGATCCGGGTGAGTGGGCCCCGGGTACCGCGCAGCGGCATCGCCGTGTAGGCGAGGGCGCGTTCCAGCCAGTCGTCGTCCAGCAGGTCCCACTCGATGTCGGTGAGGTAGCCCTCGGTGCCGGCCTCCAGCAGGGGCTGCGGAAGCGCGAGACCGTGGCCCAGCCGTCGAGCGTCCATGGCGGCCTCGATCAGCGCCCGCGAGGCTGGCGGCGCCGCACGATAGCGTTCGATCAGGGCGGGTGCGCCCGCGAGGTACTGCGTGATCTGCCCTTGTTCGGCGTGCTGGAGGGCTTCCGCCAGGCGGCAATCGCCGGCGGCCGAGGAGCGGGCCGCCGTCAGGTCCTCACTGGTGAACACGCTGGGCACGGCAATGCTCCGGTTCTTGACCAGCTGGCGGGCCTGCGCGTGAGGGTCCGGGCCCCGACTCGACTCGGAGGTGAGGGTGGCCCAGTGCTCGGGCCAGATGGTGCCCAGGATCAGAACCGGCCCCCTGTCGGGCGCGTTGAGCAGGGCACGAAGTTTGCTGGCGACCTGCGCGCCGTGCTCCGGGTCGAGCAGGTAGTGCTGGGCCTCGTTCAGCCACACCACGGTCTGCGGCGCCACCTGGTCCAGCTGTCCGATCAGGGCCGACGCGCGGTCGGGCTCGACTGGGTGCCACAGTCGCCAGCCGTCCGGCAGCCGCCGGACCGCCTCCCAGCAGGCCCGGGTCTTGCCCGTCGATGAACCGCCGACCAGCACCGCGATGTCGCTTCGCCCGCCCGCCACCACGGCGGCGACCACCTCGGCCAGCTCCGCGTCGAACCCCCGGGCGGCGTAGGCGGGCAACGCGCCGAGCTCGGTGCCGGCGGCCGCTGGGGACAGCGCCGGGTGCACCTCCAGGTCGTCGAGGACGAGCCGGTCGTCGTACTCGCCGATCGGGCGGCCCGCGGGGACGCACATCAGCGCCTCCACCCACAGCGCGCGCACCCGTGCGGCCACGTCGTACTCGTCCCACCTGGCCCGGCGTGCCAGCACGACTGAGACTGCGACCGCGTCCGACTGGCCGGGCGGCAGGGTAGGCGAACTGATACAGCGTCCGATGGTGTCCCGGCTCGGCGCACCTGACAGTTCGTCGTCCTCGGCGACGTCCGCGGCCATCACGTCGAGGCTGGGCGCGCCCGCCGCCGCGTACAGCTCGTATAGCAGGTCCTTCAGGTCCCGCAACGGACCCGGTGCCGGCAGCGCCCGGTCCAGCGTCCGCGGCCGCCGGACCGGGCGGCCCCCCTTGTCGCGACTCATCGCATCATCCTGCCCGACGGGGGACCACGGCGGGGCCCGTTCCGGGTCGCTGCCGATTCGGTCAGAGTTGCTTGTCGCAACTGGGAGCTGATCTTCCTTCGGGCCGCAGCGTGGTGCCCAAGCCGACGCCGGCCGCCGGCCCGGCCCCGGGGACCCAGCCGTTCGAAGGAGAAGAACATGACGACGCCCAGCCGCCCCCTGCCGAAGCAGCCCGATCCGGCACCGTTCTTGACGGTGCATACCGCCCTCATCCTCCTCGCTGCGGCCTTCATCGGCTCGGTGGTCGGGGGCCTGACCTTCCTCAGCGGCGGGCCCGTCGCCAGCGCGGTCCTCGCCGGGCTGACTGGCTTCGGGGCGAGCATTCCGGTGCTACGATCCCTGATCCGCTGAGGCATGACCGACCCAGCTGAAGGCCTGCGGGCAGCACACGCGCACGGAGGCCGCGTCCCTGACGGACGCGGCCTCACGGGTTCCGGTCCGACAGCGGGACCCGTGCGCCTGCGCCGACTTCGGCACTTCCGTACAGGCGCCCAGGTCCCATGACGGATTCGGTCAGGTTGGAGACCAAGTGGCCGAATGACGAAGCTCGTCACGCATCAGCGCCCTGCCCTTGACGGAGCCCTTGCTCGTGGTGAACATGAAGTCGCCGCCGTCCAGCAGGAACCAGACGGGCGCGACATGCGGCCGTCCGTCGGCCCGGGTGGTGGCGATCTTCGCGGTCCTGGTGCCCTCGCTCACGAAGGCATGCCATTGAGTCTCGGTCATGGGTGTGGCCATCGGTCCTCTGCTTTCCGGGGGATGCGGGGGGGATGCGGGGCGGAGGCAGCCGCTCGCCGGCCCCGCCGCCCCGCGCCGTGTCGTGCGCCGGTGCGTCAGAAGAGACCGTTGCCGTGCGGCAGCCGACCGGGGATCGGGGCGATCACGTCCCAGTGCTCGACGATCCTGCCGTCGGCGATGCGGAACAGGTCGTAGTAGGCGACCGGACCGCCGAACTCGCCCTCCGCCTGCACCAGCGCGAAGTCCCCTTCCGCCATGACGCGGTGGATCGTCCGGTACACCACCTGCTTGCCCTCCTCGGCCCAGCGGGCCGCGGCCACCCCGAATCCGTCCAGCCCGTCGCCCGCCTCGGGGTTGTGCTGGAGATAGGTCTCGGTGGAGGTGAACACGCCGGAGAGCGAGTAGTCCGCGCCCTTGAGTACCTTCTCGGCGTACTCGGCGATCAACTCGCGGTTGGCTTCGGTGCGTTCCGGGTCGCCCGGCTCGGTCGGGCCGTCCGTCTGGGAACGGCCGCTGACGGTCACCTCGACGACGGGAGCGAGAGCGTCCCAGTGCTCGGCGAGCCTGCCGTCCTCCACCCGGTAGAGGTCGAAGGCGACCTGCGGCCCGGGGCCGAAGCCGTGATAGATCCCGTGCAGGGCGACGAGGTCTCCGTCGGCGATGGCGCGGACCGGCTCGTAGCGGAAGTCCGCCGGCAGCGAGCCGACCAGCTCGCGCAGGGCTTCGCGGCCGTCGGCGGCAAGGGCGCTGTGTTGCCGGTAGGCGAGTGAGACCCAGCGGTCCACGGAGGAGGGGTCCTTGTCCCCGAAGAGCTCCGACACGGCCGTCAGGACCAGATCCTTGTTGTTCATGATGCGCGTATCCCATGGTGCGGGGTGCGGCGGACCCGTCGTCCGCCGACTACCCTCCACCGTTGCCGGGGCCACCGCGCCGCACGAGGCCGATTTCCGAACCGGTGAGGTCACAATCGGACAGGAAGTCGATCATCCACCGGTGCGTGGGCGCACGGGGCGCCGCGCGGATGCCGCGCTCGTCAGAATTTTCCGCTGTTGTTGGCCTCGGCCGGACCGGGAACCGGTTCGGGGTTGTCCCAGTGTTCGACGATGCGACCGTTCTCGAGCCGGAAGACGTCGAACACGGCCAGGGGTGTCCCACCCAGGTCGACTTCACTGAGCGTCACCACGAAGTTACCCTGGCCGATCAGCCGGTGCACCGTGCGGTAGGTCAGCGCCTTCCCCTCCGCGGCGAGGCCCGTCAGGTGGTCCCTGAGACCGTCGACGCCGTCGGCGATGTGCGGACTGTGCTGCACGAGGTCGTGAGAAAGGTAGTCGCCCATCCTCGCGATGTGGCCGCCCTGCAGAACCACGGCGATGAACTCGGCGACCCTGGCCTTGTTCTCAGCGGTCCGTTCGAGATCCGTGATCCGCGTGGCTCCGTCCGTCTTGGTGTGGCCGGAGGGTGTGGTGAGCCCGCCAGGGGCGATGGTGTCCCAGTGCTCGACGATGCGGTCGTTGTCGTCGGTGTCGAAGAGATCGGCGGTCACCCATCGAGTCGTTCCACCGAGGGTCTGGGCCACGTGGAGAAAGACGTACGGCCCGTCCTCGACGGCACGGACGACCTCGATGTCCCGCTGAGGATTTCGCTCGAGGAACGGCTCGAAGAAGGCGAGGAATCCCTCCTTGCCGTCCGCGACTCCGGTGCTGTGCTGGATGTAACGATCACCGATGGATCTGTCGAGGGCCTCGCGAAGGGCGCCGTCGCGAATTCCGCCCAGATAGAGCCCGAGCGCGTTGTCCAGTTTTGCCGACATGGGACGGAGTCCCTTCCTGTGATCACCGAACGGGTCGTACGGAAACGCACCGGGCTCACGCCTTGAGCGACTGTCCCCGGCCGCGTTCCGCCGCAGGCTAGGGCAGGATCCGGGCCACCCCGCTGATAGGCTGGCGACACGGTCTGGTGAAAAACCGACAAGGAGCTCATGAATGATCCCTGAGCTCACCTTCTCTCCACCCATCGGCACCCCGGCGGGGGTGGAGGTCCTGACACTCGCGGAACTGCGCTCCCGTGTCGGCGCCGAACAGCTGGCGGGGCCCAACCGGCACGATTTCCACGTCCTGCTCCTACTCGGCGACGGCAGTCTGCGCCAGACCGTGGACTTCGCCGAGTATGTACTCGGGCCCGGGTCCTGGCTGTGGATCAGACCCGGTCAGGTGCATATGTGGGGCGACATCACCCAGGCCGCCGGGACCCTGATCCTGTTCGAACGGGACTTCCCGGATCCGGCCACCGCGGCCGCCGCCGGGCTCGACGACCCGTACGGCTCGGTCGTGCGGACCCCGCACGTGGATGATGCCGCCGCACTGAGCGGTGCCGTCCGCCAACTGGAGCTCGAGTTCCGCACGGCGCTGCGGATGCCGCTCGACGTCCATGTCGCGGTGCTGCGTCATCTGCTGGACGTCCTCCTTCTGCGTCTCGCGCATCTGACGTCGCCGCCCGACGGTCCCGCTCCGGAGGCGGGCTCGGCGTACGCGAAGTTCCGTGACGCGGTCGAGCGCGACTTCGCCCGCACCCGCCGCCTCGAGGACTATGCGCAGGCTCTGGGCTACTCCGCACGTACGCTCTCCCGGGCGACGCTCGCCGCCGGCGGCGTCGGGGCCAAGGAGTTCATCGACCGCCGGGTCGTCCTGGAGGCCAAGCGCCTGCTCGCGCACGGCGAGTTGTCCGCGGCCCGTATCGCGGCCCAGCTCGGTTTCTCCAGCGCCACGCACTTCACCAAGTACTTCCACCAGCGCACCGGTCTGACACCCATCGCCTTCCGCAGCTCGGCGCGCGGGCATCGCACCCCGGCCCCTGACGAGATCCCGCCCGCGGGCGAGCGCTCCGTTCACGAGTGAATCTGCGACGCCCCGCCGGTGCAACCAGCGTGCAACGTTGCGCCGGGTTGGCTAAGGGCCGTCCCGTAGACGCGGCTCCATCCACGGGATGGTAAGTCCCCAGGACACGGTGCTCGTGCGACCCGCCGACTATGCCCCGGGGGACACTCTTTGGGTTCTTGGTCAGCCGCAGCGCTTCCGTTGTGTGGTCGACTACCCGGCTGACTCCAAGACCGCCCAGATGTTCCCGGGTGTTCAGTACGTCTTGTGCGATGACGGCTTCAAGGTGACCGACAGTGGCGTCTATTCGACGCGCGCCGACCGTGCCCTGGCTGGGTACTGGCAGCGCACCGGCAACCAGCTCCTGCCCGCCGCCGCCTGAACACCCGCCCGCCACCCGGGCTGGTCCGGGGAGCGGCCCTCAGGAGGAGCCGCCATGCGCACCACCGTTGACCACTTCACGATCGCCCAGGCAGTCGCCCTCGACCAGGCGCCGACCTGGTCCGCACGCGCAGATCACACCGAGGCGCTGAGCATCGCCGAATTCGGGATGCCGACTCAGGCTCAGCCGCTCGCGCAGCGCGGCGTGCTTGTCGAGACGAGCTGGAACCGGCTCGGGGGCGTGCCGCAGTGACGGTATCCGCTGATGATGCTGTGGCCGGGTGAGCCGTCGATCTTCCGGGCGCCCATCCTTCCGCGAGCCTGCACGGAGGACGGCCGGCCTCGCGCTAGTAGTCAGAGGAGTCCTACGTTCCGGGCGTCTGTCATGGAAGGGAAGCCCCATGTCCACAACCCCCGCAGGCTACGCTTACGACGACTCTGGCCTTACGCCGTCCCCTGTGTCCATGGCCGACCTTGAGATGCTGCAGAGTTCATTGCTCTGGAGCGACTCCGATGTACAAGCGCTCAGGCGGGCCGGCGACATCCTGGTGCCACAGACCGAAGCGATCCTCGACGTCTGGTACGGCTTCGTCGGCGCCAACCCGCACCTGGTGGCTGCATTCGCCGGAGTCGACGGTGATCCGAATGGCGCATATCTCGACGCCGTCCGGGCGCGCTTCGGTCGCTGGATCAGCGACCTGTGCACGCGTGAGTACGACGAACGATGGCTCGCCTACCAGCACGAGATCGCGCTGCGTCACCACACTGCGAAGAAGAATCGCACCGACGGCGTCGAGTCGTCGGCGGAGTACGTGCCGCTGCGCGATCTCATCGCTCTCATCGTCCCGATCACGGTGACGGTCCGCGACTTTCTCGCGCAGGAGGGGATGTCGGCACAGGAGGTGGACGAGATGTACCACGCATGGCTGAAGGCGGTCACGCTGTCGGTCGCATTGTGGACGCAGCCTTACAGCCCGGACCTGTGGTGACCTCACCTCCGGCCTCGACAACGACCCGGACCACGAGGACGACACCCAGCGCTGGGTCGTGGGGCGGATCGACGACCGCGGCTGGTTCACCTTCCTGGAGACCGGCCCGGGCGAGTCCCTCGGCCTGTGCCTCACCGAGCTGCCCTGCTCGTTGATGGAACTGCCCGAGGACGTCGCGGCTCCGCCACCAAGGGCGGACAGTGGCACCCCGGGGCAGCGGCACACTCGGCAGCCACCAGGTGGCCGAGCCGCCCCAGGCGACGTCCGTCTTCGACATCGACGACCTAGCCGAAGACGGACCGGGCCTGATCGCGGCCACCTCCGCTCTCGCCGCGGGACTGATCCAGCACTTCGGCTACCCGGAGGCGCTCCAAATGACCCCGGACGGCACCATCCGGACCAAGTACTGGAGTGCACAGCGCTACGGCCCCCGCGTACAGCAGTGGGCCACCCAAGCCAACGTCGACATGACGGACGACACCACCGACTGAGTCGCCCCCGGGCGGAGTCACACAGCGTAGAACTGGTGAGGGCGGGCGCCGCGCCATTCCACGAGTTGCGGATCGTCCATCGCGTTCTCCGGTTCCGTCACGCCCGCGGCTTCGAGGAACACCACCAGGTCGTGGTCGGAGAATGCCACCCCCAGGGTTTCGGCACGGCCGTGGTGGTGCGCCGTCACCCGTCGGCCACCCGCTGCGGACGGCCGGTGCACGACGATTGGCGCGCTCTCCATGCTCTACAGGGTGCGCCGCCGGGTGGCCCAGTGCATCCCACCGCGGGCTGCGTCGACAAGGGGAGGGCACGGACAAGACGGCTTCGGACCGTGTCTTGCCGGGGGGCGCGAGTGGCGGGATGCCCTTGGGGGCGTATGGGTGGGAGGGGAGCGCGTCGGCCGCACACACCTCCAGGCCGTCGTCTCCCTGGACCCCGCTCGCAGCCGGCGGGGGTTACCCGGATCGGCGGGCAGCGGTGGACTTTGCGGTCGCGCCGCTGCCCGCTACCGAGGGACGGCCGTGGAAGTTCGGACCGCGGCCGTCGCCCTTGTTTCGGCAGTCCTTCGTGCGAGCTTGCGACAGGGGCCTCGGGGGTGCGGGCAGCAGCACAGACCCCGTCGCCGGCGCTGCTGCCTGGGCTCTCCTTGCCGGGTTTGGTGTCAGTGGGTTGGTCAGTGACGGCATGTCAGGTCGGTGTGCGGTCGATGACGAGTGAGCTGGGAAGACCCGCCGACGAGAAACTGCGTACTGCCACCGCACGCAGCTACGGTGGACGCCACGGGGCAGGCCGCTCCTCATTCCTGTCGGCCTGCCCCTACCGTGTCCCCTTGGTCTGCTGCACCGATGACCCGGTTGTGAGGCGCTGATGGCCTCGGTCGGAGCTGGGCAGGGAAACCGGTCCGCTGGCGCGCCCGAACACGGTAGGTTCCCGAGTGGCCTGCACCAGCATGGAGTGTGTGGGAGAGGCCCCGACCCCCGGTGACGGGACGCAGTACGGCCGGGGCCGCACCCACACGTGACGTCACCTGAGGCCCGCTCCAGCCCGAGTGCGGCGAGAGATCGACTCCCAGAAGGCCACCGTCGACGTGGATCCCGATTATGGTGACGCGTCCGGTGGCGGTGTTCCGTACGTCGTTTCCTGTCTGACCATCCCTCCCTGCGGCCCGGTACGGGCACGCGGCGCGCCGGGGGCGCACCTGTCTGCCAGAGGCCGGCCGCCCCCGGCCCCTGGCGACCGCTCGTCGATGCACGGCGGTGCGCGGCATCCTCCCCTTCCACAGTTGGCTGCGTACCCGCGCCTCGGCCCGGATGGCCGGCGAGTGACCGGCGACCTTGGCCTCGAGCATCGCGACCCGTCAGGCAAGGGCGCGCCGCACATTGTTCTCGCAGGCTGACGGAGCCCGCTCGGCGCCTGATACGGCCGCACGCCGTGCCAGGGCACAGCCGCATCCCTGGGACCCGCGAGGTCGTGGCTGCTATCGGTGGGGGAGACGCGGCAAAGCCTCGTAGATGGCGTTGGCAGCGCTGTGCACGGCGACCCCCGCTGCGGAGTCGGGATCCATGAGGCTGGGACGTGGCTGGCCGTGACGAGAGCGCCTGGGGACGTCGAGGATGTTGCTCAGGATCGGTGCTCCGAGCTTCGCCAGTTCGCTGAGGACGGTGTCGTAGAAGTCGTCCTGCTCGCTGTCGGGGACGCCGTAGGTCACGAGCCCGGCGAGAGGGGCTGGGAGGAATTGGTCGTGGGCGGTGAGGCGCTGGCGATGGCGGTCGCACAGCATCGCGGCGGCCTGGGCAGGCGTGTAGGGGTGTTCCCGCCGCACCTTGGCTCCTTTCTCGTATGCCCACTGGCGGGTGTGGCGCGGCGCCGGCTCGTCGGCCACGACGGCGACGCACGCATCTGTCGTTGCGTTGGAGGCCCACATGGTCCGCACGACCAGGACGTGGTCGAAGTGCGGGCGCACCTGGTCCAGTGCCGCGCGCAGCGTGTCGTCGGGCATTGTGCCGTCGGCGTAGTCGTGCCGGATGGTCAGAGTGCCAAGCACGCCCTTCCCGGGGAGGCCGAACTGCTCCCACCGGACCGGACGTTGATCCTCGGGGCGCGGAACGGCAGGGCGCAGACGAGGCGGGGTGAAGACGTTGAGTGGCTCGGCGTCTTCCTTGACGACCAAGGCCCGGAGCCCTGACCGGGCCCAGACGGCGGCGACTTCGAGCGCCATGCCAGCGGTGTCGTCCAGGTCGAGGTCGCTGAGCACCCCGATCACTTTCGCAGGCGTGCCGGTGTTCTCCCCGCGCTTGGCGAGTACAGCCCGGCGGGCTGCCTGGTAGGGATGGCCTGTGAGATCCATCTGAGCGCGGATCCGGCGGGTGTACGCGCTCGATCGGTGTTTGGACATGGCGTACCTTCCTGGGGCTCCACGCGCCCCCGCAACGGCCATGTCGGGCAGTCGGGTCGATGAGTGCACGGGCACATGCGGAGCGGGACTCCGGCGCGCCTTGGTTCCCGCGGACCGCGCGGCGTGGACGCGCGGCATTGGCGGAGCGGCGTACGTGGCTAGCCGACGGCGACGGTAGCCGGTTTCGCCTTGGGTGACGGGCGGCCTCACCCGAGGGTGGGCGTGTCGGACTGTGCGTCGTGTCCCAGGATTCCGCGGGGTTGGCGAGGTGCGGCGGTGCGGTCTGGTCGTCCTCGAATGGGCCTCGCCCGAGGCCGATCCCGTCAGGGTGGCCCGCCGTGAGCGGTGCGGCATCCCGCCCGAGGTGGGCCATATGGAGAAGTGGCAGCTGGCCCTGGACATGATCGACGAGACCCGGTCCTGGGGCATCGACGTCCCCCTGGCCGTCGCCGACGGCGGTTTCGGAGACACCGCCGCGTTCCGGCTCGGTCTGGAGGAACGCGGGCTGCACTACGTGGTGGGCATCTCCACGACCGTCACCGCCCAGCCGGGCGACGCGGTGGTCAGCATGCCGCCCTGCAACGGTCGCGGCCGGCGTCCCGTGGCCGCCTATACCTCCGGTTGTGGTGAAGACAGGCATCTCTCCTACGCCCGGAGGTGTTCTCTTGATCAACTACCGACGCGCGTCAGCAACCTCTTGGCCGAGTACAC
>NZ_JBWKDP010000021.1:0-140940 GCF_056435905.1 Streptomyces sp. NPDC043861 | reverse complement strand
CCTGGCCGGTCCCGCTGGCGACACCAGAAACATACGGCCGAACACCCACCCCACCAGAGGGCCCCAGGACCCAAAGCCGGGCCCAAACCCGGGCCAGAACCGACGGGCCCACAGCCTGCCGCCGCCCCGTGCTCACTGTTTCCTCATGCTTCACGACGCGTTCCCCCCACGTGACGTGTGTGACGTTCCCAGCCAGACCGCGATGGCTTCGCTGCGGCTGGCGCTGTGCAGCTTGGCGAAGATGCGGTTGATGTGGTTCTTGACGGTCTTCTCGCTGATGAAGCAGGTGGCGGCGATCTGCTGATTGCTCATGCCTGACGCGATCAGGTCCATCACCTCCACCTCCCGTGAACTCAGGCCGAAACTGTCACGGTTGGGAGCATGCTTCTCTCCCCCCGCCGCCGAAGACTGTGCCATAGAAAGTTGCGATTGCGAAAGAGATAGCGGTTGCGGTTCGCGTGTCGATCCGGTCACCGCGGCCTGGACGCCCTGTTCTGGGCCCCATTGCGGCATCTGGTCCGGCAGATGACCATGCCCGTACATCGGCGGCTGTCCGTGTGCATGTGCATCATGTCCGGGTGGCCCACCCTGATACGGCACACCCGTCGTCAGGGCGCTTCCCAGCCCTTCAGGCAGCGCCGGACCGGCTCCAGGCGCGGTGGACGCGGCCCCGTTCCGCATATGGGCGAGGAGCGCGTTCGCCGCCGTCGCGGTGAAGTGGGCCCGGCCGGACCTGATGTCCCGTATCGCCTGGACCAACTGGTCGGCGGTGAACTCGCCGTGCACCAGATAGCCGCCCGCGCCGAGCCGCAGGGCCTCGTGGACGATCTCGTTCTCACGGCTGTACGTCAGCATCATCACCGGTGCGACCTGCACCAGATGGGGCAGCGCCGAAATACCGTCGATACCGGGCATCCGCACATCGAGCAGCACCACATCGGGCCGGTGCTGCACCGCGGCCTCGTACGCCTCGCGGCCGTCGGCGGCCTGTGCCACGACCTCGATGTCCTGGCGGCCGGAGAGCAGGGCGTCCAGCCCGGCCCGGACCACGGGGTTGTCGTCGGCGACGACGACGCGCAGGGCCGTCGGAGCGGGCATCGCCGGAGCTGCGGGGAAGGCGGGCATCTCGCCCGTTGCCGCAGCCTGCTGGGGAGCGGGAGTGGGGAACCCGGAGGAGCTGTGTTCCGAGCTGAGCGGGCTCGCGTTCGAGGACGTGTGCTGGGAGACATGGGTCTGCTGTGCCCAGTGCTGTCCCGATGTACGGGAGACTTCGTCCGGCATTGCGGCCTCCTCTCGGTGGGTGGGGGGACGGTTGGGGAGTGTGGAAGCGGATCGGTTCAAGGTCGCTGGGAGTTCCTCACGTGCGGACCCGAGTCCGGACCCGGGTCGTTCGGAAGCACTGCCGCGACCGGTAGTTCCACCCGGACCTCGGTGCCCTTCTGGGCGCGGCCCTTGCCGATCCGGATGCGGGCGCCGATCGAGGCGGCACGCTCCACCATGCCGACGAGGCCGAAGTGACCGGCGCGCTTGAGGTCGTCGAGCGAGGTGCCGGGGGGCAGGCCCCGCCCGTCGTCGTACACGCTGACTCGCAGGACGTCGCCCACCACCCCGGCCGAGACGTCGACGTAGGTCGGCCCGGCGTGCCGGAAGGCGTTCTCCATGGCCTCCGTGGCGACCGTGAGCAGCTGGCGCGCGACGGCCTGCGGTACCACGGGCACCGGAGAGGTCCCCTCACCGAGCTGCCTGAACTGGGCCTTCACTCCCGTCCGGCCGGTGAAGTCGGCGGTGCGGGCGGCCAGTTCACCCATGACGTCGACTCCGCCGTCGAGTCCGGACTCGCGGCGCAGGTCGGAGAGGAGCTCGCGCGATTCGGCAGCGGCCCGTCGTGCGGACCGGGCGACGAGACCGGCCTGGTGCTGGACGGCGAGCGGGTCCATGCGGTCGGCGGTCGCCGCGAGGCCGTCGGCCGCAAGGGCGAGGCCGTGCAGCGTCTTGGCCACGGAGTCGTGCATCTCCCGGGCCAGTCGGGCCCGTTCGCCCTCGACCGCGGCGTTGACCGCAAGCCGGGCACGTGTCTCGGTCAGTGCCTGGCTGGCGGAGCCGACGCGGAGCATCAGATTGCGCAGGGTCACACCCACGGCGCCCGCGAGGACGCAGAAACCGGGAAGCAGAAGGGATGTGGAGAGGGTTGCGTCGAGCCGTGTGTTGGCCCCGTAGGCCGCCGCGAGGATCAGGCACTGCACTGCCGTGAAGACGCCTGCGCCCCGCCACCCGTAGAGCAGACCCGCGAGCGCCGGCGTGCACACCACCGCGTACCCCAGCGCCGACTCGGGTGTCGCGGTGAAGAGCAGCAGCGCTCCGAAAACCGTGTCCACACCCAGCAGGGCGGGGTAGCGCAGCAGCAGCGGACCGAAGCGTTCCCAGTCCCGGTAGAGGGCGTACGAGCCGACGAAGGTCACCAGTACCGCTGCCGCGACCAGCCAGCCCGCCAGTCCCCGGGCCGTGTTGTTGATCGCGACCGGCGTACCGATCCCGATCATGGCCAGGCGGAACAACAGGACCTGGCGTGCGAGCGCTTGGAGGGCGTTGACCTGGATCGACACGGCAGGTGCCGGGCCGACCGGAGGGCTCAGGGGGGCTCCCTGGCCGTCGGCCGGCATCGGTCCTGCCTGCAGGGGTATGGACATCGGGCGGCCCCTCACTTCCCCCCGGTCAGGGAGCCGAGGTCAGTGCCGGAGCCGAGCAGCATCGCTGTGATCATCAGGATCATGGTCGCGGGGACCATGAAGGTGGTGACCATCAGAGTGGCCTTCGGGATGGCCTTGGCTGCCTTCCGGCGCGCATTCTGGGCGTCCGTGCGGCGCATGTCGGCCGCGATGGCGATGAGGGTGTCCACGATCGGTGCGCCCAGTTCCTCGCCCTGCTGGAGTGCGGTGACGAACATGGCGACCTGCTCGGAGTCATTGCGCTTGCGGAGTTCGTCGAAAGCCTGGCGACGACTGACACCCATGTCCATCTGACGCAGGGTGATGCGGAGTTCGTCGGACCAGGGGCCCGCGTACTTCTCCGCCACCCGGTCGAGGGCCTGCCGGAAGCCGAGGCCGGCCGAGACGACGACGGCGAGGACGTCGAGGAAGTCGGGCAGGGTCCGCTCGATGTCGTCCTTGCGCTTGCGGATCGCGGCCCAGATGCCGACCTCGACCCAGTAGAGCCCGAAGACCACCATGAAGACGGCCATCAGGAACTGTCCCTTGGACAGCATGGCGAAGGCGGCGAATCCGCCGAGACCCCCGTAGACCGCCCTGCGTGCGGCGTACCGGTCGATGGTGAGACCGCCGGGGTTACCGGCCATGTCGATCTTCCGGCGCTTCTCGTTGACCTTCTTGGGGCCCATCATGCGCAGCACCATGGGTGCGTAGCGCATGCCGAGCCTGTCGAGGCCGGAGCCGACCGCGGTGGTGCGGGTGGAGCCGACTTCGAGGGCGACGGCCAGGTCGCCGGGGAGCTTCACGTCCGCCCGGTACATCCGGACGCCCTTGAAGACGCCGAACACACTGAGGCCGACGACAAGGGAGAGCAGCAGAGCCATCATGTCGGTCCTCCTCAGATATCGATCTTGGAAATGCGGCGGATGGCGATGAAGCCGAGGACGTACAGACCGATCGAGATCATCACGGCGATCTGACCGCCGAGGGACGACGTCATCCGGTCCAGTGCGCCCGGCAGGATCCGGTCCATCAGCAGCATCGCGCCGACGCCGATGACCGGGACGGCGTAGGCCGTGGTGTTGACCTGGGAGAGCTGGGTGCGGACCTCGCGCCGGGTCTCCTTGCGCTCCTCCAGGGTCTCGGTGAGGTTGCGCAGTGACGAAACCACGGTGCCGCCGGCCCGGTTGGAGAGGATCAGGGTCGAGACCAGCACGACCAGTTCGCGGGAGGGGAGCCGCTCCGCGAGCTCGCCGAGGGCGTCGTCGAGGGAGCGTCCGACGGCGAGGTGGTTCGCCACGACGCGCAGCTCTTCACCTGCGGGGGCTTCCAGTTCGTCGGCGGCCATCGCGATGGCGGTACGGAGGGCGAGGCCGGCCTGGGTGGCGTTGGCCAGCACCCGGGAGATCTCCGGGAGCTGGTTGATGAATCCCTCGATGCGCTTGGTGCGGTGCCAGTTGAGGAAGGTGTTCGCCGCCCAGATTCCGGCGAGTCCCGCGAGCGGGCCGAAGAACGAGGCCAGCACGGACGAGGCGATCAGCCAGAGGCCCACGATGGCGGCGATCATGTACGTGAGGTACTCGCCCGGTGTGAGGTCGAGGCCGGTGGCGGCGAGCTTGAGCTCGATCTTCTTGCCGTACCTGGTCCTGCGCAGACGCCGGTCGAGACCGGCGAAGCGGCGACGGCGGCCCACCGTCGGTATCTGGCCGGTGGAGGTGAGACGGTCGACGAGCGCTTCGCGCTGAGCCTTGCCCGAGGAGTAGGCGTGCAGGCCCATGACGCCGAACACGCAGCACAGCAGCGTGACGCCGATCGTCAGGGGAGCGAGATTGTCCATGGCGGGGATACCTACTTGGCCTCTCGGGTGGCGAGATAGTCGTCGGTCGTGGCGACTCCGAAAGCCTGCGGAATGGGCTGGCTGGCCATGTAGAGACGCTCGGCGAGCCGACGCGGGAGCGGGAAGTACTGGAATTCGCCGTAGATCCGCCCGTCGGCGGCCATCGGCTGGGCATTGAAACGTGCGAGCGTGCAGATGCGGTACGACTGGCTGCCGTGCGAGTCGAGGAACGCGATCTCGGTGACCCGACGGGAGCCGTCGGCGTGCCGGGTCAGCTGGACGATGACGTCGAGCGCACTGTTGATCTGGTCGTGCAGCGCCTCGAAGGGGATCTTGATCTCGGACATCGAGGAGAGGGTCTGCAGACGCATCAGGGCGTCCTCGGTGTTGTTCGCGTGCACGGTGGCGAGCGAGCCGTCGTGGCCGGTGGACATGGCCTGGAGCATGTCGAGGGCCTCACCGCCACGGACCTCACCGACGACGATGCGGTCGGGGCGCATACGCAGGGAGTTGCGGACCAGATCGCGGATGGTGATCTGGCCCTTGCCCTCGACGTTCGCCGGGCGGGACTCGAGCCGGATGACGTGGCTCTGCTGGAGCTGGAGTTCGGCGGAGTCCTCGATGGTGACGATGCGTTCGTCGTTCGGGATCAGGCCGGAGAGCGCATTGAGCAGGGTGGTCTTTCCAGTGCCGGTGGCCCCGGAGACGATGATGTTGAGTTTCGCCTGGACCAGACCGGAGAGCAGGATCAGCATCTGCTCGTCGATCGAGCCGAAGCCGATCATCTCCTGGAGTGTGAACGCACGGGGGAAGCGTCGGATGGTCAGCGTGGCGCCGCTCAGCGACAGCGGCGGAATGATCACATTGACACGCTCGCCACTGGGGAGACGGGCGTCCACCATCGGATTGGCCTCGTCCACACGGCGGTTGACGGTGGAGACGATGCGCTCGATGGTCTGCATCAGCTGCTCGTTGCTGGCGAACCGCATGGGGAGCAGCTCGACCCGGCCGCCTCGCTCGACGAAGATCTGGTCCGGTCCGTTCACCATGATTTCGGTGATGGATGCGTCTTCGAGGAGTGGTTCGAGAACGCCGAGGCCGAGGGCCTCGTCCACGACCCGGCGTATCAGCTGGGAGCGCTCGAGAGTGGAGAGAACGGGGCCTTCGCGGCTGATGATGTGGCCGAGGACGCGTTCCAGGCGCGCCCGGCGGTCGGCCGCGGCAAGGGACGACATCTCCGCGAGGTCGATCTCCTCGAGGAGCTTGGAGCGGTAGGTGGCGACCAGATGGCCGTCTTCTCTGCCCCCTCCGTTCTCCTCGGGGGCGGTGACGCGTGCCCGCAGACTCATGGGCCGTTCTCCTTGGTCGGTCGTGCGTGTGGGGATCGGTCGGGTCAGTCGAGCGGCATGGTTGCGGACTTCTCCGCGTGCGGGTCGCCGAGGCCGGGAATCAGCGTGGGGATCTTGACCTTGACGGTGACCGTGACGTCGCCGTCCCCGTACGTCCGCCTGATGTCGGCGTCCTCGCCCAGCCATCCGCTCATGGATTCCCTGCCGACCCGCCGGACCTCGTCGTCGAGGCGGTCGTGCGTTGCCGTACGGGCTGCTGCCCGGGCTGCGGTCCCTGCCTGCTGCGCGGTGTACGCGACGAGGCCCAGCTGGATGCCGACGAGGCCGATGATCAGCAGAAGGGGCAGGAAGCCGACGAATTCAACGGCGGAGGAACCGCGGTCGCGGTGCTGTGCCGCCGGTATCGGGCTCGGTGCAGAATTCATGGCCGGTCACTTTCCTTCCAGGGCCGCACCGGCTTCGGCGTCGACGGGGATCGGCAGGTTGATGGAACCGGGGAACAGGACCGGGGCCCGCAGTCTGACCTCGGCCTTGATCATGTCGGGCTCACTCTCGTCGTTGCATTCGATGACGGCGCTGTCCTCCCATGCCTCCGGCAGGCGTTCGCGCACCGTCTTCTCGCACTCCTCGTCGCGGTCCCACTCACCCGTGACGACCGCCCGGCGTACGCCTTCGTCGGCAGCCCCCGCGGCCAGCGTGAACGTGTAGCCGACCAGCACCATCTGCCACAGCAGCACCAGAGTGAGCAGAATGATCGGCACCATGCCGGTGAACTCGACGATCAACTGCCCGCGATCGCCCTTCAGTTGTGCAAGTCTCCGCTGTACGGAACGCAGCTGTACGCGTCGTCCGCCCGGCTCCCCCATGGCATGCATCGGGTCTCAGCCCTCCCCGCCGTTCGCGCCGCCACGCCGGCGACGCACTCCGATCGAGCCTCTG
Source organism: Streptomyces sp. NPDC043861 (assembly GCF_056435905.1). NCBI lineage: Bacteria > Bacillati > Actinomycetota > Actinomycetes > Kitasatosporales > Streptomycetaceae > Streptomyces > Streptomyces sp. NPDC043861. Next base: position 134,110 of record NZ_JBWKDP010000021.1, on the reverse strand, counting down.
TCTCCGCCTCCGCGCACCTTGCCCTGCTTCTCGGGGCCGTCCGGAGTCTTCACCAGCCCCAGTTCCCCGGCCAGTCCCCACAGTGCCTGCTTCACCGTGGACTTGGCATCGAGTTCATGCATCCTTCCCGCGTCCACCACACCCTGGAGCTCCTTGAAGTTGGCGGGCACCGCGATGCCCGCCATCCGGGTCCCCGTGATCCTCTGGATCAGCGGCGGCTGGATCTCCGTGTTGCGGTTGTAGCGGTTGACCAGGGTGACGGTCTCCTCCGCCTTGCGGATCTGGAGCCGGTCCCACATCCGTACGATGCGCTTCGCCGCCCTGACCGCCACCACGTCCGGCGTGGTGACCAGCAGTGCGGCGTCCGCCATCTCGATGGCGGCGGCATTGGCACCGTTCATCTGGGTGCCGCAGTCGATGACCACGACCTCGTACCGCGAGCGCAGAGCACTGATGATCTGACGCACGGAACGGTCCGTGACCTCCTCGCCCCGCTCGCCCTCGCCGGGGGCGAGCAGCAGGGACAGGCCCGACTCATGGCTGAACACGGCGTCCTGCAGCACGCGCGGCGTGATGTCGTTGATCGCCGCCAGATCGACGAGCGACCGGCGGAACTGCACGTCCAGGTACGAGGCGATGTCCCCGGCCTGCAGGTCCATGTCCACCAGGGCGGCGTTCATCCCGGACGCCCCCGCCGCAAGGGCGAGCTGAATGGCAGTGGTGGTGGCGCCCACACCGCCCTTGGCCCCGGTGATCGTGACGACCGTGCCGCCTGGGCCGGTGAAGACGTCCCCGCCACTACCGAGGTGACGTCGCACGCCGACCGACCACTGGGCCGCGGCCTGGACCCGGTTGGCCAGTTCCTCATAACTCAGCGGCAGTGTGACCAGGCCCCGCGCACCCGAGTCCATGGCGGCCGAGAAGAGGCCGGGGCTCGCGTCGGCGGTGATGAGCACGACCCCGACGGCGGGGAAGCGCAGGGCCACCTCCCGGATCAGCTCCAGCGCCGGCACCGGACCGATTCGCTCATGGACCAGCACGACCTCGGGCAGCTCGTCGAGCGACTCCCCCGCCAGGCGCGCGAGGGTGTCTATGAGCTGGGTGGAGTCGCCGACCGGAGCTGCGGGCTCCGCGTCGGGCAGCTGGCTGAGCAAGGTGGTGACGGACCGGGCCGCGTCGGCGTCACCGACGGCCGGGAGGATCCTGGTGGTCATCCAAGCCTCACTTGTCCTTGTCGAGCGTATACGTGCGGTCGCCCGGACGGATGGTGGTGTCGCTGCCGGGTGCGACCAGCGCGAGGCGCACGTGCTGCGCGAAGGACTCCGCGTAGGCGACGCGCTGGGTGTTCAGGGTGTTGAGGGCGAAGGTGATCGGCACGGCCTCCGAGGCCCGGCCGCCCTTGTCGTCCCGGTCGGGGTTGAGCGCCGTGAGCTTGCCGACGTCCAGGACCTTGGCGTTGCTGACGATGACCTTCGACTGGGACGGATCACCGTCCCGTTCACCGGCGAAGGTGGCGTAGATGTTCACCGTCGCGCCGGGGGTGATCTTGCCGGCCACACCGGTGGCGGCGTCGATCATGATGGCGATCTCCTGCTCACCTGCCTGGAGGGCCGGCCGCTTGACGATCATGTCGTTCTGAAGGAGCGACCCCGAGCGCAGCCGGGTGACCGCGATCTTGCCGTCGACCTCGGAGAGGTCGGTCACGGCGTTGTCCGAGAGCCAGCGCTTGGGCATCGTGACTTTCTCGAACTGCCCGGCGCTCAGTGCCGTGTAGGGCGCGACATCGTCCTTGATCTTGTACGCCGACACCTCGGGGCCGACCTTCGAGTTCACGTCGCTGATCACGGAGAGCACACCGGCGAAGGCACCGAAGGCGCATAGGACCGACAACAGCAGGAGTATGACGCCGCGACGCTGGCGGGAGTTCATGGCCGTACAACCTCGTTCGGATATGTGGTGCGGAGCGGACAGGGAACGACGTGCAGAACGTGGGGAGGGCGGGGAGAGCCGAGGGAGCAGGAGGTACCTGTGCGCACATGGAGCGCGTGGCCTCCCCCGTGGTTACAGGACACGGGAGCCGTGCGTTTGGTTCTCGGCCGTGGGAAGCGGGGCGGAGCAGAAACCGCAGCGGTCGCCGATGAGCTCCATTCCGCACCAGCAGCACTTCTCGCGCCGCACGGAGGAGACGAGTTGGTACAGAACGGAGATGTCCGGAAGGTACGCGACGAACTCCACCAGCTTGCCGGTGCCCCACCAGCGTGGGGAGTCGACGGGCAGTCCGGTTTCCTGAGTGCCGTGGACCTGCCAAGCAGGGGCGAGAGCGGCGGTGGGCCACTCCGTCTGCAGTTGCCCCTTGGCCAGCAGGAGCTGTGTGCCGAACTCCGGGCCTGCCAGCGGACCTGAGTCCTGCCCGATCTTGATGAGCTGGGGGTTCGGTCCGGCCAGTACGGCGAACTGGGAGCCCGGCATCCAGCCCTTGAGGTGCGCCTTGAGGCTCACCGGGACACGGTCGAGCTTGGCGACGGAGTTGAGCACCGCACCCGCGTAGATGTAGTGCGAGAGCAGTCGTGCGGCGGAGGCTACGACCCCCGGACTGAAGTCGCATATCGACAGCTGACGCAGCTGTCGCACCAGTACGGCGACCCCCAGCGGCGGCAGATCCGACTTGAGCAGGGCGATGCGGTCGCTCTCCATGATGGAGCGGACGGCATGCAGCCGCTGTTCCATGGCCGGCGAGACCGACGACGGACAGACAACGATGACGTACCCGTGCTGCTCCAGCAGCACCTGCATGTCGACCAGGGCAGCCTCGAGAGGCTGGACGTCCGGTGACTGGAACACTGCTGCTGTTGGCGTCTGTTGATCGGTCGGCGGCAGCACCAGGTCAGCACTGGTGACCGCAATCGCTGTCGGCACTTCAAGATCCCCGTCCACTCCGGCCCCCGGTGGTCCGGTGGCCGCAGATCGTTTACTGCTGCGCAGCACGGCTGCACCAGCACTTTATCCACCTCCTACTGACTGATGAACACCCAACCATTGACCACGGGCGTCAACTCACCCGCCATTAACCATCAAACCCGGACAGAGCGGGCGTGGAGTTGTTGCAAACATTCGATCACGTTGCGATCACCCTGAAAGATGAACATGAAACAACCAGTCAATTAGCAGAAGTCGGCACGGAATTCCGGGCCCCACTTTTCTTGGGCCCTTCGGTGGGTCCGCGGGCCCATGCCGCCCACTCGGCACAGGGCTAGGCTCGCCGCCGATCAGCTGTCGAACGGTCACCTTCCGAGTGACCCGGGCTCGGCGAGAGTGACGCGGAGGGCATCAGAATGATCGACGGGGGCCGGATACCGCCGGCATTCAGACGAATCCGTTCGGACCGGGGTGCCACCGCCACCGAGTACATGGGCACGATCGTCGTCGTGGCCGCCGTCATTGGCGCACTGAGCGCCACCGACATCGGTCAACAGGTAGCGGAAAAGATCGCCACCGAGATCTGCCGACTCACCGGTGGCTCCAACTGCGGCGGGGGTCGCGACACCGCCAAGCCGCTCAAGGACTCCGACTTCGAGCCGCCGCTCTGCCAGATATCCGCGATCAGCGACAAGGCCGGCGCCAAAGCCAAGATCCTTTTCATTGAATGGGGTCAGGAATACGGCTTCCAGGAGCAGCGCTACAAGTCCAACACGGACATCAACAAGGACGGCGAGATCAACGACAAGGACGAGCTTGTCATGGTCACCTTCACCGATGCCGCGTCCATCGCGGCGAAGAAGGACTTCTCGCCCAAGGCCAGGATCGGCAAACTCGGCTCCGACAAGGTCGAGTTGGGCGCGGGGATAAAGGTCACCAATGGTGACACCTGGGTCTTCGAGAGCGAGGACGAGGCCAAGCGCTTCCGCGACGACATCGAGAAGCTGAAAATGTACGAGATGCGGCGCACCTCTCCCGGCGGGGCCGAGGCCAGCCTCGGGGACAGCATCCTCTACCTCTTCGACGCGGGGCCCCTCAAGGACGAGGAGGAGACCCGCGACCGGATCGAGAGAGATCTCGGGAACAACCGCCAGATCAGCTACGGCAAGATCGGCGTCGAGGGCTCCGCGGCCGGCGGTATCAAGGTCTCGGCCGGCGACGACAAGAAGCTCAGCGCGACACTCGGCGGCAATGCGAAGATCACACCCGAAGTGACCTGGACGGACAACAAGTACAAGAACACCAAGTCCTACACCTACTCGGCGGCCATCGAGTACGGCACGAAGGTCGGATACGAGGCGGGCCCGCTCAACGGCGAGCACTCCGCCAGTACCTCACAGACCGGGACCATCACCGTCACCAAGGACAAGGAGACCGGAAAGGTCATCCGGATCGACATGACCCGGACGGTCGAGAAGGGCTCCGTCAAGGACGGCGCCAAGGGCAAGGTGGACAACGGCAAGAAGGACGACTCCAAGAAGGACGGCAGCGCAGGCGTCAAGGGCGGCGACAGCGAAACGGGCATCGACGTCGTCACCAATACCGTCACTTTCCCCCCGGGGCCCGAGGGCGACGCCGACCGTGCGATCGCGGAGAAGTGGCTGGACGGCGCCGGGGACAATGTCGCGCCCTTCACCTACATGTTTGACGACCATGCCCCGACCACGCGGCCCGGAAATGACGATCCCTTCGGCCAACTGCTCTTCGACAAGGGCAAGTCCAGCAAGACGCGGTACACGGGCAAGACCTCCGCGGCGGAGTACGGATTCGACCTGAATCTGGGTCTCAGTCTCGGTTTCTCGATAGGAACCGAGAAGAAGGAAGAGACCCTCAACGACGCACAGTTCCTTGGCGCACCCCGAGGAGGCCAGCGTTCATATGTTCCCTACAGCTACTGTGCGAACTGAACCGCGCTGTGCGAAGTGCCCCGGACGACCGTACGACAGGAGTAGGCAGCCATGATCACCAGCATCGTCAAGCGCGCCGTCATGGCACTGAGCGCGGGAATCATCGCGAGCATGGCCCTGACCGGCTGCGGAGGCGATGCCTCCACGGCGGCTTCGGTGCCGGACGGCTGGCACGTGTTCAAGACTCCGGGCGTCGACGTCGCCTACCCCCCCGCATTCAAGGCACAGGGCGACAGCGAGCGCAGCAAGTACAACGCCGCCGCCGCGACCCTGACCGAGGGCGGCAGGACCGTCGGCATGATCACCGTCCAGCTGGACTTCACCAATGCCGACTCCGCCGAGGAGGCCGCCATCGGGGCGGAGGCGGGTGTCCAGCTCGGCTCCACGATCCACGGCACCAAGGACATCAAGGTCGCCGGCACGGACGACGCCAAGCGCGTCGACTTCGCATTCACCTCGAGCGGCGAGCAGAACACCCCGGCCAAGGGCACCCGGGTCCACGGCACGATCGTGACCGGACTGGACTCGAAGGACGTGACCTTCGCGGTCCGCATCGACGCCCAGAAGGGAAAGCTGGACGACGCGGACCTGAAGAAGATCATCGAATCGATCGAGGTGCACTAGCCATGCAGGTGCCCGGTGGTGAGTACCTCTTCCACGGATTCATGTCCGCTCTCTTCGGCTTCATCGCCGTGAGGTATGCGCTGCGGCTGGTGACCGTGGCGCGGACGCTGCGCCGTGGGGTCCGTACGACGGGCGAGTGTGTGCGGGTCCACCATCCGCACAGCGACTCCGACGCCAAGGAGTACCACTTCGCGTTCCGTGCCGAGGACGGCAGAACGGTGGAATTCGAGGATTTCGCCGGCTGGGCGATGCGCACCGGTTCGACCGTCACGGTCACCTACGATCCCGCGAGCCCCGAGAAGTCGGCGACCATCGCGGGAAAGGGCAGTTGGTCGCCGATTCTGCAAAGCCTCGCGCTGGCGGCGGGGTGCGGCCTGGGGTGCCTCATCTTCACCACCCTCCTGCTGTACCAAATCTTCGGCTGACCCCCGGCCGACGACTCCCCCTGTTTCCTCACTTCCCCCCATTCCTCTCCCTCTTCCCCCCACTACCCCACCCCAGGGATTGCCATGTCGTATTACGGAAATTACGGTTCGCCGGCCCCCACCACCGGACGTCCTTTCTTCGCGCTGATGAAAGCCTGGGGCGCGGGCCTCGCGGTGCTGATCGTCACCTCGTACATACAAGTCACGTATTTCTACGAGACGTTCGCCACAGGTGAACGCCTGGAGACCTTCACCGGCGTGCTGTGGCTGGTTCATCTGCCCAATGCGGTGTGCATCGCCCTCACCGTCTGGGTGGCGGCCCGCATCCATGCCGAGCCCCACCGGGACTCACCCGTGCGGCACATGAGCGCGGCCTTCGCGGTCCCGGTCGCGGCCCAGCTGCTGTCGTATGCGATCACGACCGGCCTCCCGTGGCGCAACGCGGACGGCATGAGCATCGCGATGTCGGTCGCCGTGCTCATCACCGGGTGCGCGGCCGGGTACTTCGGCGACCGGCTGCGGGAGTCCACCTGAGACGAGTGAACCTCCCACTCCCGGCCCCCGCTTCGGCGGGGGCCTTTCGTATGCGGCCTTCTGCCGGAGGCCTTGACAACACGATTGGTCTGGACCACGTTTTCCCGCAACACCCCACTCCCCCCACCGGAGGCTGCACGTGGACCGCACCACACGCTCCCGCAGACACGGCCCGCACCGCCTGCTCGGCGGCATGCTCGCACTCGCCCTCGGGGCCGGGCTCGCGCTCGTCGGCGGTGCCGGCAGCGCCCTGGCCGCCGACATCAATGTGGCCAGGAACCCCGGGTTCGAGTCCGGGCTCACCAACTGGACCTGCTCCGCCGGCGGCGGGGCCATCGTGTCCTCGCCCGTGCACGCCGGGGCCGGGGCGCTCAAGGCGACCCCGAGTGGACAGGACCACGCCAAGTGCACGCAGGCCGTGGCTGTGAAGCCCGGCTCGACGTACACACTGAGTGCCTGGGTGCAGGGCGGGTACGCCTACCTCGGCGCCACCGGCACCGGGACCACCGATGTGTCCACCTGGACACCCGACAGCTCCGGTTGGAAGCAGCTCACCACCACCTTCACGACCGGAACGAACACCACTTCGGTGACCGTGTACACCCATGGCTGGTACGGGCAGGCCGCGTACCACGTGGACGACGTCTCGGTGTTCGGGCCCGACGGAGGCGGCGGCCAGGACCCCGACCCCGTCGTGCCGGCCACGCCCGCCGGGCTCTCGACCGGCGCCGTGACCTCGTCGTCCATCGCCCTGAGCTGGAGCCCGGTGTCGGGCGCGACCGGCTACCACGTCTATCGCAACGGAACCAAGATCCAGTCCGTGTCCGGGAGTTCGGCGACCGTGACCGGTCTCGCCGCCGGTACCTCGTACCAGTTCCAGGTGAGCGCGACCAATGCCGCGGGCGAGTCGGCGAAGTCCGCCGCGGTCACCGGGACGACCAGTGAGGTCACCGACCCCGGTCCGGGGCCCGCCGTACCCAGACACGCACTGACCGGCTACTGGCAGAACTTCGACAACGGCGCGACCGTGCAGAAGCTCCGGGACGTCCAGTCGCAGTACGACATCATCGCGGTGTCGTTCGCCGACTCGACCACCACGCCCGGTGAGATCACCTTCCACCTGGACCCGGCGGTCGGCTACGGCTCGGTCGACCAGTTCAAGAGCGACATCGGCGCCAAGAAGGCCGCCGGCAAGTCGGTGATCCTCTCGGTCGGCGGCGAGCGCGGCAACGTCACGATCAACAGCGACGCGTCCGCGACCGCCTTCGCGAACAGCGCGTACGCGCTCATGCAGAGCTACGGCTTCAACGGCATCGACATCGACCTGGAGCACGGGATCAACTCCGCCTATCTGACCAAGGCGCTCCGGCAGCTCTCGCAGAAGGCGGGCTCCTCGCTCGTGCTGACGATGGCGCCGCAGACCATCGACATGCAGAACACCGGCACGGAGTACTTCAAGACCGCGCTCGCCGTGAAGGACATCCTCACGGTCGTCAACATGCAGTACTACAACAGCGGTTCGATGAACGGCTGCGACGGCAAGGTCTACTCACAGGGCTCGGTCGACTTCCTCACCGCGCTCGCCTGCATCCAGCTCGAAGGCGGCCTCGACCCGTCGCAGGTCGGCATCGGCGTCCCGGCGTCCCCACGGGGGGCCGGCAGCGGTTATGTCGCCCCGAGCATCGTGAAGAACGCCCTCGACTGCCTCAGCCGCGGCACCAACTGCGGCTCCTTCAAGCCGTCGCGCACGTACCCGGGTCTCCGCGGCGCGATGACCTGGTCCACGAACTGGGACGCGACCGCCGGGAACGCCTGGTCCGACGCGGTCGGGCCCCACGTGCACAACCTGCCCTGACCGCTGCGACCCGTAGGAGCGCCGATGGCGCCGCCGGTTTCCCGGCGGCGCCATCGTGCGCGGGACCAGCCCTCAGGACACCTTGATCGTGTCCACGATCTGGCGCAGCTCGTCCGCGGACAGCTGCCCCTTCTGCGCGATGACGCGTACGTCCCAGGGCCGGTCCGAGCCATCGATGCCGACCACGTCGACCGCCGTCATCCGCGTGCCCTTGGCCGGGGCGTCCCCCTCGCCGCTGGAGGCGAACTCGTGGGTGACCTGCCGGGCCTCCTTCGCGCCCGGGACCTCGACGTCCTTCTGGCCCTTGGGAGTGCCACCGATCTCGTACGCACTCTCCGCGACCAGGACGGCCATCTCCAGCCGGGACGTCGGGGCGAAATCGACGGCGACCGAGATACGCACCGTGGCCTTGCCGCCCTTCGTGAGGACGGCCTCGGCGTCCGTGTTCTCGCTCCGCTCGCCCGCCGGGAGCTCCTTGTAGTCCCCGGGGTAGCCGACCTCGACCTTCTTGACGTGCAGCGTCCTCCAGCCGGCAGGGGCGGCCGCCTGCTCCCCACCGCCGCAGCCGGTCAGGAGCAGAGCAGATGCCGCGAAAGCGGCGAGGGCGGGGAAACGGGCCTTGCGGAAAACGGACGTGCGCATGAGCTTCATTCTCTTTCGGAGACGCTGTTCCGTGCTGTTACTTCGAGCACAGTGACATGGGAACATCACTGCGCTTTCCGTCGTGCGGCGCCCCGAGGAACGTGGCGTCCTTCTTCTTCAGCTTCTCGTGCTTGCCCTCGAGGCTCAGGGTGTAGCCGAAGGAAGCCACGCCCAGGTTCAGTTCGGCGCCGAGTTCCGCGGAGTTGGTAATGCCGTCGTAGACGGTTTTCGAGGATGAACCGTAGTCGAACATCATTTGGCCGAACGGGTCCGATGCACCGGGTGCCTTGGTCGGGGATATGTCGGTGAACAGATTCGTGACGGGGGTGCTGTAAGGACCCGAGCCGTCGAGCCACTGCTGCGCGATGCGCTGCTTCTCCGGGGAGTCGAGCTCGATGACATTGGTCACGACCTCGGTCTGGGTGGCCTTGGAGCCGACGGACTCGGAGGCGCCGTGCTTCGACTTGCCCGCGTTCTTGTTGTCCTTGCCCTTCTTGTTCTTGTCGTCGACCTTTTCCTCGTCCTCGACCTTGCCCTTGCCGCCGCCCTTGCCGCTCGTCTCCACGGTTCGGGTGACGATGATCCGCTTCAGGGACTTGTTCTTGTCCTTGTTACGGGTCACGGTCAGCGCGACATTGCTGCTCTGGCCGTACTCGGCGGAGGCGGAGGCGCCGCCCGCCTGCCCCTTGGCGGAGGCGGAGCCCTCGACCTTGAAGGCGAAGGACTTCGAGGTGGTGTCGTTGATGGAGTCGTCGACGATCGACGCCGTCGTCGACGGCTTCACCTTCACGCCGACCTCGGCGGACAGCTCATCCGTCGCGTCACCGGAGAGCTTCACCTCACCGGCCGCCTCGGCGCCGACGGTCAGGGTTGATATTCGCTCGCCGTTGATCTTCGCGTTGATCTCCTTGCTGAGCTTCAGGTACCGCTCCGCGCTGCGGACGGACTGGAAGTCCCGCCCGTACTGGTATCCGGCCTTCGCACTCGCCACCTGCTCGAACTTGTCGCGGAACTCGTCCGCTTCCTTCTGGGTGTCGAACTGGAAGGTGTCACCGGCCTCGATCTTGACGCCACCGCCGACCTCGACCGTCGACTTTCCGTCCTCCGTGAGCTTTCCGACCTTGGCCCCGAACTTGGGCTCCCAGGCCGCACCCACCTTGCCCGCCTCGCTGAAGGTCAGCCGGACGCGGTCCTTGTAGACCGTCTTCCCGTCCTTGTCCTTCGTCGCGACCTTGAACTTCTGCTGCTGAAAGCCGTACTCGTTGCCGATCTTGAACCAGGCGATCTTCGCTTCCTGGCCGGCCGTGGAGGACGTGTTCTCGGTGTTGCACAGCTTCGGGGCGAACTCCGCGTCGGTCTTGGGCTTGGCGTTCGCGCCCGCCTCCGTGTCGAGCGTGCAGTAACCGCCGGTGAGCCGGCAGATGGCCGCCTTGATCTGCTGGGTGATCTGCTGGCCGACACTCGTCGCCATGACCGCCGCGATGACGGCGGTGACGACGACGATCGTGCCCATGTACTCGGTGGCGGTCGCTCCGCGGTCGGCCCACCGGTAGTTGCCTGTCGCGGCCGGACGGGCGGGCGCCGTGCCGTCGTCGGCGCGCTGTTCGCGCAGGCGGTCGAGTACGAGACCGAGCGCACCGCCGAAGACGAGCGCCGCCGCGGCCATGGCGATGCCCTCGGGCCGGAGCAGGTCCCAGGCGACGACGAGCATGCGGGCGAGGGCCGCGACGGGGACGGCGAGTGCCGCCGTCAGATGGAGTGCGACCCGGTCACGGAGGGGCTCACGTATCAGCCAGGCCGCGGCTGTCACCGCGAGGGTGACGCCGAGCACATTGGGTACGTAGATCAGACCGAGGCGCCAGCCGTAGCTCTCCATGCGCTGCGGATCGGCGAGCGGATCGAAGACGAACCGGCCGAGCAGATAGCCCGAGCCGTACAGAGCAACGAGTCCGGCTGCCCAGGACCGCATGAGGGTGAAGAAGAGGCGGGGCTGAGCCGTGCCCGGCGGTTTATAGGTACCGGATCGGCCATATGTCCGGTTGTTCACGGTACTTGGCCAATCGCCGCTTGCCCCGCTCATCGCTGTCGCGCCTTGCCTCTCGTGCCAGTGGTGCCTCCGACACGCTAAGCGGGCACGAATACACAGGTCATGGGCCCCTGGGCCCACGCAGGGCCCAAGTTTCAGCCATGGAGGCGGGGCCCGTGTGGCCGAAAATCGGCTTACGGTGGACGTATGCTCACTGCCGTTGTCGTCCTCGTCGTCACCGCCGGAATCGGTTGGCTGTGGTTGCTGCTGACCCGCCGGCTCGTCCTGCAGCTGGAGTCCCTGTTGCGCGGTGAGCGGGCCCAGGGGGTCTGCGTCCGCCGCTACCGGAGCGGGACGCGGACCGACCCGGGCGAGTGGACGCACGTCTTCGAGTTCACGGACAACGGCGGGGAGCTCGTGCAGTTCGAGGAATCGGTGATGCTGATGGCCGAGGGTCAGGCAGCGACCGTCCGCTACCTGCGGCGCGACCCCGCCCGCACAGCGACCGTGACCGGGCGGGGTGGCGCATGGTCGCCGCTCATCGGGCAGATCGGCGGCGTGGTGATCGTCGGCGGGTTCGTGATGCTCGGACTGTTCATCTCGTACCGGATGATCGCCACGGAGGTGTGCGGCGGAGGACCGTACTCCACCGGCTGTTAGGGCCTCTCGTTTGGATCTTGCCGGGCTCGCGCGCCCCGGCACGCACGCTCACTGATCCAGCCCGATCCAAACGAAAGACCCCAGGTCCTGTCCGGGCGATCTTCTCGGGCCCTTGTGACCGGAAGGTTCACCGGCACGGCCGTTCCGTTGGCGCGGGAATCCCGCCGGCCCGGGTGGAAGCCGGCCGTCAGTGGGCCGTTGGGCGGTTTCCCAGGTAGTACTGGAGCACCGGGCCCAGCTCCCCGAGCCACTGCTGCAGCTGCGCCTTCCGGCGTGCCGCGACGCGGCATTCGTAGAGCATGCCCCCCGGATGGGCGACGGCCACCATGAGCACGGTGCCGAACGGAGCCGGTGCGAAATGGACCGTGCTGATGCCGGACCAGGGGAACTCGAGGGTCTGGCCCTGGAGCTCCAGCCCTACTCCCGCTGCATCGACGACGACGGAATTGTGCCGGTCGTGCGCGATGAATTCCGGACCGGCGGGGTGGCCGTGCTGGGGTTGAGGCGACGGCGGCTGCCCGTACCCCGGCTGCGACTGCCCGTACGGCGACGGCGGCTGCCCGTACCCCGGCTGCGGCTGCCCGTACGGCGACGGCGGCTGCCCGTACCCCGGCTGCGACTGCCCGTACGGCGACGGCGGCTGCCCGTACCCCGGCTGCGACTGCCCGTACGGCGACGGCGGCTGCCCGTACCCCGGCTGCGGCTGCCCGTACGGCGACTGAGGTGGTCCGTACCCCGGCTGTGGCTGCCCGTACGGCGACTGAGGTGGTCCGTACCCCGGCTGCGGTCCGCCGTACCCCTGCTGACCCGGCGTCGGAACCGGGGTCGGAGGGCCGAATCCCGGGGGCACCGCGCCCGGGTTCTGCTGGAAGTCGGGGTGGCCGCCGTTGGTCATGTACGTAAGTATGACCGGCCCGCCGTTGGGGTGACTTGCGCACCCGACGGACGCGGACAAGGCCACGGTCGATGCGCCTGGCCAGGGAGCCATCGGCGCCGACGCCGTTCGCGACAACAACGATCCCGTGTCCGAAATGTCCTAAACTCGCCTTGCGTGGCCGGGAGATCGCCTCTCTCGCGCCTTATTCCGTGGTGCCCCGCCATGGTTGTGGCCGCAATTCCATCCACCTTCGAACTTCTGGCCGAAGCACACCCTTGACCGGAGCATGCCACACCCCCACCATGTGCCCGTCACATACGCGCCACAGGAACACCCGCACACGTCGCACTGAGCCACCCCCACACTCCCTACCCAGGAGACAGCATGCGACTTCGCATCCGAGGCAGCGGCAGAACGTCCGCGGCCCTCGTGACCCTGCTCGCGCTGGCCGTAGCGGCCCCCTTCACGGCGACCGCCGCGCCCTCCCCCGCTCCCGACCCGTCCACATCGGCCGCCGCGGAGGCGCGGGAGCGGATCCAGCAGTACGAGATTCACGGACCGTCAACCGTCGCCGAACGCACCGCCGTCGCCGCGACCGGCGTCGCCATCGACGAGACGCACGACCATTCGATCGTCATCAGTGCCAACGCCGCACAGGCCAGGCAGCTGCGGGCCGTCGGCCATGTGCTCGAACCCCTGCCCGCACCGCCGAGCCGCAACGCGGCGGGTACGGCCGCCCGGCCGTTCGACTTCCCTTCCTCGGACTCGAGGTACCACAACTACGCCGAGATGAACGCCGAGATCGACCAGCGGATCGCGGCGCACCCGAGCATCATGAGCAAACGGGTGATCGGCAAGTCGTACCAGGGCCGCGACATCATCGCCATCAAGGTCAGCGACAACGTCGGCGCGGACGAGAACGAGCCGGAGATCCTCTTCACCCATCACCAGCACGCCCGCGAGCACCTCACCGTCGAGATGGCGCTGTATCTGCTGCGTGAGCTCGGCGACGACTACGGCAGTGACTCGCGCGTCACCAACGCGGTCAACGGCCGCGAAATCTGGATCGTGCCGGACCTCAATCCGGACGGCGGCGAGTACGACATCGCCACCGGCTCCTACCGCAGCTGGCGCAAGAACCGGCAGCCCAACTCCGGTTCGTCGTACGTCGGCACGGACATGAACCGCAACTGGAACTTCAAGTTCGGCTGCTGCAACGGATCTTCGGGCAGCCCGAGCTCCGAGACCTACCGCGGACGGTCCGCCGAGTCCGCTCCGGAGGTGAAGGTCGTCGCCGACTTCGTACGCTCCCGGGTCGTCGGCGGCAAGCAGCAGATCAAGGCCGGCATCGACTTCCACACCTACAGCGAGCTGGTCCTGTGGCCGTACGGCTACACCACGGCCAACACCGCCCCCGGCATGACCCAGGACGACCGCGACGCCTTCGCCACCGTCGGCCAGAAGATGGCCGCGAGCAACGGCTACAAGCCCGAGCAGGCGAGCGACCTGTACATCACGGACGGGTCGATCGACGACTGGCTGTGGGGCAACCAGAAGATCTTCGCGTACACGTTCGAGATGTACCCGCGTGGCTTCGGCGGCGGCGGTTTCTACCCGCCCGACGAGGTGATCGAACGCGAGACGAGCCGGAACCGCGACGCGGTGCTGCAGCTCCTGGAGAACGCGGACTGCATGTACCGGTCGATCGGCAAGGAGCAGCAGTACTGCGCGGCCTGACCTCGAGCGCGCACGGCTGAGGCTCCGCATCCCCCGTCGTGGCACGGAACACCACTGCCACGACGGGGGATTCGTGCTCCTCCGGGAGTGCGCAGGCCGGGGCCGCCCCGGCCGGTCGTCTACCCCAGGACCGCGAGTGCGTCGACCTCGATGAGCAGGCCTTCGGGAAGTCCTACGTAGATGGTCGTGCGGGCGGCGGGCGGCTCCGTCAGGCCCTGCTCGTCGAGGTACGCGTCGGGGGCTGCGGGTTAGGGGGCTGCGGATGACTGGTACGCGGATCGGGGTCTACGAATTCGGGGCAGTGCCGGAGTACTCCCGGCTGATGGCGTCGGCCGTGCGGCGCACCAGTGGGAGCAGCGTGAGGAGTTCGTCGGCGGTGACGACGACGCTCGGTGCCGAGACCGACAGGGCGGCGACGGCGCGGCCGTCCGGGCCGCGGACCGGGGCCCCGACACAGTTGATGGACTCCTCGTGGCCACCGAGGTCGGCAGCCCAGCCCTGTTCGCCCACGGTCGCCAGCTCCTCGAGGAAGGCTTCGGCGTCCGGCGTCGAACGGGGCGTGTACATGGGGTAGTCGAGCCGCTTCGCCACGGCTCTGCGCTCGGGCTCGGGGAGGTCGGCGAGCAGCAGCTTCGCGACGGCCGCGACGGTGATCGCAACGGGCTTGCCGATGCGGGAGTACATACGGACCGGGTACCGGCTCTCGACCTTGTCGATGTAGAGGACCTCCTCGTCCTCGTGCACGGCGAGGTGGACGGTGTGGCCGCACTGCTCGTTGAGGGCGACGAGGTGGGGGTGGGCGATCTCGCGGACGTCGAGGTTCTCGACGGCTTCCTGGGCGAGGGCGAAGAGGCGGGCGCCGAGGCGGTAGCGCTGGTCCTGCTGACGATGGACGAGGCCGTGCTCGTGGAGCGTGCGGAGGAGACGCAGGGCGGTGGACTTGTGGACGCCGAGCCTGTCGGCGACCTGTCCGAGGTCCGCCGGACCCTGTGCGAGCAGCGGCAGGATGCTCAGGGCGCGGTCGACGGTCTGGCTCATGACGTACGTACCTCCTCCGTGGCCCGTGCGGCCGCTGTCCAGCCGGGGGCGAGGTGAAGTGTGCCCCAGGCGTCGTCGCCGAGGGCGGCGAGGCGGTCGGCGTGCGCGATGGCGGGAGCGTCGCCGAGGTCACCGGGGACGGTGAGGGCGGCGGCGGCCAGGAGATGACCGTGCCTCAGCCGCGCGCGGGCGTCGAGTCCCCGCAGCGTCGCGGACAGGAATCCGGCCGCGAAGGCGTCCCCGGCGCCGACCGGGGCGACGACGTCGACACGGGGAGCGGGGACGAAGGTGACGGTGTCCGCGGGCGCCGCCGGTGTCCAGGACCCGCCCCGGGGCCGAGACTGCGGCGCCGCCCCGCCCGGCCGCGACGGCTCGGTCCCCTCCCGCGGCCGGGCTCCCGCCATCGACTCCGTGCGGCGGGCGTACATCGTCGCGCCCCGCGCCCCCTGCTTCACCACCAGCACCTCCGGCTCGGGCAGTGCGTCGCGGACGTCTTCGGGGCCGCGCAGGCCCCATGCCTCCGCCGCCTCGTCCTCGCCGACGAGGACGAGGTCCGCGCCGCGGGCGAGGTCCAGAAGGGCGCCGGGGTCCTGGTGCCGGAGCCCCGTCCGGCGGTTGACGTCGAAGGAGACCAGGGGACGGCTGGAGCGGCGGCGGGTCAGGGCACGCATCAGGGCGAGGCAGCCCGGCGACAGCGCCGCGGTGATACCGGACAGATGGAGGACACGGGCCCCGGCGAGGTGTGCGTACGGGACGGTCGCCGGGGACATCGCGGAGGCGGCGGAGCCCGCCCTGAAGTACAGGACCTCGTGGGCATCCGTGGCACGGTCCGCGGACGTGCGGAAGTAGATGCCGGTGGGGCGGGTGGGGTCGCGTCGGACGGCGGAGGTGTCGACGCCGTATGCGGAGACCGTGGCGATCAGATGGTCGCCGAAGCCGTCGGCGCCCACCCGGCTGACCCACTTCACACGGTGTCCGGCCGCAGCCAGCGCGCATGCGACGTTCGACTCGGCGCCGCCGATGGTACGGACGAAGGACGGGACATCGGCGAGGCGGCCGGGCCGTGACGGCACGAACGTGACCATGGACTCGCCGAGACAGACGACGTCCACGCCGCCGTCGTGTGCCGCCGCTGTTCCCGTCACCTGGCACTCCTCGAGGGGCTTGAGGCGTCATTGACCCGGCGTCGGCTTGAATGTTAGACAGCAATGAGCGCTGTGCGCAACGCTCATTGCACAGACTGCAACACCAGGAGGTCTCCATGGCTGCCACCAACGCCTTCGCTTTCGAGCCGCTCGCCCGGCTCGCGGACGAGCGGGTCGACCACCGCTTCAAGGGGCTCCCCGCGGACGCACAGGGCCTGACCGTCGGCGCGCTGGCAGCCCAGCGCCGCAACCTCTTCACCGGAGGCTTCACCACCCCCGTCCTCGCCCTCTCCGCGGAGTCGCTGGAGCACAACCTCGCCCTCCTCGAGGCATACGCCGAGCGCCACGGTCTTGCCTTCGCCCCGCACGGCAAGACCTCCATGGCACCGCAGCTGTTCGCCCGCCAGCTGGAGTTCGGTGCGTGGGGCATCACGGCCGCGGTTCCCCACCAGGTCCGGGTCTACCGTGCGTTCGGCATCGAGCGGATCTTCCTCGCGAACGAAGTCGTCGACGCCGCCGCGTTGAACTGGCTCTCTTCCGAGCTCGACCACGACCCCCGCTTCCGGCTCGTCTGCTACGTGGACTCGGTCCGCGGGGTCGAACTGATGGACCAGGCCCTCACGGCAGCCGGAGCCACCCGTCCCGTGGAGGTCGTCGTCGAGCTGGCCGCCGGTGAGGCGGCTCGCACCGGCGCCCGCACGGAGGCCGACTGCACGGCCGTCGCCGATGCGGTCGCCGCCACTCGCACCCTGCGTCTGACCGGCGTTGCCGGTTACGAGGCCGATGTGCCGGACGCGACCACCGAGCGGGTGACGGACTGGCTTGAACGCCTCGTCGCGATCGCCGTGGCCTTCGACGGGGACGGCCGTTTCGGCGACGCCGATGAGATCGTCGTGAGCGCGGGGGGCAGCGCCTGGTTCGACGCAGTCGCCGATGTCTTCGCGGAGATCCCGAAGTTGTCGTCGCCGGTGCTGAAGCTGCTTCGATCGGGGGCCTACGTGTCGCATGACGACGGCCAGTACCGGAACCTCACGCCGTTCAACCGGATCCCGCAGGAGGGCGCCCTGGAGCCGGCGTTCCGGCTCTGGTCCCAGGTCGTCTCGCGCCCGACCGCGCAGCAGGCGTTCACCAACGCCGGCAAGCGCGACGCCGCTTACGACCTCCACCTCCCCGAGGCACAGGTCGTGCGGGACGCCCGAACCGGTGAGGTCCGCCGGGCCGACGGGATCACGGTCACCGGTCTGTCCGACCAGCACGCCTGGATCCGTACGGAGGAGGGCGTGGAACTGGAGGTCGGCGACTGGCTGGGCCTGGGCCTGTCGCACCCCTGCACCTCGTTCGACAAGTGGCAGCTGATCCCGCTGGTGGAGGCGGACGGCACGGTCACCGACTACATCCGCACGTTCTTCTGACAACGCGAGCGAAAACGCGCGCGAAGCCGCGGAGCGGACGGAAGCGGAGGCAGGAGCCGGCACATGGACCTCGTGATCCGCGGCGCGCGTGTCATCGACGGCACGGGCGGCCCCTCCTGCCGCGCCGATGTCGGGATCAGGGACGGCCGCATCACCGCGATCCACCGGGAAGGCCGTGACGGCGGCACCGGGGGACGCCTCACCGGCCGCCGCGTCCTGGACGCCGACGGCCTGGCCCTGTCCCCCGGCTTCATCGACATGCACGCGCACAGCGACCTCGCGCTGCTCCGCGACCCCGAGCACAGCGCCAAGGCGGCACAGGGCGTGACCCTCGAAGTCCTCGGTCAGGACGGGCTGTCGTACGCGCCCGTGGACGACAGCACGCTCGCCGCCGTCCGCCGGGCCGTCACCGGCTGGAACGGCGGCGGGCCCGAGGACGGTTCCGTCGACTTCGACTGGCGGACGGTCGGCGAGTACCTGGACCGGCTGGACCGGGGTTTCGACGGCCGGGGCATCGCCCTCAACGCGGCGTATCTCGTCCCGCAGGGGACGGTGCGCATGCGGGTCGTCGGGTGGGAGGACCGGCCCGCCACGGAGGACGAGATCCGGTGCATGAAGGAACTCGTGGCGCACGGCATGGAGCAGGGCGCGGTCGGGATGTCATCCGGACTCACCTACACCCCCGGGATGTTCGCGGACGACGCCGAACTCACCGAGCTGTGCCGGGTGGTCGCACGGTACGACGGCTACTACTGCCCGCACCACCGCTCCTACGGCGCAGGCGCCCTGGAGGCGTACGAGGAGATGGTGCGCCTCGCCCGCGAGGCGGGCTGCGCACTCCATCTCGCCCACGCCACGCTGAACTTCGACGTGAACAAGGGCCGTGCACATGAGCTGACCGCTCTGCTCGACAGGGCACTCGACGCGGGCGCCGACATCACCTTCGACACCTACCCGTACACGCCCGGCAGCACCACGCTCGTCGCGCTGCTCCCCGGCTGGGCGGGCGAGGGAGGGCCCGAGGCGGTGCTCGCACGGCTCCGCGACGACACGACCTCGGAGACGATCCGCCACCAACTGGAGGTCACCGGTTCTGACGGCTGCCACGGCGTGCCGGTCGCCTGGGACACGATCGAGATCTCGGGCGTGTCCGATCCCCGCCTCGCGCCCTGCGTCGGCAGGACGGTCCAGGAGCACGCCGACCTGTGCGGCGAGGAGCCCTGGGCCACCGCCCGGCGCATCCTCCTCGCCGACCGGCTCGGTTCCACGATCCTCCAGCACGTGGGTCACGAGGAGAACGTCCGCGAGATCATGCG
This sequence comes from Streptomyces sp. NPDC043861, assembly GCF_056435905.1. Lineage (NCBI taxonomy): Bacteria > Bacillati > Actinomycetota > Actinomycetes > Kitasatosporales > Streptomycetaceae > Streptomyces > Streptomyces sp. NPDC043861. The sequence continues at coordinate 114,936 of NZ_JBWKDP010000021.1, read as the reverse complement.
CCACCGGGCCCACACGGGCGGCTCCGACGGCATCCTCCGGGGCAGCAAGCCGCACCCGCGCGCGTACGGGACGTTCCCGCGGTATCTGGGCCGGTACGCCCGTGAACTCGGCGTCCTCTCCCTGGAGGAGACCGTCGCCCACCTCACCTCCCGCCCCGCGGCCAGGCTCCGTCTTGGCGACCGCGGCCTGGTGTGCGAGGGCTACCGCGCCGACCTCGTGCTGTTCGACCCGGACACGGTCGCGGACGGCTCGACGTTCGAGGCGCCCCGCGCGTTTCCTACGGGAATTCCGCATGTCCTGATCGACGGCCGTTTCGTGATCGAGGACGGCTGCCGCACGGACGTCCTCGCGGGCCGCTCCGTGCGCCGCACCCGGCGGTGACGACCGTCTCGCCATGTCCCCGAGCTCCCCTGCGGTGTGGTCGGTTGCTCAGCGCAGGAGACCGGCGGCGGGTTCAGCGGAACAGCGGAGGCCCTGGGCGCCGACGGGAGTCGGCGCCCAGGGCCTCATGCAGGTGCGGGCCGTGTGGCTCAGGGCTTGGGCAGGGTGCAGCCCGGACGGCCGAGGTCGATCTTGTTCCCGGTGCCGACGCACGGGACGACGATGTACGTCTGCTGGCCGTAGTTGATGCCCCGGCGGACGGTCACGTTGCCGTTCTCGTCGACCTCGCAGGGGTTGTTGTCCGTGCAGCGGCCGCCGCTCTCGTTCCCGGTGTTGTTGACGGCGACGACCTTTCCGGTGGCGTTGTCGACGACCGGAGACCCGGACGTGCCGCCGATGGTGTTGCAGGACGAGGTGTAGCGGACCGAGTCCTTCCAGGTCCACGCGCCTTCCTTGAGGCGGTAGGCGAAGCCGTCGATGTCGCAGCTGTAGATCCGCTTCCAGTAGCCGGAGACGACCTTGATGGCGGTGCCCTTGACCGGGTGATCGGCGTTCAGCTCCAGGGCCTTGATGCCGTACCGGGTCTCGATCTGCGCGTAGGTGCTGGTGAGTTCGTACAGCGAGATGTCGGTGTCCGTCATCGTCGCGTACGCGATCTTGCTCGCCCGCAGGGTGCCGACGCGTGCGCCCGAACCGTTGAGCAGTCCGAAGGAGCGGCGGGAGGGCTGGTCGACGACGACTTCGCCGGGGCCGGGGAAGCCGCTCTCGATGCAGTGCCCGTTGGAGAGCACGAGGGCGGGGTCGTTCGGCTGCGAGTCGGGTGTACGGACGACGGAGCCGGAACAGTTGCTGAGCGCGACGGTCCCGGCGAAGTCGACGGCCTTGACGGCCGGCTTGCTGCGGGGGGCGGTGTCCTGGGCGGGCGTTGACGCGATCGCGGGCGCGGCTCCTGCTCCGAGGAGCGCGAGTGCGAGGAGCGCGCCGACGAGAGGCTTGTTCATGTGGGGGGTCCCCTCTGGCGACGTGAACGGTCCGGAGCGGCTCCGGACTTGTCATGCGCATTGTCGAGGGCACCTTCCCCGCGATCAAGCCATCCTTTTCGGCCAGTTGACCATCCGTTCCGGCCCGAGGCCTACGGTGATTCCATGACGGACGCACGTACTCCCCCGCCCCTGCGCGGCAATGAGCGCGAGACGCTGCGCGCCTACCTCGACTACCACCGCGCGACCCTCGCCATGAAGTGCGAAGGCCTCTCCGACGAGGAACTGCGCCTGCAGTCGATGCCACCCTCTGCACTCTCGCTGCTCGGACTCGTACGGCACATGGCCGAGGTCGAACGCGCCTGGTTCCGCCGGGTGATCGCGGCCGAGGACGTCCCGCTCGTGTGGTCGGACGAGGGCGACTACCAGGTGGCGTACGACGCGACGGCGGCGAAGCGCTCGGAGGCGTTCGCGGCCTGGGAGGCGGAGGTCGAGCACGCCCGCCGGATCGAGCGCGAGGCGGAGTCGCTTGACGTCATCGGGCACCAGCCGCGATGGGGCGAGGACGTGTCACTGCGGCTGGTGATGCTGCACCTGATCCACGAGTACGCCCGTCACAACGGGCACGCGGACCTCCTGCGGGAGGGGATCGACGGGGTGGTGGGGGCGTGAGTCCGAGGTCAGTGTGAGAGGGAGGGCGTATTGCCGGTCCGCAAGTCATAGTGGAGCCAACGCCAAAACGAACAAGAGGAACGTCGCCCCCGGACCAGCCACCTCAGGAAGACCGAGGGTGTACTCCTTCCGGAATCGTCCGCCGTCGTGGAATTGAGTTTCTCCCGCCCTCGCGTTAACCGCCCGCCTGATGCTCTCCCTGGACGACCTGCCGAAGAAGGCGGCATCGAATGCCGTCACAGGAATCTGCCCGTGCTGCCGGGTCTCCATGACCAAGCTCAGCCGCCCCCGGCAGGTCAGGATCTCACGGTAGGGGATGAAGTATTCGGCGTATGCGTTGTTCACACGCACCCCCCAGTGCTCGATGGCGATGAACGGGTTCTGTAGCAACCGCCAGATCAAGTAGAGCGCGAACGGAACAGGCGCCAGCGATGCCACACGCGCAGACCAGTCATCGGAAGACATCGAGAATTGAACAAAGAATTCAGCGGCAACGATCAGGACTTGCGCGAGAACAGATATAACTAGTTTACCTGTCCGTCTCAGTCGCAGCTCATCACCTGCGGCAGACATACTCAACCTCCTTCGGAGTGAATTGCATTCGAAAGAGCCCGCCGCGCCCCGGGGCGGGCTCAGTCGGATTATTCATCAGTCCGGAAACATCCACCGAGTCAAGCGCCCGATGACTCCGCTGTTATTGCCGGATGTGTAGGCTTCTTGGATTCGCTCCATACCCACTTCCCACTGTTGTACCGGTAACCCGCGCTCATGCCACGCTCTTTAGACCAGCGTTCGTCGTTGGCAGAGTCTCCGCCGACCGGTCCTTCGGGGCCCAGCCCGTCGGGGTCGGACTTGGTGAGCGGGTTGTTGTGGGCGTAGCTGTGGGCGTTCATCTGTGCCGGGTCATCGTGGTCGATGATCGGGTCGACGGAGAGGAAGCGACCGAGAGTTGGGTCGTATTCGCGCGCACCGAGGTGGGTGAGGCCGGTGGGGTCGTTGGTACCGCCGACGAATCCTCGGGTGCCGAAGGCGGTGGACTGTTCCGATCGGAGTTGCCCGAAGGGTATTTGCTTGCGGCGAGTGATCGCCAGGGTTCCCATCGCGACGGCCGTCATCGCACTTCCCTGGTGGTCGCTGAGCAGATAGGAGGTGGTGGCTCCGGTTCGGACGGGCAGTGATGGTTTCCAGCGCCTACGGCGGATACCTCATGCTCGTCTGGCAGTACTCACCCTGATCAGAACCCACGACGCTGGGCGGCCCGCACCCCCGCGCCCCTCAAGGCCGCACCCCCGCCGCCTCCCCCGTCGGCACCGGCTGTGCCGGGATGGCCACATGGGGAACGGTTGCAGCCGGGGACGAGCGGCGCAGGGCCAGGATGCCCGCCGCGCCCGCCAGCGCTCCGAGCACGAAGCCGTAGGGAGGGGTGTGGCCCGAGGGCTGGGTCTCGTACACGAGGGCCGCGGAGAGGACCATCACGACGTGGACCGCCCTGTCGTGCGTACGACCCGGGTCGGCGGTCGCGGCAAGTACCGCCGTGCCCCACAGCAGATACCAGGGCTGGACCATCGGTGAGAGGGCGACCAGCGCCAGTAGGGAGAGGCCGAGGCCGCGGACGGGGTGCAGTTGCCCGCGCAGAACCCGGACGGCCAGGAAGGCGATCACCGCGAGCGCGGCGGCGAGTCCCAGACTCTGCACCACGCCCTTGACCGCCGCCGGGTCCGTGCCGGCGACCAGCCTCGCCAGCTGCCCGGCGGCGAGACCGAGGTCACTGGTGAGGGAGAGCGGGGTGTGTATGGCCGCGGCGACGCCCTGGGTCCTCAGCCAGCCGAATCCGGTACCGCTCAGCAGAGTGGTCACGGCCACGACCGAGGCGGCGACCAGCCCGGGGCCGAGCATGCCCTTCGCCGCACGCCCGAGGACCGGCCCCTGCCCGGCCCGGAAGACGATCACTCCGATGAAGAGCAGTGCGACCGCCGCCGGTGACTTGACCGTCATCGCGAGCGCGACGAGCGCGCTGCCGAACAGCCACCGGCCGCGCAGTGCGTGGACCAGACCGGTCAGCATGAGGCCGATCATCAGACCGTCGTTGTGCATGCCGCCCACGACGTGCATCAGAAGCAGCGGGTTGAGCGCCGCCAGCCACAGTGCCCTGTTCTCGTCGGCGCCGCACTCCACGGCCAGATCGCGTACCGCGCGGACGATCAGGACGAGCGCTCCCACGGCCAGCAACCGCATCAGGAGCACGGCGGGCACGATGGTCCCGCCCGTCACCCACGCCACGCCCTCGGCGAGGACGAGGAAGGCCGGGCCGTACGGCGCAGGCGTGTCGGTCCAGTTCCCGCCCACGCTTGCGGCGGCGTCGGCACCGAGCGAGCCCGGGCCGAGCACCGACGGCCCGTACGCGTAGACGTCATGCCCGTCGAGGACCATCGCGCCCTGGGCGATGTAGCTGTACACATCGGCGCTGTAGAGCGGCGGGGCGAGCATCAGCGGTGCGGTCCACCAGACCAGGGTGACCAGGGTGCCGCGCACCCGGTGCTCCCGGTAGGTCCACCACGCCACGACGAGCAGCGTCAGCCCGACGTATGCGAGGACGGAAGCGGCAAGGGCCGTCAGGGAGCCCCGAGGCACCCAGAGGCCCCACGGGTCACGGGCGGGCAGCGTCCCGGCGGCGAACCCGCCGACAGCGATCGCGAGCGACCCGGTCGCCCCCAGCCGGCGCGCCCCGGCCGCACTCCGCATCCTCATGAGCAGCATGAGCAGTCAGTTCATCCCCACCCGGCAGGCCGGTCCGCACGAGCTCCGAGCGTACCGTCCCGCCCTCGCCCCGCCCCCGCCGCGTGCACGAGCCCGGCGGGTCGGGCCGCAGGTCAGGCTGTGCACGGCACCCGCCCGCACCAGTAATACCTGGGAGCTACGCGGAAGGTCGGCTCCCTGGTGTGACGCGAACGAGCAGGCCTGATCCCTAGCGTCTCCACCGGAAGCACGAAACGCATCCGGGACAAGAGGGACAAGAGGAGCAACCCCCATGGCAATGCGCCCCCGAAGGAGCCGGCTGGGCCGCGCCCTCCTCGCCTCGCTCATCATGACTTCGGTGGCGTGGCCGCTGTCGGGAGCGGCCGGTCCAGCAGGCGTGCCTGCGCCGGCTCCGCTCGCGACCGCTCCGCTGCGGGCCGCGACACCCGACGCCCTCGCCGAGCGGTACGCCGTCAACCGCGAGGGCATCCTCGCTGCGGAACGGACCGCCGAGGGGCACGGCGACCGGCGACGGGCCGCGGCGCTCCGCGCGATGGCGGATCCGGCGCGGCAGTTCCTGACCTTCGACGGCCGCGACGGCGGCCGCACCGCGGAGGTCTTCGGCGATCTGTCCAGCGCCGGGCGCATCGCCGTGCTGGTACCGGGCTCCGACACCAGCCTCGACACCTACGAACGCCTCCGGAACGGCGCAGCGGCGCTCCGGAGCGAGCTGGGCGGACGATCGGCCGTCATCGCCTGGCTCGGCTACCGGACGCCGGGCACGGTGAGCCCCGAGGTGCTCACCCCGGGCCGCGCGGAGGAGGCGGCGCCCCGGCTGCGCTCCTTCACGGCGGAGTTGAGCGCGGCGAAACCCGATGCCCGCATCTCGCTCGTGTGCCATTCCTACGGCTCGGTGGTCTGCGGCCGGACCGCGGCCGCGCCTGCGGACATGACCGGCCTGGCGAACATCGTGCTCTACGGCAGCCCCGGAGCCGGCGTCGACAGCACCGCCGAGCTGCGCACCTCGGCCACCGTCTGGGCGGGCCGGGGAGCCGACGACTGGATCGGCAGCGTCCCCCACACACGGCTGCAGCTGCCGTTCGCCGAGATCGGCCTGGGGACCGACCCCGTTTCACCGGAGTTCGGCGCCCGCGTCTTCACGGCGGGCCAGGGCGGCCACAGCGACTACCTCGAGCCGGGTTCCGTGCCCCTGAGGAACATCGCCCTGATCGTCGCCGGAAGGGCCCCTGCCGAGGAGGACGGTCGTGCGTGATCTCGTCCGGCGGGTCCGGCGGATCGAGGCCGCAGCCGTCGTCCGGCGGGTCCGGCGGATCGAGGCCGCAGCCGTCGTCCGGCGGATCGAGGCCGCGACTCCCCCTGACCGCGACCGCGCCGTGGACGCCCTGCGCGCCGTTGCCGTCCTCGGTGTGGTGCTGGGCCACTGGCTGCTGACCGCCCTGGTCGCCGACAGCGGGACGGTGCACGACGCCGGCCCGCTGCAGTACATGCCCGCACTCGCCCCCGTCTCCTGGATGTTCCAGGCCCTGGCGGTCTTCTTCCTGGTGGGCGGGAAGGTCGGCGCGACGAGCTACGCGAGGGCGCGTGTCCGCGGCGGGACATACGGGCAGTGGCTCCGCGCCCGGCTGGCCCGTCTGTTCCGGCCGGTCGCGGCGGTGCTGGTGGTGTGGACCATGATGGCGAGCGCCATGCTGGTCTCGGGCGTAGGGCCGGGCACCATGCACACGCTGCTCCAACTGGCGCTTTCACCCCTCTGGTTCCTGCTGGTCCTCGCGGCTCTGACGGCAATGACCCCGCTGGTCGCCCAGCTCAGCGCGCTGTGGCCGCTCGCCGTCGTGCTCCATGTCGACGTGGTCCGCTTCGGACTGGACGGGTCCGCGTGGCCGCCCTGGATCGGCTGGCTCAACGTCCCGGCCGGCTGGCTGGTGCCCTACTGCCTGGGAGCGTCCTGGGCCCGGCGCGGGCGTCCGGATCGCAGGACCGGATGGGTGCTGCTGCTCGGCGGCGCCACCGTCACCGCCGGACTGGTCCTGACCGCCGGCTATCCGGCCGCCATGGTCGGCGTCCCCGGGGCGGAGATCTCCAACCTCAACCCGCCCACCCTCGCCGCGGTCACCTTCGGTGTCGCCCAGTGCGGTGCGGCCCTGCTGCTGATCGGACCGCTGCGGCGGATGCTGCGGCGCCCTGCAGCGTGGGCGGCCGTGGCTCTGTTCAATCTCTCCGCGGTGACTGTCTTCCTCTGGCATCAGACCGCGATGATGGCGGTCACCGCGACCGGTCTGCTCACGGGCGGGACCCTGCCTGGACTGCACACGCGCCCGGACGGCGCCGGCTGGTTGCTCGCACGGCTGCTCTGGCTGCCGGTGTTCGCGATGGCACTGCTGGCGTGCTGGACCGCATTCCGTACGTATGAGCAGAGGCGGGGCCCGAACCGTCACGGATCCAGGATCGTGCGCGGACAGCGGCCTGCCCGGCCGACGACGAAGGGGCTTACCTAGGATGACGGTTGTGGGCGAGGGGGGCGGTACGAGCGCGAGCCGGTGGCGGCGGCTGATGACGGCCGTCGCGGCCGCACCGCGTGCCGTGCGCGACGACCTGTGGACGGTGGCCCGCGACCCGTTGCCCCGAACAGGCTGGCTGGGCTGGCTGCCGCACGCTCACGCGGTGCTGTTCGCGGTGCTCATGCTCCACCTCAACCTGACGCAATACCCCGAACAGAAGCCCAGCTGGGGGCTCGTGGCACTGCTCGCCTCGCTCCAGTCCGGAGCCGCCGTCATCGCATTGTGGCGTCCGGTGCCCGGCTGGTGGCTGTCGACGGTCGCACTCTTCGTGATCGCGGAAGTCGGCGAGACCGCCTGGTACGACCTGCATTGGCCCTGGAACGTCTCAACGGCCGCCCTTCACACCCTCGTACTGCTTCTCCTGGCCTTGCGGATCCCCCCCAGGGCCTCGGTCGCAGCACTGGGCATCACCGTGCTTGCGGTAGCGGTCAACACCGCCCTCGCGGATCAGGCCCAGACGGGTGACCCCATGCAGTACGGCATCATTCCCTTCGGGGCGGCCGTACTGGTCGGCGCCTCCCGGCGCACGAGCCGGGAGGCAGGCATCCGGCTCGTCGAGCAGCAGGTGCTGACCGCCGAGGAGCGGGCGCGCAGGACCCTCCTGGAGGAACGCAACCGCATCGCCCGTGAGCTCCACGACGTGGTCGCCCACCATATGTCGGTGATATCCATCCAGGCCCAGGTCGCCCCGCACCTGACCGAGAATCCCTCGGCCGAGCTCAGGGAAAACCTCGCGGGCATACGCGGGAACGCAATCGAGGCCCTGACCGAACTGCGCCGTGTGCTGGGCGTGTTGCGCTCCGAGGACACCCGGGCGGACGGGGTCCGGCATGCCCCGCAGCCCACCCTCGACCGGCTGGACGAGCTCGTCGGCAATGTGCGCGGCGCCGGGCTCACGGTCACCACCGAGACCACCGGCGAACGGCGAGCGCTGTCGCCGGGCGTCGAACTGTCGGCCTTCCGCATCGTGCAGGAGGCCCTCAGCAACGCGATGCGGCACGCGCCGGGAGCAGCGGTGCGGGTGGAGATCGCCTACCGGGCGGACGGCCTTGCGATCCGGGTCATCAACACCGCGCCCCGCACACCCCCTCCGCCGTCGCCGGGCGCCGGGCACGGGCTGCTGGGCATGCGCGAGCGCGCCGCCATGCTCGGCGGCGAACTCGTCACCGGTCCCACTCCCGACGGCGGCTACGAAGTGACCGCCGTCCTGCCCACCGACGCATCCGCTCCCCTTGCCGAGGCCGCCCCATGACGACACCTGTCCGCGTCCTGATCGCCGACGACCAGATGATGGTCCGCCAGGGCTTCACGGTGCTCCTGAACGCCGAACCAGGTATCGAGGTCGTCGGCCAGGCCGTGGACGGCCTCGACGCCCTCGACAAGGTCGCCGAACTCACGCCGGACGTGGTCCTCATGGACATCCGGATGCCCGGGCTCGGCGGCATAGAGGCCACCCGCCGCCTCACCGAACCGGCCGGCTCCACCGTCAGGATCCTCGTCCTCACCACCTTCGATCTCGACGAGTACGTCTACGAGGCGCTGCGCGCGGGCGCCTCCGGGTTCCTTTTGAAGGACGCCTCAGCGGCGGAACTCGCCCATGCGGTACGCGTGGTGGCGTCCGGCGACGCCCTGCTCGCCCCGAACATCACGAAGCGGCTCATCACCGAGTTCTCCCGGATGACCGGCGCCGCCCGCGTCCCGCTCAAGGAGCGCATCGGCACCTTGACCGAGCGTGAGACCGAGGTCCTGTCCCTGATCGCCCAGGGGCTGTCGAACGCGGAGATCGCCCAGCAGCTGGTGGTCGCGGAGCAGACCGTGAAGACCCATGTGGGCCGGATCCTGGTCAAACTGGGCCTGCGCGACCGTACGCAGGCCGCGGTCTTCGCCTACGAGACGGGACTGGTCCGCCCGAGCGGATACTGATCCGCCGCCGGGGCGGGGACAGCGGCGGGCGACAGCACGCACCACACCGTCTTGCCGACACCGCACGGGCGCGGGTGCGCACCCCAGGCGTGGGCGAGCGCGCCGACGAGGGCGAGACCGCGTCCGGACTCGTCGTCGGGAGCGGCGTCGCGTGGAGCCGGCAGTACGTCGGAGGCGTCCGAGACCTCGATGCGCAGGGACTCGTCCCCTCGCAGCACACAGCGTGCCCGGATCTCCCGGCCGGGCGAGACCCGGGCATGCCGGCAGGCGTTGGTCATCAGCTCACTGAGCAGCAGGAGGGCCGTGTCCGTCGTGTCGTCCGGGAGCTTCCACTCCCTCGCCTGCTCGGCCAGAAGTGCGCGGGCGCGGCCCACGCTGCGGGGGTGGCGCGGAAACCGCCACTCGATGTGCTGATTCATGGCTCACAGGCTGCTGGCGCGGGCATAGCCTCGAGGAGTAACTGCGTGGGTACGAGACGTGGTTGTACCCAGCGCGTCCCGGGAGGCGGATCCGTGAGCGAGGCGTGGCGGTACTGCGGCAGCCAGATCAAGCTGTGGCGAACGGAGGCGGGGATCACGCGCGAGCAGCTCGGGAAGGAGGCCAACTACGAGTACGAGACCGTCAAGTCGATGGAACAGGGCCGCCGGAAACCGAGTATCCGACTGCTCCAGGTCGCGGACCAGCTGTGCGGGGCTGGCGGGAAGCTGCTGGCGGCGCAGGAGTTCCTGAAGCCGGAGCCGTTTCCGGCGCGGGCCCAGGAGTTCATGGCGCTGGAGGCCGAGGCCATCGCGCTGCATTGGTTCGAGCCGCTGTTGATTCCGGGACTGCTGCAGACGGAGAAGTACGCGCGGGCACTGATCAGCGAGAGCTGCCCACCGCTGGACGACGAGACGGTGGAGGAACGGGTGAGCGCGCGAATGGTGCGGCAGGAGGCGCTGACGCGCAGGACCGGCACTCTGTTCAACTTTGCGCTGTACGAAGCTTCGCTACGGACCATGACAGGTGGCCAGGAGGCGATGCGGCAGCAGCTCGCACATCTACTCCAGGCGGGAGAGTTACGGAACACGTCGATTCAGATCGTGCCCATGGGGCGGTGCAACGGCCTTGCGCTCACCGGTTCAGTGGTGCTGCTCGAGTCGCCCGAGCACGAACTGTACGCATACTCCGAGGCTCAGACGACGAGAGCGCTCTACTCTGAACCGGCCAGGGTCAGCGAGCTGAGTCAGCGTCATGGCATGATCCGCAGGCACGCCCTCAGCGTCGAGGAATCGGCGGACTTCATCAAGAAGGTGGCGGAGGAGCTATGAGCGCCCAACTGACGTGGTTCAAGTCGAGTTTCAGCGATGACCAGGGCGGTGCATGCGTCGAAGTCGCCCTCGACCGACGGAAGTCCACCCACAGCGGCCCTGAGGCGGCATCCGTCGACGTCGCCACCGGCCCGCACACCGTCCACGTCCGCGACTCCAAGCTCGGCGGCGCCGGTCCCGCCTTCGCCGTCGCCGGAACCGCCTGGACCGCCTTTCTGGGCGGTGTCGCATGACGGCATCCGGTGCGAACGTTCCGGGACCTGCGGGCCTGCCCTTGCTCGGGTCGATGTTCGACCTCAAGCGGGACTCACTCGGCGCGTTCCTCAACGCGCAGCGCGGGCACGGCGATGTCGTGAGGTTCACCGCGGGCCCGCCCGGGCTGCGCATGGAGCTGTACGGGGTGTTCTCCGCCGAAGGAGCCCAGCAGGTGCTCGCCACCGACTCGGCCAACTTCCGCAAGGACAACCAGTTTTACCAAGAGGTGCGGGAGTCCTTCGGCAACGGACTGCTGACCAGCCAGGACGAGGACTACCTGCGGCAGCGCCGACTGATGCAGCCGCTCTTCACCCGCCGACGCGTCGACGGGTACGCAGGGGCCGTCACGGACGAGACCGCCTCCCTCCTGGCGAGCTGGCGCAACGCGCCCGACGCCACCATCGATGTCGTCGACGAAATGACGCGGCTCACCCTGCGCGCGGTGGCCCGCATCCTGTTCGGCGTGGATGTCGAGGCTGCGGTCGACGTCGTGGAGCGCTGCTTCCCGGTGATCGGCGCCTACACGCTCCAGCGCGGTTTCTCGCCCGTCAATCCGCCCCGCAGCTGGCCGACTCCGACCAACCGCAAGGCTGCGGCCGCGATGGACGAGCTGTACGCGGTGTGCGACGGGATCATCGGGAAGCGGCGCGCGGAGGGCGACTCGGCGACGGGCGACGACCTGCTCACTCTGCTCACACAGGCGGAGAGCGGTGAGGAAGCCGGCCTGGACGCCTCCGGGATCCGGGACCAGGTTCTGATCTTCCTGCTCGCGGGGCACGAGACGACCGCAACCTCACTGGCGTTTGCCCTGCACCTTCTCGCCCGCCATCCCGAGCACCAGACCCGGGCGCGGGCCGAAGCGGTGCGCGTGCTGGCAGGGCGGACGCCCGAGGCGTACGACATCGACGCGCTCCCCTACCTCACACAGGTGCTGAAGGAGGCCATGCGGTTGTATCCGGCAGCGCCCACCATCGGCCGGCGCACGGTCGCCGCGGCGCGGGTCGGTAATCACACGATCCCGGCCGGCGCGGATGTGGTCGTCTCTCCTTGGGTGACGCACCGGCATCCCCGTTACTGGGACGAGCCGGAGCGCTTCGACCCCGAACGCTTCACGCCCGAGCGGGAGAAGGCGCGGCACCGGTATGCCTGGTTCCCGTTCGGCGGTGGCCCGCGGGCATGCATCGGTCAGCACTTCTCGATGCTGGAGTCGGTGCTCGCGCTCTCGATGATCCTCCGGGCCTACGAGCTGCGGGCGGTGGATGTGGACGTGCCCGTCGGCACGGGAATCACCCTGCACGCGGCAGGTCCCGCACGCTGCTCGCTGCGCCCCCTCGACCAGGGCGCGGGGTGACCCCCGGGCGGGCCTCGCTCGTGGACGCCGGGGCCTGCCCTGCTCCGACCAGGTCCTGTCCGGGCGGTCTTTGAGGATCGGCCCGCGGCGTCGGATGCATGGGGTCTCCCCGGGCCCGCCAGGGCCGAGGTGACGCATCGCAGGACGGTGGGGGCACTCCCCCTGGCCCCGCCGGGGGTGCCCCCATCGGCGGGGCGGGGGAGGTCGCCCTCGTACCGGACGTACTCGGGCGGCTCCGACAACGCAGCGTGGCGGTGCCTCCCAGCGGTAGCCGGTGCAGTGCCGCAGCTGTCGTCGCGGGCCCGGGAGGATCGGCCGGACAGGACAAAGGATCATGACGATGGACGCGAGTGCAGACGACGAGATGGTCACCGTTGCGCGGGGGCGGGTGACGCTGTCGGACCGGCGGACACAACGCAGTTGGCCGGTCGAGCTCGCGCCGTACCGGATCGCGGCCTTCCCGGTCACGCAGGCGCGGTATGCGCAGGTCACCGGCCACCGGCCGAGCACCGCGCAAGGCGACCGGCTGCCCGTCGAGAACGTTTCGTGGTGGGACGCGGTCCGGTTCTGCAACGCGCTGTCCGAACGCGAGGACCGGACTCCCGCCTATCGCCTCGACGGCAGTGGTGGGACCGTCGAGTGGGAGCGGTCCGCCGATGGGTACCGCCTGCCGACCGAGGCCGAGTGGGAGCACGCATGCCGTGCCGGTACGACCGGTCCTCGGTACGGGGCGCTCGACGAGATCGCCTGGCACCGCGGCAACTCGGGCGAGCGGATCCACGACGTGGGCGGCAGACGCGCCAACGCCTGGGGCCTGCACGACATGCTGGGCAACGCCTGGGAATGGTGCTGGGACCTCTATGACGCCGAGGTCTACGGCAGTTACCGGGTACTGCGTGGCGGCGGGTGGTTCGACGAGCACTGGAGTTGCCGAGCCTCGGTACGGCGCCGCAGCCATCCGACCTTCCAGGTCGACGACGTGGGATTCCGTATCGCGCGCTCGGTGAACGACCCGGTCCGGGAAGGGGACTTGCAGTCGTTCCCGACCGTAGTCGCCGCCCGAATGCCGTGAGCGGACGCACCGGTCGGCGGACCTGCCTGCCAGGATCGTCCGGGAGCCCGCGCGCAGAAGTGTCAGTCCCTCCTGCCAGCATGCGGCCGTGACAATGACACCTGATCAGCGCCCGGACCCATCCACTCTCGATCTCCTGCGTTCCGCGTTCGCGCCCGAGTGGCGCGAGCCGGCACTCGGGCATGAAGCCGTCGAGGCATGGGAGACGGAGAACAGGGTGACGCTCCCGGAGCCCTATCGGACCCTGGTCGCCGAGATCACCAACGGATGCGGCCTCGGCCCCGCCGAGGACGGCCTGCAGCCGCTCGGCGTGCTCCCCTCGTCCTGGACCGGGGCCTGTGCGAGACACCCGGGGGAGCCGTTCCCCCTGGAAGGGGCATGGTGCTGGGAGGACGACGACTCGGTCGACGACGAGGACCCTCGGACCGACGCCGTCTTCTCCCACGGGTCGATCGTGCTCGGCGCGGAGGACAGCCAGTCGTTCTGGCTCCTGGTGACAACGGGACCGCAGCGCGGCAAGGTGTGGATGGTCGCGGACGTCGGCGCAGGCCCGGTGCCCGCGGACAAGCCGTGGGGATTCCTGGAATGGGTACGGCACTGGCAGACCGGCGAAGGCTGGTGGGACTGAGTACGCGTTCACGCCTCGGGGCGTGTTCCCCTTCTGTGCCCGTGCTCGTTCGGAGGCGTTGTCCGGGCCGGCGGTTACCGTCCTGTACGGCGACGAACCGGTGCGGTGCCCGGTCGAGTGGTCGCTCGTGGGCGAACACCGCCGTGGCCCTGGCGGGCTCTACGCGCCCGTGGCCCGCGGCCGGGTGAATACGGTCCTGATGGGGCGGGCACCGGCCGGAGTCCCACTGCCACGGACCGCCGGCCGCCGGTCCCGGCCCGTCGACATCACCTGCGGACTGCGACCCGACGCACACACCTGTTGAAGGTCACGTCAGCGGCCTGAGGCACATGGTGGTCGTCCCGCCCGGACCGTACTCGAGATTGGCGTAGTACTCGCCCTCGGCGCACGTCGTCCCGGCCTTGCCGAGCTGTCGGGACACCTCGAACTGGGCCTCGGGCGAACCGCAGTCCGTGACACGCAGGTCCTGCCGGCTCCAGTCGCCCTCGTTGCGTACACACTGGCCGACGGAGAGCGTCGGTGCCGTGCGGTCGCCGATGCCACTGTCCGTGTCGCCACCCCGGCCGTCGCCGACCAGCACCCCTATGACCAGCAGGACCGTCAGCGTCGCGAGGAGGAGGGCCACCAGCACGGCGGCGATGAGCACCGGGGGGCGGCGCAGCAGCGGGGTGCCGGGGTCCAGCGGTGGACGCAGACCGCCCGTGGGGCCGGGGAGTCTGCGGAAGCTCGACCACGCGCCGAGATTCACCAGCAGGGTGAACGGCGTGATGATCACGGACAGCGGGCCCCACCAGCCCTGCCACATGGTCTTCGCGGACATCTGGCGGACGGTGGCGAGTCCGCAGTCGCGGCAGAACGGCCCTTGCAGGCTCAGGAACCGCATCACGACGAGGAAGCCCTGGTGACCACGCACGGTGCCGGGTGCGGCAGGCACGGCCCCGCAGATCCGGCAGGGGGCCCCTCCGGGGGACGGCGGACAGCCACCGTGCGCCGGTGGAACACCGTACGCACCTTGTGTCTGTGGGGAGTTGTACGTGCCCTGCGGCGGGTAGGGGCCGTGCTGCGGAGCTGTGTACGGGCCGGGCTGCGCCGGATGCCCGGCGTACGGGCCCGCCGGCTGCTGCGGCGGCCACGACTGCGGGTTGGCGCCGTGCGGTGGTGGCGGGGTGGCCACGAAGTCCCCCTCGTTCTCGTGGTCATCACCGGGCAGGGTGAAGCTGACGAAAGGGAAGACCCTAGCCGCGACGCCGCGTGAGCGATACGCCGGGTCGCCGCTGCAGCACTGGTGTCGACCGCCGGCGACCACAACTCCCTGCCGTCCGGCTCACCCTCTCGCCGAGGTGCGGACGGCGCGGCAATCCGCACAGCGGCAGTCCGCGGCGCCCTGATCCCTCACCGGGCCGCCGCCTACCAGCCTCCCGGGCACTGCCCAACTGCCTGCCGGGGAGGGCCTCGTCGCCCGGCCGCTGTTCCTCGGATGCGAGACGAAAATCGGTGGGGGTCTCGGGCCGGGTCTGTCACGATCAGCGGATGGGTGCCTTGGATGCCGTAGCGGCCAGAATTGCCGGTGGAGCCACCGTGGGGTTCCGGCCCAGTGGTTCGTCGATGGTCCCGTTGATACGCAGTCGGCAGCAGGTGGTCGTTGCTCCCGTCGACCCGTCGAAGCTGGAGGTCGGGGACATCGTCCTCGCCCGTGTGGCCGGAACCGTGTATCTGCACCTGGTGTCGGCCTTGGACCCGGCCAGGAAGCGGGTGCAGATCAGCAACAACCGGGGCCGCGTCAACGGCTGGACCAGCCACGCCCGGGTCTTCGGTATCTGCGTTGCGGTTGACGGTGCTCCTCGGGCGGGCGCCGGGGCCAAGGTCCTCGCGGCCGACCCGAACAGCGCCGGCTGACGGCGAGAAGAGGGCAGGCATCTCCCCCGGCCTCCGGCCGGGTGGGGGCCGCCCGGCGGAGCCAGGAGTGCCAGGAGAGTGCCCGCCGTCCCGCGGTCCTTCGCCGCGGCCCTGACGTGCCCCAAGAGATGCACACGCCGTGCGCCGGTCCGCCGGGGACGACGGGACAGCAGTCCTCAGTTCACACCCTTCGGGCGGAACTGGATGCTGATCCTCGCCCCCACCGCGCGCGTGGTCTTGGGCACCGCGTGCTCCCAGGTCCGTTGGCAGGAACCGCCCATCACCACCAGGTCGCCGTGGCCGAGGGCCCTGCGGACCGGGGCGCGGTCACCGCCGCGGGGCCGCAGCACCAGTTCGCGCGGGGAGCCGACGGAGAGGATGGCGACCATCGTGTCCTCGCGGGCGCCGCGCCCGATGCGGTCGCCGTGCCAGGCCACGCTGTCGTGACCGTCCCGGTAGTAGCAGAGCCCCGCGGTGACGAACGGTTCGCCGAGCTCATCCATGTAGTGCGCCGAGAGCGCGTCCCTGGCCTCGGTCAGGACCGGATGCGGCAGGGGATCGCCTTCCCGGTAGTACGCGAGCAGGCGGGGCACGTCGACCTCGTGCTCGTACATCTGCCGTCGCTCGGCTCGCCACGGGACGCCGCGGGCCAGCTCCTCGAACAGGGCGTCTGCCCCGGTGAGCCAGCCGGACAGTACGTCCAGCCAGGCACCGTGCCCGAGCACCGTACGGCGGACGTCCTGCAGCGGACCGAGTCGGATCTCGTCGGTCTGGTCGAAGAGCGAACCCTGCAGATGGACTGCTGCCATGCTTCCAGGGTAACCAAGAAACCGAACAAATGAGCTAATCGATCGCCGCTGACCACGGCTGACCGCCCCTTCCGGCGGGGCGCGGGTGGTCAGCCGTTGAGCCACTGCATGAGCTGGGGCGAGTAGCGGTCGCCGGAGGCGACACCACGGGGCGCGACGGCTTCGATGGATGCGATGTCGTCGTCGGTGAGCGCCACGTCCAGGGCCGCGACGTTCTCCTCCAGGTAGCGGCGGCGCTTGGTGCCCGGGATCGGCACCGCACCCTGATGCAGCACCCAGGCCAGTGCCAGCTGGGAGGGAGTGACCGACTTCTCCTCGGCCAGGCGCCGGACCTCGTCGACGACGGCGAGGTTACGGGCGAAGTTCTCGCCCTGGAAGCGCGGGTCGGTGCGCCGGAAGTCGTCGTCCGCGAAGTCGTCCGGGGAGGTGATGGCACCGGACAGGAAGCCCCGGCCGAGGGGCGAGTAGGCGACGAGCCCGATACCGAGCTCGGTCAGGGTCGCCTTGACGTCATCGCCCTCGATGCCCCGCTCGAAGAGCGAGTACTCGGTCTGTACGGCGGTCAGCGGATGGACGGCGTGCGCGCGCCGGATGGTCGCGGCGGCGGCCTCGCTGATCCCGAGATAGCGGACCTTGCCTGCCGTGACGAGCTCGGCCATGGCCCCGATGCTCTCCTCGATGGGCACGTTCGGGTCGACGCGGTGCAGGTAGTAGAGATCGATGCAGTCCGTGCCCAGGTGGCGCAGGGAGCGGTCGGCGGCCCGGTGGATGTACTCGCGCCGCCCGTTGTGACCGACCATGGCGCCGTCGTCGGTGAGCTCGATGCCGGTCTTGGTGGCGATGACGGCCTTCTCACGGCGACCGGCGAGCGCCTTGCCGATCAGCTGCTCATTGACGAAGGGGCCGTACCCCTCGGCGGTGTCCAGCATGGTGACGCCGAGTTCCAGGGCCCGGTCGATCGTGGCCAGCGACTCCGCCTCGTCGATCGCGCCGTAGAAGGCGCTCATCCCCATGCAGCCGAGGCCTTCGGCTCCGACGACCAGCCCCTGGGATCCCACTGCACGCTGTTCCATCACATTCTCCTCACTAGGTAACTAACTCGTTAGTTTCAATATGAGGGAACGCTTCCCGCATGTCAATAACCAGATAGTTACTCTGTAGAGTGCGGGCATGGCAAGGGACTCCAGCGCGACCAAAGCACGTCTGCTCGACGCGGCCTTCACCGAGTTCGCCGAGTACGGCATCGCCGGAGCCCGGGTCGACCGGATCGCCGAGACGGCAGGGGCGAACAAGCGCCTCATCTACGTCTACTTCGGCAACAAGGAACAGCTCTTCGACCTGGTGCTCCAGCAGGCCATGGAGCAGGGCGCGGAGTCGGTGCCCTTCGACGCCGCGGACCTTCCCGGGTACGCCGGGGCGATCTTCGACCATCTGGCCGCCCGGCCGGCACTGATGCGGCTCGTCACCTGGAAGCAGCTGGAGCGCCCGGGCGCCGCACCCACCGTCGTCGAGGCCTATCGGGGCAAGATCGCCGCCGTCGCCGCGGCGCAGGCCGAGGGGCGGATCGACCCGGACTTCGATCCCGCCGACATCCTCACCCTCGTCCTGGCCCTGGCCCAGTCCTGGTTCGCCGCGCCGGGCGGTCCCGCGACCGATGCGGACGGCTCCTCATGGCGGGACCAGCGCCGCGAGCGACATCGCACCGCGGTCGTGGAGGCAGTGGCCCGCTTCGTGGCGCCCGCCGGCGCAACGGGACCCGGCCGCTGAGACATCCCCCGGCCATGCCGTCCGGCCACGACACCTCGATCGGGTGACACGGCAGGCCGTGTCACCCGGTCGAGGGGCGGCCCCCGAGGCCTGCTGCCCCCCACGACCTGCGCACGACCGCCCCGGCCGGACCGCGACGTGGCCGAAAACACGAAGCACGTCGCGCGGTACCCCCGTAAGCTCGCGTCATGCAGGTGATCCAGTCGACCAAGCTCGCCAACGTCTGTTACGAGATCCGGGGCCCGGTGCTCGAGGAGGCAATGCGACTGGAGGCGGCAGGTCACCGCATCCTCAAGCTGAACACCGGAAACCCGGCCGCCTTCGGCTTCGAGTGCCCTCCGGCGATCCTCGAGGACGTCCTGCGCAATCTCGCGGACGCGCATGGATACGGCGACGCGAAGGGCCTGCTCAGCGCACGCCGCGCGATCATGAGCCACTACGAGACCAAGGGCATCCCGCTGTCTGTCGAGGACATCTACCTCGGCAACGGCGTCTCCGAGCTGATCCAGATGTCGATGCAGGCGCTGCTCGACGACGGCGACGAGGTGCTCGTGCCCGCGCCCGACTATCCGCTGTGGACTGCCGCCGTCTCCCTCGCGGGCGGGACCGCTGTGCACTACCGGTGCGACGAGCAGTCCGACTGGATGCCCGACCTCGCGGACATCGAGCGGAGGATCACCGATCGCACCAAGGCGATCGTGATCATCAACCCGAACAATCCGACGGGCGCGGTGTACGACGACGAGATGCTGCGCGGACTGACGGAGATCGCCCGCCGCCATCAGCTGGTCGTCTGCTCCGACGAGATCTACGACAAGATCCTCTACGACGGCGTCACGCACACGCCGACCGCCGCGATCGCACCCGATCTCATGGTGCTGACCTTCAACGGGATGTCCAAGAACTACCGCGTGGCGGGCTACCGCAGCGGCTGGCTCGCGGTCTGCGGCCCGAAGGCACACGCCACCTCGTACATCGAGGGCCTGACGATCCTGGCGAACATGCGTCTGTGCGCCAACATGCCCGCCCAGCACGCGGTCGCCGCGGCCCTCCAGGGGCGGCAGTCGATCGAGGATCTGGTGCTGCCGGGCGGACGACTGCTGGAGCAGCGGGACGTGGCGTACGACCTGCTGACACAGATCCCGGGCGTGACGTGCGTGAAGCCGAAGGGAGCGCTGTATCTGTTCCCGCGCCTGGACCCGGACGTCTACAAGGTCAAGGACGACCGTCAGATGGTCCTCGACCTGCTGCGGACCGAAAAGATCATGGTCGTGCACGGGACGGGGTTCAACTGGCACGAGCCCGATCACTTCCGGATCGTCACACTGCCGAACGCCAAGGATCTGGCGGATGCGGTGACGCGGATCGGGAACTTCCTGGACGGCTACAGCCAGCCGTAGGCGCCTGCACACGGCCACTTTCCCGATCGGGCACAACTTTAGACAGGATCTAAGCTAGGATGGTCTCCTGACAGTGCGAGGGAGGCCATCCACCATGTACGAACCGATCCGCTCGAGGTCCGCCCACTCGATGGCCGACGCCTCCGACTTCCCCCACCGCACCCGCGAGGAGGAGCTGGACATCCAGCTCGCCGGGCATCTCGCCGCACTCCTCGCCGTCACCGACGAACTCGGGCTCGGCTCCGAGGCCGACCGCATAGCCGAGCAGGTTGCCCGGCTCCGCGGCACCCCGCCCGGGCGCCACGCAGCTCTGTCCGGCACCGCCCCCGCCGCACTGCACGACCGCGCCCTCGCCCTCGCCGGGCGCGCCCTCGTCGTCGCCGCCTCGCGTGCCGACACCGCCGCCGCGATCCTGGCCGCCGAGCGCATGGACGCACACACCGCCGCGCTGCACGACGCGCAGCTGGTCGGCGCCCCCTGACGGCCCCGGTCCGCGGGCCGTGGAGGCGCGCGGACCGGGTGCCACCCATGAAGGGTGGCGACGAGCACCTCCCGGACCCGGCGGGCCCGGTGGCCCCGGACCCGGCGGACCGGGCGACTCCCCGCCGCGCGGCCGAAGGTGCCCGCGCCGATGTGCATCAACCAGGGAACTGATGCGCCGGAGCGCCGACTTGGGCATCGGCTCGGCCCGTTCGCAGGGATGCAGGGTCCATCTGCCGGGCGCGCCGGCGATGGCGGGCGCCACCGCCCGTCCCCCGGCAGATGCGGCGGACACGGCCAAAGGACCCCGCCCCCGCTGCCCGAGGCCGGCCTGCGCGACCACCGGCCGCTTCGGAGGCTCTATCGCCTCGACTTCGCCTTGGGCGACTTCGCCCGCTTGCCTTTCGCCGATCCCGCAGCCGGTGGGCGCAGGATCGCGGAGAGGCGCCGGGCGGCGTGCTCGCGGTTGGCGAGCGTCTGCTTGCGATGCAAGTCGGGCAGAGCGGGCATGGTCAGGAGTCGGTCGCACGCCTGGAGCGAACCGGCCCAGTCCCCCACCCAGTACGCGGTGATCGAGAACTCGAACAGCATCCCCCACTGATACACCCAGGGGTTGAGGAACAGCAGATCGTCCGGCATGCGCCGGCCCAGGCCCGCGGAGGCGAAGGCATGCGCGGCGTGGTAGCGGCCCATGACACGCAGCCGTGAGGACAGTTCGTAGCAGGCTTCGAGACGTTGGGGCCGCGACTCCCAGGCCTGCACCAAGGTGTCCATGCCACCCGGCCAGTCACCGTTCTCGGCCTTGAGGACTCCGGCCTGCAGCAGGGAGTAGTAGACCTCCTCGGGCCAGCCGCCCATCCGCGCGCGCTGCTCGTAGAAGGCGATGGCCTCTTCCGCCCGGCCCATGTCGCGCATGGTCTGTGCCAGATAGAAGACGGTACGGCCGTTGTCGGGGTCCCGTACGAGTTCGGCCCGCAGCAGGCGCTCGTCGCGCTCGAACTTGTCGTGGCGCGAACCTCCGTCGGCGTGGTCCACGATGACCAGCGCATCGAGGTTCTCCTGGTCGGCCGGTTCGTCGGCGGTGATGTACTCATGGGTGACGCCCTCGTACCGCCAGGCGATGTCACCCCTGACCAGCCGCTTGATGCGGTACTCCAGATCTCCTTCGTGCCGCAGCATGTACGAGGCGGCCGTCAGGGGTGGGAGAACGCCGTCCTGCCGGATCACCAGATCGGCGTCGAGCAGGAGCAGATAGTCGGCCTTGCCGCGCGCATGGGCGATGTTCAGGCTGCGGTTGTGGCCGAAGTCGACCCACGGCTCTTCGTGGAGTTCGCCGGGAATTCCCTTGAGCGTCTTGCGGATCAGCTCCTGGGTGCCATCGGTCGACCCCGTATCGGAGATCACCCAGGTGGTGATGAGGTCACGGACCGATGCGAGGCAGCGTTCGATGACGCCGGACTCGTTCTTGACGATCATGCAGAGGCAGATGGACGGCTTCACGGCATCACCAATTCCCGCGTGTCTGTGCGCGACGCGAGGCTAGGCATCGGCTCGTCCGGCCCCACTGTGGCGCGCCGGTCATTGGTCCCATCGGGGGCTCAGGCTCGGCCGTTGTGTTGATCAATGCGCGCGCCTCACCTGGTCATTGCAAAGGGGACCGAATGATTCCGGAGGGAGGCCCACGGGTGTTTCGCTCCGGCGCACCGACCTCCGCAACCAGTTCGCACTAGAAGGAAGTAGGACGCTTCATGAGTCCTGAGAGCAGGACCGGATCCGGTCTTGGCCCGCGCCCGAAGCGGACCAGGGTGCTCACCGGCGGCGCGGTGGCGTCGCTGGCCCTCGTGATGCTGGGCCTCGCCAACCCCGCTCTGGCGGCCGCCCCCCACCACTCGACGACGGACGACGTGTTCCTGTCGGCGGCCGACAGGTGCTACTACACGTACGACGACCTCAGCGACTTCATCGCCAGCGGCGGCGACAGGGACAGGTGCAAGGGCAAGACCGGTCCCACCGGTCCGACGGGTGCCACGGGTGCCACGGGTGCCACGGGTGCCCCGGGTGCCACCGGCGCCACCGGCGCCACCGGCGCCACGGGTGCCACCGGCGCCACGGGTGCCACCGGTGCCACAGGCGCGCCGGGCACGGGCGGGTGTGTCGACATCGACTCCTACGCCACCAGCGGCGCAAAGGAGTTCAGCGCCGCGCTCCTGCCCGACGGGACGACCTGGGTCGGCCAGCGGCCCCACGACGGCATGGTCGACGGGGACGGCGACGGCATCGTCTTCGAGCCGACCGGGGACTACTCGTGGGAGAACCTCAGCGACAACGAGGGCTACGACGACATCACGGCCGAGATCCCCTGTGCCGTGTCCTTCACGGCCCAGGGCAACACCGCCTTCGTCAAGGTGCTCACTCTCGCGGGCATCGTGTGGGAAACCGAGGGTCGGGTCAACTCCGGTGCGGGACTCGCCCCCTTCGACTGGGAAGATGACTGGGACCCCATTGACGACCAGCCGGGAACGGTCCTGAACTTCCTGTCCGAAAAGGCCATCAAGGGCGTTCCGCAGGTCGCAGAGCACGTCAAGGACTAAGGAACCACCGAGCGGTCGGAACCTGCCGACCGATCGGGGTCCTGACGAAACAGCGTGATGCCGTGCCCGGGATGCTCCGGGCACGGCACACGTGCGTCCGCCGGACTACGCAAGGCACGCGCCGGAAAGGCCGGGGCCGCACGTACGCCGTTGCACGGAGCGGGCCCGAGCAGGATGCCGAGGACGTGTGCCGGCCCGTGCGATCCGCTCGTGGTTGATGAGCGCGCCGCCCTCGCAGAGCTCGGTAGTGAGCATGTTCAGCAATGGCACTCCAGGGTGAGGACTGTCTCGGCGGCCGACGTGAGCCAGGTGGTGCTGCAGCGGGCATGCCGGAAGATCCGCCAGGTCTTCAATGAGGGCAGGCCACGACTCGACGGGACAGCGGAGCCAGCCCAGGTCTCTTGTTCAACGACAATCGCAGAGCCACAGCGCGTCCTTCGCATCCGCCACGAGATGCGTGCCGACCTGCCGTCAGGCTCCCGGCCACGTCGCATCCGGTTCCCTGCTTGACGTGCTGCATCCGGCCAGGCCCATTTGGACGCTCCTCACTCGGCCGTTGTGTTGACCAATGCGCGCGCCTTACCTACCTCATCGCAGAGGCGACCGAATGATTCCGGAGGGAGGCCCACGGGTGTTTCGCTCCGGCGCACCGACCTCCGCAACCAGTTCGAACCACCAAGAAAGTAGGACACTTCATGAGTCCTGAGAGCAGGACCGGATCCGGTCTTGGCCCGCGCCTGAAGCGGACCAGGGTGCTCACCGGCGGCGCGGTCGCGTCGCTCGCCCTCGTGATGCTGGGCCTCGCCAACCCCGCACTGGCGGCTGCCCCCAGCCACCCGATGACGGACGACGTGTTCCTGTCGGCGGGCGACAGGTGCGACGGGTACTACGACTACGAAGACCTCGCCGGCTTCTTCGCTGACGACAGGGACCGGGACCGGTGCAAGGGCAAGACCGGTCCCACCGGCCCCACGGGCGCGACCGGCGCCACGGGCCCCACCGGCCCGACGGGAGCACCGGGTCTGGACGGTGCCACCGGCGCCACGGGCGCGACCGGTGCCACGGGTGCCACCGGCGCCACGGGTGCCACGGGTGCCACGGGTGCGACCGGGCCGTGCATCGAGTGGGACGCCGTCATCAAGGGTGGGCACCTGGGTGCGCCCATCATCGAGACGTGGGCGGAGCACGAGTACAACGCCCTCCTCTTCAACGGGCAGGTGTACGCCAACCGGGACACCCCTGCGGTCCCCGTCGATGTCGGCAACTCCCTGCCGGTCGGGAACACGCCGCCACTCACCTGCACCCTCGCCGTGACCTATGAGGAGGTAAGGACGCTCACGGCGGACCCGGACGACGTGGAGACCCCCATCCTGGACACCGTCAACGACTCCCGCAACGACAGGGTCATCATCAAGGCGCTGGAGACGGATGGCGATGCCCACTTCGCGGTGTGCAACCCGGCGCCCTACACTCTGGCCAATCCGAGCGGCCTCGTCTGCGGTCCCTTCGTGGCCGACGATTCCCTGGCCCCGTAGAGGCTCGAGGATTGAGGCGCGGTTTCCCGAGGGGTTGACCCGACCGGAAACCCTGACCCGATGAATGTGTGCCGTGCCCGGTCCGCCCGGGCACGGCACACGCACGTCTGCCCGCTGCCGCAAGGAGCCGGGCAGCGAAAAGGCCGCGGCCCGCCTCCGTACGCCGTTGTACGGTGCGGGCCCGGCCTCGGATCCGAGTGGGGGTTCAGCCCAGTCGGGCGACCAATGCGCGGTACTCGTCCCACAGCTCCTTCGGGGTGTGGTCACCGAAGGTGTTGAGGTGCTCAGGGACGAGGGCTGCCTCCTCGCGCCAGACGTCGGCGTCGACCTTGAGCAGGAAGTCCAGGTCCTCCTCGGCCAGCTCCAGGCCGTCGGTGTCCAGGGCCTCCCGCGTCGGCAGGATGCCGATCGGGGTCTCGACGCCCTCGGCCTTGCCCTCGAGGCGCTCCACGATCCACTTCAGGACGCGGCTGTTCTCGCCGAAGCCCGGCCAGACGAACTTGCCGGCGTCGTTCTTGCGGAACCAGTTCACGTAGTAGATCTTCGGCAGCTTCGCCTCGTCCGCGGTCTTGCCGACCTTGATCCAGTGGGCCATGTAGTCACCCATGTTGTAGCCGCAGAACGGCAGCATGGCGAACGGGTCGCGGCGCAGCTCACCGACCTTGCCCTCGGCGGCGGCGGTCTTCTCGGAGGCGACGTTCGCACCGAGGAAGACACCGTGCTGCCAGTCGAAGGACTCGGTCACCAGCGGCACGGCCGAGGCGCGGCGGCCACCGAAGAGGATCGCCGAGATCGGCACACCCTTCGGATCCTCCCACTCCGGTGCGGCGATCGGGCACTGCGCGGCCGGGACGGTGAAGCGGGCGTTCGGGTGGGCGGCGGGGGTGCCGGACTCGGGGGTCCAGTCGTTGCCCTTCCAGTCGGTGAGGTGGGCCGGAGTCTCCTCCGTCATGCCCTCCCACCAGATGTCGTTGTCGTCGGTCAGCGCGACGTTCGTGAAGACCGCGTTGCCCCACAGGGTCTTCATGGCGTTGGCGTTGGTGTGCTCGCCGGTGCCGGGCGCGACGCCGAAGAAGCCGGCCTCGGGGTTGATCGCGTAGAGCCGGCCGTCCTCGCCGAAGCGCATCCAGGCGATGTCGTCGCCGATGGTCTCCACGGTCCAGCCGGAGATGGTGGGCTCCAGCATGGCGAGGTTGGTCTTGCCGCAGGCGGACGGGAAGGCCGCGGCGACGTACTTGGACTCGCCCTGCGGCGGGGTCAGCTTGAGGATCAGCATGTGCTCGGCGAGCCAGCCCTCGTCGCGGGCCATGACCGAGGCGATGCGCAGGGCGTAGCACTTCTTGCCGAGCAGCGCGTTGCCGCCGTAGCCGGAGCCGTACGACCAGATCTCACGGGTCTCAGGGAAGTGCGAGATGTACTTCGTGCTGTTGCAGGGCCACGGCACGTCGGCCTCGCCCTCGGCGAGCGGAGCGCCCAGGGTGTGGACGGCCTTCACGAAGAAGCCGTCCTCGCCGAGCTCGTCCAGCACGGCCTGGCCCATCCGGGTCATGGTGCGCATGGAGACGGCGACGTACGCGGAGTCGGTGATCTCGACGCCGAGTGCGGACAGCGGCGAGCCGAGCGGACCCATGCAGAACGGGACGACGTACATCGTCCGGCCCTTCATCGAGCCACGGAAGATCCCCTTCTCGCCGGCGAAGATCTCCTTCATCTCGGCGGGGGCCTTCCAGTGGTTGGTCGGGCCCGCGTCCTCCTCCTTCTCGGAGCAGATGAAGGTGCGGTCCTCGACCCGCGCGACGTCCGTGGGGTCGGACGCGGCGTAGTAGGAGTTCGGGCGCTTGATCGGGTCCAGCTTCTTGAACGTGCCCTTGGCGACGAGCTCCTCGCACAGGCGGTCGTACTCGGCCTCCGAGCCGTCACACCAGACCACGCGGTCCGGCTGGGTGATGGCTGCGATCTCGTCGACCCAGGCGATCAGTTCCTGGTGGTTGGTGGGGACGCTGCTGGGAGCCGCGATGTCGCGCGCCACGATCGCTCCTAAGTGAGGGGTCTGAAGGTTGTTGCCCCGTGGGGGCTGCGACCCGGATGCTTCGTAGCCGCTCATCCGGTGCCGACCGCACTCATCTGATCATCCGTGCCGTCTGCCCATATGTCCAGAGGACCTCTCACGTGAGCATTGCCACTCGGGCGTTTCACCTACGCGCGCGTAGGTAGCATGCCGCCATGACAGCAGCCCCGCCTGACGTGACCGAAATGGATCCGCTGCCACTGAAGCCGAGGCTGCGGGGGTGGCTGCACGCGGGGATGTTTCCCGCCGTGCTCATTGCGGGAATCGTCCTGACGGCACTCGCGGATTCGACGCGCGGCCGGATCGCGTGCGGCATCTACGTGCTCACCGCCTGCCTGCTCTTCGGTGTGAGCGCCCTCTACCACCGGGGCAATTGGGGTCCGCGAGCCACGGCCGTGCTGCGCCGGCTCGACCACGCGAACATCTTTCTGATCATCGCCGGTACCTATACCCCGCTGACGCTGCTCCTCCTCCCCGACTCCACCGGGCGAGTGCTGCTGTGGGCGGTCTGGGCGGCTGCGGTGGCGGGAATCGCCTTCCGGGTGTTCTGGGTCGGCGCCCCCCGCTGGCTCTACACCCCGTGCTACATCGCGATGGGCTGGGCAGCGGTCTTCTTCCTGCCGGACTTCATGCGCAAGGGCGGCATCGCGGTGCTGGTGCTCGTCATCATCGGCGGGCTGCTCTACAGCGCGGGGGGCGTGATCTACGGGATGAAGCGGCCGAACCCGTCACCGCGCTGGTTCGGGTTCCACGAGGTCTTCCACTCCTTCACCCTGGCGGCCTTCGTCGTCCACTACGTGGGGATCTCCCTCGTCGCCTATCAGCACGGATAGGGTCTTCCGTTCGGATCAGGCCGGATCAGTGAGCGGGGTCTGGTGCGTGCGATCCCAAGGCGGAGGAAGGAGCCCACGCGGAGCGTGGGCGACCGACGACAACGCGGCGAGCGAGCGTGCCGCACACGAGCCCGGCAAGATCCAAACGAGAGGCCCTGGCCTTCGGGACCTTCGCCGAACGCCCCGTGGCAGCTGCCACGGGGCGTTCGGCGTCGTCGCCCCCCGTTGTGACACCTGCTCCGTTTTGACAGTCACTGCCATGTAAATGGAGCTCTTTGCGGAGCTGGGCGCGGCGGCGCGACCGGAGGCAGCAGCACGTACGTCCACGGCCCGGGCACCGACCTGTCGGCGGCGGGACCACGTCCCGGTCACCGCACCGCTCGCGGCCGCGGTGCTGCCGCACACCCGGCCGCCGCGGGCGACGGCATCGGACATGGCTGCGGCAGAAGCGGATGCCCGACAATGTCGACCATGGCCGCCACCGCACGTACACCGCGCAAGGAACACCCTCACCCGATGGGACTGCGCGAGCGCAAGAAGCTCAGGACCCGCGTGGCGATCCGCCGGGCCACGTACCGGCTGGTCGCCGAGCAGGGGTACGAGGCGACGACCATCGAGCAGATCGCGGCGGCGGCCGAGGTCTCCCCCTCCACCGTCTTCCGCTACTTCCCCACCAAGGAGGACATCGTCCTCACCGACGAGTACGACCCGCTCATGGAGTCCGTACTGCGGGGACGGCCCGCCGACGAGCCGCCGCTGGAGTCACTGCGCTTCATCGTCACCGACTCCGTCAGGGCCGTCCTGGAGAACGACCCGGAGGAGATGTACCAGCGGACCAGACTGCTGGTGGAGGTCCCGGCCGTGCGGGCCCGGATGACCGAGACCATGGCCGAGACCTCCCTCCTGCTCTCCCGTGTCCTGGCCGAGCGCACCGGGCGGGAGGCGGACGACCTGGAGGTGCGGGTCTTCACCGCCGCCGTGATGGGCGCCCTGCGTGAAGTGACGATCCACTGGGCGGAGCACGACCAGCGTGACGATCTGGTCGTGCTCCTGGACCGTGCCCTCGACACGCTCAGGGACGGACTCACCCTCTGAACTACCTCTTCAGGTCCCCCTTGCCGCAGGTGCGGCCGTCCCGGTCCGGGTCGAGTCGCAGGGGGTCGTCCTTCCCGTTGACCTTCAGCCGGCCGTATCCGTGCGCGGTCAGCCAGTCGCAGCGGGACTTCGTCGTCGCCTTCACCGGCTTCGGGAAGGTGAGCGGCACACACACGTTCGCCGAGCCGTAGTGCCGGTCACAGCCGGCGACCTGCGGGCTCACCGGGGCGTGCGAACGCCTCTTGCCGTTCTTCCTCGGTGACATGGCGAGGTCGCCCGCGAAGTCGTGGACATGTGCGGAGGGCGCGTCCTGTGCCGTGTGCCCGCTCCGCCCGGATGCGAGCGCCGGGGGCGCGGCCCCCAGATGGACCCACTCGGCGACCGTCGGCACCCCGTTCGCGTCCACGCCGAAGAGCATGTACCAGCCGGGCGGGGCGAGATTCGGGTTGGCGGTGACGTTCAGATCGATCGTCCGGTCGTCGACGACGCTCATCGGCAGATCCACGAACCGCTGGTTCGGGTCGGACGAGTGGGTGACGGCCGCCGGGCGGATCAGCTCGGCCTTGGCGATCGGGCGGTCGACGGTGATCCGCTGGGTGTCGCCGTACTGCCACCCCTTGTCGATCACCGAAGTGATGCGCGGACGTGGGCCCTTGAGCAGATACGGCGGGGTGTAGATCGACACGTTGTGGTTGTACGTGCCGTTGCCGGGGTTGTCGCCCACGGCCATCACACGCCCGTCGGGCAGCAGGAACGCGGAGGAGTGGTACGTCCGCGGGATCGGGTCCGGCGCGAGGCCCGGCTCGTACGAGTCCGTCGTCGGGTCGAAGAACGACGCCTCGTAGACCGGGTCGGCCCGGTCGTGCAGCCCGCCGCCGGTCTCCAGCACCTTGCCGTCCGGCAGCAGCACGGCGGAGACGAACATCTTGCCCTCGTCGCCTGTCTGCGGACGCTTGCCCTGGCCCTGGTCGACGAGACCCTGCGGCAATGGGGGGCCCGCCGTGTACCGGGGGCTCGGCTGCTTCAGGTCGATGATGTCGGTGAGCCGGTTGGCCGCCGGGTTGGTCTCGTTGTTGCCGCCGCCGATCGTCAGGACCCGCTGGTCCTGCGCCGGGGGCAGCAGCACGCTCGCGCTCTCGTCACGCTGGTCCTTGTTCCTGAGGCCCGGCACATCGGTGATGGTGTTGGCGTCGTAGTCGTAGACCGAGGCGCCGGTGCCCGGGGTGCCGTTGCCGAAGACGTGGCTCCCGGAGTAGAAGAGCCGGCCGTCCTGCATCAGGATCATCGACGGGTACAGGCCCCAGAACGACCAGGTCTGGTTGACCTGGTGCAGCGGCAGCCACTTGTTCTCGGCGGCCGAGAACTTCTCCGCCGTCACATTTCCGGTCGAGTCCTCCTTCAGCCCGCCGAAGGAGATCACGTCACCGTTGCCGAGGACCGTCGCCGACGGGTACCAGTGGCCCCCGTTCATGTCGTTGGTCCGCGTGTAGGTCTCGGTCGCCGGGTCGAAGATGTACGAGTCCTTCAGGCCCTGGTAGCCGATCGTGCCGTCGGCGGACGGGTATCCCTTGTTGCCGCTCATCACCAGCACCCGGCCGTCGGACAGCTGGACGTGCCCGGCGCAGAACATGTCGGCCGGTGTCGGGATGGTCTTGTACGTGCCGGCCACCGGGTCGTACACGGCGGAGGTGAACGTCCCGGCCTCGAACATCGACGGGTCGTTGCCGGAGCCGGCTATGAGGAGGACCTTGCCTCCGCGCAGCACCACCGAGTGCATGGAGCGCACCGGGTTCTTGGTGGGCATGACGTCCCACCTGCCCTTGGCGCACTCCTCCGCCGTGCCGGTGCAGACCGGGTCGGGCGTGGGCGGCGCGACCTCCTCCATCGCGTAGTCGTCGGTCGTGACGCTGCCGGTGCCCCAGACGGACACGCCCCAGGCGATCCGGTCGGTGTCCGGCGGGATGGCGGGCGTACGGACCTCGCTGCGGGTCCAGTCCCCTTCCATCGGGAGGGTGCGCAGATCGGTCCAGTACTGCCAGCCTGCGGCGGTGTCGTGCCGGAAGAGGGTCAGGGCGGTGTCCGGGGTCGTCGACCTGTACCAGAAGGACAGGTCGTACTGCCGCTCCGGGACGACCTGCGGGGCGCAGTCGGACGACTCGGTGATGAGGGCCTTGCGGTCGCCGTCGAGACGGCGGGTCAACTCGACCTTCATCGCGGCCGACCCGGTGTGGGCGTCGGACGTCGTGGTGAAGGTGAAGTCGTTGTCGCCCCAGCCGGACTTGGACCAGCAGGACGGCATGTCGCCGCTGCCCGGGGTCTCGAAGCCGGGGTTCCTGACGAGGTTGGGGCCCGCGGTGGCGGGTTGCTGTGTGGAGAGGAGGAGACCCGCGGTCATGGCGGCCACGGCGAACAGCGCGGTCGTGCGGCGTCTCGGTGGCCTCGACCGGTGTGGTGACGGAATCAACTGGTGCTCCTTGCTGTGCGGCTCCTTGCGGTACGGCTTCCTGCCCTACCTCCCTTTCGCGGCAGATAGACGAGCGCCTCGGTTCCGGCGAAGCGCAGGACGAACGTGGTGAGCAGCGCGAGTGCGGTGGCAGGGAGCACCGCGAGCCCGAACTGGCCGACGAACAGGGCGATCAACGGAATGCGCAGCACCAGATCGGCGTTGGCCAGCAGCGCGAACCGGCCCACGCGGTCCGCCCAGTGCCGGTGGTGGCGCCGGTCGCGGAAGAGCAGCACCTCGATGAGGAGGAAGTTCCACACCACGCCCAGCTGGTTGGCGAGGATCTCGGCGGGCAGATAGTGCAGCCCCGCGCCGACCAGCATGTGCAGGGCGAGCAGGTTGGGAACGAAACCGGTGAGCCCGATCAGTCCGAAGGCGATCATCCGGGCGAGCGGGGAGGCGGTGCGCAGCTCGACGAGGTGCCTCAGGAAGCGCATGCCCTCCTTCGCCGTCGACTTGGACTCGCCGGCGAAACGGTCCTGGAAGACGAACGGCACCTCGGCGACGGCGGCGGGACGGCAGCGTACGGCCAGCTCCAGCAGGATCTTGTAGCCCAGCGGCTTGAGCGCGTCGGCGGTCACCGCTGCGCGGCGGATCGCGAAGAAGCCGCTCATCGGATCGCTGATCCCCCGCAGAGCCCGCGGGAAGAGCCCCTTCGCCAGCCAGGTCGCGCCCCTCGACACGGCCACGCGATAGCCGCCCGCAAGCCCGGCCCGGCTGCCGCCCGGCAGATAGCGGCTGGCCACCACGAGGTCGGCGGCCTCCTTCTCGCCGGTGGCGACGAGATCCGGGACGAGGGACGGCGGATGCTGGAGGTCGGCGTCCATGACCACGATCCAGTCGGAGCCGGCCGCCCTCATGCCCTCGACGACCGCTCCGCCGAGTCCGCCCACGGGCGAGTCCCGGTGGATGACGGACACCGGGAAGGGGCACTCCCGTGCGGCATCGGCGATCACGGCCGGGGTGTCGTCGGTGGAGTCGTCGACGAAGACGACCTCACAGGGCAGCCGCGCGGGCACCGACTCGGAGAGCCGGTGCAGCAACTCCCGCACATTGCCCGACTCGTTGAAGGTGGGGATGACGAGGGTGACGGCGCCGGGCTCCGCCACATCGCGCGGGGCTCCCAGCCCGTCGGTGGCGACGTCGGCGGGATCGTCCAGGCCTTCGACCCCAGCATGATGAGTCGTCAATTCCGCTCAGCTCCCCCGATTTTGCGGATCTCTATCCGGTCCTCGCCCTCGCCGAACCTGGCGACGGGCGTCGAATGCTCCAGCGCGGCCTTCACATTGGGCAGATCGCGCGCGTCACGCCGCACTGTCGGCGAGGCCACGACATAGTCGAGATCCCGCCAGCCGCGCGGCATCGTCCTCGTCACCGCGGGGTCGAGGTCGGCCTTGTAGAACCAGATGGCGCCGAGCCCCGGCCGGTACCCGGCGTGCACCAGGTCGAGCCACAGCGCGTCGTCGACCAGGACCCGTGTGCCGGCCGGGTCGGCGACCTCCGTGGCCAGCCAGGAAGCGGCGGCCCGGTACGGGGCATTGGCGTCGGCCGTCATGGCGGTGCGGTCCCCGTCGTACCAGCGCGGTACGACGTACGCGGCGGCTCCCGCGACGAGCAGGCACGCCACCGCGCGGCGGGCGATCGTGGGCACCCGCCCCTCGCCGGGACTCCTGTGTCTGCGCAGCACCGCGTGCGCGACGCTCGCCGAACCGCCCGCCAGCACCAGCGCGAGGAACGGCAGCGCCTGGATGATGTACATGGCGGGCAGATAGCCGGAGCCGCGCATGGCGACGGCCGTCAGGATCGCGACCGCCAGGGCGGGCCCGGCGAGCGCCCTCGCGGTCACCGACCAGCGCAGGGTGAGGAGGAGAAGTGCCGCGCCGGCGACGCCGCCCAGCGGCAGGACCCGGTCGTAGTAGAGCCAGGACTGCAGGACACCATGGGAGCCGGTGCCCTCGGTGAGGATGAACCCGGAGCCCGGGCGGCTCATCTGGTAGGTGATGCCCTCCCACAGCGACACATGTCCTTCGCCGGGCAGGAGTTCGCCCTTGAGCAGGGCGAACAGCGGGTACGAGAAGCCGATCAGGGCACAGGCGGTGACCGCGCCGGTGACCGCGAACTTACGGGTGTCGCGGTGGCTGAAGCGCCACATCGTCACCATCAGCGCGGGCAGGACGACCAGCATGGTCTCCTTCGTCAGCACCCCGACGGCCGCTGTGAGACCGGCCGCGAAGTGGTGCCACAGATGGCGGCTGGGCGATGCCGCGAGGCAGAACGCCAGCAGCACCCACATCACGGCGAGGTTGTCGAGGAAGATCTCCCGCTGGAGGACGACGGACAGCGGCGAGAGGCCGAACAGCACCATCGCGAGCCCGGCCGCCCAGCGCGGCAGCCACAGCCTGCGCGCCAGCACGTAGAGGAGCACCGCACTCGCCGCGCTCACCAGCAGCATGGCGACCCGCATCGGGGCGACCGTCATCGACTCGGGCGCGATCAGCGAGGGTATCCAGGTCAGGGCGGCCAACTGGATCCAGCCGAGCGGCGGATGGTCGTACCAGTAGGTGTAGTGGGCGAGCCCGTCGCCCTGCTGGACCGCCCACGCCTGGGCGAGATAGGTGCCCTCGTCGTCGCTCAGGGTGGGGAACTGCTGGATGTTCCACCCCTGCACCAGCAGGATCGCCACCAGCAGCGCTCCGCAGAGCAGCAGGTCGGGCCGGGAGGAACGGAAGCGGACGACGGGCCGGACGGCGAGGTGCCGCTTCGGGTCGACGGGAGGCGCGGTCGAAGCCTCGGGGGCCGCCGCGGTCAGTGTGGAGGTCATGCGTTCACGTCCTCTCGGGTGAGATGCGCGCCGACATGACTGGTCAGCTCCCACCCCGTCTGGCCCCGCTGCTCGCGCCACACGGCCCTGATGGCCGCGCCCGCGAGGAGCACCTGGTAGAAGGGGCCGCCGGCGATGAGCTTGAGGTAGTGCGAGAAGCGGACCCTGAGCCCGTACTGCGCACCGAAATCGTGGAGTCCGACGATCTCGAAGACGAAGGTCACCAGTGCGGTGATGAGCGGCAGGAAGGTGATGAAGGCGACCCCGACGGGTACGTCGAGGAAGAGTGCGACGGCTGCGTTGAGCGGGATGATCAGGCCGGTGAACGCCTGCATGAACGGCGTCATCAGCGTGTAGCGGGCGAGCATCCGCTGCCCGAGCGTGGGCAGTTGCTTCCAGTCCTTCTTCCGGTAGACCTGAAGGAACCCCTGGTTCCAGCGCGTACGCTGCTTGAGCAGCGACATCAGCGTGCCGGGGGTCTCCTCGCGGGTGACCATGTCCGCGTCGTACGCGACGACGACCTTCTTGCCCTTGCTGGACAGGCGCACGCCGAGGTCGCAGTCCTCGGCGAGGCAGTTCTGGTCCCAGCCGTCGGCCTCACGGAGCACGTCGGTGCGTACGAAGACGGTGTTGCCACCGAGCGGGATGAAACCTTTCTCCGCATGCAGATGAAGCCGGGAACGGAACCAGAAGAAGTACTCGAGGCAGTTGCGCAGCGCATACCACGACGAGTGGAAGTTGATCAGCTGCACGCCACCCTGGACGACGTCGGCGCCGGTGGCGGTGAAGGCGTGGTCGACATGGGCGAGCAGTTCCGGGTGGACCTGGTCCTCGGCGTCGAAGACCCCGACCACATCACCCCGGCAGTGCGGCAGGGCGGTGTTGAGCGCCTTCGGCTTGTTCTTGGTGTCGTGGGTGTCGACGACGACCCGTACCCGGTCCGGGTCGCGGGCCGCGGCCCGGGTGGCGACCTCCGTGGTCTCCGGGTCGTCGTGCCCGACGATCACGATGATCTCGAAGTCGCGGTGGCTGGACTCCAGCAGCCGGCTGATGGTGTGCTCCAGCACCAGTTGTTCGTGCCGGGCGGGCAGCAGCAGCGAGAACGACAGTCCCTCTGCGCCCGCCGGGCTCTCGAAGCGGGTCGACGCGAGCGTCTCCGGCGTGCGCCACGCATGCATCTGCCACCAGAGCGTGAACGCCGCCATCCAGAAGAGCGCCAAGGAGACGGCGGCGATGAACACGGACGTGAGCAATGTGCCCCCCTATAGCAGGGGTGATCGACACGGCAGGCCCCCTCGCCCGCCGCGTGCTTCCCCCTGAAACCCCCCTGCGCATGTCCCCCACGCGCAGCCGCTGTGTCAGCGGTGAAGAGAATAAGCAGATTCTGTGACGGCCGTATGGCTGTTTCGGTGAATACGGCGTTTCGGGCGGGCCACCGAACCCCCTCGGGGGATCTCTACGTACGGGCAGTCAACTCCCGTTCAAGGGACTCCACTTCGGTGACGGGCGCCACACAGGTGAAGTGCCGGCACACATAGGCCGCCGGCCGGCCGTCCACCAGAGGACGGTCCGCGAGCAGCGGGAACTCCGCGCTGCCCGGCTCCCCGGCGGCCACGACCGAACCGGGTGCGGTACCGAGCAGTGCCGCCCTGTGCAGCTCCCGTGTGCCGGGGTCGTCCGCCGGCCCGACGACGGCGATCTCGCGCGGCCCGTCGAGCACCGCCTCGGCGACGGCGAGCCCCCACCCGATGAACCTGGGCGCACGCGGTCCCAGCGCCTTGACCACGCCCAACGCCTGCTCGGCGGCCGTGCGATGGGCTTCGGAGCCGGTGTGGGCGGCGTAGGAGAGCAGCGCCCCGGCCGCGGCGGTCCAGCCCGACGGAACGGCGTTGTCGGTGGGGTCCTGGGGCCGCCGGATCAGCGGCTCGGCATCGTGCGCGGTGTCGTACAGCTGCCCTTCGGGGCCGGTGAACTGGTCCAGCACGACGTCGAGCAGGAAGCCCGCGAACTCGAGCCAGGCACCCTCGCCGGTGACACCGGCGAGCGCCAGGAAGCCCTCGGCGACATCGGCGTAGTCCTCCAGCACCCCCGCATTGGCACCGGTACGGCCGTCCTTCGAGGTACGGGCCAGCCGGGCACCGGGGTCCATGTGCAGCCGTACGAGGAGATCGGCGGCCTCCGTCGCCCGCTCGACCAGATCGGGCCGGTCGAAGTAGCCACCGGCCTCCGCCAGGGCGGCGATCGCCAACCCGTTCCACGCGGCGACGATCTTGTCGTCGCGCCCGGGCCGTGCCCGCTCGTCGCGGGCGGCGAGCAGCCGTGTCCTGATGCGGTCCAGCCGCTCGGCATCCTGCGGGCCCGTGTCCTGTGGAAGCCGCAGCACCGAGGCACCCTGCTCGAACGTCCCTTCCTCGGTCACACCGAAGCACCGCGCGGCGAACTCCGCGTCGTCCTCCCCCAGCACCTCGGTCAGCTGCGCGGGCGTCCAGACGTAGTACGCCCCTTCGACATGCCTCCCCGTGCCGTCGTCACTGTCGGCGTCGAGCGCGGAGGCGAAGCCGCCCTCCGGCGTCCGCAGCTCCCGCACCATGAAGTCCGCGGTCTCCAGGGCGACCCTGCGGGCCAGCTCGCTGCCGGTGGCCCGCCACAGATGCGCGTACACCCGGCACAGCAGCGCGTTGTCGTACAGCATCTTCTCGAAGTGCGGGACCACCCACTCGCGGTCCACCGCGTACCGCGCGAACCCGCCCCCGAGCTGGTCGTAGACACCGCCCCTGGCCATGGCTTCGCAGGTGTCCGCGGCCATCTGGAGCGCGCCCTCGGAACCGGTACGCGCGCAGTGCCGCAGCAGGAACTCCACGACCATCGACGGCGGGAACTTCGGCGCCCCGCCGAACCCGCCGTGCACCGCGTCGTACTCTCTCGTCAGTCCCAGCAGCGCCTGGGCGAGCTCTTCCCCCAGCTCGGCCGGACGGACCCCCGCCTCGCCCGGCTGCCCGTGGCCTCCGTAGGCGAGCGACCGCCCCGCGAGGTCCCTGGTGATCTTCCCGGCCACCTCGGCGACCTCGTCGCGCCGTCCGGTCCAGGCCGACGCGACTCCCTCCAGCACCTGCGGGAAGGACGGCATGCCGTGCCGGGGCGCGGGAGGGAAGTAGGTACCGAAGTAGAAGGGCTCGGCGTCCGGGGTGAGGAACACCGTCATGGGCCAGCCGCCCTGCCCGGTGGCGGCCTGCACCGCCTCCATGTAGACGGCGTCCACGTCGGGGCGCTCCTCGCGGTCGACCTTCACGGCCACGAAGTGCTCGTTCAGATACGCAGCGGTGGCGTCGTCCTCGAACGACTCGTGAGCCATCACATGGCACCAGTGGCAGCTCGAATAGCCGACGCTGAGCAGTACCGGCACCCCTCGCCTGCGCGCCTCCTCGAACGCCTCGGGGGACCACGGCCACCAGTCGACCGGGTTGTCGGCGTGCTGGAGCAGATAGGGGGACGTCTCATGGGCGAGGCGGTTCGGCATGACTCCATCCTGCCTCAGCACAACCCGTCGGCTCAGCGACCCGGCCAGCGCGCCACATGCGCCTCGTACGCCACTATGCGCGCCGAAACAGCGACCGAGCGCACGCGGGGCGCACAACTCGGGCACCATGCGCTCCTGTACCTCCCCCCGGGGCGACTACTTGTCCGACTAGCGGGCACCGGCTTGTTGGAATTGACGGCATGTGATCGACCGATCACAGTGCCGGCAGGCAGGTGAAGGGGGACCGTCGTGATACGGGTGCTGCTGGTGCACGACACGAGACTGATGCGATCGGCGCTGACCGCGCTGCTCGGGACGGAACGCGACCTCGAGGTCACCGCGGCATCCTGGCGCGGAGCCGCCGGGCAGGCACAGTCGGTGCGCCCTCATGTGTGCGTCGTGGACGTCGACTGTCCGGGCTCCGTCATGCTCGGCGCGGTGGCCGGTCTCGCCCGGCGCATCACGGGGCGCGGCGCCGCCCTGCTCGTCCTCGCGACGGACTCCCGGCCCGGTCTGCTGCGTCGCGCCTTCGACGCCGGAGCCCTGGGCTATGTGAGCAAGGACGCGGGGCCCCAGCGATTACTCGACGGCATCCGGCGGGTGGCCGAAGGCGAGCGCTTCGTTGACGAAGCGCTCGCCTTCGGCTTTCTTCGGGCCGCCGAGATGCCGCTGACCCCTCGTGAACTGAGCGTGCTGCGACTGGCGGCCGAGGGGTCGACCATCGCCGAGATCGCCCGCAGCCTGCATCTCTCCCTGGGGACCGTCCGCAACTACATGTCCGCGATCACCCGGAAGACCGGAGCACGCAACCGGGTGGACGCGATACGGATCTCCCAGCACGCGGGCTGGGTCTGACCGACGCCTGCGAAGCGGCCGCCCGGACGCGAACCGGACGCCGGACGCGAACCCGCTGCCCGGAGGCGAACCGGAGGGCGGCAGCCGGATCCGGCCCTCGGGGCGCCCCCTGGGCTCGCGCCGCCCGGCGGCCGGTCGCGACGGTGCGTCCGCGGCACACGTACAGGCACATACCGCGGCACAGGCACCCGGCGCATCCGTGCGGACCGCTCGCGCCGCCCGGTCCGGCCCGGTCCTGCCCGGTCCTGCCCGTCAAGCGCCGCCGGGCGTGCCCTGCCCCCAGTGCCCGACGAGATCCCGGTACATCTCGGACCGTTCGAGCAGCTCCTCATGGCGTCCGGACATGGCGCGCACCCCGTCCAGCACCAGCACCCGGTCCGCTCTTCGCGCGGAGCTGATGCGGTGGGCGATCACCATCAGCGTGCCCGGCCGCTCGGCGAAGGCGCACTCGGCCCGCGCCTCGGCCGCCGGGTCCAGATGGCACGTCGCCTCGTCCAGGAGCACCAGCCCGGCCGGGGAGAGATACGCACGGGCGAGGGCGACCAACTGCCGTTCCCCCTGGGAGAGCGCCGCCGGGTCGACCGGCTCGTCCAGTCCGCCGAGCCTGCGCACCAGCGGACCGAGCCCGATGGCCTCCACCGCGGCGTCCACCGCCGCGTGCGGTGCCCCGGCGGGGCACAGATACAGCAGGTTGTCCCGCAGGCTGCCGGTGAACACATAGGCCTCCTGCGGTATCAGGGCCCGAAGTTGCGCGGCTCGGTGCCGGTTCGCGTGCCGTACGGACGCGCCGCCGATCCGCAGCTCCCCTTCGTCCGGTACGAGCAGCCCGGCCAGCAGTGCGAACAGGGTGGACTTGCCGATGCCGCTGGGGCCGACCACGGCGAGATGCTCCCCCGGCTCCACGACCAGATCGAGACCGTCCACGACAGGCCGGGCCGACGGCCCGTAGGCGAACGACACCGAGCGGAGCTCCACACGGGGAACGGCCACGGTCGCGGGCAACGGCTCCCCGCGGTCGGCGACCGGCCCGGTACAGGCGGTGGTCCCGGGGGCGGTGCCGCCCGTGCCATCGGTGCCGCCCGTGCCACCCGTGCCATCGGTGCCGCCCGTGCCGCCCGTGCCATCGGTGCCGCCCGTGCCATCGGTGAGATGGTCGAGGATCACCAGCAGCCGGGTGCCCGCAGCACCCAGTCCGGTCATCAGCGTGTGCAGGGCCGGCAGCAGCGCCTGCGTCAGATAGGTGAGTGCTCCCATGAGCGCCCCCGCGGTGATCCCCCGGTCCAGCAGCCACGGCGCCGCGGCCAGCAGCAGCACGACCGGCAGCTGCCCTGCCGTACCGAGGGCCAGCGTGCGTACGGCCGCCCACCGGGCGAGGGACCGCGCGGCCCGGGTCTGGGCGTCGATCAGCAGCCCCGCCGCTTCGGCCGTCCGCTCGCCCGCGCCGCAGGCGACGATGTCCCGCACGCCCGTGACGAGCGAGCCCAGCCGCTGGGCGAGGTCCTCGTCGGTGTGGAGGAACTCCCGCTGCCGAGCGGCCATGGGACGGAGTGCGGCGGCGAACAGCAGCAGCCCGAGCACCAGCGGTGGCAGTACGACCAGCAGCAGTGCCGGTGCCAGGGCCGCCAGGCCCAGCAGAACCCCTGCGGCGGTGAAGACGAACGACCTCACGACCAGTACCAGTCCGGCGAAGCCGTCCCGCGCGGCCTCCGTCTGATGGGTCAGCCGGGACACGGCGGTGCGGCCGCCATCCGTTCCGGGTCCCGCCACAGCGGCCCGCAGGGCAGTGGTGACCACCCTGCGCACCAGCCCGTCGCGCAGAGGCTCGACGAGGTCCGCAAGGCGGCGGAACACCCTGTCGGTGGCCGTCCCGCCCACGACGATCGCGAGCGCGGCCACCGCCAGCCAGGCCAGGCCCGCTCCGGGCCGCCCGGCGAGAAAGCCCCGGTCCAGCGCGTTGGCCACGCTGTATCCGCCGAGGAAGGTCTGTGCGGACTCCAGCAGCGACCAGCCCCCCATCCCCAGCAGCGCACGCCGCCGCTGAGCGAGAAAGGTCCGGCCCCTGGACAGCACCCTGCGCAGCGCACCTCGCGGGCGCTTCCCGGCGGCCGGCGCGCCGCGGCGGACCTGCGGTGCCGGCACTGCCGGACGGAGGGCCCCGCCCTCCGGCGGCCGCGTCCTCTCACCGGCCGTCAACGCGAGCCGTCCTGGGGCTGGTTGACGCTGTCCGTCGCGGCGAACACCGCGCGGTACCCGGGCAGTGCCCAGAGTGCCGCATGCGGCCCGACGGCCCGGACCCTGCCCTCGTCGAGCCAGGCCACGAGGTCGGCGCGGGCAGCGGACGACGCCCGGTGGGCGATGACCAGACGGGTTCCGGGCCGGACGTCGTGCAGCAGGGCACGCACCACCTGGCGTTCCGTGACGCTGTCCAGGCTTGATGTCGCGTCGTCGAGTACGAGCAGCCGGCCGGCGTGCGCGAAGGCCCTTGCGAGTCCGAGCCGTTGAGCCTCCCCACCCGAGAGCGGCGCGCCCGCCAGCGGGGTGGAGTACGCACCGGGGAGCCGCCGGATGAAGGTGTCCGCCCCTGCCGCCGTTGCCGCGGCGACCGTCTCGGCCCATGACGGCTCGTACGGTCCGAAGGTGATGGCCTCCCCCACCGTTGTGCCGAAGAGGGCGGGCCTCTCGAAGGCGTACCCCACCTCGCGGCGCAGGGCCGGCTGCCGGAGCGCGGTCAGCGGAACGCCGTCCAGGAGGACGGTTCCGTGATCGGGATCGGCCAGCCGGCCGGCCACCTCGGCCAGGACCGTCTTGCCCGCACCCGACCGGCCCACCACGGCCAGGGTCGCACCCCCGGGCACGACGAGGTCGACCTCCCGGAGCACCGGCCGTCCGTCGTGCACCACGGTGACATTGCGCAGTTCAAGCCGCCCGGGGCCGTTCGCGGGCAGCTCCCGGTTGCCGTACGCCATGGCGGGCGCGGCCAGGACCTCGGCCATGCGCCCGGCGGCGGCGCGGCTGCGCAGCAGGGCCGCGAGCTGCCCCACGACCGCGCCCATTCCCGCGGCCAGCGCGGCATAGCGGAGTACGGCGAGCAGCTCGCCGATGGTCAGCTCACCGGCGGCCAGTCGCAACCCTCCGACCGCGAGCACCCCGGTCTCCAGCAGCGGCAGCAGGACCGCGCCCCGGGCGACGGCCCTGCCGTACACCCGCCACACCTGCCGCCCGCGCACGGCGAGTTCGGGCAGCGGGGCCAGGATCCGGTGCCGCTCCCGGTCCTCTGTACCGGCGGCCGCAACCGTACGGGCTCCGTCGAGCGCCTCCACCAGCCGGGCGGCGATGTCGCCCTGGACACGCTGGTACTGCGCCACTCCGGCGGAGGTGCCGCGGGTGAACGCGCGCAGCAGCAGGATCAGCAACGGGGCTCCGGCCACGAAGACGGCAGCCGTCCAGACGTCGATGAGCGCCAGTGCCACCAGACCGCCCACCGGCAGGGCGAGGGAGGGCAGGGCGGCTGCGGCGGTGGCGGGAGCCGTGGCCGCCTCGGTCGCATTCCCCGTCAGCCGGGTCACGAGGTCCCCCGGGGTGAAGCGCGCCGCACCGCGGGGTCCAGCCGCGAGCACGTGCCGCAGGGCACTCCGGCGCAGCCAGGCGGCGGAGCGTGCCGTGACCGTGCCGGTGAGCAGGGCGGAGACGGCGTCGCACAGCATGTCGGCGACGATCAGGGCGGCGCAGAGCGCCAGCCACGGTCCGACGTCCGCGGACCGGCTGAGCACGAGGTCGAGCGTGCGGCCGAGCACGGCGGGCAGCGTGACGGCGGCTGCCGCCGAGGCGAGAACGGATGCCGCGACGGCCGCGGTCCGTACGGCGGACGCCCGCGCTGCTCCGGTCAGCAGCGGTCGGGCCCCGGCACCGATTCCGGATCCGGCGTCGGTCCCGGCCCCGGCTCGCCCCGGAGCGTCATGGTCACCGGTCCGGGACGCGGCAGCTGCAGGCGGTCTGGAACTCATGGGTGGTTCCTCGTCGTCCGAGCGGAGCGGTCCCGGGCGGATGACCGCCCGGGACCGGAGGACCGAGTCACCGCCTCGTGAAGCCGTCCACGAGGCGGCCGAACTCAGTTACAGGTGGTGACGCTCAGGCTGCTGTCACCGCAGAGCAGCAGGCTCGCGCGGCTGCCGCCGCCGGTGGCGATGTCCTCGCCGAGCTCGTCCTTGGGGGTCTCCATGCTCTGCAGGTCGAGAAGCGACATGATCGTCTTCCTTTCATCGGGGACGGTTGGTGTTGCCATGACCCCTGTGTCAGGGGCCAGTTCGGGGGCCGCGTCGGCGGCGGGGGGAAGCGGCGGCAGGAAGCGGCGGCAGGAACGGCAGCTGCACCGGCGAGTCGTGGAGCGCCGCACCCAGCGCCAGCAGGCATCCCGCCGTACCGGTGGCGAGATCCATCGACAGCCGCATCATCTGCTCACCGGGGAAGGCGAGATGGCCTTCGTAGGGGAGGGCGTGCCAGGACAGGACGTCGACCTGCCGGGCAAGGTCGGCGGGGCTGGTGCCGGGACCGGTCGCGGTCGTCCGGCTGAGATACAGCACCATGCCGGCGGCGCCCCGGAACAGGCCGGGCTGGGCGTAGAACTTCGCCTGCGCGGCACGGACGATCCCGCTCCGCGCCTGTGCGAAGTCCTCGTCGTCGCCGTGCGCCAGCCAGTCGTCCAGCACCATGCCGATGCCGACGCTGCCTGCCCCGAGGTACGGCATCGTGCGCCAGCCCTCGTCCACCTGGAGCGCGCCGCGCGTTCCGCGGGCGACACAGCGGTCGAGGTCCCGGCGCAGCGCTCCGGCGGCGAGTCCGAGCAGTGCGGGGTCGCCGGTCCGCTCGTACAGCCGCAGCTGGAGGAGGGCCGCCCCGCTCGCTCCGTGGAGCAGTCCGGCCCGCTTGGCCGCCCTGCCGGTGGTCGTGGCGGTCCTCTCGGCCACAAGTCGGCCGCAGCGCATGGCGGCCTCGTGCAGGGAGCTTTCACCGCTGGACGAGGCCAGCGCGTCGAGAGCCAGTCCGACCCCGGCCAGACCGCTGTGCAGATCCGGTCCCGTACCGGCCCAGTCCTGGGCCAGCACGATGTCGGCCAGTTCCAGTGCCCGTTCGGTGTGTCCGAGCCGGTCGAGGGTCCAGGCGATGCCGGAAAGCCCGTCGTGGAAGCCGAGCGGAGTGCCGGGGGCGGGGTTCCGCACCGACCTCAGCAGCCACTCCTCGGCCTCCGGCCACCGGCCGCATCCGGTCTCCGCCAGGGCGTACAGCACCCCCGCCGCACCGTGGGCGAAGCAGCTGCCGCCCGCAGGCCCGGCGAACTGGGCGATGTCCCCGGGGAAGCAGCGGTCGTCCCGGCCGAGGGTGGCGGAGGCGCGGAGCGCAGCAGCCATCGAGTCACGGCTGCGCGGCCAGTCCCCCGGCTCCACGGGGAGATGGCCCCGTGTCCCTTCGGCCGCCCCCCGCCGGCCGGCCGAGGGGTGTCCCCGGGTGATCTCCGCGACCGCCTCGTCGAGGAACGCGCGGTCCACCGGGAAATTCGCCGCCACGATGTCCGCCAGGTGCGCCGCCTTGCCGCGGTCCACCGCGAACAGGCTCGTCAGCGGCAGGAACAGGGCGATACGGAGACAGGCGAGCGCATACCGGTCGACATCGGCGCCCCTGCGGTCGGCGGGTGCCACGAAACCCGGGTTGGCGATGACCTGCCGTCGCCCCTCCTCGACGGGCGCCGCCGCCTCGAAGTCGAGCAGGACCACCGACGACTCGTCCTCGGAGACCATGACGTTGAACAGATGCAGATCGTTGAAGACCACTCCGCGGGCATGGACCTGCGCCACCGCCCGCTCCACGAGCCCGTGGACACGCAGTGCCCAGGCCGTGTACTCGGCCAGGTCCTGCGGGGCCGGATCCTCTTCGATCAGGGGGTGGCGCCGCGCGAAGAAGCTGTTGAGCGGGCGCCCCTCGATGTACTCGATCACCAGGAACCGGTGGTCCCCCAGGGCGAACCAGTCGAGCACCTCAGGAGTGCAGGACAGCCCCGACAGCCGTTCCAGCGCGTCCCTCTCCCGCTCGAGCCGGGTCACGGCGTCCGCTCCGTCGGCGGCCAGGCCCGCGTGGGGCCGTGCCTCCTTGAGCACCACCCGTCCGCCGGTCCTGTTGTCCCGGCCGGCGTAGACACCACCGCCGTTGGAGAAGTGCAGGGCACGTTCGATCGTGTACGGGATGCCGCTGGTGGTGGTCGCGGAGCGGGCGTCCAGATGCGGTCGGAGGAATTCGGGGAGGGTGATCCACGGTGGTACGTGGAAGGCCGGTTCCCTGCGGTCGGGTACGAGGCGGCCGTCGGCGTCCTCGATCGCGGGGCGCAACTCCCCCTGGTCGTCGCGGCAGTGCCGCTCGGTGAAGCTGCCGTACCGCAGGTGTACGGGTCCGGCACCCCAGCGGAGATCGCTGAGGATGTACGGGCCGGGCTCCCCGGCCAGGAGTGCGTCGAGGTCCTCGGCGACGGCGCGGCACTGTTCGTCGTCGGCGGGGTAGACGGTGATGAACTTGCCGCTTGCGCCGCGGTCGGCGTACTTGGCGTTGCGCGTGTGCAGCAGATAGCGGCTCGGCATGAACTTGAAGGCGATGTC
This sequence comes from Streptomyces sp. NPDC043861, assembly GCF_056435905.1. Classification (NCBI taxonomy): domain Bacteria; kingdom Bacillati; phylum Actinomycetota; class Actinomycetes; order Kitasatosporales; family Streptomycetaceae; genus Streptomyces; species Streptomyces sp. NPDC043861. The sequence goes on along the minus strand of NZ_JBWKDP010000021.1, from coordinate 70,240 downwards.
CCTGGGGACGCAGTAGTCCCAGACCTGGGCGAGTACCTTCTCCGCGTTGTCGAGGCAGGCGGATATATGGATCTTCCAGCCCTGTGGGGGCAGTTGGGCGGTGAGCGGGCGGTAGGCGAGCCAGTCGCCGGACCGGTGCTTCTGCCAGCCGGCGGGTGCGTCGCGCCGTGCCGCTTCGTACAGCCGGCCCCTGCCGTTGCCGTCGTCGCCGTCCGCCGCCAGCCGGTGCGGGGCGTCGTAGAACTGCCGGTCGGCGTCGCAGAAGACGGCGTACCCCTTGTTCATGTCGCTCCTTCGGCTGGACAACGGCCATGAGGCTGTCACGGGGCGAAGGCGTGCGGACAGTCACAGCTGTAACGAAGACCCCGTGAGGAACTCATGAGTAACCGGGGCCGCACAGAGGCTTCCGGGCGCAGGTACGTCGCGATCGCGAACGGACACAGCGGGAGCAGGGAGAGCCGGTGGCTCTCCCCGCTCCCGTTTCCCCACGGCGGACGGTGTCGGCGATTCATGGCCTCCTTTCTCTCTGATGTGCGCCGAACAGCGGTTTTCACAGGGCAGTTGAGCCCGGCAGTAGATCCTCCGGGTGCTTCCGCCCGCTGCCGGACGGGCACCGACGGGTCCCTCTTTCCCCTCTCCTCACTGTGCGGGGGCAGTACTTGGCGGTCACGCCGTCGAGCCTCCTTTCATGACGATGTCTCCGACAATGATCGACTGCCCGCCGCAAATCAGGGCAAACATGCTCTTATCGGGTGACGCTCGGCGGCCCGGCCGGCAATCCCCTTCGCCACCCGGGCACCGGCTGATCACCGGACTCCCTCGCGCGGACGCGCGTCACGCAGCACACTTGACGTCCGAACCGGAGCTCTCTGAGGGGGACCACATGCGGGACAGCCATCGGGCGGAAGCCGAGCGGCTGTTGGTACGTGCCGTCGAAGAGGAAGCGCGGCGCTCCGGCGGGCGCTCCGACTCCGCCGCCCTCCTGACGCGTGGGCGGACCGCGCTGGACGCGATGGCGGACACGGCGGCTGAGGAGTACGCGGCCTATCTCCGTGCCGTGGAGGAGACGGAGGCCGGGCAGCAGTCGCTGGCGGAGAGGTTCAGCAGCCAGAACGTGTCGACTCCTGCACTGGTCACGGCAGTTGCCGCCGTGGCTGCAATCGCTGCGGACATGGCGCTGGGTACGGCGACGGGGACGGCGCTCGGCGCCGGAGCCGTCGTCGCCGTGGCCGGGGCCGCCGCGACCGTGGCCAAGGTGACCGCGTCCCACTGGCCGGCCGCGCACCGCAGGGCCGGCGCCCTGGGACAGCCGGGCGGGCCCGAGCAGCTGCGGCTGCAATGGCTGACGGCACTGGAGGTACGGGGCATCCGCCCGTTCCTCGACCAGCAGCGGATGCTGACGGCCACCACTGCGCGCCCGGCGAGGAAGGCCGCGGCATCGGGACCGGTGCTGCGCGGAGGGGACCGCAGCCAGGCGGCACGCAGGCGGAGTGTGCTCGAGCAGTCGTTCGGGCATCTGCCCGCGCCCGAAGGGCCGTTCGCGGGCCGACGGGAGGCCATGACGCGCATCGCGCAATGGGTGCATGCCGCGAGGGCGTCCACGGAGACGAAACCCACGGTGGTCGTTCTGCACGGCGAGCCCGGGTCCGGGCGGACAGCGCTCGCCGTGCGAGCCGCGCACCATCTGAAGGACCAGTTCCGTGGGGCGTGCGTCGTCGACATGCGCGGCGCCTCGGCGGGCGAGCAGCCACTGTCGACGCGTGACGCCCTGCTGCATCTGCTGAACCGGCTGGGTGCTCCCCGCGAGCAACTCCTCTTCCGCGAGCGGTCGTCGACGGAGCAGCAGGTGCGGCGGCTGAGCGAGCTGTACCACCAGCATCTGACCGGGCTGCCGGTCACGGTCGTCCTGGACGATGCTAACGACCCCGAGCAGGTACGGACGTTGATCCCGGAGCGCTCGGACTCGCTCGTGCTGGTCACCTCACGCGAACCGCTGGAGCTGCCGCAGGACACCCCGGCCTGGGTGCACCGGCTGCCGGTGGAGGCGCTGGACGCGGCGGGTGCCGAAGAGCTGCTGGCGGCTGCCGCCGAAGAACCTCAGGAGGGCCCGTACGACTCCCAGTCGACCGACACGGTGAGGGAGTTGTGCGGCGGACTGCCGCTGGCACTGCGGATCGCGGGCTCCTCGCTGGGGACCCGCACCCCGCAGGAACTGGCCGAGGACCTGTCCGCCTACGGTCCGGTGGAGCCGGTCGACCGGGCGCTCTGGCTGCGCTACACCGACCAGTCGGACCAGGCCCGTCGTCTGCTGCGCCGACTTGCGCTCGCGGGGCGGGCGTCGCTCGGGGCGGCAGCTGCGGCAGCGCTGCTGGCCACGGACGAGACGGAGGGGCAGCGGCTGCTGTCGGGGCTCGCCCGGGCCGGGCTGCTGGACCATGTGCGCGGGGGTCCCTCCACGCCGCAGGGCGCAGGTGGGGGTCCCTCCACGCCGCAGGGCGCAGGGGGAGAGCGCTACCGTCTGCATGACCTCGTACGCGCCTTCGCACAGGCGCGGCTGCTGGACGAGGAGCAGCCGGCGGACCGCACCGCCGCGCAGGAACGGCTGATCATCGCGTACGCCGAGCTCGCGGATTCCGTGATCCGGCTCGTCGACGGAAAGACCTCGACCCGCGCGAACCAGTTCGACGGTCATGGTTTCTCCTCCCTGGATGCGGCGCTTCGCTGGCTGGACGACGAGTCGAGCTTCATCACGGCGGCACTGCGGCATGCGGAAGGCGTCGACCAGCAGGCCGTGCTGAATCTGCTCGGCGCCCTGTGCGACTACTGCCTGCTGCGCGGCGACCTCTACCGGCTCGGCGAGATCAACGATCTGACGCAAGCCGTCGACCAGGGCCTGCTCGTCCGCTCGGTCCAGTGGCGCACCGGCATCGCGGCCCGTCAGCTCGGCGAGCTCGACAAGGCGCGCACGACCCTGTCGTCGGTGGTGGATCTGTACCGCGAGGCACAGCACGACGCCGGCGCCGCCCGCGCCCTGTGCTCCCTGGGCATCACCCTGCACCACCAGGGCAACCTCATCGAGGCGTCGGCGAAGCTGCGCGAGGCGATCGAGCTCCAGTCGTCCGACGCACTGGCCGCAGACCGTGCCTGGACACTGCACGCCCTGGCCGCGGTCGAACGCGACCGGGCGAATCTCGCCGAGGCGCTCACCCTGCTCTCCACCGCGCTGACCCTCCACCGCGGCGGCGAGTCACTGCACGGAGAGGCCTGGACCCACTTCCAGCTCGGACAGGTCTGCCTGCGCATGGGCGATGTGCCGCGCGCCGAGTCGGAGCTGCACGAGGCCCTCGATCTGTACGGGCGGATGCGCGACGACCGTGGCGAGGCCTGGGCGCTGACCCAGCTCGCCCGCGCGCGGCTGGTCGACGGCGACCCGTCACCGGCGGTCGACCAGCTCCGCCAGGCCCTGTCCCGGCACCGCGACAGCGAGGACGCGCGCGGCGAGGCCTGGACCCTCTACTACCTGGGCCAGGCACTGGAGGAGCGCGGCGACCGTGACCAGGCGGTACGCGAGCTGGAGCGCGCCCGCACGATGTTCTCGCGGATGCGGGACGTCTACGGCCTGGCCTGCGCCCGCCACCACTCCGGCCGCGCCACCCGCGACCAGCGCGCGGCACAGACCGGCAACCTCCGCAATTCCGGCTTCGCCCGGCAGCTCCTCGTCGACGCCCGTGCCGACTTCCAGCGCATCGGCCTGTCCCACGGTGAGGCCTGGACCTGTCTGGAACTCGCCCTCATCGACGCGGGCAACGACCGCGCCGCCCAGGCCCTGGGCCTCTGCGACGAGGCGACCGCGCTGTTCGCCTCGTACCACGACCGCCGTGGCGACGACTGGGCCCGCTTCCTGCGCTGCACCCTGCTCCCCTATGCGTCTGCGGGAGGGACCGAGATCGGCACGGTCGTAGCCCAGGAGGAACTCGCCCGGCTCCGCGAGGACGGCCACCCCACCCGTGACGGCAAGCTGGAGGACTGCATGGAGGCTTTCGCCCTGGTCCTGGAGCGCGGTGTGCGGCTGGAGGACGGCTGGCAGGCCTGGTCGCTGGGGATGGTGCCCAACCGGCACGCCCGGGAAGTGATGGGCGTACCGGTCTAGGGTCTCTCGTTCGGATCTTGCCGGGCTCGCGTGCCCCGGCACGCACTCGGCCCGCGGCGGGTCCCACGAAGCGCGAAGCCCCGGGGCCGGGGAGCAGCGCAGCCGGAACTAGCAACCCGACCGAGGACCCCCGGACCGGGATGGCCGGGACCGGGACCGCAGAGTCGCAGAGCCGGAAACCCCGGGGCCAAGGGCCCCGGGGCCTACTCCTTGGCCGGGGTCGCGCCGCCGGCGCCCGGCGCAGCCGCGCCGCCCGCCTCGGGCGCCTCCTCGAAGTTCACCCGTCCCATGTGCCGGTTCATGGACTTCATCAGCAGCCACACACCCACGGCCAGCGCCGCGAAGACGAGGAAGCCGAGGACACCCGGGGTCACCTTGTTCTTGTCGAAGTCGGTGGCGGCGAGGGGGACGAGGTGCGTCATTGCGAGGTTTGCGCTAGCGCTCATGTCAGGCATTGTCGCGGATGCCCGCGAAGAGGTCGCTCTCGGGGAGGGAGGTATCGACCAGGGACTTGGCGAGCTCGTACTCCTCCGTGGGCCAGACCTCCCTCTGGATGTCCATCGGGACGCGGAACCAGCCGCCGTCCGGATCGATCTGCGTCGCGTGGGCGATCAGGGCCTTGTCACGGACCTCGAAGAAGTCTCCGCACGGCACATAGGTGGTCAGGGTCCGCTCGGCACGCTGGAACTCCTTCCAGCGCTCCAGCCACTCGCCGTACGGGGACTCCATGCCACGCGCGAGCAGCGCCTCGTGCAGTGCGACCGTGCGCGGACGGTTGAAGCCCTGGTTGTAGTAGAGCTTCTGCGGCTCGAAGGCCGGGCCGTACTCGGACTCGGGGTACTTCTCGGTGTCGGCCGCACCCTCGAAGGCCACCATCGAGATCTTGTGGGTCATGATGTGGTCCGGGTGCGGGTAGCCGCCGTTCTCGTCGTAGGTCGTGATGACCTGCGGACGGAAGGACCGGATCTGCCGCACCAGCTCGCCGGCCGCCTTGTCGACGTCCTCCAGAGCGAAACAGCCCTCCGGAAGCGGGGGCAGCGGGTCGCCCTCGGGGAGGCCGGAGTCGACGAAGCCGAGCCACTCCTGCTTCACGCCGAGGATCTCGCGGGCCTCGTCCATCTCCTTTCGGCGGACCTCGTGGATGTTCTCCTCGATGTATTTGTCGCCCTGGAGCTTCGGATTGAGGATGGAGCCGCGCTCTCCGCCCGTGCAGGTCACGACCAGCACGTCCACCCCCTCGGACACATACTTGGCCATCGTCGCCGCGCCCTTGCTCGACTCGTCGTCGGGGTGGGCGTGAACGGCCATCAGTCGCAGCTGCTCAGTCAAGACTCGATCCTCAGCGATTCGTCGAATTGTCGGTGCCGTCCCGCGGGAAGGTCGGTGCGGGGTGCCGGTCCCGTGGCGGCGGGCGGCTTCTATAGTGACGGAATCGGGGGGCGGAAAAATTCCGGTGTCCCGCAGTCTGGGAGGACGATCATGACCACGGCGCGCCAGCAGGTCCCCGGGGGCCGTTACGGCCGCTCGGCGGACGAGCGCGCGGACCGCGGGCTCAAGATCGTGGGCGCCGTGCTGGGCGCCGGCCTGCTCGCCATGATCACGTGGTTCGGTTACGACTACATCGGCGGCCAGCGGATCAGCGCCGAGCTGATCAAGTGGGACGTGACCGCGGACGACCGGGTCCGGGTTCATCTCGAGGTCCGCAAGGACAGGGACGCCAAGGGCTACTGCACCCTGCGCTCGCGCGCCGAGGACGGCAGTGAGGTCGGCCGCAGGGACGTCCGCTTCGACTCCTCCGAGAGCCGTATCGACGAGGTCGTCACCGTGCGTACAACGTCGAGGGCGACCAGCGCCGAGCTGGCGGGCTGCACCGCCGACAGCGGCCCCCAGGGCTGACACCCGCCCATGTCTTTTCGGGTCTGACCTGCATTGACGCATAATTGATGCCTTTTGGTCCTCCCCCTTTCCCGCACTCATTGTTAGGCTCGTGGTTTCGCCCACTCCTGGAGGCACATGCTTCTGGGTAGGGCGATGCTTTGTATTCCCAGTACCTACGAGGAGCACCTGTGACCCAGACGAGCGAGAACGTCACCTGGCTCACCCAGGAGGCGTACAACCAGCTCAAGGCCGAGCTGGAGTACCTGTCTGGTCCCGCGCGCGTCGAGATCGCAAAGAAGATCGAGGCGGCCCGTGAGGAGGGCGACCTGCGCGAGAACGGCGGGTACCACGCGGCCAAGGAAGAGCAGGGCAAGCAGGAACTCCGCGTGCGCCAGCTGACCCAGCTCCTGGAGAAGGCGAAGGTCGGTGAGGCCCCTGCGGACGACGGCACGGTGGCCCCCGGCATGGTCGTCACGGTCGCCTTCGACGGTGACGAGACCGACACCGAGACCTTCCTGCTGGCTTCTCGCGAGTACGCCTCGAACGACATCGCGACGTACTCCCCGCAGTCCCCGCTCGGCGCGGGCGTGAACGGCAAGAGGGTCGGCGAGAACGCCGACTACGAGCTGCCGAACGGCAGGACCGCCATGGTGAAGATCCTCGACGCCAAGCCGTACCAGGGCTGAGCCCAGGCCGCTCGCGGAAGGCATCCGCAGACTCGAAGGCCCCGCGCAACCTGCCGAGCAGGTGCGCGGGGCCTTCCGTCGTCGTGTGCGGCGGTACGCGGTCAGGCCGTGGCAGAGCGGTACTTGCGCACCGCCAGGGTCCGGAACAGCGCAACGATCAGGATCGAGTAGATGATCGACGCCCACACCGGATGGACCATGGGCCAGGCGTCGGACGGCGAGACGCCGGGGTTACCGAACAGCTCACGGCTGGCCTGCACCGTTGCACTGAAGGGATTCCAATCGGCGATCGTCTCCAGCCACGAGGGCATCTTGGTGGTGTCGACGAACGCGTTCGAGATGAAGGTGACGGGGAACAGCCAGATCAGTCCGCCGGAGGTGGCGGCTTCCGGGGTGCGGACCGACAGGCCGATCAGTGCGCCGATCCAGGAGAACGCGTACCCGAGCAGAAGCAGCAGGGCGAACGCCCCGAGCGCCTTGGGGATGCCGTTGTGGATCCGCCAGCCGACCAGCAGGGCGACGACAGTGAGCACCACGACGGTCAGCGCCGTCTGTACGAGGTCCGCGAGTGTGCGCCCGGTGAGGACGGCGCCGCGCGCCATGGGCAGTGACCGGAACCGGTCGATGAGGCCCTTGTGCATGTCGTCGGCGATACCGGCGCCCGCTCCGGCCGTCGCGAACGTGACGGTCTGGGCGAAGATGCCCGCCATCAGGAATTCGCGGTAGACGGACGGGGACGTGGAGCCGCCGATCTGCATCGAACCGCCGAACACATAGCTGAACAGCACGACGAACATGATCGGCTGGATCATCCCGAAGATGACCACTTCGGGGATCCGGGTCATGCGGATCAGGTTCCTCCTGGCAACGACCAGCGAGTCGCCCAAGGACTGCATGATGCCGCCGCCGCGCCGGCCCGGCACCGGGGTGCGTTCCGCCGCGTCCTGGACGCTGGTCACTGCACGGCCTCCTTCCGGGGCTTCCTGCCCCTGCGGTCGGTCTCCGGTCCGCTCTCCTCGGCGGCGTCCTCGGCGTGGTGGCCGGTCAGCGAGAGGAAGACGTCGTCGAGGGTGGGGCGGCGCAGACCGATGTCGTCGATCTCGACCCCCCGGGCGTCGAGATCGCGGATGACCTCGGCGAGGAGTTTGGCCCCACCCGTCACCGGGACGGTCAGCTTGCGGGTGTGGTCCTCGACGGTGACCTCGCCCTTGCCGAAGGCGGTCAGCACCTCACGGGCCGGGGAGATCTCGTCGCGGCGGTGGACGACGACCTCGACACGCTCGCCGCCCGTGCGCGCCTTGAGCTGGTCCGACGTGCCGCGGGCGATGACCCGGCCGTGGTCGACGACGCAGATGTCGTCGGCGAGATGGTCGGCCTCCTCCAGGTACTGGGTGGTCAGCAGCAGCGTCGTACCGCCTCCGACGAGTTCCTTGATCACCTCCCACAGCCCCTGCCGGTTTCGCGGATCCAGGCCGGTGGTCGGCTCGTCCATGAACATCACGGGCGGCTGGACCACCAGGGCGGCCGCGAGATCGAGACGGCGGCGCATTCCGCCGGAGTAGGTTTTCGCGGTGCGGTCGGCCGCGTCGGCCAGATTGAACCGGTCCAGCAGCTCGCCGGCCCTGGCCCTCGCAGCCGCGGCGCTCATCTGGTACAGCCTGCCGACCATCTGGAGGTTCTCACGGCCGGTCAGATATTCGTCGACCGCCGCGAACTGACCGGAGAGACCGATGGACCGGCGGACTTCATTGGGGTGCTTGAGGACGTCGATGCCTGCGACGACCGCCCTGCCGCTGTCCGGCTGGAGCAGGGTGGTCAGCACACGCACGGCGGTGGTCTTGCCGGCGCCGTTCGGGCCCAGCAGCCCGAGGACCGTGCCCTCGGGGACATCGAGATCAACGCCGTCCAGAGCCCTGACTTCGCCGAAGGTCTTCACCAGACCCTCGGCATATATGGCGCCTGGCATGTGGGTCTCCCAGTGACGTGGGGGTGACTCCTGGCTGGTTTCGCTTGCGCAACGCTTACCCGGCACTTACTTGCCGCGTTTTCCCCGCAAGCTTAGTTTTGGCCGACATGCCGCGCAGGCAGTTTGCGACCTCGGCCAAGATAACGCGATACATCGCGATACTCAATGGACCGACCCGAAGAAGCGCGGAAGGCCGAGCCGCGAACCACCCGCCGGAATGTCACCGGACCGCCCGCACGGGACGTTCACCGGCCCACCCTCCCGCCGTCAGCGGATGACGCGATATCCGGCGTCGCCGAGCGCTCCCTCCACCTCCGCACAGTGCTCGGGCCCCTTCGTCTCCAGATGGAGCTCCACCTCGACCTCCGTGAGCCCGAGGCGCGGATCGGTGCGGACGTGGCCCACGTCCAGCACGTTCGCATCCACCGCCGAAAGGACGCCGAGCAGGGTCGCCAGCGCTCCGGGACGATCGGGCAATGGCAGCCGCAGCGACAGATAGCGTCCGGCTGCCGCCATGCCGTGCCGCAGGATCCGCTGCATCAGCAACGGGTCGACATTGCCGCCGGACAGCACCGCGACCACCGGGCCCCGGAAGGCGCGCGGCTCGGTCAGCAGCGCAGCCACCGGGCTGGCGCCGGCCGGTTCGACCACGAGCTTCGCCCGCTCCAGGCAGAGCAGCAGCGCCGAGGAGAGCGCATCCTCGGAGACCGTGCGCACCTCGTCGACCAGTTCCTCGACGATCGCGTAGGGAACGTCGCCGGGGCGGCCCACCTTGATGCCGTCCGCCATCGTCGTCGGCTCCTCGATCGACACCGGGCGGCCCGCCGCCAACGAGGGCGGATAGGCCGCCGCCCCCTCCGCCTGCACACCGACGACCTTCACGTCGGGGCGCAGCGCCTTCACCGCGACCGCGATGCCCGCCGCGAGCCCGCCGCCGCCGATGCCGACGACGATCGTCCGCACCTCGGGACACTGCTCGAGGATCTCCAGGCCGACCGTGCCCTGCCCGGCGATGATGTCGGGATGGTCGAAGGGGTGGATGAACACCGCTCCCGTGTCGCGTGCGTACTCCTGCGCGGCGGCCAGGGTCTCGTCGACGACCTGCCCCTGCAGCCGCACCTCCGCGCCGTAGTCACGGGTCGCCGCGACCTTCGGCAGTGGGGCGCCGACCGGCATGAACACAGTGGAACGCACACCGAGCAGCGAGGAAGCGAGAGCGACGCCCTGCGCATGGTTTCCGGCCGATGCGGCGATGACACCCGCCGCCCGCTCCTCGGGCCTCAGCCCGGAGATCCTCACGTACGCACCGCGCAGCTTGAACGAACCGGTCCGCTGCAGGTTCTCGCACTTCAGATGGACAGGGGCGCCCACCAGATGCGTCAGATGACGGCTGCCCTCCATCGGGGTCAGCCGAGCCACGCCCGAGAGCATCTTCTGGGCCCCCCGGACGTCGTCGAGGATGAGCGGGTGAAAGGGGCCAGTCGTGCGGAAGCTCATGACAGCAAGTCTCGCAGCTCAAAGGCCTGACGGCGGCCCCGGTCACACGGCGGTCCACGGGATTCCGCAGGGCAGGTACGCACCCGGTCCCGTCCGCGTACTCTGTCCCCCACCAACCGACCACCGCACGAGAGAGCCCCCGCAGCCATGCCCACATCTCAGGACATGACGACTGATCTTGACCCCGGTCTCCTCGATGCTCTCCAGCACCAGGTGGCCGTCTTCGCGCGCCGTGCCGAGCAGACGCGGCTCGGCGGGGTCGGCCAGGTCCGCAATTCGATGGACCGTGCCGCGTATCTGCTGCTCAACCGACTGGACCGGGAAGGCCCGATGGGCGTCAAGGCGCTCGCCGCCGGGATGGGCATCGACTCGTCGACCGTCACCCGCCAGGTCGCACCGCTGGTCGACACGGGGCTGGTCAAGCGCACCTCCCACCCAGAGGACGGCCGCGCGGTCGTGCTGCAGCTGTCGCCGCGCGGCCAGGCCCGCCTCGAGGAGGTCCGCTCCTCACGGCGCCAGTTGATGGCCCAGGTGACGGACGGCTGGACCCAGGAGGAGCGGGAGTCGTTCTGCACCCTGCTCACCCGCTTCAACTCGGCGCTCTCGGCCCGCCAGGCCGGGCTTCCGGCCTCCGAGACGGAGGCATCGCAGAGCTCCTGAGAGCAGATGTGCCGCCGAGTACTCCCGACCCGGCCCGACCTGAGGCGTCCGACCTCTTGACCGGGGACACGACTCTGGCCTGATATGAGCACATGCGACGGCGCGGCCAGCCCTCGGTTCCCGGTCCGCGCGCCCGCGATTTCGATGATTTCGTCGCGGGCGCTGCCGGCCGGCTGCTGCACGCCGCGACGCTGCTGACCGGCGAGCAGCCCCGGCAGAACCCGCAGGCGCAGCGGCTGCTCGTCGCCGCGCTCGCGCACACATACGCGGAGTGGGCGCGGCTGCGCGACGAGGATCCGTACGACCGCACTCGCGCGGAACTCGCCACCCGCTTCGCCCGCTCCGCCTGGCGGCTCCCCCGGACCTCCGGTGGGGTGCTGTCACGGCTGACCCCGCAGGAGCGGCTGATCGTGGTGCTGCGGCTCTACGAGGGCGTGGCCGAGGAGCAGACGGCGGCGCTGCTGGGCCTGCCGATGGAACGGGTACGGGCGATCTGCAGCCGTGCGATCACCATCCTGCGCACCCCGGGCACGTCCTCGCGCGGTGCCCGGCCCTGGTACCGCACCGCAGGTGCGTCATGAGCAGCTTGAACGGCCATGGGCGCCGGGAGGCGGAGGTGCGGCAGATGATGGACGTGCCGCCCGGGCCTGTACCCGCCGATCTGCTCGTCCGGGCGACGGAACGCGGCACCCGACTGCTGCGCCGACGGCGCGGCCTGCACCGGGCGGGCTGGCTGCTCCTGGTGGCAGTGGCGATCGCGTTCGCCGTCTGGGCATCCGCCGCCGAACCGTGGACCGTGCCCCCGGCCGAGACGACACCGGAGATCGAGGGCTGGTGATCGAGGGCTGGTGATCGAGGGCTGGTGATCATCGAGGGCTGGTGATCAAGGGCCGCCTCGCGGACGGGCGCCGGGTCAGGGCCTGGCCCTACCCTGGAACAAGCGGTGCAACGCACCATCCAGGAGGTCGTGATGACCAGAAAAGTTGCCGACTGCCGCAGGTTCCCGAGCGAGACGAAGTGCTCCCTCACCATCTCCGGTGAGGAGGACGAAGTCCTCAGGGCCGCCACCGACCACGCGGTCTCCGTCCACGGCCATGAGGACAGCCCGGAACTCCGCGAACAGATACGCGGCATGCTGGAGGACGAGAAGATCAGCGCCTGATCCCGCTGCCCGGCTCGGGCCGGGCAGGGGTCACCGCCCACGTCCGCGACGGGCGGCGCCCTCCGGTCGGCCCGTGCGGCGCGTTCCCGGGGGCCCGCGCGGTGCCGGAGAACAGGGCGCACGGGGTGCCCAGACGGCGGACGGCACGGGACCCGGCCCGACGACGGGCCGGGTCGTACCTTCCCCCACAGTGGCGCACAGGGCCTGTCCGTCCTCGACGTCCTCGAACGCCGACGCCGGTGGCCGGCCGCAACGGCCGGGGAGCCGGACCGGCCCCAGGGGTGACGGGCGTCAGCCCAGAGCCCGCTCGAGGTCCGCCAGCAGGTCGTCGGCCGACTCGATGCCGACCGACAGCCGCACCAGGTCCGCCGGAACCTCCAGCGCCGAGCCCGCCACCGAGGCATGGGTCATCCGCCCCGGGTGCTCGATCAGGGACTCCACGCCGCCGAGGGACTCGCCGAGGGTGAAGACCTGGGCCCGGTTGCAGACCTCGACCGCCGCCTCCTCGCCGCCCGCGACCTGGAAGGACACCATGCCGCCGAAGTCCTTCATCTGCTTCGCAGCGATCTCGTGGCCCGGGTGCTCGGGCAGCCCCGGGTAGAGCACGCGCGTCACCCTCGGGTGCTTGGTCAGCATCTCCACGATCCGCGCCGCGTTCGCGCTGTGCCGGTCCATGCGCACCGCCAGTGTCTTGATGCCGCGCAGCACGATCCAGGAGTCGAACGGCCCGGCGACCGCACCCATGGCGTTCTGGTGGTACGCCAGCTCTTCGCCGAGCGCGGTATCGGCCGAGACCAGCGCGCCGCCGACGACGTCCGAGTGCCCGCCCATGTACTTCGTCAGCGAATGGACGACCACGTCCGCACCGAGCGCGAGCGGCTGCTGCAGATAAGGGCTCGCGAAGGTGTTGTCGACGACGAGCTTCGCGCCCGCCGCGCGGGCGATTCCCGCGATCTGCGCGATGTCGGTGATACCGAGGAGCGGGTTCGACGGGGTCTCGACCCAGATGACCTTCGTACGGTCCGTGAGCGCGTTCCGTACCGACGCCGGATCGGAGGTGTCGGCAACCGAGTACTCCACGCCCCAGCGCTGGACGACCTTGGCGAAGAGCCGGAACGTTCCGCCGTACGCATCGTTGGGAATGACCACGTGATCACCGGGGACCAGCAGCGTACGCAGAAGGCAGTCCTCGGCAGCCAGACCGGACGCGAACGCCAGACCGCGCGTGCCCCCCTCCAGCGCCGCGAGGTTCTCCTCCAGCGCGGTCCGGGTCGGGTTCGCGCTGCGGCTGTACTCGTAGCCGCCGCGCAGTCCGCCGACTCCGTCCTGCTTGTACGTGGACACCTGGTAGATGGGCGGGACGACCGCGCCGGTCAGCGGGTCCGCGGTGTTGCCCGCGTGGATGGCGATGGTCTCGAAGCCGTGCTCGTGGCCGTGCTCGTTGGTCTGCTCGTCACTCATGAAGCCCGAGCGTAGTCCCGGTAGCTCACCTTCCCCACGCCGTCCGGGACAATGGCCGTATGGAGATTCTCTGGTTCCTGATCGCGATGACCATGCTGGTCGCGGTCTTCGCCCCGTACGTCATGCGCCGCCGGGGCGCCATCCGGCAGGTGGCCCCGGGATCGCCGGACGCCGCGGACCCCGCCGCGTACGGCTTTGTCCGCCAGGAGCTGCTCGATCTGCGGCTGCCGGGCCCCGACCAGGACCTCCTGGACGTGCTCGATGTCGTCCAGCGCACCCAGGACTGGCGTGCCGCCTCCCAGCTGCTCGCCGGCACGCCGAAGGAGGACGAGCAGCGCTGGCAGCGCGTCCAGGCGTTCGCGGGCGCGGCGTCCCTGGAGCTCCAGCAGCAGCCGGGCACGGGCGGCTCCTGGCTGCGCACCTGGCGTGCGGAGTCCCCGAAGGACGCGGGCGGTGCGGCCGTGCACGCCGAGTTCCTGGTGCAGCAGGCCTGGCGGTCGTCCTCGGCGGGTGCCGACGACTTCCGCATCATCCTGGAGGAGGCCCGAACGATCTGCGCCGAGGCAGCACTGCTGGCCCCCGGCGACCCCGTTCCGTACATCGTGGAACTGGCCGTGGCCCGTGGACTCGGCTACTCCCACGAGCAGTTCGACCAGGTGTGGGCGAAGGTCATCGACCGCGCCCCCGCGCACATGGGCGCTCATCTCGCCGCCCTGCACTACTGGTGCGAGAAGTGGCACGGCTCCCGCGAGGAGGCCGACCACTTCGCGACGACCGCCGCCGCCCGGGCGCCCGAGGGGTCACTGCTCGCCGCGCTGCCGCTGTTCGCGGTCTACGAGCATGTGCCCGAGGTCAATCTGGTGAGCGGCTTCTACGAGAGCGCCGTGGTCACCAAGGCCGTCGGGGGTGCGCTGCACGCGGCGCACACGGCACCTGCGGACGACCCGGTGCTTCCGCACGTACGGCATCTGCTCGTGCTGTTCCTCGTACGCATGGAGCGCTGGACCGAGGCGATGCACCAGCTGGTCCGTGTGGACGGCCATGTCGGGGCACTGCCCTGGACGCACGGGGGCGATGCGGCGGCGGAGTACACCGTCTACCGGGCCCTGGCGGTCGCGGGGTACGAGGCGAACGGCGGAAGCCCGGCGACGCTGCTGCACTGACGGCACCGGCTGCAAGGAACCGGCGGCCGTCACGGCCGGTGCAGGAACCGGCGGCCCGCACCGGCACGGTGCGGGCCGCCCCTCTGTCCTGACGCCCCTCAGACCCGCCCCTCTGTCCTGACGCCCGTCTGACCCGCCCGTCTGACCCGCCCGTCTGACCTGCCGGACGACGGGCCGGACGACGGGCCGACGGGTTGGTGGGCCGATGCGAGGACCGGTGCCGTGCCGAGGACTGCCGTGGGCAAGCGTCAGAACGCGGTCTCGCGGGCGTCCCAGTCGTAGTCCTCGGAGTAATTGCTGAGCTTGCCCGTGCCGTTGTTCGTGTAGAGCGTCAGCAGCGGCGCCCGCAGCGCGAACAGGTCGTTCGGTCCGTCGCTGTTCACGTCCCCGACGCCGATGATGCGGCTGAAGCCCTTCCAGCCCGTACCGATCAGTTTGCGGGTCCCGAGGGCCCCCGTGCCCCGGCCCGGGTAGAGCCACAGCTGCCCGGCGGAGTCCCTGGCGACGAGATCCGCCTTGCCGTCGCCGTTCATGTCCCCGGAGCCGACGAGCGCGGTCATCGTGTTCCAGCCCGATGTGCCGATCTGCTTGCGCGCGGACAGGGCGCCGTCCGCCTTGCCCGGATACAGCCAGAGCTTCCCGATGGTGTCGGCGGCGACCAGGTCGCCCTGGCGGCGGTCGCCGTTGAGGTCGCCCACTGCCGTGATGTTCCTGAGCGACTGCCAGCCGGTGCCGATCCGCTTGCGCGGACCCACGCCGCCGGCGCCGTTGCCCGGGTACATGTACAGCGCGCCGGCGGTGTCACGGGCGACGATGTCCTCCGTGCCGTTGCCGTCACGGTCGCCGTGGCGCTGCAACGCGGTCATGGCCCCCCAGCCGCTGCCGATCTTCCGGCCGCTGCCGTCGCCGGGAAGGAACCACAGGTTCCCGGCGGCCGAACGGAAGAGGAGATCGCTCTGTCCGTCCCGGTCGAGGTCACCGAACAGCCGCGGGGCCGTCGGATTGTCGAAGGGCCGGGCCCACGTCATGTACTCCACACCGCTGGTGCACTCGTGCGAGGTGCGGGCCAGCCGGAAGGAACTGACGTTGTTGGCGAGACGACTGTTCTCGTCCTCGTAGAACGTGAGGTCGAGCGCATGGTCCTCGCTCCCGGCCTGAAGAAACACGTCATGGACCGAGTCCGTGTAGGCGTAGTTCGGCCGGCTGTACACGCAGGCCTCCATGCCCGTGCGGTTACGCAGGCCCGATGCCTTGTTGTCCCAGGCCCCCAGTGTCGGCATGCTCCGGCTGTACGTGGCCATGGCGCCCGAGCCGTCCGCGTTGTCGAAGAGGCAGAGCCTCCCCTGCGGACAGCGGTCGTAGCCGGATGCCGCCTGCGCGGGCGCAACCGCCGTGGCCAGCAGGCCGAGCGTGGCGACGGCCGCGGTCGCGCACGCACGCAAGGTAAATCGCACCTGTGCCCCCCTATGGCAATGAGTGGCCGCCACAATATCCCCACCCGGCCCACTGAAGATCTTCCTTGCCACCGGCAACATCGCTGGGCGATACTCCCCTTCCCCCCACGACACTTCGTCATGTCCTTTTCCCGTGGGGGGAATCGCCCGATGGGCACCACTCTGCGCGCCATGCGTGCGGTCGTCCTGCTCGCAGGCTTCCATCTGCCCGGCTGCGCCCTGCTCACCGTGCTCGCCGGCATCGACGACACCCTCTCCCCGTGGGTGCCGGCCGAGGTCGCCGCCACGCCCTGCATCGTCTCCGTGCTGCTCATCGTCCCGGCGCTGCACGGCCGGTTCACGCCCCGCACCCCCAAGGCCGACGGCATGACAGGGCCGCATGCCATCGGGACCGACGTACCGCGGCTGAGGGCGACGGCCCTTACCTGAGACGCGGGGCACCCCGCCCGAGCCGCCGTGGCCACTCGCCGGGCGCCGGACGCGCACCGCCCCGCCCGCCCGTGTGCCGTCGCATCACCCGGCCGCCCCCTCGTCGGCCTGCCCCGCGTGAGCGGCGGGCCAAGACCCCTCATCCGCCTCCAGCCCATGCCTCGCCCGCCCACCGCCCCTTTCCCCGAGGACCGACACATGCCCAGACTGATCCCCCTCATCGTCATCGCGGTAGCCGTCTACTTCTGGCTGAAGCACCGCCGCGACGCGTCGAAGGACCCCTCGCCGCAGCGCGTCGCAGCGGCACGCGGCGCGATGGCCGACCGCGCCGTCCGGCTCGGCTTCGTTCCTCAGGACGAGATAGACACCGAGCACGCCGGCCCGCCGCCGGCCGAACTGACCGCGGCACTGGCCGCCGCCCGGGCCGGGGACTGGGAGCCCGCCGCCGCGCTCCTCACCGCGACCGGAAAGGACTGGGAGCGGAGTTCCCTGTACACCACGGCTCTGAGCGGCGTCGCCGTCCAGGACGACGTCTGGCTGCGCGCCTGGGAAGCGGCGCGCCCGGAAGACCCGGACGCCGCCCTCGTACGCGCAGAGAGCGCCATCGGCCTGGCCTGGGAGGCGCGCGGCGGCGCACGGGCCAAGAACACCACCCGGGAACAGTTCACCGGCTTCCACCAGCTGCTGGGAGAGGCCCGGCAGGCCGTGGAGCGTGCCGCCGAGCTGGCTCCCGACGACGACCCGAGGCCGGCGGCCGTCGGGATCTGGGTCGCGGTCGGCCTCGGCTACCCCCACGACGTCATGCGCAAGCAATTCGCCGAGGTCACCTCCCGTGCTCCGTACCACTACTCGGCGCACTTCGGCGCGCTCCAGTACTGGTGCCGGAAGTGGCACGGTTCGGTGGAACTGGGCACGTCATTCGCGGCGGACGCCGCCGCTTCCGCGCCGCTCGGCAGCCTGTTCCACGCGTTTCCCCTCATCTGCTGGTTCGAGCACGAGACCTTCGGCCACACCTCGCGGGGCTTCGCGACGCCGGAGGTGTCAGCCCTGGTCGACGCGCTCGCTGCCGATGTGACCGCCGCCGATCCCGACCACCCGCGGCTGCGGGACGTCCGACTGCTGCTGGCCTGGTACCTGGTGCGGCTGGACCGCCACGAGGAGGCACTGGAGCAGTTCCGTGCCGTGGACGGATACGTGGGAGCCTTCCCGTGGAACCGCTTCGCGGACCCGGCGGACAAGTACGCGGTGACCCGGGACCTGACCGTCTACAAGGCGGCCTGACCAGGACGGGGACTGCCCGACCTGCGGGCCCGGCCCGCGGGCGCGCGACCAGGGCGGTCCGGCCCTCCCAGGAATGCTGTGCGGGGTCCGTGCGTTCCTGTGTACGGACCCGAAAGACCGAGGAGCCCAGCATGTTCCTGTCCCGCCGCGTGCCCGAGCTGCCCACCCGCGAGCAGGCGCTCCGTGGCCGCGAAACCCCCGCCTTCGACGTCCCGGCCCGCCACACGGTCCTGGGCAATCCGCTCCTCGGCCCCTACCCGGCCGGCCTCGAGGTCGCGGACTTCGCCCTGGGCTGTTTCTGGGGGGCGGAGCGCAAGTTCTGGCAGACCCCGGGCGTCTGGACGACGCTGGTCGGCTACCAGGGCGGCTACACCGAGAACCCGACGTACGAGGAGGCGTGCTCCGGCCTGACGGGGCACACGGAGGCGGTGCGCGTCGTCTTCGACCCGTCGGTCGTCTCGTACGCACAGCTCCTGAAGCTCTTCTGGGAGTCCCACAACCCGACCCAGGGCTTCCGCCAGGGCAATGACGTCGGCACCCAGTACCGCTCGGCGATCTACACCCACTCCCCGGCCCAGGCGGCGGCCGCGGACTCGTCCCGCGACGCCTACCAGAAGGTCCTGACGGGCTCCGGTTACGGCACCATCACCACGGAGATCCTCCCGGCCGAGGGCCGGACGTTCTACGCCGCGGAGGGGTATCACCAGCAGTACCTCGACAAGAACCCGGCGGGGTACTGCGGGATCGGCGGGACGGGCGTCGAACTGAGTACCCCGTTCGAGACGAACTGGGGAGCGTCCTGCCCGACCGGCATCGCCCCTGCGCCGGAAGCCACTGAGGGGTAATCGCCCCTGGCGGGCCGGGAATTCAGTTGCCCCGCGTCACTCCGAGCTGGCTAGATTCTCCGCATGGCGGACATTCACGGCTCATACGATGATCTGTTCACTGCCGTGCCCGGCGCGCTGGCGGCATTGCTGGACGAGGGAGACGTCGGTGGCTCGGTGGCCGTCTTCGTGGACGGCCGGCCGGTGGTGGACGTCTGGGGCGGATTCACCGACGCCGACCGTACGATCCCGTGGCAGCGCGACACGATCGTCAACGTCTGGTCCGTCACCAAGACGATGACCGCCCTGTGCGCGCTGGTTCTCGCCGACCGTGGCGAACTCGATCTGGCCGCGCCGGTCGCCCGGTACTGGCCGGAGTTCGCCGCAGCGGGCAAAGAGAAGGTGCTGGTACGCCACCTGCTCGCGCACACAGCCGGCCTGCCCGACTGGGACGGGCCGGTGGCCGAGCTGTACGACTGGACGTCCGCCACGGCACGACTGGCAGCGCAGGCTCCGCAATGGGAGCCGGGCAGCGAGGCCGGATACCACTCGCTCACTCAGGGATTCCTCGTGGGCGAGGTCGTACGCCGCATCACCGGCCGGACCGTGGGCGCGTTCTTCGCCGACGAGGTTGCCGACCCGCTGGGCGCGGACTTCCACATCGGCCTGCCCGCCGAGCACGACCACCGGGTGGCGCTCACGATCCCGCCGCACTCCCGGGACGACAGCTACGCCGCGAGTGCCCCCGCCGCCGACTCGACCCCCGCCGGGACCCCGATACGGGTCCACGACGGGAACAGCGTGGCCTGGCGCCGTGCGCAAATCCCTGCGGCGAACGGGCTCGGCAACGCCCGCTCGGTCGCCCTCGTCCAGTCCGTGATGGCCTGCGGAGGATCGGTGAGGGGGGCGCGGCTGCTGTCGCAGGCGGGTTGTGACCGTGCCCGGGAGGAGCAGTTCCAGGGCGATGACCGCGTCCTGGGCATGCCGATGCGCTGGGGTCTGGGCTACGGACTCTTCGGCAACACCTACGGGTGGGGCGGTTGGGGCGGCTCACTGGTCATGATCGATCCTGACGCCCGTATGGCAGTTGCGTACGTGACACATCAGATGCGCGAACCGGCGGACGACAATCGGGGACTGCAGATCGTCACGGCCGCGTACGACGGGCTCACGGGTCTGCGTGCCTGATCCCACGGGTCACATGGCAGCACAGGCTCGCCGGGACGGGGGTTTCCTGCCCCGTGGGGGTCGCGAAGGCCGACGGGTGACCGCCGAGGCCGCACCTTCACCGCTTGCAGCGCTGTGGCGGGCCCGACGGCCGTCGGGCCCGCCCATCGCCCACACGTTCCGTACGACGTACGCGGACCGTTGGGTGCGCTTCCACAGCCTCCCCGGCTCGAAGCGCTACCCGGAATCCGCGGACGAGTACACGATCGTTCTGGACCGGTACCACACGATTCTCGACGGACTGTTCGCGGGCACGGACGTGTTCGTCGTGACGATGGACTGGTCGAGCACACCGACCGGGCCCGCTGGCTGGCCGTCACCACGACGAGAGCTGCACCCCGACGGCATGCACTGGTGGACCGAGTCGGAGACGGACGACGCTGACCCCGAGTTCCACACCCACACGCGTCTCTACGCCGACCGTCGACCATGGCAACACGGCTGCGTCGACGAGCTGTTGCGCGCCGTGGCGGACGAGGCGGTCGTCGAGGTGTTCATCACCGACACGGAACTCCGCCGCATCCACCATCCCTACGATGGCGGCGCAGACGTCATCCTCACCACGCCCGCCGAGCGGGACGAGCTGCGCGGCCGGCATGCCGACTGGCTCTCCAGCCACCCGGCCGGCCTCTGAGGGACCGTCCACCGGCGTTGCCTCACCCATCGAGGCCTGAACCCAGCAGTGCCCGCGCAAGAACCCGGCGGGGTACTGCGGGATCGGCGGGACGGGCGTCAGGCTGAGTACCCGGTTGCGGCAGGTGCTCTCCGTCACGCTGAACGGCAGGCGATAATCAGTGGCCGTCCGAACCGGCCGGCGCCACGCTGTACGCCATGGAAGAACCGCAACGCAGGATCCGTGCGGCCTACGCGGAGTCCACGATCACCGTCTACCAGGCGTACTCCCCGGAGATCGGCCGGCCCGCCGTCCGGGAGGGCCGTTTCCCCGCCGCGTGGAAGCGGGACAGGATGACATGGATCAAGCCGTCGTTCCTGTGGATGATGTACCGCTGCGGCTGGGGCGCGAAAGCGGGGCAGGAGACCGTCCTCGCCGTTGAGATCAGCCGTGACGGCTTCGAGTGGGCGCTGCGCCACGCGTGCCTGTCCAGCTACGTCCGTGGGGTGCACCACGACCGGGCCACCTGGCAGCGCGAGTTGAAGCGTGCGCCCGCTCGCGTGCAGTGGGACCCCGAGCGGGACCTGCACCTGCAGGCCCGGCCGTACCGGTCCCTGCAACTCGGCCTCTCCGGTGAGGCCGTACGACGCTACGCGGACGAATGGACAGTCTCCATCCGCGACGTGACCCCACTCGCCCACGAGATCCACGCCCTCGTCCGCGGTGGTGACCTGGACTCCGCTGCCCGACTGCTGCCCAAGGAACGCCCCTACCCCCTCGGGGACGAACTCCTCGCCCACCTACGGGGATGACGGGCCGCCTCGCTCAACAGCCGGCTGCGGCCGAGGGGTCACATGGCAGCGAACGCTCGGCGGGACGGGGCGGCTTCGTCCGTGCCCGTGACCATCGGGACGGGGCGGGACGAGGCGGGACGAGGCGGGACGAGGCGGGACGAGGCGGGACGGGGCGGCTTCGTCCGTGCCCGTGACCATCGGGACGGCTGCCCATCAGCGATCTGCAGCTTGCTCGTCAGTGCCGCCTGAGGTCGTTTCGGCTTTTGTGTAGAGAACGTCGCGGGCCTGCTCCGCGGCGCGGACGATGCTCTCGGTGACGAAGTCGAGGAAGCGGGCGATGTTCTCGAGGCGGGCGGCGGCCGGGGTGCCGGAGCCGAGGACACCGACGCCCTGCCGTGCGATGTCGACGACCCGGGCGGTGGACCGGGCGCTGGCCATCATCGACTGGTACCAGACGTCGTCGTCGACGATGTAGCGCTCGCGGCGGCGTTCGTCGCGTTCCCGGCGGACCAGGTCCTGGCTCTCGAGGAACGCGATCGCCTTGGAGATGGACGCCGGGCTGACCTGGAGGCGTTGGACGAGTTCGGACGCGGTGAGGCTGCCCGCGTCGCTGATGCAGAGGCAGGCCAGCACCCGGGCCATCATCTTGGGCACGCCCGATTGCATGAGCACGGTGGTGAACGTCTCCTCGTACTCGCGCACGGCCTCGGCGTCGCGCCCGTGGGGCTGCGCGGGTGTCTTTGAGTCCTGGGACGCGGTCTGCCTGCTGCGGTGGGCGCGGCGTTCGGTGGCGCGGTGGGCGAGGTCGGCCCGGTAGGCGGTGGGGCCGCCGTTGCGCATGACCTCGCGCGTGATGGTCGAGGTCGGGCGGTCGAGGCGTCTGGCGATCTCCGCGTAGGCGAGGCCGTCGGCCAGCCCCAGCGCGATCTGCTGGCGTTCCTGCTGGGTGAGCCTGCCTCCCGGCATAGCGGCCTCCTTCATGGTCCGTGGTGTCTCCAGTATAGCGTTCACTTCCAATCCATTGCAACGAACAGAGCCAGAACTGTTGCATTAAATTCCAAACTATTGCAACGATTTAATGGCCTTGACCTGCATTGATGCAGATCACGTGCAACGACTCCGTTGCCGAATCCTTGAACGCAACGTAGCGTTTGCGTCGTCGGAAACAACGACCCAAGGAGAGCACGATGCAGAAGTTCGCCACTCCCACCCCGGTCTCGGCCGTCCTCGACATCCCCGCGGGACGCATCCGGCTCATCGCCGCCGACCGGGCCGACACCACGGTCGAGATCCTGCCCGCGGACGCCTCGAGGAGCCGCGACGTGAAGGCGGCGGAGCAGACCACGGTCGAATACGGCGACGGAATCCTGCGGGTCGAGACCGCACCGGCGAAGAACCGGCTCGTCGGCAACACCGGATCCATCGAAGTGACGGTCCAGCTGCCCGCCGGCTCCCGCATCGAGGCGAAGGCGGCCAGCGCCGAGTTCCGGGGCGTCGGACGGCTCGGCGACGTCGCCTTCGAGGGCGCACAGGGCGCGGTCAAGCTCGACGAGACCGCGGGCGCCCGCCTCAGCCTCCTCGCCGGCGACGTCTCGGTCGGCCGCCTGGGCGGCCCCGCGGAGATCAGCACCCAGAAGGGCGACATCCACATCGCCGAGGCCGTGCGCGGCACGGTCACGCTGCGCACCGAGTCCGGCGACGTGTCGGTCGGCGCCGCCCGCGGAGTCTCCGCCTCCCTGGACGCCGGCACCGCCTACGGCCGGATCCACAACGCACTCAAGAACACCGACGGCAGCGCCGCCGGCCTGAACATCCACGCGACCACCGCCTACGGCGACGTCACCGCCCGCAGCCTCTGAAGGAGCACCCTCATGACCAACCTGGCCATCGCGGCGAACGGGCTGCGCAAGTCCTACGGCGACAAGACCGTCCTCGACGGCGTCGACCTGGCCGTCCCGGAAGGAACGATCTTCTCCCTGCTCGGCCCGAACGGCGCCGGAAAGACCACCGCCGTCAAGATCCTCTCCAGCCTCATCTCTCCCGACCCCGCCAGTGGCCAGATCCGCGTCGGCGGCCACGACCTCGCCACCGACCCGCAGGCCGTGCGCGCCGCGATCGGCGTCACCGGCCAGTTCTCCGCCGTCGACGGCCTGATCACCGGTGAGGAGAACATGCTCCTCATGGCGGACCTGCACCACCTCTCCAAGCGCGAGGGACGGCAGGTCGCCGCCGAGCTGCTCGAGCGCTTCGACCTCACCGACGCCGCGAAGAAGCCCGCCTCCACCTATTCCGGCGGCATGAAGCGCCGCCTCGACATTGCCATGACCCTGGTCGGCAACCCGCGGATCATCTTCCTCGACGAGCCGACCACCGGCCTCGACCCGCGCTCCCGGCACAACATGTGGCAGATCATCCGCGAGCTCGTCTCCGACGGCGTCACCGTCTTCCTCACCACCCAGTACCTGGAGGAGGCCGACGAGCTCGCCGACCGCATCGCCGTGCTCAACGACGGCAAGATCGCCGCCCAGGGCACCGCCGAGGAACTCAAGAAGCTCATCCCAGGCGGACACGTCCGGCTCCGCTTCACCGACCCGGCCGCCTACCGGTCCGCCGCCCTCGCGCTGCGCGAGGTGACCCGGGACGACGAGGCGCTGTCGCTGCAGATCCCCAGCGACGGCAGCCAGCGCGAACTGCGCTCCATCCTCGACTGGCTGGACTCGGCCGGCATCGAGGCCGACGAGCTGACCGTGCACACCCCCGACCTCGACGATGTCTTCTTCGCCCTGACCGGCGGCGCCGGCATCCCCAACCAGTCCAAGGAGGCCGTCCGATGAGCTCCCTCTCCCTCGCCGTGCGCGACTCGTCCACGATGCTGCGCCGCAACCTGCTCCACGCCCGGCGCTATCCGTCCCTCACCCTGAACCTGCTGCTGACGCCCGTCATGCTGCTGCTGCTCTTCGTATACATCTTCGGCGACGCGATGAGCGCGGGCCTCGGCCGCGGCGCCGACCGCTCCGACTACATCGCCTACATCGTCCCGGGCATCCTGCTGATGACCATCGGCGGAACCGTGGTCGGCACCGCGGTCTCCGTCTCCAACGACATGACCGAGGGCATCATCGCCCGCTTCCGCACCATGGCGATCCACCGCGGTTCGGTGCTCGTCGGGCACGTCGTCGGCAGTGTGCTGCAGTCGATCATGAGCGTGATCCTCGTGGGCGCCGTCGCCGTGGCCATCGGCTTCCGTTCCACGGATGCCACCGTCCTGGAGTGGCTGGCGGCGTTCGGGCTGCTCGTGCTCTTCGCCACGGCGGTCACCTGGATCGCGGTCGGCATGGGACTGATCAGCCCCAACGCCGAGGCCGCCAGTAACAACGCGCTGCCGATGATCCTCTTGCCACTCCTGTCCAGCGCCTTCGTCCCCCTGCACACCATGCCGGGCTGGTTCCAGCCGATCGCCGAGTACCAGCCCTTCACGCCCGCCATCGAGACCCTGCGCGGACTCCTCCTCGGCACAGAGATCGGCAACAACGGATGGCTCGCCATCGCCTGGTGCGTCGGCCTCGCGGTGCTCGGCTACTTCTGGTCGACCTCGAAGTTCAACCACGACCCGAAGTAGCCACCATGACAACGCGGGCCACCTCCCGCAACTCGTCCCACCCAGGGCGGCGTACACCGACACCCCGTCGGCTTACGCCGCCCGCTCGCGTGCACGACATCGTCCCGGCCGCTGATCCGCGCGGTGCTCGGCAGGCCGGAGACACCGTGGAGTCCGCACGGCTCCGGCGGTCACGTGGGCGACTTCCCACGCGCCGTGGCCGCCCACACTGCGACCCCGTCGTGCAGCGGCAGTTTGACGAGCAGCGCGATCAGCCAGGGCTCCAGTTGCGTGGGGCACCCTTGTTCCCTAGCGAGAAGACCCGACGGGCGTACGACCAGGTCTACACCCTCACAGGACTGGATGTGATGCCCGGACTCAGCCGATCTACTCCACCTCGATGCCGTAATCCTGGACTAGTTGCTCCAGGCCGCCCGTGTATCCCTTGCCGCCGAGGACGAAGTCCCAGTCCCCATTGGACCTTCGGCGGAATGAGCCGAGAACCAATGCCGTCTCGCGCGGCCGACCGTCGGAGACCTCAAGCCGCCCCTGCTCGGCCATGCCCGGATCGAGTAGCCGGATGCATGCGTCGGTGAAGCCCGAGAGATCGGCATCCGGGTTAACCTCCGGATCGACAGCGGCCACGAGTACGAACCGATCGGCATCCGCTGGCAGGCCTTCGAAGGAGACGCAGATCGCGGCCTTGTCCGGCGCAACGGCAGGAAGAGCACGTACTGAGCCGTCCGGTGTCTGAGGGTTGTTGAAGAAGACGAAGTGATCGTCGCTGAGGACGCGGCTGCCCCGGCAGACAAGAGCACACACGTCCAAGGCGACGCTTCCCGTCCAGGACATGCCCAGGACGTTGTAGTCGTCGGGCAGACGAGTGTCGGGCCCTGACGGTGTCGGCCGGGCAGCAGCCGGACGGTCGCCCTCGCCCAGTCGCCCACGTAGCCCATGGCGGTGCAGCAGGTCGACGAGCTCGGTGCCCGATATCAGTTCCAGCGGCTTGCCGTTGGCGAAGGTGTGTGAGCCTGGGCCGAACCCTGAGGTGGTCACGAGGACGCCCTTGTTGGCGCCGGTGTCCTGGACAGTCCCGTACAAGTCGCGCACGGCGGTGGGAGGCACTGTGTTGCGGTAGCGCTTTACTTGGACGACGATCTTGCCGCCTCGAATCGGTGTCGGGTCGAGGGCGTCGACGTCCACACCACCATCGTTCGAACGTTGAGTCGTCACCGCTTGCATTCCCATGGCTCGGAAGAGATCGGCGACGAGGCTCTCGAATGCGACCGGATCCATGACGTACAGATCTGGTTCCTGATCGCTGCCGTGGGCGACGACGCGGTTCCCGACATCTTCCGGCCGCCGGCTCGGCCGTACTGACGTGAGTTGGTCCGGCCTGGCTGAGAGCTGCCCTCGCAGGGCGTCAGCCAGGCAACTTTCGGCGTTCACCTGTGCTAGGTGCAGGTCACGGAACGAAGAGCGCGCGGCCATGACAGTGGCAAGAAACATTCGGTCGGGTCGGCCCGTCGTAGGATCGTGTCCATCGACGAAGCCGTTCAAGGCCACCGACTCAAGCGCACCCAGCTCATCTGCGGCATAGAGCTCGTGCAGTACAAGCAGCATGCACTGTGCGAGGACCTCCCTGTACAAGGCTCGACGCTGGCTTACAGGCCGGGGAGTCTCCTTGTCCTGATCGGCTCCGGACATGTATCGAACAGACTTGACCTCGGGCACAATGCTGTAGGCGGGCAGCTCCCAATCCAGCACCAACTGCCGGGCTGCCGGGTCGTAGGCCGCCGCAACCTGACGCGGGAAACCTTCAGGCCAAGCCGCTGAGGCGTAAAGGGCGGCGGAGAAGTATTCGACCACATAATCGGGGTCCTGGCGCCTCACGCCTTCGGTTACCGCATCGACGCCGGCGTTGTGCGCACGCACATCAGCCAACTGAGTGTCCGCCCACTGCTGGTACTCCCGCTGGTACGAAGCAAGTTGCTGCAGTCGATTCGCCTCGGCGGCCTGGGCCGCGTGCCAGTCCCGCTCGAAGCGTGCCCGTGCATCGGCCTGTGCCTGGGCCCGGCGACTCGCAGTCCAGCCGCTCTGCGTCTGGTACTGATTGAGATCCGGCATGGGCACGGGCTGTGCCAACGGTCCTGGGGTAAATGGGTGGACCTCCTCACGCCGCATGAGTGAGGACGCCCTGAAAGCCGGGGCCTGGCAACCTGAAGCGAGAAGACCTTGCAATGACGCAACTTGTGCATCCAGTTCCTGCGTGCGACGCAGCGCTTCTGCCTGCCTGTACTCGCGATGGCTCTGGGCGGCCCGCCGCTGGTAGGCCCGCGCTTGCTGAGCCTCTTGTCTCCGCTGTCTGGCCTCGGCCTCTAGCTGGCGCTGCTGCTGTCTTTGCACCTCAGCCCACACGCCGACATATCCAGTAGAGCGACGACTCATGTGCTGCAGGCCCTCCCCAGGACGTTGGCAGCCGAATGGACCTTTGGTTGCCCCCGCAACCAGTTGTAACGAGACGACTCTATCCAGCAATTGCCGTCTCGCATATCCACTCGTCAAAGGCGGTCAGTTCGGATCATTCCTGCAGGTCACCCTGACCGGAGGGTCGCCAATGCTGTACAGGGCGCCAGCGCCTGCCCGCACTCATCCGTACCGACCAACTCCCCCGCAAGGGCCGTCAAGTCCAGCTTCTGGTTCCTGATCCATCCGCGTCAGCGGGGGATGCCTGCCTCGTCCAGGTAGTGATGCATGGCCTCGACGGGAAGGCTCGGGTTGCTGAGGGCGTGGGGGGAGGTCCGCGGATTCGCGCAGCATTGCAGGATGAGATCGACGGGCAGAGCAGGGTGCTCGGCTGCCATGGCGCGTACGCGCTCGTCGGGATCGGCAAGCAACCGGACGACGGCGTCGACGGCCGCTTGCGGATCGAGCCCGACCAGCCATCGCTTCTCCGGATCCGGGTCGTCGGCGAAACGCCGCCCGTTGCCGGCACGTGGGAAGTTCGGGTGACGCAGCAGACCCCCCTTGGTGATGACCTGGCAGTCCAGATAGGTCTGCAACACCACCTCGCCGGCGACGGTCGGCTGGTTCTCGCACAGCAGGAGTCGTACGGCGTAGTCGTCATCCCCGGAGAGCAGTTCGATGGCGTCGGCAGGCAGGTGCCGGCTGCAGGCGGCACTGCGCCGTAGCAATGTGTTGGCCGATCCGGCGCATTGGCGCAGGACGTCAGGATCGGTGCAGCGGAGAACCCATTCGACGGGGTAGAGCCGGTCGGACGACCTGATGGTGACGTCGATGGCGGTACGTTCGGTCTCCGTCAGCTCGGGTCGTACCGACACCGCCAGCCGGACACTGTGCGCATCGTCCTCCGCCAACGTCCGGACGATGTCGATGGGAACATTGGGGTTGGAAGCCAGCTCCCGCCGGTCCTCCTCTTCGCTGCTGGCTGCGAGATGTTCGGCGGTCGCCTTGCTCATGGCCCCGTGTCGGATCACATGATGCCTGTCGTACGGGCCGATTCCTGCGTGGAGAAGAAGGTCGGTGCAGGCCGCGTCATCGCGGCAGGCCTCCATGAGGGCTGCCTGACCTACCTTTTCGTCGGCGTCGTGGAGCAGACGACTGCGGGTGTCCTCGGTCAGCAAGGCCCACTGGCGGCAGGCTGCCTGCCGAAGGTCGGCGTCCTGGTGGTCGGCGAGGCCGGCGACCAGGCTCGAGGCTGTGTGGCGGCAGAAGGCTGCACTTCGACGGACCGCAGATTCCGGATCAGCAAGCAGGCGCTGCTGAACGGCCAGGGGCAGTGGCTCGACGGAGATGCGGAACCCATCGGGTCCGCCGGCCAGATCACGGCGGACGTGCGGATCGGGATCGTCCACGAGCCGGGCGCGTTGTTCCGCCGTCACCGCGGGGTTCCTCGTGAACGCTGCCCGCAGCCTGTGGTCGCGATGCGTGACGATGGCGTCGACCACCTCGTCCGGCAGAGCGCGCCAGGCGATCGTGTCCCAGGCTGCGATGGCTTCCTTGCTCAGCAGCCTGGTCAGCACCTCCACCGGCGCCGCGGGATTCTGCGCGATTGCAGCCATGGTCTCGCGGTGGCCGCAATTTCCGCACATGGTGCCCCTCCCTGTTCGCCAGCGGGCGTCGCGGGCCAGCAGATTGTGTGCACGTCGCGTGTACAGGGTCAACGTCGGGTCAACGTCGGCGATCATGCCCTGCCTCATGACCGGAGAATGAAGCGATCGGCCTCCCGGGACGCCCGGGATCCAAGGCTTGCTGCAGCTTTCGACGGTGCTGCGCCACCGGCGATCGAAGCGGGGTGGAGCCATGCACAGCCGGAGGTGCCCACCGACGACGGGAAGGCGGCCCCGCCCGTTGGTGCCGTAGCAGGCAACGCCCTGCACGAAATGCGTCCGGCACGGACGGCCGGGGCCACTCGTATGACGGTCGCCTGCCTGGGTGCGCTGGGGCATCCCAAGGCGCGCGGGGCTGTACTACGGCGTCGGGTTACGGTGGTTCAGGCGGGACGTGCCGCTCATCAAAACCAAGACCAAGACCACGGGCTGAGGACTGGTCGTTCGGGAAGTCGCTGGTCAGCAACGTTGGCTCGGACGACGACCTGACATGGGCCATCAGTGGTTCGAGCCCCTGTTCTGATGGTGAGAGACCTGTTGCCGTGCCGTGCGCCACTGTGACCGGGTCTGCTCGACCACATTGTCCCACTGCCGGCGGACCTCACGGTCGGAAGGGCGACGGCCCTGACGGATCCGGCCGAGTTCGTCCCGAACTTCTCGTCCCAGTGCCGCCGATGCAACCAGGACGAGCATGGCTGCGAAGAGGGCGGAGACCATGGCGAAGATTGCGCCCACCACTCCGTAGCGTGCGGCGGAGGAGTTGAACAGACGCGGCATGTAGATGGTTGCGCCCACTGAATAGACCGCCGTCAGAACGGCGCCGGTGACGCCGAAGGGAAGCAGGTCCGGCCGGCTGATCCGCTTCGCCGACAGGATCCAGCCGCTCCAGACGAGGAATGCAGCGGTCACCGGTAGCTGACACGCCAAGGCAGCCAGACCCAGCACCTTCCCGCCAAGGAGCGCGGAGAGCAACGCGGTGACC
The DNA here is from genome assembly GCF_056435905.1 of Streptomyces sp. NPDC043861. Classification (NCBI taxonomy): domain Bacteria; kingdom Bacillati; phylum Actinomycetota; class Actinomycetes; order Kitasatosporales; family Streptomycetaceae; genus Streptomyces; species Streptomyces sp. NPDC043861. Next base: position 40,285 of record NZ_JBWKDP010000021.1, on the reverse strand, counting down.
ACTGCGTAGCCACCGAGAGTGAGGATCCACCACAAGCCGTTCCGCGTGTTGCGCACACTGAGGGGCTTGAGTTCCCATGTCTGTTCGAAGAGTCGCTGCGCGGCTCGCGCGAAACTCAGCACCGAGATCGTCAGGAACACGACCCCGAAGATGCCCAGGCTCGCACTGGTCCCTTCGGCAGGAGAGAACAGCGAGCTGACTGCCGTGGCGCCCGCTCCGCTGAGGTTGTAGCGCCTGATGATCCGCTCTGCGGCGTCGTAGGGCGCGAAGACAGCGCCGATGAGGATGGAGAGCGGGACCAATGCCGTCAAGGCGCTGGAGGCCAGGGCCATCGAGCGGTCGAAACCCACGATCTTCTGAAACCGGTTGACGACCCGCAGCGCGAAGGCGGGCCGCAGCCAGAACGTCAGGGTTCTGACGAGGCGCTCTCGATTGATCCCCGTCCTCCTGCCCTCGGTGAAGATCTGGACCTCTGTGGGCGACGCGAGCCTAACGGACGGTCGCCGGACCGATGACGGACGACACGAGAAGCAGCACGCAGACCGCACCACTACCCGATGCCTCTTCATCCCGTGGTCCGCTGCACTGCGGGAGATCGGAACACGACGCCACGTGGACGACTGGGCGCTCTCTGGGCCTCGGGCGGTCCGGATCGGCGGCTATTGTTCGGCGACGTACGCGAGCCGGGAGGGCACGGTGACTGTGGGACCGATCGACCTGATCCACCTTGAGGGCGAGGGCAGCAGCGTCATCCTCCGAATCACCGGGACGGAACGTCGGCAGGGCCCGTCCGAGACCGAGGCACTGACTGGAGAAATTCTGGTCGCCACGCCCTTCGTGCGTGGAAGTCTCAGCACCTGGATCCTCCCGGACGAGCTGGGGCAGTGGCAGGAGGCCCTGGACGCACTCGATGCCGGGCAGGACATCGTGTGGCCCGGGAGCACACGCGGGCCCGAGATGTTCATCGAACGTGACGTCGACGAGGACCGGGTTCACGTCACGATCAAGGACGACTCGATGTCCCTGACGACAGTGACGGTGACCCTCCCGCTGGCCGATGCCTGGTTCGACGACGCGTACCGGCGCCTGGATCTGACCTGGAAGACCTGGCTCCCGGAGGGAGCCTGAGGCAGGGGCCGGCATGCCGTGCCGGGAACGGTATGTGCGGTGTGATCGTCTGCTGGTCCAGGTGTGCGCCGAGGGCGCAACGGCCGAACCCGGCGCGCTGTTCCAGGGCGGAGAGGCGCAGTTCGGCGAGGCCCGGGCGCAGGCCGGGGTGGAAGGATGTCGGACAGCACGGCGTGCTCCGTACGGCAGTTGACAGCCCGAATGCAGCACGCCAGAGTCCCGGCGTGAGCGAGACCAACGACCTGACGCCGGCCGAGGTACGTATATGGCGGGCCTTCCCGCGAGGCGAGTCCGTTGACTTCCGCGCCGCCGGGAACGAGGATCCGTCGCTCGGCAACACCTGGGGCGCGGAGCGGACCGTACGGGCGAGTGTGCTGCGGGCGCTGCTGCTCAAGGCTCCGCAGGAGGACGGGGAGATCGCCGCGCTCAGGATCACGGGGGCGCGGATCACCGGCGTACTGGACCTGAAGTACGCCACGGTCGACGCCGCCATCCGGCTGAGCCACTGCCATTTCGACGGCGTTCCCGACCTGTACGGCGCCCAGCTGCGCCAGCTCAATCTGAGCAAGTCCGTTCTGCCGGGCCTGGCCTCGGCGACCTTGCGGGTCGAGGGGGTGCTGCGGATGACGGACTGCCGTATGCAGGGGCCGGTGCGGCTCGGCGGGGCGCAGATCTCCGGGGCGCTGTTCATGGAGCGGGCGGAGTTCACGGCGCCGGACGACTCCGAGCCGGTGCTGCAGCTCAACCAGGCCGCGATCGGGGACGACTTGTGGGCGCCGGAGATGCGCGCGCACGGACAGGTACGGCTCACCGGCGCCTCCGTCGCCGGGCGGATCAACGTTCAGGACGCGGAATTCAGCAAGCCCGGTGGCACCGCGCTGGACGCGCAGAACCTCAGTGTGGGAGCGCATGTACGGGCGCGGTGTGTACGTGCGCAGGGCCGGGTCGAGCTCCGGGGCTCGCACATATCGGGCCGTCTCGACCTGCTTCACGCCCTCCTGTCGCATCCGGGCGACACGGCACTGCGGGCGAGCAGTTGTGTCATCGGTGAACTCTGGTTGCACGGGGGCGATCCCATCGAGGGCGCTCTGAATCTACGGCGTTCTCATATAGAGATCCTGACCCTCGAACCGGAGATGTTGCCGGACCAGGTGCATCTCAGCAATCTCACGTACACCGTGCTCACCCCGCACGAGCCCGCCGAGCGCCGCCTGCCGATGCTGGAGCGGGACGGCGACCGGTACGAGCCGCACGGCTACGAGCAGTTGATGGCGGCCTACCGCCACGTCGGTGACGACGACGCGGCCCGGCTCGTCCAACTCGCCAAGCAGCGCCGCCGACGCACCACGCTCACCTGGTACGGACGGCTGTGGGGGCTGGTCCAGGACGCCACCGTCGGCTATGGCTTCCGCCCGTTGCGCGCGGCTGTCTGGCTGCTGTCCCTCATGGCCGTCGGATCGATCGCGTACGGCCTGGACCACCCACGCCCCGTCAAGGCGGACGAGGCCCCTGACTTCAACCCCGTCTTCTACACCCTCGACCTGCTCCTGCCGATCATCAACTTCGGCCAGGAGTCGGCCTTCGCCCCTGACGGCTGGCACCAGTGGCTGTCGTACGCCCTGATCATCACCGGCTGGATCCTGGCGACAACGATCGCCGCGGGCGTGACCCGCACGGTCAGCCGGCAATGACCCCCTCTGTTCACGCACACCTCACGGAACCGCGTCTCGGATGGTCAACGGGCCGTGGTGGAGCGGTTCTTGCCGCTCGCGCGGGCGAGGAATGAAGCGTGGGCCGGGATCCGAGGGCGCGCGGGTGCCGTCAGAGCGTCGCCAAGCGCAGTGACGCGAGGAGTGTCAACGCCACCGGTGGCGCGAGCCACCAGGGCCCCATGGTCCGCCGCACGGACGGTACGAGCGTGACGGCCAGTGCGAGGCCGCTGCAGGCGAAGACGAAGAGGCAGACCGCGGTGATGCCCGCATAGGCCCCGTCGTCCCACTCACCGCCGGGCCGGGTGGCGAAGGCCGCCCAGACCAGACCGGACGAGAGGAGGTGGAGGATCACCAGAGGGACACCCAGGACCCAGCGCAGGCAGCCCTTGTCCTGGTCGGGGTGACAGGGCTGGTGGGGCCGGCCGGCGTTCACCTGATGGTGTCCCTTGCGCTGTTGAGGTCGGAGTCGAGGAGCCGACCGTACCTCTGCGGGTTCTCCGATTCCCGGGAGGGGCCGCCGCGGTGGCGGGAGGCGGTTCCCCGGTCATCGGTGACCTCGGTGACCGTCATCCGGTCCGCGGACACTCCGTGAACACGCTCTCGGCCTTCGACTCTGGGAGGTCGACGGGGCGTACATCCATGAAGATCAACCCCACCGGCTACAAGACCGTGACCATGGCGCACGGTACGAGCGAGGACCTCTGCCCCCGCGTCGACCGACGGCGCGGGTGCGCGGAGCGGGATTCGCGCGGTGCACCTGCGCACCCGCGCGTTTCGCCGGGTGCACCGCCGGACTGCGGTGCGCGGGTGCGTGGGCATGGCCCCGGGCAGACGATGGTTGTATGCGCATTCACAGGGTCCGGCCGGACATCGGCGTCCTCAGTGACAGCCTGGAGGTGCCGGGGATCGGGTATCTCTCGGTCAATTCCTTCGTGCTGCTCGCCGCGCAGCCCGTGGTCATCGACACCGGACTCGGGCTGCCCGGCCGGAATTTTCCCGAGGCGCTGGCTTCGGTGATGGATCCCGCCGACGTGCGGTGGATCTGGCTGACGCACCCGGACCGGGATCACACCGGCGGGATCTTCGACCTGCTTGCCGCGGCCCCGCAGGCCCGCGTCGTCTGTACGTTCGGGACGGCGGGGTTCATGGCGTGCGACCGCCCGATCCCGGTCGACCGGCTGTATCTGCTGAACCCCGGCCAGTCCCTGGACGTCGGCGACCGCACGCTCACCGGGTTCCGGCCGCCGCTGTACGACAACCCCACGACCGTCGCCTTCTTCGACGACCGGTCGGGGGCGTGCTTCAGCTCCGACTGCTTCGGCGGACCGACTCCCACTGCGGAACTCGCCGAGGCCGACGACGTGAGCGAGGTCGACCCCGAGGACCTGGAGGCCGCGCAGCTGTTGTGGGCGACCGTGGACAGTCCATGGGTCCAGAACATCGATGCCCGGAAGTACCTCGACACGTTCCGGCCGATACGGGACCGCGATCCCGAGCTCATCCTCTCCGCCCATCTGCCGCCCGCCCCCGGGATCACGGGCCGCCTGCTCGACACGCTGGGCGCGGCGGCGGGTGCCGCGCCCTGGGTGGGGCCCGACCAGGCCGCACTGGAGCTGATGCTCGCGGAGTTCGAGCCGGACAGAACCCGCCGGGCGGCACGGGACGGCGCGCATGCCAACCGTGCCGACAGGGGCTGATCCAGGCCTCTGCCGGTCAACGTCCCGGGTATCGCGTCGCCTTGAGCCCCCTCTGCCTTCGGCCGGGCGCGTACCCCGGCGGGACACCTCCCGTGCCGGATCCTGCCGGGCGGCCCGAAGGCCGTGACCGACGGTGCCGTTACGCGGTCCCCTGCTGCGCCTTCCTCAGCCCTGCCGCGGTCTCGGCGGCGTCGTACCCCGGCGGAACTCCGTCGATCAGCATGACGTCGCCCGTCATGTGCCGGGTGCGCAGGGGAAGGAGCTCCTGGTAGGCCTCGGAGTCGTACCAGCCACGGGCGGCGTCCAGCGAGGGGAAGCCGACGATGACGAGCGCACCCGGCCAGTCGCCCTCAACCACCTCGCGCTCCGGGGCACCGTGCACCAGGAAGCGGCCTTCGAAGGGGTCGAGGGTGGCCTGGATGCGCTCCATGTAGGCGAAGACCTCGTCGTCGAGACGGCTCGGGGGTCGCAGATTGGCGATCGCGTATGCGCTCATGCACCGATCATGCCCCGTGGTCGCGGCGGTCGATCGACTTCCAGGTGACCCGGGAGGTGATCGGTCCCCGGGCGGCCGGCGGGGGCGTCGGCAGGCACGGGGAGCCGGCCGGGGCGTCCGCCCCGGCCGGCTCTGCCGGCTCGATGGGCCCGGTGGACCCGATGGACCCGATGGACCCGATGGACCCGATGGACCCGATGGACCCGACGGACCCGATGGACCGGTCTCAGATCGTCGCGGTGTCGATCACGAAGCGGTAGCGGACATCGCTCGCCAGCACTCGCTCGTACGCCTCGTTGATCTGGTCCGCCCGGATCACCTCGATCTCGGCGCCCAGGCCGTGCTCGGCGCAGAAGTCGAGCATCTCCTGGGTCTCCGGGATCCCGCCGATTCCCGAGCCGGCCAGCGTCCTGCGGCCGCCGATCAGGGAGAAGACGTTCAGCGACACGGGCTCCTCGGGGGCGCCCACGTTCACCATCGCCCCGTCCGTCTTCAGCAGGCCCAGGAACTTGTCCAGCGGCAGCGGCGCCGAGACGGTGGAGACGATCAGGTCGAAGGTGCCCGCCAGGGCCTCGAAGGTCGCGTCGTCGCTGGTCGCGTGGTAGTGGTCCGCGCCCAGCCGCAGCCCGTCGTCCTTCTTGCGCAGCGACTGCGACAGCACGGTCACCTCGGCGCCGAGCGCGTGCGCGATCTTGACGCCCATGTGACCGAGCCCGCCCAGGCCGACGATCGCGACCTTCTTGCCGGGCCCGGCGTTCCAGTGCCGCAGCGGGGAGTAGGTCGTGATCCCGGCGCACAGCAGCGGAGCTGCCACGTCCAGGGAGAGACCGTCGGGGATCCGGACGGTGAAGGCCTCGTCCACGACGATGTGTGTGGAGTAGCCGCCGTAGGTCGGCTCGCCGTCCTTGTCGACGGCGTTGTACGTGAGCACGTTGCCGCGCAGGCAGTACTGCTCGAGTCCGGCCTTGCAGTTGTCGCACTCACGGCAGGAGTCGACCATGCAGCCGACGCCGACCCGGTCGCCCACGGCGAACTTGGTCACGGCGGGGCCGGCCGCCGTGACGACTCCGGCGATCTCGTGGCCGGGGACCATCGGGAAGATGCCCTCGCCCCAGCCGTTGCGGGCCTGGTGAATGTCGGAGTGACAGATACCGGCGTACTTGATCTCGATCAGCACGTCGTGCTCACCGACCGCCCGGCGCGGGATGGTGGTGCGCTCCAACGGGGCATCGGCGGCAGGTGCTGCGTATGCGGGAACAGTGGAAACGTTGCTGGTCATGCTTCGAGCATGCGGGGCATTCCGCAGGTCACCCAGCCCTCTGTCGTGCGTACGTCCGCTGTGCCTACCACTGGCAGGGTCAGGCTCGCCCTCGTGCGGCGGTCAGCGGACCGGGATACTTGTCGGTATGGACCAGCGTGCCGAGCTCAGCGAATTCCTGCGTTCCCGGCGGGGCCGGCTGAAGCCGCAGGACGTCGGTCTGCCCGATTTCGGCCGCCACCGCAGGGTGCCGGGGCTGCGTCGCGAGGAGCTGGCCCAGCTGGCCGGGGTGTCGGTGGCCTACTACACGCGGCTCGAGCAGGGCAACGGACAGAACGTGTCGAGCGAGGTGCTCGACTCGATCGCCCGGGCACTGCGCCTCTCCGAGACGGAACACGCGCATCTGACCCATCTCGCGAAGCCGACGCAGAAGAAGAAGCGGGCGGTGCGGGCCACGCAGCGGCTGCGGCCGCAGCTCCAGGCGCTGATCGACGCGATGGACGGCGTGCCCGCGTTCTTCCTGGGGCGCCGTATGGACATCCTCGGGTGGAACACCATGGCGCGCGCCCTTCTCGGCGACTTCGCGGCCATGCGTCCGGAGGAGCGGAACATGGCGCGGCTGGTCTTCCTGGATCCGTCCGCGCGCGGCCTCTACGTCGACTGGGAGTGCAAGGCGGTCGAGGTGGTGAGCGTGCTGCGGCTGTGCGCCGGCTGCTATCCGGACGATCCGCAGTTGTCGGCGCTGATCGGTGAGCTGTCGGTGAAGAGCGAGGAGTTCCGCACGCTGTGGGCGGCGCACACGGTGCAGGAGAAGGGCCACGGCACCAAGCGGATGCACCATCGGCTGGTGGGCGAACTGACCCTGTCGTACGAGACGCTGAGGCTTCCCGACGACCACGATCTGTCGCTGGTGACGTATCACGCGGAGCCGGGGTCTGCCTCCGCACAGTCGCTCGGCCTGCTGGCGCAGTGGGGGGTCGACGAGGTGAGTGCTGCGGCTGCGCGCTGAGTGCGGTGACCGCGAACGCCGCCGGGGCGGGACACCTGTCGGTGTCCCGCCCCGCGCGCATTGCCGTGCGGCCCTGCCCGGTGCCGTACCGCGACGACGGGTGCGTACGGCGACGGCGGCGGCTCCCGGAGTGCATCCGGGAGCCGCCGCCGTGGTGACCGTGGCAGGGCGTCGGGGCGCGGTGGGGCCCCGGAGGGGATCAGACCTCGGAGCCCGCCTTCCAGTCGGCCCAGCTCAGGTTCCAGCCGTTGAGCCCGTTGTCCGCCTGGATCGTCTTGTCCTTGGAGTTCTTCACCACGACGACGTCACCGACCATCGAGTTGTCGAAGAACCAGGCGGCGGGCTGGTTCGGGTCGCCCGCGCCCTTGACGTCGTTCAGACCGACACAGCCGTGGCTGGTGTTGACGTTCCCGAAGACGCTGTCGGCACCCCAGTAGTTGCCGTGGATGAACGTGCCCGACGAGGACAGCCGCATCGCGTGCGGGACGTCCTTGATGTCGTACTCGCCCTTGCCGTCGTCGTCCGTGAAGCCGACGGTCGCACCGTTCATCCGGGTCTCCTTGAACTTCTCGGAGATCACCATCTGACCGTTGTACGTCGGGTTCTCGGGGGAGCCGGCGGAGATCGGGATGGTCTTGATCGTCTTGCCGTCCTCGGTGACCGTCATGGTCTTGGCGCTGGCGTCGACGGTGGAGACCCGGTTGCGGCCGATCTTGAAGGTGACCGTCTTCTGCTGGACGCCGAAGACACCGTCGGCACCCTCGACCCCGTCGAGGTTCAGCTTCATCGTGACCGTCGAGCCGGCCTGCCAGTACTGCTCGGGGCGGAAGTCGAGGCGCTGGCCGTTGAACCAGTGGCCGACGACCTCCTGACCGCTGCTGGACGTGACCTTGATGCCGGACTGGACGGCCTTCTTGTCCGTGATCGCCTTGTTGAAGTTGATCGAGACCGGCATGCCGACGCCGACCGTGGTGCCGTCCTCGGGCGTGAAGTTCCCGATGAAGCTGTTGTCGGGCGAGACCGTGGTGAACGACGCGTTCTCGTGGGCCTCACGGCCCTGGGAGTCCTTGGCGGTCGCGGCGATCTTGTAGGTGGTCGCGCGCTCCAGCTGGCCGTCGGGCTGCCAGGTCTTGCCGTCGGCGGAGAGAGTGCCCTTGACGCTCGCACCTGCGGCCGTGGTCATGGTGACCTCGGTGAGCTTTCCGTCGCTGACGGTGACCTTGGCGTCCTTGTTGATGCTCGCGTTGGTCGCGCCGTTCTTGGGCGAGATGACTATTCGGGCGTCCGATGCGTCCTTGGCGGCTGCCGCGTCGACCTGGTCCTGTGACTTCTTCGAGCCATCGGCGGTGGCCTTGTCGGCGTTGCTGCTGCAGCCCGTGAGTACCAGCACACTGCCGAGCACCACGGACGCAGCCATCAGGCCCCTGCGCCGCTTGCTGTCCGTCATCACACGCTTCTCCATCGTCGCCGATTCCCTGCCAACTCATTCAAGAAGACCCAGAAAGGGCCGTCCGGTTCCACATCTGGGGAGAGATGTGGGCAACACCACTCATCGACGCGCGCCGGGCGCCGACGGTTGCAGCCACCGGAATCCGGATGCGCTCCAGGCTCTGTCCCCGGTGTCGGAACGGGGCCCGGAGCCGGGCTCCGGTCCCGGGCTCCCCTGCACTTCTAACCCGCCTCCGCAGGAGTACACGGAGATACACGGACGCCGACGGGCCCTGGTTCGCCTGCGGCGTCCCACGGCCCGTCGCCGACGACCACTACGGCCGCTCGGTCCCGCCGTCCCCGACGCCCCCGTCAGCGTCCTCGTCCTCTTCGATGTCCCACTCCTCGGCTTCGGGGTCGTAGTCGATCTCCTCGCAGCTCCAGGAGGCCTGTGCGAGATCGACTCCGGGGACCTCGCTGACGAGATCGAAGGGATCGACGAGATAGGCCAGTGCCTCGGCGGGGTCCTCGCGTACCGCAGAGCCGGAGTGGCCGCGTTCTTCCTCGGGCATGTACTCGTCCGCCGTGATGCGCTCGAGAGCGGCGCCGGTCAGGGCCTCCGGTTCGGCGACCTCGAGTACCAATTCGACATGGAGGCGTACATAGCGTGATGTCTCAGAGGTGGTCATACGACGGAGCGTAGGCCCCGTGGCGATCACGACTTTCCTGCGACCCGCTGCTTTCATTAGCATCGCGGCAGCACCACCGCACACGGCCAATTCGCCGCCGGTACAAGGGGAATCATTTCGTGTCCGTCGCTCGCCGCCCGCTGCTGACAGCCGCCGCAGCCGGCACCCTGCTCTGTGCGCTCTGGTTCGTCCCGTCGGCGAACGCTACGGCGGACGGGGAGACCGTGGAGGCGGCGCAGAGCGCCGGGCAGTCATCCGGAGATTCCGCTTCCGGGCCGGCGCAGTCCGGCCGGTCGGAGCAGTCGGGTCAGCAGGCGCAGGAGGCGCAGCGGACCGGCGCCGCCGAGGACGCACAGGGTGGCGCACCGGGGCCGCGGCTCGCCGACACGGGCACCGTGAACACGACTCCGTACGTCGTCGGCGGTACGACGTTCCTCGCCATCGGCGCGGGTTTCGTGACGTTCGCGGCGCGCCGGGGAGCGCGTACGTTCTGACTCCCCGGCGCCGTCCGCTGGGTCAGGCCAGCGGCCCGGTGACGGGTTCCACGGCCGCGACGAGCCCTCCGTCCCGCACGAACGCCTCGGCGGCGGCCAGGTCGGGGGCGAGGAACCGGTCGGGGCCGGGGCCCTCGACGCCCGCGGCGCGCAGCGCCTCGATGGCCGCCTGTGACGCGGGGGCCGGGCGCAGGCTGCGTCGCAGCTCGATCGCACGGGTCGCCGCGTACAGCTCCACGGCGATGATCCGTGCGAGGTTGTCGACGGTGGTGCGCAGCTTGCGGGCGGCCGACCAGCCCATCGAGACATGGTCCTCCTGCATCGCCGACGACGGGATGGAGTCGGCGGAGGCCGGGACGGCGAGCCGCTTCATCTCGCTGACGAGAGCGGCCTGGGTGTACTGGGCGATCATCAGGCCCGAGTCGACGCCCGCGTCGTCGGCGAGGAACGGCGGCAGGCCGTGCGAGCGGTTCTTGTCGAGGAGCCGGTCGGTGCGCCGCTCGGCAATGGAACCCAGATCGGCGGCGGCGATGGCGAGGAAGTCGAGCACGTACGCCACGGGGGCGCCGTGGAAGTTGCCGTTGGACTCGACCCTGCCGTCGGGCAGTACGACCGGGTTGTCGACGGCAGCGGCGAGTTCGCGCTCGGCGACGAGCAGGGCATGGGCCAGGGTGTCCCGTCCGGCGCCGGCGACCTGGGGGGCGCAGCGCACCGAGTAGGCGTCCTGGACGCGGGGGGCGTCTTCCTCCTGGAAGTGGCCGGTGAGCTCGGAGCCCTCCAGGACTGCCCTCATGTTGGCCGCGGCGGCTGCCTGGCCGGGGTGGGGGCGGATGGCGTGCAGTTCGGGCGCGAGGACCCTGTCCGTACCGAGCAGGGCTTCCAGGGACAGCGCCGCGGTGATGTCGGCCGACGTGTAGAGCCGCCGGAGGTCGGCGAGGGCCATGATCAGCATGCCGAGCATGCCGTCCGTGCCGTTGAGAAGGGCGAGACCCTCCTTCTCGTGCAGCTCGACGGGCTGGATGCCGTGGGCGGCGAGCAGTTCGCCCGCGGGGCGGACGATCCCGTCGGGACCTTCCGCGTCGCCCTCCCCCATCAGGGTCAGCGCACAGTGGGACAGCGGCGCGAGGTCCCCCGAGCAGCCGAGCGAACCGTACTCGTGTACGACCGGGGTGATACCCGCGTTGAGCACGTCCGCCATGGTCTGGGCGACCTCGGGGCGTACGCCGGTGCGCCCGGACGCCACGGTCTTCAGCCGCAGGAACATCAGCGCCCGTACGACCTCGCGCTCGACGCGCGGCCCCATGCCGGCGGCGTGCGACCGCACGATGTTCCGCTGCAGCTGGGTGCGGAGGTCGTGACCGATGTGCCGCGTCGCCAGTGCACCGAACCCGGTCGACACGCCGTACACCGGCTCGGGCTTCGCGGCCAGCGCCTCCACGATCTCCCGCGCGGCGGCGAGGGCCGCGACCGCGTCATCGGAGAGCTCGATACGTGCGTTGCCGCGGGCGACGGCGATGACATCCTCGACGGTGGCGCCCGACGTCCCCACCACGACAGTGTGCATATCCATATTCAGCACCCTACGGACTGAATCCCTCTCTGTCACCACCCGTTGCGCGGCGGAGGCCCTGCCCGGGCCGGAGGTCTCACCTCCGGGAGGACGGGCGGATGTTCTGGTTGAGCCGGAACAGATTGGTGGGGTCGTACGCGTTCTTCACCCGCACGAGCCGCTCGTGCGCGGCCGCCGGGTACGAGGCGCGCACCTTGTCCTCCTCCGCGTCACCGGTGAAGTTGACATACATCGCACCGTTGCCGTGGCGCGCGATCTCTTCCCGTGCCCCGCGCGCCCAGGCGGCGTGCCCTTCGAAGCCCGCCGGCTCGGGGGACCGCGCGATCACGTTGCACAGCACGCTCGCGTCACGCTGGCTGAAGGCCGTCGCGTCCGCGGAAACACGACCGTAGGCGCCGCCGAGCTGGTGCAGGTGCACTTCGCTGGAGGGGGTCGGTGTGGTGAGGTGCAGACGGGTCAGTGCGTCGACCGCCGCGTCGGACGGCTCGATGAACGCCGAGGTGAAGTAGTTGTGCGCACCCCGGGTCCACAGCGGGTCCAGGAGCGACTGCATGCCGAGGTAGGGCATCGGGCCCATCAGGTCGGCGATCGGCGTACCGAGCGTGCGCAGCGGCCGGACGGCCGTCTCCCCGGCGTCGACGGAACCCGCGTACATCCCGGCGACGACCACGATCCGGGTGCCGTGCACCTCTTCCGGCAGGAACGGCAACGGGGGCGCCGTCGTCAGGTTGACGAGCGTGGTCAGCTCGTCGGGCATCCCGGCGGTCAGATCACGCCATCCGGTGATCACCTGCCGTGCCTCGGCGGCGCCGTAGACGATCAGGCCCGCGAGGACCTGGGGGCCCACCGGGTGCAGCCGGTACTCGAAGGACGTGACGACACCGAAGTTGCCTCCGCCGCCGCGGAGCGCCCAGAAGAGCTCCGCGTTCTCGTCCTCATCGGCGTGCACCAGCCGTCCGTCCGCGGTGACCACGTCGGCCCCGATCAGATTGTCGGCGGCCAGACCATGGCGGCGGGTCAGCCAGCCCATTCCGCCGCCCAGCGTGAAGCCCGCGATACCGGTCGTCGAGACCAGACCACCGGGCACGGCGAGCCCGAACGCCTGCGTCTCGCGATCGAGGTCCGCCCACGTCAGTCCGGGCTGGGCGACGACCCGCCGGCGTACGGGGTCGACCCGCGCCCCCTTCATGGCGGACAGGTCGATGACGATGCCACCGTCGCAGGTGGAGAACCCGGCGATGCTGTGGGCACCGCCGCGCACCGCGACGAGCAGATCCTGGCTGTGCGCGAACTCGACCGCCCGCATCACGTCGGCGGTCCCGGCGCACCGCACCACCAGAGCCGGCTTCCTGTCGTGCGCGGCGTTCCAGACCGCCCTGGCCTCGTCGTACGACGCGTCGCCCGGGCGCACCACCGTGCCGCGCAGTTCCGCTTCCAGCTCACCGATCGTGGCGTCCCCGAGGACACCCTTCGCCGTCTCGGTCGACATGGTCGGCCTCCTCGATGTGGCAAACGTTCCGACACCCACGAAGGTAGGGATCGCCGCTTTGCATCCGATCAGCGACGGCTTTGCGGCCGCGTCGCGGCCCGGCGCAGATGCTCGAGACCCCCTGTTTCGCCCAGCCGTGTGAAGAGGCCCAGGGCCCGGGCCGTGGCCGCGTCGGCGCCGGCACTGTCGTGGGCATCCTCCGCCAGGCGGGACAGCATGACCGCGACCCAGCCGGTGGCGCATGTCGACCCGGCCACGTGCTCGAGGTCGAGGGCGCGGGTGAGCAGTTCCCGGGCCGCGCCGGAGTCGCCCGCGGCACGGGCGACGAGCCCGAGGTGGAGCAGGCAGTTCACGGCGCCGGGGATGTCGTCGGTCTCCTCGAAACCGGTGCGGGCCCGGCCGATCGCCGCCCGTGCGCCGTCGGTGTCACCCGTGGCCAGGGCGACCAGGCCGATGTTGCCGAGCGTCATCCCGACCTCGCGGCGGTCACCGATCCGGCGTCTGACCAGCAGGGCGGCCTCGAGGTACGCCCGCGCGCGCTCATGGTCACCACAGGTGCGGGAGATGTTTCCGCTGGTGTTCAGGGCCAGTGACTCCCCGTGCGGGTCCCCGAGCGCACGGAAGCGGTCGACGCTCCGTTCGGCCGCTGCCGCCGCCCCGGCCGGATCCCCGTCCAGCCGGGCGGCCCAGGCGAGATTGGCGAGCGTGTACCCGCCGGCCTGCGCCGTGCCGACCAGGCGCCCGACAAGCACGGTCTCCTCGAAGAACAGCGACGGCCTGCCCTCGGCGTCCTCCTCGACCGCGTACCCGGGTGTCATGACCGGGAAGAACGGCCGCGCCCCGGCTTCCAGGTCCCCGAGCAGCCGCAGACAGGCTCCGAAGGCGTCCCTGGCCGCCCTCGCCTCACCCCGGCAGACGTCCCAGACCCCGCGCAGCTGAGCGGCGGCCGCGAGAACCCGCGGATCGCCGTCCGCGAGGGCGCATGCCTCGTCGAGCGCCGTCCGGGCCTCGTCCCAGGTGCCGCGCATCCACAGCAGGATCGCCTGCTGGCAGCAGGCGTAGGCCAGTGCCGCACGGTCTCCGCCCGCCCGGTGGATCGCCACGATCTCCGCGCCGATGGACTCCAGCCGGGAGCCGTCCCCGAGCCGTATCGCGAGCACGCCCTGTCCGAGGAGTGCCCGGGCCCGTAGCGGGGTCGGTGCCGGGGCCGCGGCAAGCGCGTCGTCCAGTCGGCGCCGCCCCTCGGCCAGGTGCCCCCGCTCCACCCAGAACCGCCGCAGCGCGACCGCCAGTCGCAGCGCGCTGTCCGGGTCGCTCGCCAGGGCCGAGGCCAGCGCGGCGCGAAGGTTGTCATGGTCGGCCTCGAGCTCGAGCGACGTCCCGCGCCCACCGTGGCCGGGGGCGCCCGCCTCCGGGTCGTAGGACTCGGCGAGCGCGCGGTAGAAGCGGAGGTGCATGCTCTCGGTCTGCACCGACTCACCGGCTTCCCGGAGCCGTTCCCGGGCGTACTGCCGGATGGTTTCCAGCAGTCGGTAGCGGGTCCCGTCACCGTGGCGCTCCACGAGTACGAGCGATTTGTCGACCAGTCGGCCGAGCAGGTCAAGCACCGCCGCGGGGTCGGTGTCCTGTGTGCACACCTGCTCCACCGCCGTCAGGGAGAAGCCGCCCGCGAAGACGGCGAGCCTGCGGAAGAGCAGGCGCTCGGCCGGGTCGAGCAGCTGGTGACTCCACTGCAGGGTCGCGAGCAGAGTCTGCTGTCTGGTCACCGTGTGCCTGCCGCCCCGCCGGCCGAGGAGGGCGAGTGCGTCGTCGAGCCGCTCGGCGATCTCTCGCGGAGTCAGCATCCGTACCCGTGCGGCCGCGAGCTCCAGCGCCAGGGGCATCCCGTCGAGCCGGAAGCAGATCTGGGCGACGGCGGCCGCGTTCTCCGGGTCCAGACGGAACCGGGGGACGACGTCCGCGGCCCGCTCCACGAACAGCCGCACGGCTGCGATTCGCCCGAGGTCGGCGGGTGGCGGCAACCGCAGCACGTCGGGCAGACCGAGTGACGGCACCCGCCAGGTGCGTTCACCGTAGGCGTGCAGCGTCTCCCTGCTGGTGGCCAGCACGACGACTCCGGGGCAACGGGCCAGGACCTCCGCGGCCAGGTCGGCGCACGCCTCGACCAGATGCTCGCAGTTGTCGAGCACGAGCAGCGCCTCCCGCCCGGCGAGCTGCGCGGCCAGCGCCGCCCGTGTGCTGCCGCCGGGCGGGAGCTGGATGCCGAGCGCCTCGGCAACCGCATCGGGTACAAACCTGGGGTCCGTGAGCGCGGCGAGGCCCACGAACCACACGCCGTCGCGGAAAGCACCGGTCCGCCGCGAGGCGACGGCCAGCGCGAGCCGTGTCTTGCCGCAGCCGCCGGGACCGGTCAGGGTCAGCAGCCGGCTGCGTGCGAGAAGGTCCTCCACCTCGGCGATTTCTCGGTCCCGGCCGATGAAGGTCGTCAGCTGCGCCGGCAGATTGTGCGGCCGCGGGAGACCGGGAGCCGCTCCGGCGGGTTCCTCGACCGAGCCCGCCAGCAGCGCGCGATAGAGCTCACGGGTCGCCGGGTCCGGGTCCGACCCGGTGTCCTTCCCGAGCGCCTCGCGCAGCCGCTCGTACACCGCCAGCGCCTCGCGTCGCCGGCCGGCTGCGGCCAGGACGCGCATGAGGGCCCGGTGACCCTGCTCATGCAGGGCGTCCTCGGCGATCAGGGACTGCAGCACCTCGACCGCCTCGGCGCCCTCGCCGTCCCGTTCGAGCGCTTCGGCAAGGCCCAGCCTCAGCCGCCCGCGCCGCAGAGCGACGGCATCACGCGCCTCTTGCGCCCAGGGCTCGAATACGTCCTCGGGCAGCAGTTCCCGTTCGGCCAGGACGAGCGCGGTGCGGTACTCGGACGGCCCGTCTTCGGCCGTCGCCCGCCGCGCGGCCGAGTCCAGCTCGTCGAGATCGATCCGTACTCCGCCGTCGGGGCCGAGTACGACCATGCCGTCCCGGAGGACGACGACATCGCCGGACGCCCCTGCCGTCGCCAGTGCGCGGCGTACGGCGTGCAGTACCTGGTGCAGATTGTTGGAGGCGGCCAACGGGTCGAGATCCGGCCAGAGCAGCTCGCAGGCCCGTTCCCGGTGGAGTGCGTGCCGCGGGGTCAGGGCCAGCAGCTTCAGCAGGGTCCTGGCCTTGCGCAGGCGCCACGCCCCGGCAGCGATGTCGCGGTCCCCGACCGCGACATGGAAGCCACCGAGCAGATCGATGCGTACCTCGTCGGCCATGTCCGCCCCAACGGGGCCCTCGGAAGGATCGACCGGCCGGACCGCCGGTGACACAGGCCTTGCATGCCGGACTTGTGCCGATCATTTTACCGGCCCGGCCCCTCGTCCCGCCCGGCGACGAGAAGCGCGGAGCGTCGTCCGAGGCGGCGGACGCTCGGGGAGCGGCGCCGCGCGCGGGGTCACGGGCACGGGTCCTTGTTTCCTCCACGCGAGGCTCACGGACGGGCGTCGCGGAAGCGGCGGCGGTCCTGCGGGGCGGAGGGCGGGGTGTCCGCCAGGGGGAGGACGCTTCCGTCGCGGCCGGCAACGACCGGACCCCGGGAGCGGGCCGCCTTGGCCCGGTACTGGGCCGCATCCGCGAGGCGGAAGAGGCGGCGGGCCGAGCGGACCGGGCCGATCGGGTCCCCCGTCGACGCGATGCCGCAGGCCACCCCCTCCCCCAGCTTCAACTCGCCCGCGCGCTCGCAGAGTTCGTCCGCCACCTTGACCACGTCGTCCGCCGCGGGCCCCACCGTCAGCAGGCAGAACTCGTCGCCGCCCAGCCGCGCGGCGAGCGCGCCCGGCAGCATCGCCCCGCACAGCGAGAGCACCGAGCCGAAGCGCTCCAGCAGACGGTCGCCCGTCGCATGACCGAGCGTGTCGTTGACCCGCTTGAGCCCGTTCAGGTCGCAGACCACGAGCGAGACCACCGACCGGTCCGCCCGGTGCCGCTCGATGGCCTCGTCGAGCCGGACGTCGACCGCCCGCCGGTTGGCGAGCCCGGTCAGCGGATCGGTGAAGGCGAGACGGCGCACCTCCTCCAGCCGCTCCTGCTGGGCGATCCCGGCAGCCACCACGGAAACGAGCACGGTCGCGAAGTCCGCGTCGTCCCGGTCGAACACCGGCTGTCCCGCCGCCCTGGCCACGTACATCTCGCCCCAGGCCCGTCCGTGCAGCACGATCGGGGCGACGACGCAGCAGCCACGCCCGCGCTGCCGCAGCGCATCGACCCGGTGGTGGCTGTAGCCGTGCTCGTCCGTGGCCGGCCCCTCTGCCGTCTCGACCCACGCACGCGGCGCGCCGCCCCCCGCCCACTGCTCGTGCAGAAACTCCGTGATCTCGGGGAAGCGGTGCACCGGGTACGTCTCGCCGTCCGGGAACTCCTCTTCGTCCGCGGCCCGGTCCCCGGCGTTGACGAGCACCTTCAGCCGGCCCTGGTCCCGCTCCCAGACCGACAGCGCGGCAAAGCTCCCGGCCAGCGCCTCGCACGCGCCCACCGCCGCGGCCCGCCAGGACTCCCGCGGAGTGTGCGCAGCGGCCATCGACTGTGCGAGCGCCACCACAGCTCGCAGCCGCACATCCTCACCCATCACCCCAGCTTAGGGACATTAAGGGAGATTTCACTCCCCGGGCCACTCCGGCTTGCGCTTCTCGTTGAAGGCCGCGACACCCTCCGCCCGGTCCCCGGAGAACGCCACCGACCGCCAGGCCGCGTCCTCGACCTCCAGACCGGCCCGCAGGTCGAGTCCCTGCCCCAGCCGGAGCGCCCGCTTGGCCGCCCGCAGCCCGACCGGCGAATTCCCCGCGATGCGCGCCGCGAGTTCCAACGCCGCCGGGCGGGCGTCCTCGGCCAGCACGTCCACCAGCCCCAACTCCCGCGCCTCGGCCGCCTCCACGCGCCGGGCCGTGAAGACCAGCTCCGCCGCACGTGCCGCTCCCACCCGGCGCGGCAGCAGCTGTGTACCGCCACCGCCCGGGATCACGCCCACCGACACCTCGGGCAGCCCGACGACCGCCGTACCGTCGGCCACGATCACATCGCAGCTGAGCGCCAGCTCGAACCCGCCGCCCAGCGCGAACCCGTGCACCGCCGCGACCGTCGGCATCGGCAGCTCCAGAACGCCCGTGTACGCCGCCCGGGCAGTGGGTCGCTGACGGACCAACTCCGCGTCCGTGAAGGAGTTCCGCTCCTTGAGGTCCGCCCCCACGCAGAAGGCCCGCTCGTTCGAGGACGTCACCACGGTCACCCGTACCGAGGGGTCCGCCCCCAGTGCCTCGCAGGCCACGCCGATCGACCGCGCCATGTCCGTCGAGACCGCATTCATCGCCTTGGGCCGGTCGAGGACCAGCTCGGCGACATGGCCGTCCTCATGGCGGCGTACGACGACGAATTCGCCGAAGCGCTGCTCGGACGTGGACTCGGACATGCTGCCGGACACGCTCTCGGACATGATCGAAGACCTCCCGGTTAACGATGGTTCACCGGGAGGATCCTAGGTGGACCGCCTCGTCAGCAGCCAGGGCTCCACGACACCCAGTCCACGCACCGGCCGCTGCCACATCGGCTGCATCGCAAAGCGGTACTTCGGCACGGCGGCCGGCTCCTCGCCCTCCTTCTCGGCCACGGCCGCCTCCTCCGCCGCCTGCGCCTCCGACACCGGGGCGTCGCCCGTACGCGCCAGCTCCTCCGCGAACGCCCCGTCCACGAGGACCGCGTCCTTCGGCGCTATCGAGGTGAGCCGGCTGGCCAGGTTCACGGTCGTACCGAACACGTCGCCCATCCGGGTCGTGACCGTCCCGAACGCGATCCCGACCCGCAGCGCCGGCATCGACTCGTCGTGCGTCAACGTCTCGATGAGCCGCAGCGCGATCTCCGCGGCCGTGCCCGCGTCGTCCGCCGCGAACAGGACCTCGTCGCCGAGGGTCTTGATCAGCCTGCCGCCGTGCGCGGCGACCAGGTCCGCGCAGGTCGTCTCGAAGGACTCGACCAGCTCGCCGAGCTCCTCCTCCTCGAGGCGGCGGGTGAGGCGGGTGAAGCCGACGAGGTCCGCAAAACCGACCGCAAGCCGCCTGTCGACCATCTCCTCGTCGTCACCGGCCTGGACGACCCGGCCGGTCGCTGCCGCGAGCTGGCGGCGCCAGACGTAGACGAGGAATTCCTCGAGTTCCGGCAGCAGCAGCTCGACCAGGGGATAGGTGACCTCGGTACGGGTCATCCCCGGCTCCGGGGGCTCGGTGAGGCCCTCCAGGAAGGAGTCGATCTGCCACTCCGCGAGCCGCGCCGTGGTCTGCCCCGTCGACCGTGCCACCTGCACGGCCATGGGTTCGCTCAGCAGGCCGGCCTCGACCAGACCGGCGAGGCGCCGCAGGGCGAGGACGTCGGCCTCGGTGAGGGCCTTGGCCTGGCCGATGTCGGCGAAGCCCATGGCGCGCCAGAAGCGGGAGGCCAGATCCATCGACACCCCGGCGGTCCTGGCGGCCTGGAACGGGGTGTACCGGCGGTCGGCGCCGAGGATCAGCTGCTCCAGGCGGATGGCGAGCGGGTCCTTGGTCGGCTCCACGGTGTGGTCGACCTCGTGGTGCGGGGTCGGGTGGGAGTCCGACGAATGCTGCCTGCGACTGCCCGAGCCGCCGCCCGTCGCACCGGTGCCACCGGACGCACCAGAGCCGCCGGTAGCGCCCGAGCCGCCCGCCGATGCCCCCGAACCGCCGGGAGACCCGGTAGCGCCCGCGCCGGAACCGGAAGTCGTGTCGTCGACGGTCACCGGCCGCCTCCTGCCCGTTCCCTGCGCACTGCCCTGCCGATCTGTCATGCCGTGGTGGTCCGCGCAGACCGCGAACCCCCGGCGCGGCCTCAACGATACGGCAGGTGTGCCGTAGCTCACGTCCCGGTGCCCCGCACGGTTCAGCCGCCCGGGCGCAGGTGCACGATGTCGCCCGCCCCGATGGGGTGATCCTTGCCGTCCGGGGTGGTCACCACGAGGCGTCCGTCGCCGTCGATCGCCACGGCCTCCCCGATGAGGGAGCGGTCGCCGGGCAGCTCGGCACGGACGGTGAGGCCGAGAGTCGAGCAGCCGGCCGCGTAGGTCTCCTGGAGCCGCGAGACATGTGCGTCGCCGTTGGCCGCGCGCCATGTGCCGTACCAGTCCTCGATCGACCGCAGCAGTGCCCTCAGCAGGGGGTCGCGGTCGGTCGAGACGGCGTCGGCTAGCGCCAAGGAGCCCGCCCCGGGAACCGGGAGCTCGTTCTCACGCAACGTGACATTGATGCCGATGCCGATGACGACACCGTCACTGCCCACACGCTCGGCGAGAATGCCGCCCGTCTTGCGTTCCTCCCCCCGGACCTTCACCAGCAGGTCGTTCGGCCACTTGAGGGAGAAGTCGGCGCCCGCCGCCCTGGCCAGGCCGGTGGCGGCCGCGACACCGGTGAGCAAGGGCAGCCAACCCCAGCGCTCGACCGGCACCGCCGGCCTGAGCAGTACGGACAGGAAGAGCCCGGAACGCGGGGGTGCCGTCCAGCTGCGGTCGAGGCGGCCGCGGCCGGCGGTCTGCTCCTCGGCGACGAGCACGGCGCCTTCGGGGAGCCCGGCGGCCCGTGCCACAAGATCGGAGTTGGTGGAACCGGTCGACTCGACGACGTCCAGGGACGTCCACAGGCCGCCGGGGCGCAACAGCGCCCGGCGCAGTGCGGGAGCGTTCAGCGGGGGTCGGTCGAGATCGGACCAGCGGCCTTCGGGTGCGGCGGGAGGCGTCATGCCGCCCAGCTTGGCCTCTTCCGTCCCCGCGAGGCGAACCGCGGCCCCACGGCGCGGCGCCGTTGCGCACCGTCGTGACGCACAGCAGCCGCCCGGCGACAGCGCGATGACGCGACCCGTTGCTGCCCGACGACCGACCCGTTGCACCCGACGGCGGCACCACCCACCGCACCGCGCAGACCTCATGGCGTCATGTCCGCAAGCACACGGGGGTGTGGCAAACGCCGCACTGCCGAACCGTATCCGCGCCGATACGCTACGAGTCAGTAGCCAACACCCCGTGACCAGGCAGGGAGCCGCATCGCGATGTCCGAGCCGGCAGAGCCTCAAGAGATCGACATCCACACCACCGCTGGCAAGATCGCAGATTTCCAGCGCCGCATTCACGAGGCGACGCACGCGGGCTCCGCGCGCGCTGTCGAGAAGCAGCACGCGAAGGGCAAACTGACGGCCCGTGAGCGGATCGAGCTCCTCCTTGACGAAGGGTCTTTCGTCGAGCTGGACGAGTTCGCACGGCACCGCTCGACCAATTTCGGCCTGGACAGGACGCGTCCGTACGGAGACGGTGTCGTCACCGGCTACGGCACGGTCGACGGCCGCCCGGTGGCCGTGTTCTCGCAGGACTTCACCGTCTTCGGCGGGGCGCTCGGCGAGGTGTTCGGTCAGAAGATCGTCAAGGTGATGGACTTCGCGCTGAAGACCGGGTGCCCGGTGATCGGCATCAACGACTCCGGCGGCGCCCGCATCCAGGAGGGCGTCATGGCCCTCGGTATGTACGGCGAGATCTTCCGCCGCAACACCCACGCATCCGGCGTGATCCCACAGATCTCGCTGGTCGTCGGCCCCTGCGCGGGCGGCGCCGTCTACTCCCCCGCCATCACCGACTTCACGGTGATGGTGGACCAGACGTCGCACATGTTCATCACCGGGCCCGACGTCATCAAGACGGTCACCGGTGAGGACGTCGGCTTCGAGGAGCTGGGCGGCGCCCGCACGCACAACACCACCTCCGGTGTCGCGCACCACATGGCGGGCGACGAAAAGGACGCGATCGAGTACGTCAAGTCCCTGCTGTCGTATCTGCCGTCGAACAACCTGTCCGAGCCGCCGGCCTTCCCGGAGGAGGCCGTCCTCGACATCACCGACGAGGACCGCGAGCTGGACACGCTGATCCCGGACAGCGCCAACCAGCCGTACGACATGCACACGGTGCTCGAGCACGTGCTGGACGACGGCGAATTCCTTGAGACCCAGGCGATGTTCGCGCCGAACATCGTCACGGGCTTCGGCCGGGTCGAGGGCTTCCCGGTCGGCATCGTCGCCAACCAGCCCATGCAGTTCGCCGGCTGCCTCGACATCAACGCCAGTGAGAAGGCCGCCCGGTTCGTGCGCACCTGCGACGCGTTCAACATCCCGGTGCTGACCTTCGTGGACGTGCCGGGCTTCCTGCCGGGTGTGGACCAGGAGTACAGCGGCATCATCCGGCGCGGCGCCAAGCTGATCTACGCATACGCGGAGGCGACCGTTCCGCTGATCACCGTGATCACGCGGAAGGCCTTCGGCGGCGCGTACGACGTCATGGGCTCCAAGCACCTGGGCGCGGACCTGAACCTCGCCTGGCCGACCGCGCAGATCGCCGTCATGGGCGCGCAGGGTGCGGTCAACATCCTGCACCGCCGCACCATCGCCGCCGCCGGTGAAGCGGAGGAGCAGGAGAAGGTGCGCGCCGCGCTGATCGCGGACTACGAGGAAGCGCTCCTCAACCCTTACGTCGCTGCCGAGCGTGGCTACATCGACGCGGTGATCATGCCGTCCGACACCCGTGCGCAGATCGTCAAGGGCCTGCGCCAGCTGCGGACCAAGCGGGAGAACCTTCCCCCGAAGAAGCACGGCAACATCCCCCTGTAGGCACTGCCGGAAAGGAGCCGCTGTGATCAAGGTCGTACGGGGCAACCCGACCCCCGAGGAGCTGGCCGCCGCACTGGCGGTGGTCCAGGCGCGCGCCGCGGCGACGGCTTCTGCCGCGTCCGGCGCGCCGCAGGTGCCCGAGGAATGGTCGGATCCGGCGCGGATCGCCCGGGCGCGGGCGCTGCGGCCCGGTCCGCGGGCGTGGACGCGCACGTTCTGGCCCGGCTAGGGGCTTGCGTTTGGATCGGGCTGGATCGGTGAGCGGGGTCCGGTGCGTGCGATCGCAAGGCGGAGGAAGCCCACGCGGAGTGTGGGCGACCGACGACAACGCGGCGAGCGTGCGTGCCGGGGCACGCGAGCCCGGCAAGATCCAGGCGAAAGGTGCTGTGACCGGGGACGCACAGTGGGCTTCGCCCGACCGCAGCGCGTAGGCCCCCGCGTCCGGCTCGTGCCGGCGCAGAACAAGGTCGCCGCGGCGTGGTGCGCCCTCGTACCGCACGCACTCGGGCGGCGCCCGACCACGGAGCGAAGGGGCGCGCCGGGCATCGCGGGCCGACGGGACCCGGCGGAACCCGCCCGGTGCCGGACCGGCTCCGACGGGAGCAGGAAGCGGGCCGGACCCCGGGCGGGGTCCGGCCCCGCCCATTCCGGGCAGGAGCACGACACCGGACGGGTCAGGAGGCCGCCCGCACCTCCATGGCCCCGCCGCGGGGCCATGGATCTAGTCCTCCGGCACCGGTACGCCTGAGTACGGATACTCAGGCGTACCGGACACCACAGCAGCACGATCGAAGACATGCTGTGGTCAGACCCCGAGAACGAACCTCCGCAGGAGATGCGGGACATGCAGGCGATGATGCGCCGCGCCGGCATCCTGCTGGCACTGACGATGATCGTCGCCATGGTGGCCGTGGGCCTGCGCTGACCGGCCGATGTCCCGGCCCGGGCCCGGCTGTTGACCCGGTCCCCGGACTCCGGCGCCACCGGCGCCTACCATGGCCCGCATGACCGATCAGTCGCGCCGCCGTGTCGTCCTCGCCTCCGCGTCCCCCGCACGCCTCGGGCTGCTCCGCCAGGCGGGGCTCGCTCCCGAGGTGATCGTCAGCGGTGTCGACGAGGACGCCCTGACCGCCCCCAGCCCCGCCGAGCTGGCCCTGGTGCTCGCCGAGGCGAAGGCCGCGGCCGTGACCGGCCGGGACGGGACCGCCGGGGCGCTGGTCATCGGCTGCGACTCCGTACTGGAGCTGGACGGCGAGGCCCTGGGCAAGCCGGCCGACGCGGAGGAGGCAACGGCCCGCTGGAAGTCCATGCGCGGCCGTGCGGGCGTTCTGCGGACAGGCCACTGCGTGATCGACACCGTGAGCGGCAGCCGGGCCTCGGCGACCGCGTCCACCACGGTCAACTTCGGCGACCCGACGGACGCCGAGATCGCCGCGTACGTCGCGAGCGGCGAACCGTTGCACGTGGCGGGTGCGTTCACACTCGACGGGCGTTCTGCGCCGTTCGTCGACTCGATCGAGGGCGACCACGGCAACGTCATCGGACTGTCGCTGCCGCTGCTGCGGCGGCTGCTCGGCGAGCTGGGGATCCGGATCACGGACCTCTGGGCCTGACCGCCTGGTGCGAACCCGGGTTCGCCCGGTCCGAACCGCCCGGGCCCGGACCGTGGGCCCGCCGCACCGGCCGTGGTCAACGGGGCAAAGCCGGGACGGCTCATGCGGACAAGCGCCGGGCGGCTCATGCGGACGAGCCCCGGGACGGCCCTATGCGGGCGAAGCGCCGTTCGTCTCCGCCGGGGGCGCGTCGGCCGGCTCCGCGGCGGCGGGCTCCGTCCTCCCGCCGTACGCCAGCAGGGTCAGCACGATCAGGCCCAGCACCGTCATCATGAACGCGAAGGCGGCCCAGCCGACCAGGCCGACGGTCAGCGCGCCCAGCACGCCGTGCACAACCGCGCAGATGATCAGCAGGACACGTCCGAAGCGGCCCGGCGCACGGTCGCGCAGACCCGCGAGGAGCAGCACCAGTCCGCAGGCGGCGAGATAGAGGCCGAAGAAGCCGCCCATCGCCCAGGTGCCGGTCGACATGACATCGGGGTCCAGGCCGTCGAGGGACATGCTCTGGTTGTCCACGACGGTGGCGAGAACCCCATTGACCGCCACGAAGCCGACGGCCTCCAGGAAGAGCACGAGCGCGGCCACCACGGCCACCGGTCTGCGCGCCACAGCGCCCACCCCCTCAGTTCTCAGCGTCTGTTACCTGCAGTACAAACGGCACCGCGAACGCTACTCATGGGTAAACCTTTGGACAAGGGTCCGGACACAGGCAAAGAATCATTCGGCCATTCGTAGGGACTCCACAAAGAATCGTGTCGCGCCGCTGACCGGCCGCGCAGAGACCTTGACCACATCCGAGGGCTACGCTGCACAGCAGGAACGCGGCGTACCGTGGTGCGACAAGGGGATTCGCGATGCGGGAACACCCCGGATCACCCTCCGTGTGGGCAAGCTCACGAGTGGGAACGGGTCGAAAGGCCGTGTCGGTAGTCCCTAAACTCAGCGTGTTTGAGCGAAGTCTTCGGCGCGGTGACCCGCCGAGTGCTCCGACCGGGGTGAGCGAGCCGGCCGGGGGCCGGCCCGCGGCGTAGCCGCAGACCGGGGGTGGCATCCCCCCGGACAACACAGCAAGGAGGGAGCCATCGTGCGCAAGGTGCTCATCGCCAACCGAGGCGAGATCGCTGTCCGCGTTGCCCGTGCATGCCGGGACGCCGGGATCGCGAGCGTAGCCGTCTACGCCGATCCGGACCGTGACGCACTGCACGTCCGCGCGGCCGACGAGGCGTTCGCCCTGGGCGGTGACACTCCGGCGGCCAGTTATCTGGACGTGGGCAAGGTCCTCCAGGCCGCAGCCGATTCGGGCGCTGACGCGATCCACCCCGGTTACGGCTTCCTCTCCGAGAACGCGGACTTCGCGCAGGCCGTCATCGACGCGGGCCTCACCTGGATCGGCCCGCCGCCGGCCGCGATCCGCGACCTGGGCGACAAGGTGGCTGCCCGCCACATCGCCCAGCGCGCCGGGGCCCCGCTCGTCGCCGGTACGCCCGACCCGGTCTCGGGGGCCGACGAGGTCGTCACGTTCGCCAAGGAGCACGGGCTTCCGATCGCGATCAAGGCCGCCTTCGGAGGCGGCGGGCGCGGTCTGAAGGTCGCCCGCACCCTGGAGGAGGTCCCCGAGCTGTACGACTCCGCGGTCCGTGAGGCCGTGGCCGCGTTCGGACGCGGCGAGTGCTTCGTCGAGCGCTACCTGGACAAGCCGCGCCATGTCGAGACCCAGTGCCTGGCCGACCAGCACGGCAACGTGGTGGTCGTGTCCACCCGTGACTGCTCGCTCCAGCGCCGCCACCAGAAGCTCGTCGAGGAGGCGCCCGCGCCCTTCCTCAGCGCCGAGCAGAACGCGGAGCTCTACCGGGCGTCCAAGGCCATCCTCAAGGAGGCCGGTTACGTCGGCGCCGGCACCGTCGAGTTCCTGGTCGGTACGGACGGCACGATCTCCTTCCTCGAGGTCAACACCCGTCTCCAGGTGGAGCACCCGGTCACCGAAGAGGTCACCGGCATCGACCTGGTCCGCGAGATGTTCCGCATCGCCGACGGCGAGGAGCTCGGCTACGACGACCCGGCGCTGCGCGGTCACTCCTTCGAGTTCCGCATCAACGGCGAGGACCCGGGCCGCAACTTCCTCCCGGCTCCCGGCACCGTGACCTCGTTCGTGCCGCCGACCGGCCCGGGTGTCCGGCTGGACGCCGGCGTCGAGTCCGGCTCGGTCATCGGTCCCGCCTGGGACTCACTGCTCGCCAAGCTGATCGTCACCGGCGCGACCCGTGAGCAGGCGCTGCAGCGCGCGGCGCGTGCGCTCGCGGAGTTCCAGGTGGAGGGCATGGCCACGGCCATCCCGTTCCACCGCGCTGCCGTCACCGACCCGGCATTCGCTCCGGCGGAGGGTCCGTTCAAGGTCCACACCCGCTGGATCGAGACCGAGTTCGTCAACGAGATCAAGCCCTTCGCCGCCCCCGCCGACCTCGAGGTGGAGGACGAGCCGGGCCGCGAGACGGTCGTCGTCGAGGTCGGCGGCAAGCGTCTCGAGGTCTCGCTGCCGTCGTCGCTGGGCATGACACTCGCGCGTACCGCCGCTGCAGGTGGTGCCAAGCCGAAGCGCCGCGTGGCCAAGAAGTCCGGCCCGGCGGCATCCGGCGACACCCTCGCCTCCCCGATGCAGGGCACGATCGTCAAGGTCGCGGTCGAGGAGGGCCAGCAGGTCAACGAGGGCGACCTGGTCGTCGTGCTCGAGGCGATGAAGATGGAGCAGCCGCTCAACGCCCACCGCTCGGGCACGGTCAAGGGCCTGTCCGCCGAGGTCGGCGCTTCGGTCACGTCCGGTGCGGCGATCTGCGAGATCAAGGACTGACGTTCGGTTCGCCGTCCGTGTGGGCCTGCCGGGACTCCCGGCGGGCCCACCTGTGCGTACGGCATTCTGGAGGGCATGACCACGGGCACGGACACCGACACGGAGGCCGCAACGGCACGCCCGATGCGGGCCGACGCGCGACGCAATTACGAGCGGCTGCTCGTCGAGGCGCGTGCCGCGTTTGCGGAGCACGGTACGGATGCGTCGCTCGAGGACATCGCACGCCGTGCGGGTGTGGGAATCGGGACGCTGTACCGGCACTTCCCCAACCGGCACGCACTGATGGACGCGGTCTTCCAGGAAGCGCTGGCGTCGCTGCTCGAACGGTCGAGGGAACTGGCCTCGGCGGAGCAGCCGTGCGGCGCGCTCGTGGAGTGGCTGCGCGCCATCGTCACCCATGCGGGTGAATACCGGGGTGTGGCACGGGCGCTGATGTCGGAGTCCCTGTCCCAGTGCAGTATTCCGCTGCGGGAGGCGGGGGCGCTGCTGCTCGCTCGGGCTCAGGAGGCGGGCGCAGTACGGGCAGACGTCTCGATCGGCGACCTGATGCAGCTCACCAAGGCCATCGCCCTTGCGGCGGAGCAGGACCCGGAAGATCCCGAACTGGCGGACCGCCTGCTGACGCTGACCCTGCGCGGCCTGAAGGCGTAGCGCCTCCGGTCGTTCGGGGTGCGTGTGCGGTTGTCGGGCCTGGACCGACAACCACACCGGCACCTGTGACCCCGGGCCGCACACGCTCCCCGAACCACCGGGAGAGCCTCAGCGGCGGCGGAGGTCCGCCACACGCGCGCGCTCCGGCTGGTCCGTGGCCAGGGCCGCCGCCGCGGCCCGGAGCCCCGGCCCCGGGTGGGTACGGCGCTGGCCGGGAAGCGGGACCTCATGGCGAGGGCGGGCGCTCTCTCCACCGCCGCCCGCGACCGCGACCTGGACACCCTGGTCGGCGAGGGCCTGCAGCTCGGTCGCCGCACGGTCGTCGTGCGGGGGCGGCTCGTCCGTCACCAGGCGTGTGATGACATCGGTCGGCACCGTCTGGAACATCGTGTCGGTGCCCAGCTTCGTGTGATCGGCCAGGACCACCACCTCCGCCGCGGCCTGGACCAGTGCCCGGTCCACGCTGGCCGACAGCATGTTGGACGTGGACAGGCCACGCTCTGCTGTGAGGCCACTGCCCGAGAGGAACGCCCGCGAGACGCGGAGCCCCTGCAGCGACTGCTCGGCCCCGCTGCCGACGAGCGCATAGTTCGAGCCACGCAGCGTGCCTCCGGTCATGACGACCTCGACACGATTCGCATGGGCCAGCGCCTGTGCGACCAGCAGCGAGTTGGTCACCACGGTCAGACCCGGGACCCGCGCGAGCCGGCGTGCCAGCTCCTGCGTGGTCGTTCCCGCGCCGACCACGATGGCCTCGCCTTCTTCGACCAGGGCCGCGGCGGCATCGGCGATGGCCGTCTTCTCCGCGGTCGCGAGATGGGATTTCTGCGGGAAGCCGGACTCTCGCGTAAAACCGCCCGGCAGTACCGCACCGCCGT
Organism: Streptomyces sp. NPDC043861; assembly: GCF_056435905.1. NCBI lineage: Bacteria > Bacillati > Actinomycetota > Actinomycetes > Kitasatosporales > Streptomycetaceae > Streptomyces > Streptomyces sp. NPDC043861. Next base: position 11,611 of record NZ_JBWKDP010000021.1, on the reverse strand, counting down.
GCCGGCGGTCGAGGAGTCCTTCTGCCTCCAGTGCCCGCACGTCACGCCGTACGGTCACTTCGGAGGTCTGGACAACGCGGGCGAGCTCACGGAGCGAGACGGCTCCATTGGCGCGCACCATTTCGAGGATCAACTGACGACGTTCTGCAGCGAACACGAAACTGACAGTAACCCCGACGCCCGATACTTTTCAGCACTTTGCGCCGAATTGGCGAAGTTGCTCATAGGCCGAGTCGAAACGTGGTAAGGCGATCGCGGAAGTACGTCCCGCTTGGCGGCGATTGACCCCTGTTACGCCTCGCCGGACGCCTTTCGCGTGTGGAGCTGCCGTGCGACCTCCGCGATCGAGCCCGACAGCGAGGGGTACACGGTGAAAGCGTTTGCGATCTGTTCCACCGTCAGATTGTTGTCGACCGCGATCGAGATGGGGTGGATCAGTTCCGATGCGCGGGGCGACACGACCACGCCACCGACGACGATGCCTGTGCCCGGACGGCAGAAGATCTTGACGAAGCCGTCCCGGATGCCCTGCATCTTCGCGCGTGGGTTGCGCAGCAGCGGGAGCTTGACGACGCGGGCGTCGATGACGCCGCCGTCGACGTCCGCCTGCGTGAAGCCGACGGTCGCGATCTCGGGGTCGGTGAAGACGTTCGAGGAGACGGCCTTGAGGTTCAGCGGGGCCACCGCGTCGCCCAGGAAGTGGTACATCGCGATCCGGCCCTGCATGGCCGCGACCGAGGCCAGGGCGAAGATGCCGGTCACGTCTCCGGCCGCGTACACACCGGGTGCGGAGGTGCGCGAGACCTTGTCGGTCCAGATGTGACCGGACTCGGTGAGCCGGACCCCGGCCTCCTCCAGACCCATCCCGGCCGAGTTGGGGATCGCACCGACGGCCATGAGGCAGTGGGTGCCGGAGATGACCCTGCCGTCGGCCAGGGTCACCTCGACCCGGTCGCCGACCCGCTTGGCGGACTGGGCACGGGACCGGGCCAGGACGTTCATGCCGCGGCGGCGGAACACGTCCTCCAGGACGGCGGCGGCATCCGGGTCCTCGCCCGGGAGCACGCGGTCACGGGAGGAGACGAGGGTGACCCGGGAGCCCAGCGCCTGATAGGCGCCCGCGAATTCGGCGCCGGTGACACCGGAACCGACCACGATCAGCTCATCGGGAAGTTCGTCCAGGTCGTACACCTGGGTCCAGTTCAGGATCCGCTCACCGTCGGGGAGCGCATCGGGGATCTCGCGCGGGTGGCCGCCGGTCGCGATCAGCACGGCGTCGGCGGTGAGGGACTCCTCGCTGCCGTCGGCCACGGTGACGATCACCTGACGCGAGCCGTCCATGGCCTGGCGCCCGTCGAGCCGCCCACGTCCGCGCATGACACGGGCTCCGGCCCGGGTGACGGATGCGGTGATGTCGTGGGACTGGGCGAGCGCGAGCCGCTTCACCCGTCGGTTGACCTTGCCCAGGTCCACGCCGACGATCCGGGCGGCCTGCTCGATGTGCGGGGTGTCGTCCGCGACGATGATGCCCAGCTCCTCGTGCGAGGAGTCGAAGTTGGTCATCACCTCGGCGGTGGCGATCAGCGTCTTCGAGGGTACGCAGTCGGTGAGCACGGAGGCTCCGCCGAGGCCGTCGCAGTCGACGACGGTCACCTCCGCGCCGAGCTGGGCCGCCACGAGGGCCGCCTCGTATCCGCCGGGTCCGCCACCGATGATCACGATCCGGGTCACTGGGGTACGCCTCGCGCTCTCGCTCTGCCGGGTGGTCCGTCGCCCCCTATTGTCCCGCACGCCTCAAGGTGCTTCGCGCCGGGGCCCGGGTGGGGGACGGCGGCAGCCGTGCAGTGATCGGGGCGACGCCCGTGCGGTCGTCGGGACGGGCGGTCACGGGTCCCCCTCCCGTACCCTCGATCCCATGTCGCTCTACGCCGCGTACGCCGGCAACCTCGACGCGCGGCTGATGACCCGCCGCGCCCCGCACTCCCCGCTGCGCGGCACGGGCTGGCTCAACGGCTGGCGTCTGACGTTCGGTGGCGAGCAGATGGGTTGGGAGGGGGCGCTGGCCACCATCGTGGAAGCGCCGCGTTCCCAGGTCTTCGTCGCGCTCTACGACGTCGCGCCGCTGGACGAGGACTCCATGGACCGCTGGGAGGGTGTCGGGCTGGACATATACCGGCGCATGCGGGTCAGGGTGCACACCCTGGACGGCGAGGAGGCTGCCTGGGTGTACGTCCTGAACGGGTACGAGGGCGGGCTGCCGTCGGCCCGCTACCTGGGCGAACTCGCGGACGCCGCCGAGTCGGCGGGTGCGCCGCACGACTATGTGATGGAGCTGCGCAAGCGCCCTTGCTGACAGCCCCGGGGCCTGTCCTTGTGCAATACGACGAGGAATGGGCTCCAGACTAGTGAGCATCGTCATCTACGCGCGTAGGGTTTCACGGGCTAGGCTTTCCTCGTGAACGTTTCTGTTACCCCGGATCCCCACGCCGCCGCCTCCGACGCCGCTGCACGCCTGCGCGAGCTCACGGGCGCCGAGACCCACGACGTCGCCCTGGTGATGGGCTCCGGCTGGGCGCCGGCCGTCGACGCCCTCGGCGCACCCGAGACCGAGTTCCCGGTCACCGAGCTGCCCGGATTCCCGCCGCCCGCCGTCGAAGGACACGGGGGCAAGGTGCGCTCGTACAAGATCGGCGACAAGCGCGCGCTGGTCTTCCTCGGCCGTACCCACTACTACGAGGGCCGTGGCGTCGCCGCCGTCGCCCACGGTGTGCGCACTGCTGTCGCCGCCGGCTGCAAGACCGTCGTCCTCACCAACGGGTGCGGCGGTCTGCGCGAGGGCATGCGCCCCGGGCAGCCCGTGCTGATCAGCGACCACATCAATCTGACGGCCGCCTCCCCGATCGTCGGCGCGAACTTCGTGGACCTGACCGATCTGTACTCGCCGCGCCTGCGCGCACTGTGCAAGGAGATCGACGCGACGCTCGAGGAGGGCGTGTACGTCCAGTTCCCCGGCCCGCACTACGAGACTCCCGCCGAGATCAACATGGTCCGCGTGATGGGCGGCGACCTCGTCGGCATGTCGACGGTCCTCGAGGCGATCGCGGCGCGCGAGGCCGGCGCGGAGGTTCTGGGCATCTCCCTCGTGACCAACCTGGCGGCGGGCCTCTCGGGCGAGCCGCTCAACCACGAAGAGGTCCTCCAGGCGGGGCGCGACTCCGCGGCTCGCATGGGCGAGCTGCTCACGCAGGTTCTGGCGCGTATCTGATCCCCGTGCCCACGGGGTGCCGGCGGGGTTGGGGTTGCCGGTGCCCCGTGCGGCCCCGGGGTGTCCGTCCCCGCGCTCCGGACGGACGTGGCGGTCGGGGCGTTCCGGGGTCGGGACGGTTGCCGCTGCGCGGCTCGGGCCCGGGAGGCGGCACGGCGTACGGCGCGACCCCGCCTGCGGATGGCACCGCCGTGAGGTGCCGCGCAGCACGCTCCGGTGTCCCTGAGAAGGACAACCCTGCGCCTCCCCCTCCCGCCGGCTGACGCCGTCCGTCGGGGCTCCTGCCTGGCCGCGGGAGGCAGCGCACCGGGGCGAGCCGTACGGGTCCCGCCGACCGATCGGGCTCCCACCCGGGCAGGGCCGACGAATTTCCCGGCTGGGCCGACACCACGGCCGGTGCACCGCACACGCCCCCGGAACGGGTAGGCGTAGACGCAGACCCAGACCCAGATCCTCACAACGACAGCAGAGAGGCACATCACCGTGGCGCAGGACCTGTTCGCGCGGGCTCGGGCTTGGCTGGCCGAGGACCCCGATGCGGAGACCCGGGACGAGCTGGGCAAGCTCATCGAGGCTCAGGACACGGCGGAACTGGAGGCCCGGTTCGCCGGAACGCTGCAGTTCGGGACGGCCGGGCTGCGCGGGGAGCTCGGGGCCGGGCCGATGCGGATGAACCGCGCGGTGGTCATTCGCGCCGCGGCCGGCCTCGCCGCGTACCTCAAGGCCCAGGGCCACACCGGCGGTCTCGTCGTCATCGGCTACGACGCCCGCTACAAGTCCGCGGACTTCGCCCGTGACACCGCGGCCGTCATGACCGGCGCGGGACTGCGCGCAGCCCTGCTGCCGCGGCCGCTTCCGACGCCCGTACTCGCGTACGCGATAAGGCATCTGGGCGCCGTGGCAGGTGTCGAGGTGACCGCGAGCCACAACCCGCCGCGCGACAACGGCTACAAGGTCTACCTGGGCGACGGTTCCCAGATCGTTCCCCCTGCCGACGGCGAGATCGCCGCCGGGATCGACGCGGTGGGCGCTCTGCGCGACGTTCCGCGCCCGGAGACGGGCTGGGAGACCCTCGGGAACGAGGTCCTGGACGCGTATCTGGAGCGCACGGACGCGGTCCTGACCGAGGGCTCCGCCCGTACCGCGCGCGTCGTCTACACGGCCATGCACGGCGTCGGCAAGGACGTGGTGCTGGCGGCATGGGAACGGGCCGGATTCCCCGCGCCGGTGCTGGTGGCGGAGCAGGCGGAGCCGGACCCCGCCTTCCCGACCGTCGCCTTCCCCAACCCGGAGGAACCCGGCGCGATGGACCTCGCCTTCGCGAAGGCGCGTGAGGCCCGGCCGGACATCGTCATCGCCAACGACCCGGACGCCGACCGGTGCGCCGTCGCCGTTCCCGACGACGGTGTGGACGGCGGCTGGCGGATGCTGCGCGGGGACGAGGTCGGCGCCCTGCTCGCCGCGCACCTCGTCCACAAGGGGGTGTCCCCGAAGGACGCGAACAGCACGTTCGCGGAGTCGATCGTGTCGTCGTCGCTGCTCGGACGGATCGCGGCGGCAGCGGGGATCGGCTACGAGGAGACCCTGACCGGCTTCAAGTGGATCGCCCGCGTCGAGGGGCTGCGGTACGGCTACGAAGAGGCGCTGGGCTACTGCGTCGACCCCGACGGGGTCCGCGACAAGGACGGCATCACCGCGGCGTTGCTCGTCGCCGAACTTGCTTCGGAGCTGAAGCAGCACGACCGTACGCTCTCGGACCTGCTCGACGACCTTGCGGTCGAGCACGGCCTGCATGCCACGGACCAGCTGTCGGTGCGCGTCGAGGACCTCGGCATCATCGCGGACGCGATGCGCCGGCTGCGGGAGCAGCCGCCCGTGCTGCTGGCCGGGCTCCAGGTCGTCTCGGCCGAGGACCTGACGAAGGGCAGCGAGCTGCTTCCGCCGACGGACGGTCTGCGCTACTACCTCGAGGGTGAGTTCAAGGCGCGCGTCATCGTCCGCCCGAGCGGCACCGAGCCGAAGCTCAAGTGCTATCTGGAGGTCGTGGTCCCGGTCGGGTCCGCGAGCGAGCTGGCGGGGGCGCGGGCGCGGGCCGCGGACGTCCTCGCGGCGATCAAGCGAGACCTGGCGGAGGCCGCCGGCATCTGAGTCCGGTCCGGCACACGGCCCGGAGGCCGGCCACGGCGGGCGGGGCACCGCCACCCGCACGGCCACCGGTGTGGCACGGGCGCACGGGCAAAGGCAGCCCTGGCCCTCGTACGGGTGAATCGCCTACGGCAGCTGACGCAGCGACCCGTGCCCGCCCGTGGCTCCCGGGCGAAGGTGACCCCGGTACCTCCCGCCGAGTCACCGGAGCAGCCGCCGTGCCCCCGACCGCGACAGAGCACCGCACCGTCCCCGCCTCCCGTCGGCCGCCGGCCACGGGGGGCGGTGGCGTGCGGGGCAGGGAGAACCGGCTGTTCCGGGCCCTGCGGAGAGCCTCACCCGCCCTGTTCGGCTATCTGACGATGCGACTGCTGGGGCTGCTGGTACTGGCGCGATGGGCGCATGTCCAGGGCCGCGGCATCCGGCCGACGCTCGCCACGACCTGGGACTCGCGCTGGTACGTCGGCATCGCCGAGCACGGCTACCAGCAGGAGCTCGGCACCGCACTGGACTCGAACAACCTGGCGTTCTTCCCGCTCTACCCGCTGCTGGTCAGGGCCGTGGCGGCCGTGACACCCGGCACCCTTGCCTCCGTGGCGCTCGTGATCGCCGTGGTCTCTTCGCTGATCGCCGCCTGGGGGATCTTCGCGGTCGGCGACCGGCTGCACGGGAGGCGTGCCGGCACCGTGCTGGCCGTGCTGTGGGGGGCTTCACCGGTCGCGGTCGTCCAGTGGATGGGCTACACCGAGTCGCTGTTCACCGCATGCACGGCCTGGGCCCTGTACGCAGCGCTCAGGGGCCGCTGGCTGTGGGCGGGTTCGCTCGCGGCACTGGCCGGGCTGACCCGGCCGACGGGCATCGCCGTCGCCGCGGCCGTGACGGTGGCCGGGCTGCTGGCAGCCGCCAGGGCCCGGGACCGGCGGGCGCTTGCGGGGGCACTGCTCGCGCCGCTGGGGTGGTGCGCGTTCGTCGCCTGGGTGGGGCAGCGGGTCGGGCGCTGGGACGGCTACTTCGCCGTCCAGAAGCTGTGGCGCAACCAGTGGGACGGCGGCCGGAGAACGTTGTGGGAGCTGCGCCGGCATCTCGCCTACGACGCGAGCCCTGCGCTGTTCCTGGTGCTGGTGTCGGTCGTTCTGGTGGTGTCCGCCGCGCTCTACCTGCTCTGTGTGGTGGACCGCCAGCCGCTCGTGCTGCTCGTCTTCACCGGTGTGCTGCTGCTCGTGGTCCTCGGCAGCGGTGGCGTGTTCTTCCCGCGCGCCCGCTTCCTCATGCCCGCCTTCCCGTTGCTGCTGCCGGTCGCGGTGGCGGTGGCGCGGACGCGACGGGCGGTCGCCGTGCTGGTGCTGGGCGGGGCCGCGCTGTCATCGGCTTGGACGGGGGCCTATCTCCTGCTGGTGTGGACAGGGCCCCCGTGACGGCGCGACGGCCAGGGCTCAGCCGACGGCCAGCAGCACTGCCAGAAGGATCGCGCCCGCGACGGCGGGGCCTGCGATCTCGTACGCCCAGCGCTCCTCCGGCTCGCCCTGGGCACCTGGCCGGGAGGCGGAGCGCTCGGCCAGCTCCCGCAGATCGGTGACGGTCTTGTCCGCGGGCGCCAGCCGGGAGGCGGAGTCGGTGACATCGGCACTGACGGACGTACGGCCGTGGGGGTCGTCCTGGGAAGCCGTCATCTGACGGCGCGCGGCGCTCTTGCGCTTCCGCAGCGACACCGGCACGGCCCACAGCTGGTACTTCGTGCCCTTCCGGGTGAAGACCTCGCTGGAGTAGCCGGCCCGCACGTCGGCGACCGCGCCCCACGGGAGCGTGATCGTGCGGAAGGGGTTCCGGATCCGGAGCCGGTCGTCGTTGGCGAACACGGCGGGGCGCAGGGTGAAGGCGACGATCAGAGGCACCACGAACAACAGCCCCGCGAGTGCCAGCCATGGTGTGCGGCCCTCGCCGCGCACGAGCGCGTCCCCGCCGATCCAGGCCACCACGGCCAGCATGAGCGCACCGGCCACGATGCCGGGAGTCGACCGGAAGACACGGTCGGCGTACGTCGGCTCCGCGGGCGGCTGCTCGGGGCCCTGGCCTGGGCTGGGGGTCGTCATGCTCCCGATTCTGCCTCACCCGTCTCAAGGGGCGGGATCCGCGTACGGGATGACGTTGTCGGGCCTGTGGCCCTCGGTGAGTCCCCCGCCGCAGGTGATGAGACGCAGCTCCGGGCGGGCGGTGTCGCCGTGGACCTTCCTCGTCGGGAACGCCTTCGCCGACCTGCTCCGGCTCGCGTACGCGGAAGGCGGCGATGGTGCCGTCGGCGCGCGAGGCGCTGCTCTCGTCGCCCACCCGGACCTCGGACACGTCCTTCGGGACGGCCGGGGTCCGGTCCCACCGGGTGTGACGCCCTCGTCGTAGCGGCCGATGCGGTCCGCTTCGGCGGCGGACGGAACCTCATGGCGGTGGCGATGGCGGTGCGACGGGCGGTACGCACAGCGACTCCTGTGATTCAGGTGGTGGTTGGGGGAGAGCCGCATGCCCGCCTGCGAGGGGACACCTCCCACTGCGAAGCCAGTGGGGAAGGGTGGCCGGTGAGCCCCGGCGGGGCTGAACCGATGAATTCGATGCTCTTGTGGGGGGAGGCATCCACTCCCCGTCACAGACGTGAACAGACGTGTGACCGGCCATACACGCATGCCCTCACCTGCATATTCCGCTCTCGATCCGAAGCGGGACTGTACAGGTCGCTACGCGCGTAGATATGCTCCCCTGGTGACCATGCCCACCATTGCACCTGCATTCGCTGACGTGACCACGTCCGACAGCGCACTGCGCCGCTTCCTGCACGGGCTGCCCGGTGTCGACTCCGTCGGCCTGGAAGCGCGCGCCGCGTCTCTCGGCACCCGTTCGATCAAGACGACGGCCAAGGCGTACGCCATCGACCTCGCCATCTCGATGATCGACCTGACGACGCTGGAAGGCGCGGACACCCCGGGCAAGGTCCGGGCGCTCGCCGCCAAGGCCGCCAACCCCGATCCGACCGACCGTACGACCCCGAGGACGGCCGCCGTCTGCGTCTATCCCGACATGGTGGCCACCGCCAAGGCCGCCCTGCAGGGCACGGACGTCAAGGTCGCCTCCGTCGCCACCGCCTTCCCGGCAGGCCGCGCCGCACTCGACGTGAAGCTCGCGGACACCCGTGACGCCGTCGCCGCCGGAGCCGACGAGATCGACATGGTGATCGACCGCGGCGCCTTCCTCTCGGGCAGGTACATGAAGGTCTTCGAGGAGATCCTGGCCGTCAAGGAGGCCTCGGGCGCCGCACGTCTGAAGGTCATCTTCGAGACCGGTGAGCTCTCGACGTACGACAACATCCGTCGCGCCTCCTGGCTCGGCATGATGGCCGGCGCCGACTTCATCAAGACGTCGACCGGAAAGGTCGCGGTCAACGCGACCCCGGCGAACACCCTGCTCATGCTCGAGGCCGTCCGTGACTTCCGGGCGCAGACCGGGGTACAGGTGGGCGTGAAGCCCGCAGGCGGCATTCGCACCAGCAAGGACGCGATCAAGTTCCTGGTGCTGGTCAACGAGACCGCCGGCGCGGACTGGCTGGACAACCACTGGTTCCGCTTCGGCGCCTCCAGCCTGCTGAACGACCTGCTGATGCAGCGCCAGAAGCTGGCGACCGGCCGTTACTCCGGCCCCGACTACGTGACGGTGGACTGAGACCCCATGGCAATGAACAAGCAGCCCTTCGAATACGCGCCCGCTCCCGAGTCGCGGTCGGTCGTCGACATCGCACCGTCGTACGGGCTCTTCATCGACGGCGAATTCACCGACGCCGCCGACGGGAAGGTCTTCAAGACGGTCTCCCCGTCCACCGAGGAGGTCCTCTCCGAGGTCGCCCAGGCCGGCGCCGAGGACGTGGACCGCGCGGTGAAGGCCGCACGGAAGGCGTTCGAGAAGTGGTCGGCGCTGCCGGGCGCCGAGCGCGCCAAGTACCTCTTCCGTATCGCCCGGATCATCCAGGAGCGCTCGCGCGAGCTGGCCGTCCTGGAGACCCTCGACAACGGCAAGCCGATCAAGGAGACCCGCGACGCGGACCTCCCGCTGGTCGCGGCGCACTTCTTCTACTACGCGGGCTGGGCCGACAAGCTGGACCACGCGGGCCACGGCCCGCACCCGCGCCCCCTCGGCGTGGCCGGCCAGGTCATCCCCTGGAACTTCCCGCTGCTGATGCTGGCCTGGAAGATCGCCCCCGCGCTCGCCACCGGCAACACGGTGGTGCTGAAGCCCGCCGAGACCACTCCGCTGTCGGCCCTGTTCTTCGCGGACATCTGCCGCCAGGCCGGGCTGCCGAAGGGTGTCGTCAACATCCTTCCGGGCTACGGGGACGCCGGCGCCGCACTCGTCGAGCACCCGGACGTGAACAAGGTCGCCTTCACCGGCTCCACCGCGGTCGGCAAGGCCATCGCCCGCCAGGTCGCCGGTACGGACAAGAAGGTGACGCTGGAGCTGGGCGGCAAGGGCGCCAACATCGTCTTCGACGACGCCCCCATCGACCAGGCCGTCGAGGGCATCGTCGGCGGCATCTTCTTCAACCAGGGACAGGTCTGCTGCGCGGGCTCGCGGCTGCTGGTCCAGGAGTCCGTCCAGGAGGAGCTGCTGGACTCGCTGAAGCGCCGGCTGTCCACGCTGCGCCTGGGCGACCCGCTGGACAAGAACACGGACATCGGCGCCATCAACTCGGCCGAGCAGCTGGCCCGTATCACCGCGCTGGTGGAGACCGGTGAGGCCGAGGGCGCCGAGCGCTGGTCCGCCCCGTGCGAACTGCCGTCCGCCGGCTACTGGTTCGCCCCGACGCTGTTCACGAACGTCTCCCAGGCACACACCATCGCGCGGGACGAGGTCTTCGGCCCCGTGCTGTCGGTGCTGACGTTCCGCACCCCGGACGAGGCCGTCGCCAAGGCCAACAACAGCCAGTACGGCCTGTCGGCGGGCATCTGGACGGAGAAGGGCTCCCGCATCCTCGCGGTGGCGAACAAGCTCCGTGCGGGTGTCGTGTGGGCCAACACCTTCAACAAGTTCGACCCGACCTCGCCCTTCGGCGGCTACAAGGAATCGGGCTTCGGCCGCGAGGGCGGCCGTCACGGTCTGGAGGCCTACCTCGATGTCTGATGCGACGCGTCTCAGTGTCTTCAAGACCTACAAGCTGTTCGTCGGGGGCAAGTTCCCCCGCAGCGAGAGCGGGCGGGTGTACGAGGTGACCGCTGCAACATCAGCCGCCGGTGCGGCGGGCAAGGGCAAGTGGCTGGCCAACGCCCCGCTCTCGTCGCGCAAGGACGCCCGTGACGCGGTCGTCGCGGCGCGCAAGGCGTTCGGTGCCTGGTCGGGCGCGACCGCGTACAACCGCGGCCAGATCCTCTACCGCATCGCGGAGATGCTCGAGGGCCGCAGGGACCAGTTCGTCCGCGAGGTGGCCGACGCCGAGGGCCTGTCGAAGTCCAAGGCGGGCGCGGTCGTGGACGCCGCGATCGACCGCTGGGTCTGGTACGCGGGCTGGACCGACAAGATCGGCCAGGTCGTGGGCGGGGCCAACCCGGTCGCGGGCCCGTACTTCAATCTGTCCGCCCCCGAGCCGACCGGTGTGGTCGCGGTGCTCGCCCCGCAGGCGTCGCCCTTCCTGGGCCTGGTCTCGGTGGTCGCCCCCGCGATCGCCACCGGCAACACGGTCGTGGTGATCGCCTCCGAGAACGCCCCGCTGCCGGCCCTGTCGCTGGGCGAGGTGCTGGCCACGTCCGACCTGCCCGGCGGTGTCGTCAACATCCTGTCCGGCCGCACGGCCGAGATCGCGGCCCCGCTGGCGGCCCACCAGGACGTCAACGCGATCGATCTGACGGGAGCGGGCGAGGAGCTCGCCAAGGAGCTGGAGACCGCCGCCGCGGACAACCTCAAGCGGGTGCTGCGCCCCCGCGCCGAGGACTGGTCGGCGGACCCGGGCACCCACCGGATGACGGCCTTCCTGGAGACCAAGACGGTCTGGCACCCGACGGGTTCGCTGGGCGCTTCCGGCTCGGCCTACTGATTCCACACGGCGGCGGGGGGGGGGGGGGGGGGTGGGGGGGGGGGTGGGGGGGGGGGGGAGGGGGGGGGGGGGGTGTTGGGGGGGGGGGGGGGGGGTGTTTTGGAGGAGGTTTGCCCCGGAAGGCCGAGATCCCCCCCCCG
>NZ_JBWKDP010000020.1:0-181321 GCF_056435905.1 Streptomyces sp. NPDC043861 | reverse complement strand
CAGGCCGGCTACCCGTCGTCGCCTTGGTAGGCCATCACCCCACCAACAAGCTGATAGGCCGCGGGCTCATCCTTCACCGCCGGAGCTTTCCACCCACCGAGATGCCTCGGCAGGTCGTATCCGGTATTAGACCCCGTTTCCAGGGCTTGTCCCAGAGTGAAGGGCAGATTGCCCACGTGTTACTCACCCGTTCGCCACTAATCCACCCCGAAGGGCTTCATCGTTCGACTTGCATGTGTTAAGCACGCCGCCAGCGTTCGTCCTGAGCCAGGATCAAACTCTCCGTGAATGTTTACCCGTAATCGGGTCGACACCACGAGAGCGGTGCAACCAGGAGGAATAGTCCCGGTTGCACACAGCGTCCTCGCTGTGTATGTGCCTACCTGCCACAAGGGCCAGTAGGTCTTCAAAGGAACCTCGACCATCCGAAGGATGGACGGGGTATCAACTAATCTGGCGTTGATTTTTGGCACGCTGTTGAGTTCTCAAGGAACGGACGCTTCCTTTGTACTCACCCACAGAACATTCTCTGCGGCTTTCCTCCGGGCGCTTCCCTTCGTTGTTTCCAACCCTACCAGATTCATTTTCCGTTCCGTTTCCGGTTCGGATTCTGTTTCCGGTGGCCGTTGGAGGGCCTTTGCCTTTCGGCTGATCCGACTTTATCAAAGATTCTGAGTCGGAATTCCCACCCCGTTCCGGGAAGGTTCCGGGCACACACCGGTGCGCACGGGTTTCCCTGAGGCGGAGCCGTAAACGTACTGGAGCGGGGCGGCCGATGCAAATCGGGGGCCGCCCCGCTCCTGGATCACCCGACGGGGCGTCAGACCTCTACGACCACAGGGAGGATCATCGGGCGCCGGCGGTAGGTGTCGGACACCCACTTGCCGATCGACCGGCGGATGAGCTGCTGCAGCTGGTGCGGCTCGGACACACCGTCGGCAGCAGACTTGTGGATCGCTTCTTCGATCTTCGGCATGACCGCGTCGAAGGCACTGTCCTCGATGCCGGAGCCCCGAGCGTGGATGTTCGGACCACCCACGACCTTGCCGGTTGTGGAGTCGACCACGACGAAGACCGAGATGATGCCCTCGTCGCCGAGGATGCGACGGTCCTTCAACGAGGACTCGGTGACATCGCCGACGGAGAGGCCATCGACGTACACATATCCGGCCTGGACCTTGCCGGTGATCTTGGCCTTGCCGTCGACCAGGTCGACGACAACGCCGTCCTCGGCGATGACGATGCGGTCCTTCGGAACGCCCGTCAGGGCACCGAGTTCGGCGTTGGCGCGGAGATGGCGCCATTCGCCGTGCACCGGCATCAGGTTCTTCGGCTTGCAGATGTTGTAGAAGTACAGCAGCTCGCCGGCCGAGGCGTGCCCCGAGACATGGACCTTGGCGTTCCCCTTGTGCACCACGTTGGCGCCCCAGCGGGTGAGGCCGTTGATCACCCGGTAGACCGCGTTCTCGTTACCCGGGATGAGCGACGAGGCCAGGATGACCGTGTCGCCCTGGACGATGCGGATCTGGTGGTCGCGGTTCGCCATGCGCGAGAGGGCCGCCATCGGTTCGCCCTGGGAGCCGGTGCAGACCAGTACGACCTCATGGTCGGGGAGGTCGTCCAGCGTCTTCACGTCGACGACGAGCCCGGCGGGGACCTTGAGGTAGCCCAGGTCTCGGGCGATACCCATGTTGCGGACCATCGAGCGGCCGACGAACGCCACTCGCCGGCCGAACTCATGAGCGGCGTCGAGGATCTGCTGGATGCGGTGCACATGGCTGGCGAAGCTGGCCACGATGATGCGCTTCTGGGCGCCCGCGAAGACACCCCGCAGCACATTGGAAATGTCCCGCTCGGCCGGGACGAAGCCGGGGACCTCTGCGTTGGTGGAATCGCTCAACAGGAGGTCGATTCCCTCTTCGCTCAGACGTGCGAAGGCATGGAGGTCGGTGAGACGGCCGTCCATCGGGAGCTGGTCCATCTTGAAGTCGCCCGTGTGGACGGCCATGCCCGCAGGGGTGCGGATGGCGACGGCCAAGGCGTCCGGGATGGAGTGGTTGACCGCGATGAATTCGCAGTCGAAGGGGCCGATGCGCTCGCGGTTCCCTTCTGCGACCTCGAGGGTGTAGGGGCGGATGCGGTGCTCCTGGAGCTTGGCCTCGATGAGCGCGAGGGTCAGCTTGGAGCCGATCAGCGGGATATCCGGCTTGAGCCGGAGGAGGTACGGGACACCGCCGATGTGGTCCTCATGACCGTGCGTGAGCACGATGCCCTCGATGTCGTCGAGGCGGTCCCGGACGGTGGTGAAGTCCGGCAGGATCAGGTCGATGCCCGGCTGCTCCTCCTCGGGGAAGAGGACGCCGCAGTCAACGATCAGGATCCGGCCCTCGTACTCGAAGACAGTCATGTTCCGGCCGATCTCACCGAGACCGCCGAGAGGGGTGACGCGCAGGCCGCCCTTGGGGAGCTTCGGCGGGGCGCCGAGTTCAGGATGCGGATGACTCAAAAGACTCTCCTCACCACACGCGCCACGTACCGCTTGGGCACGTGGCGCGCATGACATTCGTGCACTTGCTGTTGTCGTCTTTGTCGCTCGTATTCAGTTGTGAAGTCTGTGGTTACAGCTGTACCCCGCCTGCGGCGAGATCGATCTTGAGCTGAGCGGTCTCGGCCGCGGTGAGCTCGACGAGCGGGAGGCGCAGCGGGCCGGCGGGCAGGCCCTGGAGGGCGAGCGCCGCCTTGGTCGTGATGACGCCCTGCGTCCGGAACATGCCGGTGAAGACGGGGAGCAGTTTCTGGTGGATCTCGGTGGCCTTCTGGACGTCGCCCGCGGTGTAGGCGTCGACGAGGGCGCGCAACTCCGGGGTGACGACATGGCCGACGACGGAGACGAAGCCGACGGCGCCGACCGAGAGAAGCGGGAGGTTGAGCATGTCGTCGCCCGAGTACCAGGCGAGGCCGCTCTGCGCGATGGCCCAGCTGGCGCGGCCGAGGTCGCCCTTGGCGTCCTTGTTGGCGACGATGCGCGGGTGCTGGGCCAGGCGAACGATCGTCTCCGTGTCGATCGGCACACCACTGCGGCCGGGGATGTCGTACAGCATCACGGGAAGACCGGTGCTGTCGGCGATGGCCGAGAAGTGGCGGTACAGACCCTCTTGCGGGGGCTTGTTGTAGTACGGCGTGACGGCGAGCAGGCCGTGTGCGCCGGCGCGCTCGGCCGCGCGGGCCAGCTCGGTGCTGTGGCGGGTGTCGTTGGTGCCGACTCCGGCGACGACGTGGGCGCGGTCGCCCACGGCGTCCAGGACGGCACGCACGAGCTGATCTTTCTCCGCATCGCTGGTGGTCGGGGACTCGCCCGTGGTGCCATTGATGATCAGGCCGTCGTTGCCTGCGTCCACCAGGTGGGTGGCGAGCCGCTGCGCGCCGTCGAGGTCGAGTGCGCCGTCCGCCGTGAACGGCGTGACCATGGCGGTGAGGACCCGCCCGAAGGGGGTCTGCGGAGTGGAGATCGGAGCCATGGGTAACACGCTACTCGCTGCTCAGCGCGTAGGGCCCCCTTGGGGGACGTGACGTATGCCGGGATCAGTGGAGCCCGGCACTGCCTGCTCGGGGGTTCAAGCAGTGCCGGGTCCGTTTGATCAGCCTAGATGAACTTCTCGAAACGCCGCAATACGGACACCGAGTAAGGCTGAACCGCACATCTGTCCCCTACGGGGCAATCCGTCCATTTGCGTTGAAGGCGGCGTAAGTGAGCGGCATGAGCTTGGCCCATTGCTCCTCCATCTTCTCGCCGACCATCTCGATCTCCCGCTGTGGGAAGGAAGGAACCTTCGCCAGCTCGTGCTGGGTGCGCAGGCCGAGGAAGTGCATCAGTGAGCGGGCGTTGCACGTCGCGTACATGGAGGAGTAGAGGCCGACGGGGAGGACCGAACGGGCGACTTCGCGGGCGACACCGGCCGCGAGCATTTCCTGATACGCCTCGTACGACTGGCGGTACGCGTCCGTCATCACCCGGCCGGTGAGCTCCTGCTGGGCCTGGGTGCCCTCGACGAAGACGTACTTCCCGGGGCGGCCCTCCTGCACGAGCCTGCGCGACTCGTCCGGGACGTAGAACACGGGCTGCAGCTCCCGGTAGCGGCCGGATTCCTCGTTGTACGACCAACCGACGCGATGGCGCATGAACTCGCGGAAGACAAAGATCGGTGCGCTGATGAAGAAGGTCATCGAGTTGTGCTCGAAGGGGCTGCCGTGGCGGTCCCGCATCAGATAGTTGATGAGCCCCTTCGATCGCTCAGGATCCTTGGAAAGCTCGTCCAGGGACTGCTCACCCGCGGTGGAGACCCGGGCCGCCCACAGCACGTCCGAGTCGCCTGCAGTGTGCTTCACCAGGTCGACCGTGACTTCGCTGCGGAAGCTGGGCTTGATGTCGGCGGGGATCTCGGTCACCGGCAGGGGTCCTTCCAGTTGCATCGCTCGGGCGGCGCCCACTTTACGGCTCGTCACTGACAACGACGGCCCGGGCGGCAGGGTCCCGACTCTCCTCGGTCAATTCACCGGAATCGGGCACCAAGTGGCGGTTCTGTACGTCTGTACCGGTAACCACGTCCGTCACAAAGTGAGGAGGCTTCACCCATATGTTCCGCCGGCGAGAAGCTGTCCCGTTCGCATTCGTCGCCGAGGCCGACCGCTTCCGCAGCAATGTCTCTCCACCGCCGAGGATGCGCCCGGACACGAAACAGCTTGCGGGCCGGACGCTGATCGGCCTGACCGTGGCGGCCGGGCTGGTCGGGTCACTGCTCCTCGGGATGCCCGCACTGGACACTTCGCAGGCTCCTTCCCAGGCGAAGCAGTCCCGGGCGAGCGAGGGCCGCTGACTCCGCACCACTGCCCTGGCCGGCGTGGGAGGCACTCCGATGGCCCCCTGGGGTGGTCCGGCATCAGCAGCCTCTGTAGCCTCACGAGGCACAGCCCCATCGTGCTTGATGAATAAGGATCAGCCGTGCCCCTGCCCTTTCTGACGGCCGACCGCGCCTTTGACGCGACGGCGGACGACGATGTCGCGCTGCCGTTCGACGACCATGATCAATGGCGGCGGCCGTACCGTCCGGGTCCATGGCGGGTGGCGGGCTCGGCGCTGCTGCTGCTGCTCGCGTCCTTCGTGCTGATCGCGACGGTGATCATCGCGTTCGCCGGTGCGCTGCCGGGCGCAGGGCTGTGCTTCGGTCTCGCAGCGCTGGTGATCGCCCTGGCACTCCGGCTGCTGCGCATCGGCAGCTGGGTGAGCCGGCACGGCATCCGGTACGTGGGTCTCATCTCGACCAGATCGGTCGCGTGGGAACAGGTGGCGGCCCTGCGGACCGTGCAGCAGCCGGTGCGCTGGCTCGGGCTGCCGCGGACCGTGCAGGGACAGGCACTCGTCCTCGTGCGCCAGGGCGGTGAGCCCCTGATGCTGCTCACCGACCACAACGCGGATTTTCTTTCACGGGTCGAGGCGTTCGACCGTGCGGCCGACACCATCGAGGCGTGGGGCGCCGAATACCGGCCCGTATAGGGCCCCCGGCGGCCGGGACCGGCCCGGCCACTGTCGGCGTCAGGCCCTGACGGCCTTTCCGTCGTGCAGGGCGATCGCACGCTGCATCGCCTTGCGTGCACGCGGGGTGTCCCGGGCGTCGTGGTAGGCGACGGCGAGCCGGAACCAGCAGCGCCAGTCGTCGGGTGAGTCCTCGGTCTCCGCCCGGCGCCTGGCGAAGACGGCATCCGCGGAGTCGCGGTCGACGCGGCCGGACGGGGTCCGCACCAGCTCGTCGACCGGGAGGCCGCCCTCCGCGTCCAGCTCGGCCGCGAGGGCGTTGGCCCTCGTGACGAACTGGGTGTTCTTCCAGAGGAACCAGATGCCGATGAACGGCAGGATCAGCACCGCGACACCGAAGGTGACGGTGAGCGCCGTGCCCTGCTGGATCAGCATCAGCCCCCGGCTGCCGACCAGGACGAAATAGACGACCAGGGCGGCAGCCGTGATGAAGTAGGAGATCTTCGCGCGCATGAAGGGCCTCAGCCGAGGTCGAGGAAGTTCTCGAGGCCGAAGGTGAGGCCCGGCGTGGTCACCACGCGGCGCGCACCGAGCAGGATGCCCGGCATGAAGCTGCTGTGGTGCAGGGAGTCGTGGCGGATGGTGAGGGTCTCGCCCTCGCCCCCGAGCAGGACCTCCTGGTGGGCGAGCAGGCCCCGGAGCCGTACGGCGTGCACCGGCACCCCGTCGACGTCCGCGCCGCGCGCGCCGTCCAGCCCGGTGACGGTGGCGTCGGGCTGGGGGGCGCAGCCTGCCTCGGCACGCGCCGCGGCGATCAGCTGGGCGGTGCGGGTGGCGGTTCCCGAAGGGGCGTCGGCCTTGTTCGGGTGGTGCAGCTCGACGACCTCGACCGATTCGAAATAGCGCGCGGCCTGTGCGGCGAATTTCATGGTGAGCACGGCGCCGATGGAGAAGTTCGGCGCAATGAGCACGCCCGTCTCGGGGGATGCGTCGAGCGAGGTGCGCAGATGCGCGAGTCTTTCGTCGGTCCAGCCGGTGGTTCCGACGACGGCGTGGATCCCGTGGCGCACGCAGAAGTCGAGATTTCCCATCACCGAGGCGGGGGTCGTCAGTTCGACCGCCACCTGGGCGCCGCTCTCGACGAGGGTCTCCAGCTTGTCGCCCCGGCCGAGCGCGGCGACGAGTTCCATGTCATCGGCGGCTTCGACGGCTCGTACGGCCTCGGAGCCGATACGGCCCTTGGCGCCGAGGACGGCCACGCGCAGCTTGGTCATTGCTTGTGCTCTCTCCACGAGACGGACTCTACGAGACGGATTCGTGCAGGCGGTCGGCCTGCTTGTCCTTCAGCGGGCCGATCACCGACAGCGAGGGACGCTGTCCCAGTACCTCGCGGGCGACCGCGCGTACGTCGTCCGGCGTGACCGCGGCTATGTTCGCCAGCATGTCGTCGACCGACATCTGGGCACCCCAGCACAGCTCACTCTTGCCGATGCGGTTCATCAGCGCACCTGTGTCCTCGAGGCCGAGGACGGTGGAGCCGGAGAGCTGGCCGATCGCGCGGCCGATCTCGTCGTCCGACAGTCCCTCGGCGGCCACCCTGTCGAGCTCGTCGCGGCAGATCTTCAGCACGTCGTGGACCTGGTTGGGCCGGCAGCCCGCGTAGACGCCGAAGAGACCGCAGTCGGCGAAGCCCGACGTGTACGAGTACACGCTGTAGGCGAGGCCGCGCTTCTCCCGGACCTCCTGGAAGAGGCGGGAGGACATGCCGCCGCCGAGGGCCGTGTTCAGTACGCCGAGAGCCCAGCGACGGTCGTCGGTGCGGGCCAGACCCGGCATGCCGAGCACCACATGGGCCTGCTCGGTCCTGCGGCCCAGTACGTCGACGCGGCCCGCGGCCCTGATCGTGCGGTGGCCGTCACGGGGGGCGACCGGCACGGCGTCCGTACGGGAGAGGGCCCCGGCCTTTTCGAAGGCCTTGCGGACCTGGCGCACGACCGTGGCGTGGTCGACGTTGCCCGCTGCCGCGACGACCAGATGCGTCGGGTCGTAGTGCTTCTTGTAGAAGCGGGCGATCCGCGAACGGTCCAGCGCGTTGATGGTGTCGACGGTGCCGAGGACCGGACGGCCCAGCGGGGTGTCGCCGAACATGGTGTGCGCGAAGAGGTCGTGGACGACGTCGCCCGGATCGTCCTCGGTCATCGCGATCTCTTCGAGGATGACACCGCGCTCGGCGTCGACGTCCTCCTCGAGGATCAGGGAACCGGTGAGCATGTCGCAGACGACGTCGATCGCCAGGGGCAGGTCGGTGTCGAGCACACGGGCGTAGTAGCAGGTGTACTCCTTCGCCGTGAAGGCGTTCATCTCGCCGCCGACCGCGTCGATCGCGGCCGAGATGTCGAGAGCGGAGCGCTTGTGCGTGCCCTTGAAGAGGAGGTGCTCGAGATAGTGCGTGGCACCGCCCAGCGAGGGGGTCTCGTCGCGGGAGCCGACGTGTGCCCAGATACCGAACGTCGCGGACCGTACGGAGGGGAGCGTCTCGGTGACGATGCGCAGACCGCCGGGGAGGACCGTGCGACGGACGGTGCCGATGCCGTGCTCGCCCTTGAGAAGCGTTTGGGTACGGGCGACGGCCCGCGCCTCCGTGGAGGTGCGGGCCGTCGTCCTGGAACTACGGGACGTCACTTGTCGGCGTCGTCCTTCTTGTCGTCGGCGGCGTTCTCGCCACCCTCCTCGCCCTCGATGACGGGGATGAGGGAGAGCTTGCCGCGCTGGTCGATCTCGGCGATCTCGACCTGGACCTTGTGGCCCACGCCGAGCACGTCCTCGACGTTCTCCACGCGCTTGCCGCCGGCGAGCTTGCGGATCTGCGAGATGTGCAGCAGGCCGTCCTTGCCGGGCAGCAGGGAGACGAACGCACCGAAGGTCGTGGTCTTGACGACCGTGCCCAGGTAGCGCTCGCCGACCTCCGGCATGGTCGGGTTGGCGATGCCGTTGATCGTGGCGCGGGCGGCCTCGGCGGCCGGACCGTCGGCGGCACCGATGTAGATGGTGCCGTCGTCCTCGATCGTGATCTCGGCGCCGGTGTCCTCCTGGATCTGGTTGATCATCTTGCCCTTGGGGCCGATGACCTCACCGATCTTGTCCACGGGGATCTTGACGGTGATGATCCGCGGGGCGTTCGGGGACATCTCGTCCGGGGTGTCGATCGCTTCCATCATCACGTCGAGGATGTGGAGGCGGGCGTCACGGGCCTGCTTGAGGGCCGCGGCCAGGACGGAGGCCGGGATGCCGTCCAGCTTGGTGTCGAGCTGGAGCGCGGTGACGAACTCCTTCGTACCGGCGACCTTGAAGTCCATGTCGCCGAAGGCGTCCTCGGCACCGAGGATGTCGGTCAGAGCGACGTAGTGCGTCTTGCCCTCGATCTCCTGGGAGATCAGGCCCATGGCGATACCGGCGACGGGGGCCTTCAGCGGCACACCGGCGTTCAGCAGCGACATGGTGGAGGCGCAGACCGAGCCCATGGACGTCGAGCCGTTGGAGCCGAGGGCCTCGGACACCTGGCGGATCGCGTACGGGAACTCCTCGCGGCTCGGCAGCACCGGCACGATGGCGCGCTCGGCCAGGGCGCCGTGACCGATCTCGCGGCGCTTCGGCGAACCGACGCGGCCGGTCTCACCGACGGAGTACGGCGGGAAGTTGTAGTTGTGCATGTAGCGCTTGCGGGTCACCGGGGAAAGGGTGTCCAGCTGCTGCTCCATGCGGAGCATGTTGAGGGTGGTGACGCCCAGGATCTGGGTCTCGCCACGCTCGAACAGGGCGGAACCGTGCACCCGCGGGATCGCCTCGACCTCGGCGGCGAGCGTACGGATGTCCGTGACGCCGCGGCCGTCGATGCGCTTCTTCTCCTTGATCACGCGCTCACGGACCAGGGACTTGGTCAGCGAGCGGTAAGCGGCGGAGATCTCCTTCTCGCGGCCCTCGAACTCCGGCAGGAGCTTCTCGGCGGCGAGCGCCTTGACGCGGTCCAGCTCGGCCTCGCGCTCCTGCTTGCCGGCAATGGTGAGCGCCTGGGTGAGCTCGCTCTTGACGGCGGCGGTGAGCGCCTCCAGGACGTCGTCCTGGTACTCGAGGAAGACGGGGAACTCACCGGTCGGCTTGGCAGCCTTCGCGGCGAGGTCCGCCTGGGCCTTGCAGAGGACCTTGATGAAGGGCTTCGCGGCCTCGAGACCGGCGGCGACGACCTCCTCGGTCGGCGCCTCGGCGCCGCCCTTGACGAGCTCGATCGTCTTCTCGGTGGCCTCGGCCTCCACCATCATGATCGCGACGTCGCCGTCCTCCAGGACGCGGCCCGCGACCACCATGTCGAAGACGGCGTCCTCGAGCTCGGTGTGGGTCGGGAAGGCCACCCACTGGCCGTTGATCAGCGCGACACGGGTGCCGCCGATCGGGCCGGAGAAGGGCAGGCCGGCCAGCTGCGTGGAGCAGGAGGCGGCGTTGATCGCGACCACGTCGTACAGGTGGTCGGGGTTGAGCGCCATGATCGTCTCGACGATCTGGATCTCGTTGCGCAGGCCCTTCTTGAAGGACGGACGCAGCGGGCGGTCGATCAGGCGGCAGGTCAGTACCGCGTCCTCGGACGGGCGTCCCTCACGGCGGAAGAACGAACCGGGGATCTTGCCCGCGGCGTACATCCGCTCCTCGACGTCGACCGTCAGAGGGAAGAAGTCCAGCTGGTCCTTGGGGTTCTTGGACGCGGTGGTGGCCGACAGCACCATGGTGTCGTCGTCCAGGTACGCCACGGCGGAACCGGCGGCCTGCTTGGCCAGGCGGCCCGTCTCGAAGCGGATGGTACGGGTGCCGAAGGAGCCGTTGTCGATCACGGCTTCGGCGTAGTGGGTCTCGTTCTCCACCAGCGATATCTCCTCGTATGCGTCCCCCCACCCGTGTGGCGCGGGGACGGTGGCGGAGAAGCGCGCCTTGTGTGCGGGCCGGTCTTCGATCGAAGCACCCGGGTGAATGTCTTCCGGGGGCCACTACCGAGGACCGGCGGCGGAGGGGCGCTCCTCCTCGTCTTCATTGCGTTCTTTACTGCGTTTTCGGGTACTGCGCTGTCACCAGGTTACTGAGGTTCGGCGCAGGACCGCACGTACAGCAAAGGGAGCGGCCCCCTCAGTGTGGGAACCGCTCCCTTCACGGCGTCTTACTTCGCGCCCGCCGCACCGCGGCGGATGCCGAGGCGGTCGACCAGCGTACGGAAGCGCTGGATGTCCTTCTTGGCCAGGTACTGCAGCAGACGGCGGCGCTGGCCGACCAGGATCAGCAGACCACGGCGCGAGTGGTGGTCGTGCTTGTGGGTCTTGAGGTGCTCGGTCAGGTCCGAGATGCGGCGGGAGAGCATCGCGACCTGGACCTCGGGGGAGCCGGTGTCGCCCTCCTTGGTGCCGAACTCGGCCATGATCTGCTTCTTCGTAGCGGCGTCGAGAGACACTCGGTACTCCTCTTGGTGTTCGATGCGCCCGCGAGTGCCCCTGGTCTTGGTCTCAGGGGAACTTCCGTGACTCGGAGGCGAAGGCGCGATGGGCGCTGCTCCCAGCTGGCGCAGAGCCGGGGCTGGGGGCGCGTACACAAACGGCCGTCACACAGCGTACCAGTCCGGATGACCGGCCCGGGACGGGGCCGGTCCTGAGCGGTCCGGAGGAGGCTAGCCGGTCAGGGACCGGGCGGCGTCGAAGACATCCAGGACCGCCAGGCAGAGCGGGACCAGGGAGAGCAGCACCGCACCCTCGGCGAGGTCGAGCAGCCGGCCCCAGAGGGGCGAGAGGCCCTTCCTCGGGATGATCAGGCCGATCGCGACGACCAGCGCGACTCCGGCGGCGACGGCCGCGGAGAGCCAGATGGTACGGATGTCCAGGCCACTCCGGTCCCCGAAGACCAGCAGGTCCTTGACCGAATCGGCCGGGGGGTTCAGGGACAGACCGAGGATGAGCAGGGCGATCGCACCGATTCCGGCCACCAGGGTGCAGGCCACCTGGGAGGTGTAGCGGAAGAGGCGGGCGCGCAGCAGCATCGCGAGGCCCGCGGCGAGCCCGAGGATCCGGCCCCGGACGTCGCCGGAGAAACCGAGGACGGCCGCGGAGCCGATCACGACGCCGGCGCACCCGCAGACCAGGCCGAGCAGCATCTCGTGGCCGCGGCGGGCCTGGGCGGCGATCCGGCCCACGTCGACGGGCCGGGCTGCGGGGAGCTGGTTCGGATCGGCGTGGAAATCCTCCTCGGCCGCACTGCGCGGCGGGGCGTATCCGATGGGCAGCCGGGCGAAACGGGCCGAGAGCCCCGGCAGGAACGCGACCGTCCCGACGGCCACGGGGGCGCAGACCGCCGCGGCCGCGGTCGCGTCGGCCCCGGTGAGGATCGCGACGAAGGTGGCGAGGGTGCCGACGGTCGCCAGGAAGGTGGCGGCGACGAAAGGGGCATCACCGCTCGGGGTGAGCACCACAAGGACGACGGCGGCGACCAGGACGGTCACACAGCCGAGCAGGAACTGCAGCCGGCCGGGTCCCTGACCGGCGACCGCGCCGACGATCCCGGAACCTGCGATCAGCAGCAGCGGGAGTGCGCCGAGGCCGACGGCGACGGCCGTCGCCCGGTCGCCGTAGACCCGGGCGCGGACGCCGGCGAAGGCCGTCAGCAGCACGCCGGCCGCTCCCGCGATGACTCCCGGGAGGCTGTGCATGTCGTGGTGCACGGGGTCGGCGAACCAGAGCACGAAGCCCATGAGGACGAGCAGCAGCACCCCGCCGACGAGTGCTGCGCCGCGCAGCAGGTCGTCGCTCCACAGATGCCGGTCCCGGACGACGGCCGCCGCGACGGCCTCGGACACATCGTCGAAGACCGCGGGCGGCAGCGAACGGGCGAACGGGCGCAGGCTGAGCACCTCGCCGTCGAGCACCTGCTGGGCGGCGAGCGTGCGGGCGCCGTCGAGGACGGTGCCGTCACGGCGGACCAGGTGGTACCCGGTGGGAGTCCCCGAGGACTGCGTCTGACCGGTGAGCCGCAGGATCTCCGGGTAGACGTCGGCGACGGCGAAGTCCTCGGGGAGGGCGACGTCGATCCGGCCGTCGGGCGCCACGACAGTGACGCGGCAGAAGCCCGTCGCTGCGGTCGTACTCACGTGTCAGGACCCCCTGAATGGCGATGGCGCACAGACTGATTCGCGGTTGCGCAGGGTGCGCGGACACCTTATCGGCAGGTCGTGACACCACCGGCCAGTAGGATCACCGTCGCGTGCGGGAGGTCCGCGCAGCAAAGGCGGTCATGGGGGCGCCGGTGCGGAATCCGGCGATGTCGCAGGCGGACCCCGGCTTCCGTCCGTATCCGAGGGATTGATGTTCCGGTGAGCCAGATCGTCGTCAAACGCCCGCCGCGCTCCCTTCCCCCGGACGTTCCCACGGAGGAGCTGGCTCTGAAGCCCCCTCCGGAACTGCCCCGGGGACAGCAGGAATCGGTGCTGATGCAGCTTCTGCCGATGCTCGGCATGGGCTCCTCGGTGGTCTTCTTCTTCATGCCGAACGCCCATCCGTTCATGCGGATCATGGGCGTTCTGATGCTGGTGTCGACTGTCGCGATGGCGATCGCCCAGCTCGTCAGATTCCGCAGGGGCACGCAGGGACGGCTTGCCGATGTCCGGCGCGACTACCTCAAATACCTCGCGCAGACGCGGCGCACGGTGCGCCGGACCGCGCGGGCGCAGCGCGATGCACAGTGGTATCTGCACCCCGCTCCCGACCAGCTGTGGTCGGTGGTGGCCGAGGGCTCGCGGGTGTGGGAACGGAGGATCGGCGACCCGGACTTCGGGCAGCTGCGCATCGGCCTCGGGATCCAGGAGCTGTCGACGCCTCTGATCGCGCCGGACACGGCGCCACTGGACGAGCTGGAGCCGCTGTGCGCGGGGGCGATGCAGCAGTTCCTCGCGGTGCACGGCTCCTTGGACGGGTTGCCGATGACCGTGTCGATGCGGGCGTTCTGCCGCATGACGGTGTCCGGGGAGCCGGAGTCGGCACAGTCGGCGGCCCGTGCGCTGGTGTCGCAGCTGGTGACGCTGCACTCCCCCGAGGATCTGATGGTCGCCGTGGTCGCGGCGCCGGGCGCGGTGGCGCGCTGGGACTGGACGAAGTGGCTGCCGCACACCCAGGTTCCGGGAGAGCTCGACGGGGCCGGTACGAAGCGGCTGTTCAGCGGCGATGCGGGCGAAGTGGAGCAGTTGCTGCGCAGCAGGCTCGACGGCCGGCCGCGGTTCGGCGGGGACAGCCGGCCGGTGCTCGACCAGCCGCACATCGTGGTGGTGCTGGACGGCGGGACGGTGCCCAAGGACTCGCTGTTCGCGGCGGCCGAGGGCCTGCAGGGGGTCACCGTCGTCGAGGTGGTGTCCGGGGAGCCGGACCAGCCTCGGGGCGGGCTTTCGATCGTCGTACGGTCCGGGCGGCTGCGGCTGGAGTCGGGTTCGGGTTCCGGCGGTACGTACGAGGGCGTCGCGGACGGGATCTCGCTGCCGGCGGCCGAGGCGCTGGCGCGGCAGCTCGCACCGCTGCGGATGGGCGGGGGCGACGGCGACGAGCCGCTGCTCGCCAACCTGGACTTCACCGATCTGCTGAACCTGGGCGATGCGGCGTCGTTGGATGTGACGCGCACCTGGCGGCCGCGTTCGACGGCGGAGCGGCTGCGGGTGCCGATCGGTGTCGGCGAGGACGGCCGGCCGGTGATGCTGGACCTCAAGGAGGCCGCGCAGGAGGGCATGGGGCCGCACGGGCTGTGCGTCGGTGCCACGGGTTCAGGAAAGTCGGAACTGCTGCGGACGCTGGTGCTCGGGCTTGCGGTGACGCATTCGTCCGAGACGCTGAACTTCGTGCTCGCCGACTTCAAGGGCGGAGCGACCTTCGCGGGCATGGCGCAGATGCCTCATGTGGCCGCCGTCATCACCAATCTCTCCGAGGACCTGACCCTGGTCGACCGTATGGGCGACGCGATCCGCGGTGAGCTGCAGCGCCGTCAGGAGCTGCTGCGCTCGGCGGGCAACTACCCCCATATCCACGACTACGAGAAAGCACGCGGGGCAGGTGCGCCGTTGGAGCCGCTTGCCTCGCTGGTCCTGGTCATCGACGAGTTCTCCGAACTGCTCACCGCCAGGCCGGACTTCATCGACATGTTCCTCCGGATCGGTCGTATCGGCCGGTCGCTGGGTGTCCATCTGCTGCTCGCGTCGCAGCGCCTGGAGGAGGGCAAGCTGCGCGGCCTGGACACCTATCTCTCGTACCGGATCGGCCTGCGGACGTTCTCGGCCACCGAGTCGCGTACGGCGATCGGCGTGCCCGACGCCTACCACCTGCCCCCGGTGCCGGGCTCCGGCTATCTGAAGTTCGGCACGGAGGTGATGACCCGCTTCAAGGCGGCCTATGTCTCGGGGGTCCACCGTGCGGGCGGGCCGGAACTCTCCGCCGGTCGGCTGCCGATCGAGCGTCGGCCGGCGGTCTTCACCGCGGCGCCGGTACCGGTGGTGTACGCGGCGCCCGACCCGGCGCATCCCTCCGCGTCCCGGGAGAGCGGGGACGACGCGCCTGCGGACACCGTGCTCGATGTGATCGTGCGCCGCCTGGAGGGCCAGGGCGTGCCCGCACATCAGGTGTGGCTGCCGCCGCTGGACCAGGCACCTCCGCTGGACCAGCTGCTTCCGGGTCTCGGGCACACAGCGGACCGCGGCCTGACGGCGACCGAGTACACGCGGCCGGGCGGTCTGGTCGTCCCGCTCGGGCTGATCGACAAACCCTTCGAGCAGCGCCGCGACGTCCTGTACTGCGACTTCTCGGGCGCTGCGGGCCACATGATGGTGGTCGGCGGTCCGCAGTCGGGCAAGTCGACGATGATGCGCACGCTGATCTCGTCGTTCGCGCTCACCCACACTCCGCACGAAGTGCACTTCTACGCACTGGACTTCGGCGGCGGAAGTCTCGCATCGCTGGCGGACCTGCCGCATGTGGGCGGGGTCGCGTCCCGCCTCGATCCCGAGCGGGTGCGACGTACGGTCGCCGAGGTCGCCGGTGTGCTGAACCAGCGGGAGGAGTTCTTCCGTTCACACGCCATCGACTCGATCGCCACGTACCGGCGCAAGCGTGCCTCGGGCGAACTGCCCGGCGGTGCGTGGGGCGATGTGTTCCTGGTCATCGACGGCTGGGGCGGCTTCAGGAACGATCACGAGATGCTGGAGCCGGTCGTCGCGGACATCGCGGCGCGCGGTCTCGGCCACGGAATACATGTCGTCATCACGGCCGCGCGGTACATGGAGGTGCGCGCGGCTCTCAAGGACCAGATGCTGGGCCGGCTCGAGTTGCGCCTCGGGGACGTCATGGACTCCGAGTTCGACCGCAAGGTCGCGGCGAACGTGCCGGCGGGTGTGCCCGGTCGCGGCCAGGTGCCGGAGAGGCTGCACTTCATGGGTGCGCTGCCGAGGATCGACGGCTCGAGCAGCCCGGTCGACCTCGCGGACGGCACGGCGGCGTTCGTGCAGGCGGTGAAGGGGAGTTGGACGGGCGCGGCGGCTCCGGGCGTACGCCTGCTGCCGCGCATGCTGCGCGCGGACCAGCTGCCGAAGGGCTTCGAGTTCCCGCAGCAGGGCATCGCGATCGGCATCGACGAGACCGGCCTGGAGCCGATGTTCGTCGACTTCGAGTCCGACCCGTTCTTCGTGATCTTCGGTGAGAGCGAATCGGGCAAGACGGGGCTGCTCCGGCTCATCGCCAAGCAGCTCTCCGAGCGGTACACGCCGGAGCAGGCACGGATCGTCGTCGGTGACTACCGGCGCACCATGCTGGAGGCGGTGCCCCCGTCGCATCTGCTCGAGTACGCGCCGATGGCTTCGGCGATGCAGATGCACATGGACGCCATCAACACGGTGATGGTGAAGCGGGCCCCGAAGCCGGACATCACCCCGCAGCAGCTTCGCGACCGCAGCTGGTGGAGCGGTCCGCAGCTGTTCGTCCTCATCGACGACTACGAGCTGGTCGCCACGAACTCAGGTAACCCCATGCAGGTGCTCGTGGAGAACCTGCCGTTCGCGAGGGACGTCGGCATCCGCTTCATCGTCGCCCGAAGCGCGGCGGGAGCCTCGCGCGCACTGTACGAACCGTTCATGCAGCGGATGAAGGAGCTCGGGGCACAGGGCGTGGTCCTCTCCGGCGACCCGGGCGAGGGCGACATTCTGGGCCATGTCCGGGCCCGACCGATGCCCCCGGGGCGCGGCACGTTCGTCTCGCGCAAGCGGGGAACGCCACTGGTGCAGCTGGGCTGGCTGCCGGAGCGCTGAGCACGACCGTGAGGGAGTGCACGGGCAACTCCGGCGAACGGTGGGGCCGGACGGTGTTCGAGGCCGTCCTGCCCGGCGCCGGGCAGGACGGCCGGTCACTCGGGCGAGGGCTGCGGGGACGGGGGCTGCGGACGGACCGCAGGGGCCTGGCGTCCATGGAGCCGGCACGCACCGGTTTCCGGTCAAAGCGGGATGGGAGCGTGATGAGCGGCTCGACGTCGACCGTGACCGGTCTCGAGCACGTGGTGGCCACGCGTTTCATCCGATCCGGTACCGGTGATCACCGCTCCCGGGCCGGTGGCCGCCGAGTAGGGTGAATCCGTAGCTCGCTCGCACAACCCGGACTTACCCGGAGGGGATCGCGCATGGCCGACGCCGCCGACAAGGAACGCCAGAAGGAAGAGCTGTACGCGCTCGACATCTCGGACGTCGAATGGCACGGTGCGCCGGGAACGAGCCCGGACGAGGAGCGCGTGGAGATCGCCCATCTCCCCGGCGGAGCGGTGGCGATGCGCTCCTCGCTCGATCCGGACACGGTGCTGCGGTACACGGAGGCGGAGTGGCGCGCCTTCGTACTGGGCGCGCGGGACGGGGAGTTCGACCTCAGATAGGGCGGCCGGAACCTGCAGAGGGAGTACCCGCCGTGCGGTGGGTCCCCCCTCTCGGGCATCCGGATGCCGGCCCGGCCGGGGCTCAGTCCATCAGCATGCGGAAACGGGCGGCGTTGCCCTTGTCGGTGTCCCGGTAGCCCACCACTGACTC
Source organism: Streptomyces sp. NPDC043861 (assembly GCF_056435905.1). NCBI lineage: Bacteria > Bacillati > Actinomycetota > Actinomycetes > Kitasatosporales > Streptomycetaceae > Streptomyces > Streptomyces sp. NPDC043861. The sequence goes on along the minus strand of NZ_JBWKDP010000020.1, from coordinate 163,676 downwards.
GTCGAGAAGCCGGGCGATGCGGGAGAGGTCCTGGTTCATGCCGGCCATGTCCCTGGTGAGGATGTCCTGGCTCTCGCGGTAAGCCAGTTTGGCCTCACCGTCCCAGCTCTCGGCGACACGGTTGACCTGGGTCATCAGGTCCTGCAGCTTCAGGGAGAGCTCCGACGCGGTGAGGCGGACGTCGCCGGCCGCCTGCGTGACGGTGTCGTAGTTGACGGCAGTGGTCATTGCCTTGCTCCTATGTGCCTCTGTGGCGGGATTCAGCGGAGGACGGGGGTCCGGTCGGCTGCGGGCCGCTCAGGCCATGCCGAGGATCGCGCTCCGGCCGGAAGGCGAGTCGTCCATCTTCCGGAAGGCGGCGATACGGTCCTCTTCCTGCTGTGTGAAGCCGTCGGCGCTCATCCGCATGATCTCCTCGAGCTTGACGAGCTGGAGACGCATGCTCTTCAGGCGCTGGTTCACGTGGAACTGAACCCTGTCGTACTCCTGGCTGGCCGCGCCCTGCCAGCCTGCCTGGATGCGGTCCACCACACCGTTGAGGGACGTGATCCGGGCCTGCAACTCGTCGTGAAACTCCTGGATCCGGTTGGCAAGGCCGATCTGATCATCACTGGTTACCTTCAGGTCCTTCGACACCTGTTGCCCCTTCTTCATGCGCAGCGGACGCAAAGCCCTCGACGCCGCCCGCGCCGGGCCCGTGATCCGGGTCCGGTCACTCTAGCCACTGGACACGAGACGATTCCCGCTGCAAATGCTCCGAGGACGCTTGCTCATCGGCCGGTCCGCCGGCGACCGTCCCGCACCACGGTCGCGATGCCGGCGATCACTGCGACCAGCACTCCGCCGATGCCGATCGCGTATGTCGCGTACCGCTCGTCGCGCTCCTGCGGTGTCTCCGAGAGCGTGAGCCGCGCCGGCTCCGGAGCAGGCGGCTTCGGAGGCCCCGGGTCCGGACTCGGGGCCTCGGGAGGGGGGCCGTCGTCGTCCAGTGCGCGGACGGGGTCCACTACACCCCAACCGATGAAGTCGTCACGCCCGTTGACGCCGCGTTCCGCGGTCTGTTCGATCTGGGCGATGATCTGGTGTGCCTTCCAGCGGGGGTACTTGGCACGCAGCAGCGCGGCGACACCGGCGACGTACGGCGCGGAGAAACTGGTCCCGTTGTCGACGCACTGCCCGCCACCGGGAACGGTGGAGACGATGTCCACGCCAGGTGCCGCGACGCCCACGAACTCGCCCGCCTGGGAGAAGGCCGCACGTTCGTTGTTGCGGTCCGACGCGGCGACGGCGAGCACTCCGTCGAAGGCGGCCGGATAGGTGTTCTTGAGCTTTCCGTCCATGCCGTCGTTGCCCGCGGACGCGACGACCACGATGTCCTGCCCGACCGCCCGCGCCACGGCCATGCCGAGATCGGACGCCGGAGTCAGCGCCTGGGTGGTGTCCTGCGAGAGGTTGATGACATCGGCCTTGTGGGCGATCGCATGGTCGATCGCAGCTGCCATCGTGTGGGAGTTGCCGCTGTTCTTCTCGTCGTTCTGGCGGATGGGGATGATCGTCGCCTCGGGCGCAAGGCCGACGAAACCGGTTCCCTCGCGAGGGCGGGCGGCGATGATGCCGGCGACCTTGGTGCCGTGCCCGACCTCGTCGACCGTGCCGTCGGTCCTGCCCCGCCGGCCGTCCATGTCGTCCGCTTCGGGCTCGAGGAAGTCCTTGCCTGCGGAGGCGTCGACGGCGGGCTTCAGCTGCGGGTTGACGTCGTCGACACCGGTGTCGATGACGGCGACGCGGACACCTTTGCCCTGGGTGTCCTGCCACAGTTCGTCGAGGAGCACGCGCTGGAGCGACCAGGGGATGCTCGCGATCTGCTTCTTCATCGGAAAGGTGCACTCCCCGCTGCCGTCGAGCCCGACAGGAGCGGGGAGTTCGTCCGCGCATGCGGCAGGGGGCGCGGACGACAGGGCTGCGAGTGCCGCAGCCGCCAGCAGTGCAGTCTTCCGGTACATCGCCTTCTCCCCCTATGAACCCTGGGGCCGGCGCGCACTGTCGGTGTCGAGCCTCGGGCCCTTCGACAGGAACTCCGACCAGGTGATCGGGACGAGCGTGGGGGTGACGTTCTCGTAGCCGAGACGGACCTGGGCGTTGCTGGGTTCGGGGCGGCCGTCACGCTCCTTCTTCCGGTCACCGGCGGCGGTGTCGGAACGGGCAGCATCACTGTCGCCGTTCGCCCGGACCGCGTACCGCAGCCCCGTGTCCGTCACCAGGAAGAGCGACCCGCCGGGACTCGTCTGCCTGCCCTGGACCTGCCTGTAGAGCAGACCGCTGCCCGGTGTGACATAGGTGCTGGCGCCCCCCGCGGTGATCTCGGCCGGGTACGTGGTGCCCGCCCAGGTGGACAGCGTCGTGCGGCCCTTGTCGTCGACCTTGCGCAGAACGCTGCAGACCGTGTCGCGTGCCCCCGCGCCGCCGGTGGAGTTGACCTGGCGGGGAGGCTCCGACGGCCAGCGCAGCTCCGCGCCGAATACCTCCGACTCCGGCTCGAACGATGCCGCGTCCACGGTCGTGGCCTTGCCGTCCATGTCAAGGGATTCGGTCTCCGGGGAGTTGATGAGCAGCCGCGCGGTGAAGCCCGATACCGGCCGCACCCCTCCGCGCAGCACGACATAGTGCTGCGGCCCGGATCCCGTCTGCGCCAGCAGGACCATGCCCACCCGGTCCTCGGTGCCGGTGAGTCCGCCCCCTGCACCCGCGTCCTCGCCGACCTGACCGGGAATGTCGGGGAAGTGGACCGGACTTCCGGTGTGGAGTGTGGCCAGCCAGTCGTCGGTGACGGACTGCGGATTCCCGTTGCCGAACAGTGCACGGGTGAGGATGTGCCCCTCCGAACCCTTCTCACGCACCGGGTGCTTGGTGCCTCCGGGGTCCACCAGATAGCGGGCACCGTCCTGCCCCTTGACATAGAGGGACTGTCCGCCGGACAGCCGTTCCTTGCCCTCGGTCCTGGAGGCATCGCGTTCGGCGAGGACGAACGTCGCCTTCTGCACGCTGGCACCCTTGCCGCCGCCCGGCTGCTCGCAGACCGCCCAGCGCTTGGGCTTGGCCGCCTCGGAGGCACTGGGGAGACGGTCGGGCGCGTACGGGATGCCCAGGGTCGGCCCGCGGGGAGGTTCGCCGGCGTCGAGTATGTCGTCGCTGACCTGGATCACCTCGAACTCCTGGGGATTCAGCAGCAGTCGGGCGGACGCCAGGTTGAGCACGGGGTGCAGCAGCTTCTTCGTGCCGGTGGTGAGCACCACGTAACGCGTCGTGGATTCCTTGCCCACGATCACTTTGTAGCCGGGCTTGTCCCAGTCCCTGGGCGCCTTGGGCTCGACCATGCCCCAGGCACCGAATCCGGCGACCATGAGTGCGCCGACGACGAGGCTCGGGAGGACGGCACGCAGCGGGCGTGGCGCTCCCTCCTCCGTGCCCGTGGGGGAAGGTCGGAGGAATGCCGCCACCGTGCGCTTCTTCGCGAAGGTGTACGCGTTGAGCTCGTCCCGCCGCGATGCCATGAGTCCCCATCGGTCGAAAAGCCGCAGTCCTCGCCACAGGCCCGAGGCGAGTACTCCCCCGAAGCCGACTGCCGGGCCGGCCCCTACTATGCCCGTTGATCGACGGGGCTCGTGGCGCGGGTAGGGTGATGCCGCCACCCAGGCCCCGGCAGGCCGGGGCGATCGGGACAGAGGGGTTTCTCCATCATGGCTTCCGCGACGCGCACATGGGCAGCCGCTGCCGCGCCGTCCTCGGCCCCTGGCCCCGGATCGTCCCCGCAGCCCCGAACCACAGGGGCGGCGACGTCCTCTCGGGGAACGGTCTCGCCGCGCCCCAAGGCCCGCGCCGGACAACTGGGTTCGTTCCGATTGCAACAACTCGTACTGATCGAGTGCGCGGCGGCGCTGCTGCTCGTCGCCTGGGTCATGGACCCCCTGCTGCTCCTGCCGGCGGGTGTGGTGGCGGCGACGCTGGTGCTGCTGGCTCTGCTCCGCCGTCGCCGGCGCTCGCTCCCGGAGTGGATCTCGACGGTTCTCGCACTGCGCGCCCGGACGCGCAGGGCGGCGTCGTTCGTCCTCCCTCCCGGCACCGAGCCGGGGCTCGCACCCGCCGTCGAGTGCGAGCCGGCGCTCCAGACGTACTCGTACAGCGACCGTGACCGGCGCCCCATCGGAATGATCGGCGACGGTACGTTCCTGACGGCCGTGCTCCGGGTCGAGTCCGACGCGACGGCGCTGCGCCCCGACCGCGGCGCACGACCGCTTCCCGTGGGTCTCGTACAGGAGGCACTGGAGGTCGACGGAATCCTGCTGGAGTCGGCGCAGATCGTGCAGCACACCCAGCCCGCCCCTGCGCCGCATCTGCCGCAGCAGTCGGTGGCCGCGCGGAACTATGCACCGCTGCAGGCACGGAGCGGCGCTCCCTCGGTCCGCATCACCTGGATCGCGCTCAAGCTCGACCCCGAGCTGTGCCCGGAAGCGGTCGAAGCGCGCGGCGGCGGACTGGCCGGTGCGCAGAAGTGCGTGGTGCGGGCGGCGTACCAGCTGGCGAGCCGACTGACCGGTGCCGGGTTCGGTGCAACCGTGCTGACCGAGCAGGAGCTCATCGGGGCCGTCGCGATCTCCACATGCGCCAACCCGTCGGCGACAGCCCGGGCGAGCCGGGCCGATGTGCAGGGACGGCGGACCGAGGAGACCTCGCGCACATGGCGGTGCGACGACCGCAGGCATACGACGTACTGGGTGGGGCGCTGGCCGCAACTGAGCGGCCCCGGGGCCTCGGGCGGTGCGTCGCTGCCGCAGCTCGTCGCGCTGCTCACCTCGCTGCCCGCACTGGCCACGACCTTCAGCCTCACGCTGGGGCACGCCGACCGCCAGGAGGTCACGGTCACCGGGCATGTGCGGATCGCCGCGCGCAGCGACGAGGAACTGGTGAGCGCGCGTCGTGAACTGGAGCATGCGGCGCGCGGGGTGAAGACGGATCTGGTCCGGCTGGACCGTGAACAGCTGCCGGGGATGCTGGCGACGCTGCCGCTTGGAGGTGCACGCTGATGTCGATGTCTTCTTCGGCACCTTCCGCCACACCTGCATCGGGTCCGCCCGGAACCTCCGCGTCTTCTGCGTCCGGCGGGCGCGTCGTGCGGCGGGCGGGCGGGGCAATCGGATCGCGCATCGGGTTCGGGCTGATCGGGCCGCGCCGCGACCGGCACACCATTCCGCTGGATCAACTGGACGCCCTGGCACTGCCGGTGGGCGACGACGGCATGGTGATCGGAGTGGACTCCGACGGGCGGCCGGCGGTGCTCGGCATCAACCGGCCCACACCGTACGACGTCACGCTGATCGGCGGCCTGTGGACGGCACAGGTCATGGCGCTGCGAGCGGCCGCGACGGGTGCGCGGATTGCGGTGGAGACGGGCCGGGCCCCGGCCTGGGCGACTCTGGCGCAGGCCGTCGGCGGCGACCAGCCGTGCATCAGCCTGCATGATGTGGGCCGGATCCCGCCCCAGGGCGCGTCGGCAGGCAGTCCTGTCGTCGTGGTGCGCGACTGCGGGATGCGACCGCCGCGCGGCAGAGTGGGCTCGGGTCCCTGGCAGTCGGTGGTGACGCTGCTGCCGTATCTCAGCCCGGTGGCGCCGAGGCTGATGGAGAAGTCGGCCCTGGTGGGCGTTCAGCGGGTGTCCCCCGACGAGGCCGCAAGGATCGGTTGCGCCATGAACCTGTCGCCCGGCGAGACGGAGGCACTCTCCACTCTTGCTGATGGTGTGACGTTGTGGTGTACGGCAGGTGACCGCCAGTTCGTCATGACGCAGCCCACGGATGCCGAGACCGGTCTGCTGGGTGGCGCGCGCCGGATGGACTGACGGCATTCCATGCGGTTTTGACCGTTTCAGACCCGCCCATGTGTCGTATCTCGGTCGCTTCGTGGCCACTTGAGACCTGGACGTGACGCCGGGGGCAACCCATGGCGGGAGGTCCACCCTGCCGTACTGACGGAGTTGACGATTAGGGTGGGAGTGGGCGCGGCAAGAACCTGCGGGCAGGTGCGCGGCGTCACAAGGGGGAGAGCCGGGCGGCGGATCGCACGACGGTTACGGTCGCCCCCCACCCACGACGGCACAAGGGTGCTCGACCACAGGAGGCAAAGTGAACGGCGATCGGGACGAGATCCGCGGGGGCTGGAACACACCCGGCGACGATCAGTCCGACGCGGAGCCCGCGGAGATGTCGGGTGAGTTCACCATCGATTACACCCCGCCGGCCTGGTACACGCAGAACGCGTCGGGGGACTCGGGGGTGGGTACGCCCGCAGGCACGGGGACAGGAGCACAAGGCGGAACGCTCCCGCCGCCGTCGGGCGCACCTGTCGGGGTGCCCGGGCTCCCCGCGGGGAGCGGCTTCGAGCCCAACTGGGCGCCTGCGCAGCCTGCGCCCGCCTCGGCGCCCGCCCCTGCGGCCACTGGTCCCTCGAGTCCCGTTGCTCCCGCCGCCGCGGCCGAGCACGGGACCGGTGCGTCCCAGCCGTTCGGGGGCGGGGACCTGGAGAGCGGTGCCACGATGCGCTTCTCCCCCGCCGCCCTGAAGCGCGAGATCGCCGAACGCGAAGCCGCTGACGCTGCCGACGCCCAGGCGCCCGGCGGGGCGGGCACACAGGATGCCGGTACGCAGGCCGGGGAGACCGCGACCACGGAAGCCGATCCCACAGAGGCCGCAGACGGAACGGCCGGGACAGAGGAAACGGACGAAGCGGTCGACGCCGCGACCGCGGCGGACACCCCGTCGGCCGAAGCCACGTCGGACCACGCGGACAACGGGGACCACGCGGACCCCCGGGATGCCGACGAGCCCCAGGCAGCCGAAGGACCCGAGGACGCTGCAGTCGGGGTGATCACGAACGCAGACGAGCACGCGCACGATGCCGGGAGCACGAGCGCGAATGCGCCCGTGGAGGGGGATTCCGCCCCCGAGGACGCGGTACCGGACGCGGAGGGGAACGCGGTGGTGGAGCCGGCCGACGCCGTGCCCGCCGACGCGCCTTCGGACGCCGTTCCGCAGGACGCGCCGCCCGTTCCGGCCCCGGCCCAGCCGTGGTCTCCCCCGCCGGTCGCACAGGGAACCGGCCTGCCGCCTCTGCCGCCCGCGTTCCAGCCCGCCGGGCCGATCGCCGCGCCGCAGTGGCCCGCGCCGGCGCAGGACACCGCCAGGCCCGCTCTCCCCGCGCAGGAGACCGCCAGGCCCGCTCTCCCCGCACCGGCGGCAGACACGGGTCCTCGGCCGGGTGAGGCTCCGAGCCTGCCCGCACAGCAGGGTGGGTACGGCTTCCCCCAACCCGGACAACCGGGCCACCCCACAACCCCAGCACCCCAAACACCCAACCCGCCCGCACCACACAGCGGATACGGCTTCCCCCAACCCGGACAGCCAGGCCACCCCACAACCCCAGCACCCCAAACACCCAACCCGCCCGCACCACACAGCGGATACGGCTTCCCCCAACCCGGACAACCGGGCCACCCCACAACCCCAGCACCCCAGGTACCGAACGCACCGCACCTGCCACCGGGGAGTCCGCAGGGAGCGCAGCCGGGAGCGCCCGTGCCCCCGACGGCGACTGGGCCCGGCCCCCAGTTTCCGCAGCCCGGCATGCCCGCGCCCGGGGCGCCGAATCTCCCCGCACAGCAGGGTCACGGTCAGCCACAGCCGCCGGCGCCCGCTGCTCCCGTCGACCCCAGGACCGGCGCGGCCTGGCCCACGCCCGTCACCCACGACCAGCGTGAGCGTTCCGTACCGGGCGCGCCGCTCGGGTACACCGCGGCCGTCGAGCTGTCCTCCGACCGCCTTCTGCGCAACAACAAGCAGAAGGCCAAGTCGAGCCGCAACCCGTCCGGTGCAGCTGCCCGCTTCAAGCTCGGCGGCAAGAAGGAGGAGGCGGAGCGGCAGCGCAAGCTGGAGCTGATCCGCACCCCGGTGCTGTCCTGCTACCGGATCGCGGTCATCAGCCTCAAGGGTGGCGTCGGCAAGACCACGACGACCACCGCGCTCGGCGCGACCCTCGCCACCGAGCGGCAGGACAAGATCCTTGCGATCGACGCCAACCCGGACGCCGGCACGCTCGGCCGCCGCGTGCGCCGCGAGACCGGGGCGACGATCCGCGATCTGGTGCAGGCGATCCCGTATCTGAACTCGTACATGGACATCCGCCGCTTCACCTCGCAGGCGCCCTCCGGACTGGAGATCATCGCCAATGACGTGGACCCGGCCGTCTCCACGACGTTCAACGACGAGGACTACCGGCGCGCGATCGACGTACTGGGCAAGCAGTACCCGATCATCCTCACCGACTCCGGCACCGGCCTGCTCTACAGCGCGATGCGCGGGGTGCTGGATCTCGCCGACCAGCTGATCATCATCTCCACCCCGTCGGTGGACGGCGCGAGCAGTGCGAGCACCACGCTGGACTGGCTCTCGGCCCACGGCTATGCGGAGCTTGTGCAGCGCTCGATCACCGTCATCTCGGGAGTCCGGGAGACCGGAAAGATGATCAAGGTCGAGGACATCGTGCAGCACTTCGAGACCCGCTGCCGCGGTGTCGTCGTGGTGCCCTTCGACGAGCATCTCTCGGCCGGCGCCGAGGTCGACCTGGACATGATGCGCCCCAAGACGCGTGAGGCGTACTTCAACCTGTCGGCGATGGTGGCCGAGGACTTCGTACGGGCACAGCAGGCACAGGGCCTGTGGACGTCGGAGGGCCAGGGTCACCAGCCTCCGCATCTGGCGCCGCCGATGCCGGGTGGCCAGCCGCCCCACGGTCAGCCCGTGCCCGGCCAGCCGTACGCCCCGAACCCGCAGCAGCCCTACCACGGTGGACAGCAGCCCTACGCCGGCCAGCCACCGCACGCCGGACAGCAGCCCTATCCTCCGCAGCCGCAGCCCGGTGCCCAGCAGGGCTGGCACCAGTCACCGCCGTCCCAGGCGCAGTCGGCGGACGGTCCGGCCGGCGCGCCCCCGGCAACACCTGGCGGCCACGGTCAGCCCGAGCCGGGCCGGCCCGGTCTTCCCGGCGCCCCCGTGCCGCCCGCGGGTCAACCCCATCCGCAGTATCCGCAGCAGCCCCCGCAGGCGCCGCCAGCGCCTCAGCAGTAGGGCGTCAAGGGTATGGACCAATGAGGGCCCGCACCGATCTCCTCGGTGCGGGCCCTCCCGCATTCCCGCAGCCCACAAGGGGGTTTGACGCCCCGCCAGGGCATCGTTGACATGTCTAGACCGCGCTGATAAATCTCGCTTCACCAGTGGGCGCCCACTGAAGATCCACGTGCCTTCTCCGAGCGAGCAACGACGCGAGGTCAACGTCTCATGGTCACCAACGCTCCATCACGCAGCGCACGGCAGCACCACCCGATCGTACGAATCCTCCTCGCCTCCGGTGTCGCCGCCTCCGCCCTGGTGGCCACCCCTCAGCCCGCACAGGCGGGCCATGCCGGCGAGCACGACGACAAGAACGGCGGCAAGTACGTCCTCACCGTCGCCGTGTCGCAGAGCGTGGACTCGCTGAGCCCGTTCCTTGCACAGCGACTCCTCTCCACCAGTCTCCATCGGCTGATGTACGACTATCTGACGAACTATGACGCCAAGGATGCCCGCCCCATTCCGGGCCTGGCCACGGAGTGGAGCACGTCGCCGGACAAGCTGACGTGGACGTTCAAGATCCGCAACAACTCCACCTGGTCCGACGGCAGGCGGGCCACCGCCGAGGACGCCGCCTGGACGTTCAACAAGATGATGGCGGACGAGAACGCGGCCACCGCCAACGGCAGCTTCACCGCCAACTTCAGGAAGGTCACGGCCCCCGACCCCGGGACGCTGGTGATAGAGCTGAAGAAGCCGCAGGCCACGATGGCCGCGCTCGATGTCCCGATCGTGCCCAAGCACATCTGGCAGAAGGTCGGCGACTTCTCGAAGTTCAACAACGACAAGCAGTTCCCCGTGGTCGGCAACGGACCGTACGTCCTGACCGACTTCAAGGTCGATCAGTACATCAAGCTCAAGCCGAACAAGAGCTTCTGGCGCGGTGTGCCGAAGTTCCACGATCTGGTGTTCAAGTACTACAAGGACGGAGACGCGGCCGTCGCGGCGCTGCGGAAAGGTGAGGTGTCCTTCGTCTCGGGTCTCACCCCCGCCCAGGCCGCCTCGCTCAAGTCCGCGGCCGACGTGAAGGTCAACGACGCACCAGGGCGCCGCTTCCTCGCCCTCGCGGTCAATCCCGGCGCACGGTCGAAGGACGGGGGGAAGTTCGGCAGCGGCCACCCGGCACTGCGCGATCCGTCCGTACGCAAGGCGCTGTTCCACGCCGTCGACCGCAGGACCATCGTCGACAGGGTCTTCCAGGGCCATGCCGTGGAGGGCGAGGGCTACATCCCGCCGCGCTTCACCTCGTACTTCTGGAAGCCGACTGCCGAACAGAAGATCGACTACGACCCGGAGAGGGCGGCCGCGCTGCTCGATGGGGCCGGGTACAGGAAGAACGGCAGCGGAAAGCGCGTCGGCAAGGACGGCAGACCACTGGACTTGCGGATCCTCTGCCACGCCACGGACCCGAACGACAAAGCCATCGGCAAGTACCTCCAGGAGTGGTGGGGCAGGCTCGGCGTGGGGCTCGAGGTCAACTGTCTCGACAATGTCTCCGACCCCTGGGTCAAGGGTGACTACGATCTGGCGTTCGACGGCTGGTCGGTCAACCCCGACCCGGATTTCGTCCTCTCCATCCACACCTGCGGCGCACTGCCCGCCACACCGAAGGACACCGGCGCCACCGACAACTTCATCTGTGACAGGACGTACGACGAGCTGTACGCGAAGCAGGCGGCGGAGTACGACACGGCCAAACGGGCCCACCTTGTCAAACAGATGGAATCGCGGCTGTACGACACCGGGTACATGAACGTCATGGCCTATCCGAACGCCGTCGAGGCGTACCGCACGGACCAGATCGAATCGATCACGACCATGCCGGAGGCCGCCGGCAACATCTACGGCCAGGACGGCTACTGGAGCTGGTGGTCCGCCGAGCCGGCCTCCGCGGCGCACGGCGGGTCCCCGGCGGGCAGGTCATCGGCCCCCGTGACCGTCGTCGTCGGCGCGGCCGCGGGCGCGCTTGCGGCCGTCGCCCTCGGCATCCTCGTCAGCAGGCGTCGTCGTGCCACCGCGGACGACCGTGAATAGCCGATGAGCAGCACCGCGAGCACCACGACCGAGGACGAGGGCGCGGCGGAGCGGGCGCCCCGGCCCCCGGAGACCCGCACCGCCCGCGGGGGCCGTACGACCCCCTATCTCGGGCATGTGGCGGGGCGGCTGGGCGGTGCGGCCGTGTCGCTGTTCGCCGTCCTCGTCACCAGCTTCTTCCTCTTCAGGATCGTCCCCGGTGACCCGGTCAAGGCCATGACGCACGGAATGCCCACGTCGGCCGAGCAACTGGCCACACTGCGCCATCAGTTCGGACTCGATCTGCCGTTGTGGCGTCAGTTCGCCGACTACTGCACGGGTGCGCTGACCGGCGACCTCGGGACGTCGTACCAGTTCCACGCGCCCGTCGGCGAGCTCATCGCCCACAAGCTCCCCGCGACCCTGCTGCTCACCGGCGTGGCCGTGGTGATCTACTCGGCGCTCGGGCTCTGGCTGGGCACCCGGTCGGCCTGGCGGCACGGCGGCCTCGGGGACCGGCTCAACACGGGGGTGGCGCTGGCCCTGTGGTCCGTGCCCTCGTTCTGGCTGGGACTGCTGCTGATCATCGTCTTCTCGGTGGGCGTCGGTCCGGTCCCCGGGATGTTCCCGACCGGCGGCATGGATTCCGGCAGCACGACCGGCTTCGCCCATGTGATCGATGTGGCGCACCACATGGTCCTGCCGGTGCTCACCCTGGTGGCGGTGGGATATGCGCAGACGCTCCTGGTCATGCGGTCCTCACTGCTCGACGAGATGGGCAGCGACTATCTGACGACGGCGCGGGCCAAGGGGTTGCGGGACGACGCGGTGCGCCGTCGGCACGCCGTGCCGAACGCTCTGCTGCCGACCGTGACGATGGTGTTCATCAACCTGGGTCATGTCGCGGCGGGTTCGATCCTGGTGGAGACGGTGTTCTCCTGGCCCGGCCTCGGCGGGCTCTTCTACCAGGCGCTGAGCGTGCCCGACCTGCCGCTCGTCCAGGGACTGTTCGTGGTGTTCGCGGGGGCGATGATCCTGATGAATCTGCTCGCCGATCTGCTCTATCCGCTGCTCGACCCGAGGGTGGGCCGATGACGACGACTCCGACCGCCCCGGCGCAGGGCGCGGGCTCACTCGTACGGACGCGCCGCCGGGAGTCGGTGGCCCGTTTCTGGCGCCGGTACCGCACCCACCGGGCGGGGGTCGCCGGGCTGGCCGGGCTTGCGCTTCTCGTCCTGATCGCCCTGGCCGCACCGCTGCTCGTCGGCAGCGGTGTCCAGAGCGTGACCCATGCTCCCGGAGCAGCCCTGGAGCCGCCGAGCGCCGAGTTCCCGCTCGGGACCGACCAATTCGGGCGCTCCCTGCTCGGCCTGCTGATCTGGGGAGCACGGATCTCGCTCACCGTCGGGCTGCTCGCCGCCACACTGTCGGTGGCCATCGGCACCCTGGCCGGGATCATCGCGGGCCACTACGGCGGCTGGTTCTCGACCGTCGTCATGCGCATCACCGACTGGTTCCTGGTGATGCCGACGCTGGTCCTGGCGATCGTGCTGGCGACGGTGATGTCGCGAAGCGTGTGGACGGTGATCGTGGCGATCGGTGTCACCTCGTGGCCGACGACGGCGCGGCTGGTGCGCGCGCAGACGATCGCGGTCGAGTCGCGCCCGTACATCGAGCGGGCGAGGGCCCTCGGCGGTGGACACGGGCACATCATGGCCCGGCATGTGCTGCCGAACGTGATGCCCCTGGTACTCGCACAGACGACGCTCGGCATCTCCAGCGCGATCCTGACCGAGGCGACGCTCGCCTTCCTCGGGCTCGGCGACCCGACCGTGGTGTCATGGGGCGGAATGCTCCAGGACGCGCGCGAGGCGGGAGCCGTGTCCTCCGGGCACTGGTGGTATCTGGCGCCCCCCGGCATCGCGATTGCGCTGGTCGCGCTCGCGTTCACCCTGTGCGGGCGGGCCGTCGAGTCCGTACTCAACCCGAAGCTGGGGGTCACCCGGTGAGCACGGGGCACCTTCTCGAGGTCAGGGACCTCCATGTGACGTACGGGACGGGGGCCCTTGCCGTCCCTGCCGTTCGGGGTGTGGATCTGTCGGTCGCCACCGGCAGCAAGCTCGGCATCGCGGGCGAGTCGGGATGCGGGAAGTCGACGCTGGCACTGGCGCTGCTGCGGCTGTTGCCGGCGTCGGCCCGGCTGTCCGGCGAGATCCTGCTGGCCGGTGAGGACGTCCTCACCATGAGGTGGGGGCGGCTCCGGGCCGTGCGCTGGGCGGGGGCGTCGGTCGTCTTCCAGGGGGCGATGCACTCATTGAACGCAGTCCACCGGATCGGGGAGCAGATCTCGGAGCCGCTGCTGGTGCACGGGCGGACGACACCGGGCGCGGCGCGCCGGCGCACCGGCGAGCTGCTGGAACAGGTCGGGCTGCCCGCGGCACGGGCGGAGGCCTATCCGCACGAACTGTCCGGCGGCCAGCGGCAGCGGGTGATGATCGCAATGGCGCTCGCCTGTGAACCACGGCTGATCGTCGCCGACGAACCGACGACGGCACTGGACGTCATGATCCAGGCCCAGATCCTGCGGCTGATCGAGCAGTTGGTCGCCTCCCAGGGCATCAGCCTGCTGATGATCAGCCACGATCTCGCGGTGCTCGCGGAGACCTGCGACCGGCTCGCGGTGATGTATGCGGGGAGGGTGGTGGAAGAAGGCCCGGCACGCGAGGTGTACGACGCGGCGGAGCATCCGTACGGCCGGGCCCTCTCGGCGGCGTTCCCCCGCATCGGGGACACGGCCTCGCGACGTGCCCCGCGGGGACTCCCGGGCGACCCGCCCGACCCGGCGGCGCTGCCTGCCGGTTGTGCGTTCCACCCGCGGTGCCCCGTCGCACTGGACGAGTGTGCGGAGGACGACCAGGAACTGCGCGACGCGGGGGCGGGCCGACGGGCGGCTTGTGTGCACACGGGGGCGGCGGTTCAAGGGTGACGAGCATCGAGGAGTCCGCCATGACGACATCCCCGCTCCTTTCGGCCGCCGGGCTGCGGGTCGCGTTCCCGGGGCGCCGGGGCGCTGCGGCGGCACGGGCCGTCGACGGTGTCGATCTGGACATCGCCGCCGGGGAGATCGTCGCGCTCGTCGGCGAGTCCGGATGCGGCAAGACGTCGCTCGCCCGGACGCTGCTCGGGCTGGTCGAGCCGGCGGCGGGGCGGGTGACGTTCGGCGGTGCGCCACTGTCGTACGGGGCGCGGGCCCTGAAGGCGTACCGCAAGCGGGTCCAGCTGGTGCTCCAGGATCCGAGCGGCTCCCTCAATCCGCGGCACACGGTGTACGACGCGGTGGCCGAGGGCCTGCGGATCCATGGCCACACGGGCGACGAGCGCGCCGCGGTCGCGGAGGCGCTCGCGCGGGCGGGGCTGCGTCCGCCGGAGCGCTTCTTCCTCCGCTACCCGCACGAACTGTCGGGCGGCCAACGCCAGCGTGTCGTCATCGCGGGCGCGCTGGTCCTCCAGCCGGAGCTGATCGTCGCGGACGAGCCGGTGGCGTCGCTGGACGCCTCCGTGCGGGGCGAGATCCTGGCCCTGCTGCTGCGTCTGCGGGACGAACTGGGTCTCTCCGCACTGGTCGTGACGCACGACCTGGGTCTGGCATGGAACATCGCGGACCGGGTCGCCGTGATGTACCTGGGCCGGATCGTGGAGACGGGTTTCGTGGAGGAGGTCCTGACGGCGCCCCGGCACCCCTACACCCGCGCCCTCCTGTCCGTGCTCCCCGAGTCCGCGGTGCCCCCCGTCGTCCTCGCCGGTGAGCCCCCGGACCCCTCGCGCATCCCGGC
Organism: Streptomyces sp. NPDC043861; assembly: GCF_056435905.1. NCBI lineage: Bacteria > Bacillati > Actinomycetota > Actinomycetes > Kitasatosporales > Streptomycetaceae > Streptomyces > Streptomyces sp. NPDC043861. The sequence goes on along the minus strand of NZ_JBWKDP010000020.1, from coordinate 148,615 downwards.
GGGGTGCCGCTTCCATGCGCGCTGCCAGATCCTCGCCTCGGGTGAGGCGGAGAGCACGGGTGTCGCCGCCCGCTGTCGCACGGAGGACCTGCCGGTCCTCCCCGGATCCGGGGCCGGCGGGGTGGCCTGCCACTGGGCGGCGGCACTCTGAGGAACGCCTTGCATGCCTGTCGCCGTGGGCGGGCCAGCGGCCGCACGGCGCCAGGAAATCCGCCCTCGAACGCCGGACGGGCGGACCGCAGCCCGCGCACGGGGACGGCCCGGAGCTACGCGTCGTGCGCCGCGGTCAGTTCCCGGGCCCGCTTCACGTCCGCCGCGATCGCCTCCAGCAGCGCCTCGATCGACTCGAACTTCTCCTGGCCACGGACGTAGGCGAGGAAGTCGACGGACACGTGCAGCCCGTACAGATCGAGCCCGACGCGGTCGATCGCATACGCCTCGACCGTGCGCTCCGTGCCGTCGAACTGCGGGTTCGTGCCGACGGAGATCGCAGCGGGCATACGCTCGCCGTTCGCGGTGAGCCAGCCGGCGTAGACCCCGTCCGCGGGGATCGCGGTGTGCGGAAGGGTCTCGACGTTCGCTGTGGGGTAGCCGAGTTCGCGGCCGCGCTGGGCGCCGCGGACGACGATGCCCTCGACGCAGTGGGGGCGCCCCAGGATCTCGGCGGCGCCGTCCATGTCGCCCTCGGCGACGAGGCGCCGGGTGAGTGTCGAGGAGAACGGCTCGCCACCGCCGGCTTCGCCTCGCACGTACAGGTCGACGACCTCGACCCGGTAGTCGTAGGTACGGCCGAGCTCGGTCAGGAAGTCGACGTTCCCGGCCGCCTTGTGGCCGAAGCGGAAGTTCGGGCCCTCGATCACCGTGCAGGCGTGCAGCTTGTCCACCAGCACCTTCACGATGAAGTCCGCGGGCGACAGCCTCGAGAACTCGGCCGTGAAGGGGAGGATCAGCACCGCGTCCACGCCGAGCTCCGCCATCAGCTCCGCGCGCCGATGGTGCGGGGCCAGCAGCGGCGGATGGCTGCCGGGCCGGACGACCTCGCTCGGGTGCGGATCGAAGGTGACGACGACCGACGGCACTCCGAGCTCACGGGCGCGTTCCACGGCCCGCCCGATGATGAGCTGGTGACCCCGGTGCACGCCGTCGTAGGAGCCGATGGTGACGACGCTGCGCCCCCAGTCCTGGGGGATGTCCTCCAAGCCACGCCAGCGCTGCACTGTGACCGCTCCTCGCCCGAAGCCGGTCCGAAACCGAACCGAACCTGTGTACGTGATTACCGATTACGCAGGTCTAAGACTGCCATGCCCGCGGTCCTCGATTGTCATCGGCACCGCACTCCCGGTACCACCGTCGGCAGGGACGGAGCGATCCGGCGCTCCTGAGAAGTGCACAGGCCGAACGCGCCCCCCAGTGCTCCCTCGGTTCACTCCCGAGCGCCTGCTCGATGGGGTGAATCCGGCCTCCGTGGCGGACAGACCCTTTCCGAGGGGGATCGTGGAGCGGGCAGCGGCTGTGCCCGCTCCACGGTGGGAGCCGGCCCGGGGCCCGGGGGCCCCGGGTGTCAGACGAAGACCGCGACGCTCTTCGCCTTGCCCTTCTGCTGCTCGACCAGGGCGAGGAACCGGTCCTCCGGCCCGAAGACCGCGACCGGGCCCGTCGTGTCGTACGCCGGCATGTCCAGCCGCACGCCGTTGACGAGCAGCCGTGCCCGCTTCTCGTCGACGTCCCAGCGAGGGAACGCGGCCGCTGCGGCCTCGCCGATCGGCATGACCGTCAGCTCCTCCTGGAGTTGGTCGAGCGTCTTCGCCGAATCCAGCTTGTAGGGGCCGACACGGGTGCGGCGCAGCGCCGTCAGATGCCCGCCGACTCCGAGCCCGGCGCCGAGGTCACGGGCGAGTGCGCGGATATAGGTGCCGGAAGAGCAGACGACGGAGACGACCAGGTCGACGACCGGGGTCCCGTCATCGGCGGCTGCCTCGCGGACGTCGTACACCTGGAAGGAGGAGACGGTCACCGGGCGGGCCGGGATGTCGAACTCCTCGCCGCCACGCACCCGCGCGTACGAACGCTTGCCATCGATCTTGATGGCGCTGACCTTGGACGGCACCTGCATGATGTCGCCCGTCAGCTGCGCGACGCCCTTGTCGATGGCCTCGCGGGTGACCCCGGAGGCGTCGGCGGAGGAGGTGATCTCGCCCTCGGCGTCGTCCGTGATCGTGTTCTGGCCGAGCCGGATCGTACCGAGGTACTCCTTCTCGGTCAGCGCGAGATGGCCGAGGAGCTTGGTGGCCTTCTCGACGCCGAGGACGAGCACGCCGGTGGCCATCGGGTCGAGGGTGCCCGCGTGCCCGACCCGGCGGGTCCTCGCGATGCCGCGCATCTTGGCCACGACGTCGTGCGACGTGAAGCCGGACGGCTTGTCGACGATGACCAGACCGTTCTGGGGACCCTTTCCGGCGCCGGCCGGAGGAGTCCTGTTCTGCTGTGTCATGCGGAGGCTTCGTCCCCACCCGTGGGAGCGGACGTGTCATCGGCCTCCGGCTTGCGGTACGGGTCGGCGTCGCCCGCATAGTTCTTGCCCGTCGACGCCTCGCGGACCTCCTCGTCCTTGGCCCGCGCCCGGTCCAGCAGATCGTCGATCGTGCGGGCGTTGTCCGGGAGGGCGTCGGGTACGAAGGTCAGGGTCGGCGTGAAGCGGACCCCGGTCTGGCGGCCGACCTCGGAGCGGAGCACGCCCTTGGCGGACTCCAGCGCCGCGGCGGACGCGGCACGCTCCTCGTCGTCCCCGTAGACCGTGTAGAAGACCGTGGCCTCCCGCAGGTCGCCGGTGACCCGGGCGTCCGTGATGGTGACGAAGCCCAGCCGCGGATCCTTGATTCGCCGGTCCAGGGTCTCCGCGACCACGACCTGGATGCGATCGGCCAGCTTGCGGGCCCGCGCGTTGTCGGCCACCGGTCCATCTCCTCTTTCTGCTTACGTTCAATCGTCGTCGCCGTGCAGCCGTCGTCGTACCGACAGCAGCTCGACTTCGGGCCGGGCGGCGACCAAGCGCTCGCACCGGTCCAGTACGTCTGTGAGGTGCCCCGGGTCCCCCGAGACCACCGCAAGACCGATCTCGGCCCTGCGATGGAGGTTCTGCCCGCCCACTTCGGCCGCACTCACCGCATATTTGCGCTGGAGTTCGGCGACGATCGGACGGACGACGGAGCGTTTCTCCTTCAACGAACGAACGTCGCCGAGGAGCAGATCGAAGGACAGCGTCCCCACATACATGTATGTCCGGATGTCCCGCCGGTACGGGTTCGGCAAATGCCCTGCCCGCTCTTGGCAGGGACATCAAAACCGTACACGCAACGGCCGGGGCCGATCGACGGGATTACGTCCCGCCGACCGGCCCCGAACCGGCTGCTGTGCGTCAGCCGCGCTGCGTCAGCCGCGAGGCTTCTCGCGCATCTCGTACGTCGCGATGACGTCGTCCACCTTGATGTCGTTGAAGTTTCCGAGGTTGATACCGCCCTCGAAGCCTTCGCGGATCTCGGTGACGTCGTCCTTGAAGCGACGCAGACCCTCGATGTTGAGGTTCTCCGCGATGACCTTGCCGTCGCGGATGAGGCGCGCCTTGGTGTTGCGCTTGACCTCGCCGGAGCGGATGAGCACACCCGCGATGTTGCCCAGCTTGGACGAGCGGAAGACCTCGCGGATCTCCGCCGTGCCGAGCTCGACCTCTTCGTACTCCGGCTTGAGCATGCCCTTGAGGGCCGCCTCGATCTCCTCGATCGCCTGGTAGATGACCGAGTAGTAACGGACGTCCACACCCTCGCGGTCGGCCATCTGCGTGGCACGCCCTGCGGCGCGCACGTTGAAGCCGATCACGATGGCGTCGGAGCCGGTCGCCAGGTCGATGTCCGACTCGGTGACCGCACCGACACCGCGGTGCAGGACCCGGATGTCGACCTCTTCGCCGACGTCGAGCTGGAGCAGCGAGGACTCGAGGGCCTCGACCGAACCGGACGCGTCGCCCTTGATGATGAGGTTGAGCTGCTGGACCTCGCCCGCCTTGAGCACCTTGTCGAGGTCCTCGAGGGACACCCGGCGGGTGCGCTTGGCGAACGCGGCGTTGCGCTCACGGGCGGCACGCTTCTCGGCGATCTGGCGGGCCGTGCGGTCCTCGTCGACGACCAGGAAGTTGTCGCCGGCGCCCGGGACGTTGGTGAGACCCAGGACGAGGACGGGGGTCGACGGACCCGCTTCCTCGACGTTGGCACCGCGGTCGTCGAGCATCGCACGGACACGGCCGTACGCGTCGCCGACCACCATCGTGTCGCCGACCCGCAGGGTGCCTCGCTGGACCAGGACGGTCGCGACGGCACCGCGGCCGCGGTCGAGGTGGGACTCGATCGCGATGCCCTGCGCGTCCTGCTCCGGGTTGGCACGGAGGTCCAGGGCGGCGTCCGCCGTCAGGACCACGGCCTCCAGCAGGCTGTCGATGTTCAGGCCCTGCTTGGCGGAGATGTCGACGAACATGGTGTCGCCGCCGTACTCCTCGGCCACCAGGCCGTACTCGGTCAGCTGACCGCGCACCTTCGTCGGGTCCGCACCCTCGACGTCGATCTTGTTGACCGCGACCACGATCGGCACGTCGGCCGCCTTGGCGTGGTTCAGCGCCTCGATCGTCTGGGGCATCACACCGTCGTTGGCCGCCACCACGAGGATCGCGATGTCGGTCGACTTGGCACCGCGGGCACGCATGGCCGTGAACGCCTCGTGACCCGGGGTGTCGATGAAGGTGATCGCACGGTCTTCGCCGTTGACCTCGGTACGAGCCTGGTACGCACCGATGTGCTGCGTGATACCGCCGGCCTCACCCGCGATGACGTTCGTCTTGCGGATGGCGTCCAGCAGTCGGGTCTTACCGTGGTCGACGTGACCCATGACGGTCACGACCGGCGGACGGGAGACGAGCAGTTCCTCGCCGCCCTCGTCCTCGCCGAACTCGATGTCGAAGGACTCGAGGAGCTCGCGGTCCTCCTCCTCCGGGCTGACGATCTGAACCGTGTAGTTCATCTCGTTGGCCAGCATCTCCAGCGTGTCGTCGGACACGGACTGGGTCGCGGTGACCATTTCGCCGAGGTTCATCATCACGGCGACGAGCGACGCCGGGTTGGCGTTGATCTTCTCCGCGAAGTCGGTGAGCGACGCACCGCGCGACAGACGAATGGTCTCGCCGCTGCCGCGAGGCAGCATCACACCGCCGACCGACGGGGCCTGCATGGCCTCGTACTCCTGGCGCCTCTGCCTCTTCGACTTACGGCCACGACGGGCCGGTCCGCCGGGACGGCCGAAGGCGCCCTGCGTGCCACCACGGCCGCCGGGACCGCCCGGACGTCCGCCGAAGCCGGGACGGCCACCGCCGCCACCGAAGCCGCCGCCACCGCCACCGGGACGAGGGCCGCCGAAGCCGCCGCCGCCACCACCGGGACGACCGCCGCCGCCGGGACCGGCCGGACGGCCGGCGAAGCCGCCGCCGCCACCACCGGGACGACCGGCACCGCCGGGACGGCCACCGGGACCACCGGGGCCACGACCGCCGGGGCCGCCGCCGGGACGCGGGCCGGCAGCGGGACGCTGCGGCATCATGCCCGGGTTCGGACGGTTACCGCCGGGACCGCCGGGACCGCCGGCAGCGCGGGGCGCCTGCGGACGGGGCATGCCACCCGGAGTCGGGCGAGGACCGCCCTGACCGGCGCCCTGGGGACGGGGACCGCCCTGACCGGCGCCCTGGGGACGCGGGCCGCCGGGCGCACCCGGGCCACCGGGACGCGGGGCGCCGCCCGGACGGGGCGCCTGCGGGCGCGCCATACCGGTGGAGCCACCAGAGGTGAACGGGTTGTTGCCGGGACGCGGACCCGCAGGACGGGCACCGCCCGGACGCGGGGCCTGACGCTCGCCACCGGGACGCGGGGCGCCGGGACGGGCACCGCCACGCTCGCCCTGGCCCGGGCGGGCAGCAGGACGCGGGCCGGGAGTGGCACCGGGCCGGGGACCGGCGGCCGGAGCAGCCGGAGGCGCGGTGAACTCGGGCGCGGCCGGAGCGGCCGGAGCCGGCTTCGGTGCGGCCGGGGGCTTGGGGCCCGGAGTCGGCCGCGGGCCGGGGGCCGGGGCCGCGGGAGCAGTCTTGGGAGCCTCGGCGGCAACCGGCTTGGGGGCCGGGGCGCCGGGCTTGGGGGCAGCTGGACGTGCCGCCTGCGCCGGGGAGGGCGCAGCAGGCTTCGCGGGCGCCGCCTTGCGCGGTGCCGCGGGCTTCCCTGCAGCGCGCTTCGCGGGGGATGCCCCGGAGCCCTGCTGGAAAGCATCAGTCAATTTGCGTACAACCGGCGCCTCGATCGTCGAGGACGCCGAACGGACGAATTCACCGAGTTCTTGGAGCTTGGCCATGACGACCTTGCTCTCCACGCCGAACTCCTTGGCGAGTTCGTATACCCGGACCTTAGCCACTTCGCTCCTTTTAGGTCCGGGTTACCGCCGGACCGTTGCTACTTCATGGGCGTACTCATCGCGTACTCATCGAGTGCTCATCGCAATCTCGACCTACTTCCAACTCGCGAGGTACCTGACCGCATGGGGTTCCGTGCGGTACTGCTTCCTACTTCTTACGGTGCCGCCTGAGCTGCCGCCTCCTCGACGGCGCGGCGTACGTCCGCGGTATCGAGCGGTCCCTGGACCCTGAGGGCCCTCGGGAACGCCCGGCGGCGGACCGCCAGGTCGAGACAGACCGAGGCGGGGTGCACATACGCACCCCGGCCGGGCAGCGTACCGCGATGATCGGGGACACATTCGCCCTCGACCGCCACGATGCGCAGCAGATCGCTCTTGGCCGCTCGCTCCCGGCATCCCACGCAGGTTCGCTCAGGGCATGCGCGGGCATGCGTCCGACCAGACACGACTAAGTCTACCTCCCCGTACCGACCTCACCCCTTTGGGGCAAGAATCGAACAGTTGATGGCTCAAAACTCTCGGCGACTGATGGCTCAAAACTCTCGGCGACGTCCCGTGTCCGAACGGGTACCCGCCGTGACCCGTTCAGCCGCCCGCCGGGACCGCCGCCGGAGGGGCGTCAGTCCTGCTCGGAGGCCTGCTCAGGCGCCTGCTCGATGTCCGGGCGGATGTCGATGCGCCATCCGGTGAGACGGGCCGCGAGACGGGCGTTCTGCCCTTCCTTGCCGATCGCCAGGGAGAGTTGGTAGTCCGGCACCGTCACCCGTGCGGAGCGGGCACCGAGGTCCACGACCTCGACCTTGGAGACCCGCGCCGGGGACAATGCATTGGCGACCATCTCGGCCGGATCGTCCGACCAGTCGACGATGTCGATCTTCTCGCCGTGCAGCTCGGCCATGACATTGCGCACGCGCCCGCCCATGGGCCCGATGCACGCGCCCTTGGCGTTGAGGCCGCTCCTCGTCGACCGGACGGCGATCTTGGTCCGGTGCCCGGCCTCGCGGGCGATGGCCGCGATCTCCACCGAGCCGTCGGCGATCTCCGGGACCTCGAGGGCGAAGAGTTTCTTCACCAGATTGGGATGCGTCCTCGACAGGGTGACGGACGGACCGCGCACCCCCTTGGCCACCCGGACGACGTACGTACGCAGTCGCAGACCGTGCGTGTACTCCTCGCCCGGCACCTGCTCCTGCACCGGCAGGATGGCCTCCAGCTTGTCGTCCAGCCGGACCAGGACGTTCTTCGGGTCCTTGCCCTGCTGGACCTGGCCGGCGACGACATCGCCCTCTCGGCGGGCGTACTCGCCGAAGGTCACGTCGTTCTCGGCGTCCCGGAGCCGCTGCTGGATGACCTGGCGGGCCGTGGACGCGGCGATCCGCCCGAAGTCGTGCGGGGTGTCGTCGAACTCGCGGGGCTCCTGGCCCTCCTCGAGCTCGGACGGGTCCTCCTTCGCCCACACGGTCACGTGCCCGTTCTCACGGTTGAGCACGACACGTGCATGGCGGCGGCTGTCCGGCGTGCGGTGATAGGCGATGAGGAGGGCCGACTCGATCGCTTCGACCAACAGGTCGAAGGCAATCTCCTTCTCCTGTGCCAAGCCCCTCAGGAGCTTCACGTCGATGTCCACGGCTACGCCTCCTCTTCTTTCTGAATGCCGTTCTTGTCCTTGCGGTTGAACTCGATCTCCACACGTGCCTTGGCGATCTCGCCGAAGGCGACCCGGCGAGTGGTGGGCTTGCGCCCCTTCACACCCGGCACCTCGAGATCGAGGCCCTCGTCGTCCAGGTCGAGGATCCGTGCGACCAGCTCACCGGCCGGCTGCCCGTCCTGGGTGATCAGGTGGAACCTGGCCAGGCGGCCCTTGGCGCGTAGGTAGTGGCGGGGCTCCCGGAGGGGGCGCTCGGCCCCCGGCGACGTCACTTCGAGCTGGTACTCGCCCTCGCCCATGGCGTCGGTCTCGTCGAGCTTGTCGGAGATGACACGGCTCAGCTCGGCACAGGCGTCGAGATCGACGCCTTCCTCGGAATCCACGACGACCCGGAGCACACGGCGGCGGCCGGCCCGGGACAGCTCGATCTCTTCCAGATCCAGATCCGCGGCGCTGACGAGCGGTTCGAGCAGTCCGCGCAGCCTCTCGCTCTGGGTGGTGCTCATCCGGGTGACTCCTCGGCCGCGTGTGCTGTTGTGGGTTTCGTCGTGTGTCAGCACAAAGGGTATCCGGTCCCGGGGGGTGTTGCCGTCCACCCTCGGCTGACCCGCAGGTACGCTCGCCTGCGGTGATCGGAGCGAGCCCCGTCGTGCGGACCGGGCCGGACCAGGGAGCGGGGTCTGACGCGTGCGGATGCAGGGCGGAGGAGGGAGACATGGCAGGGCCATGCCGACCGACGACAGCGCGGCAGATGCGCATGCGGGAGCACGTACGGGCACGACACGCAGGCAGGCCCTCATGGCAACGGGTGCAGCGGCCGCTGCCGCCGTGCTTGCGGGGTGCTCGGAGGACACCGTGCCCGCAGGACGACGCACGGCACCTGGCGCGGTCTCGGCCGAGACCGCGCTGCGGCGGCGCAGCACGGCGGCGAGCCAAGAGCTGCTCGGACGGTACGACGCGGTCCTGAGCGCCCATCCCGGGCTGGCACAGCGGCTGGCGCCCCTGCGGGCCGCGGTGGCGCGGCACGTGGAGGCGCTGGCACCGGTGACACCGCCCGCGCGGGGGACCGCGAGCGCGTCCGCATCCGCATCCGCGGCGGGTCCGGGCCCGAAGGCCGGCGTGGCATCGAGCGCGAGCGCCGCCCCGGCAGTGAGCCACGGCGCGAAGCCCGGCACGAGCGCCGCCCCCTCCGCACCGTCCGCGCCCGCCGATGCCCGTACCGCCGTACGAGAACTCGCGGCGGCCGAACGGCGTATGGCGGACGCCCACACCGCCGCTCTGGTCGGCGCACCGCCCGAGTACGCCCGTCTGCTGGCCTCGGTCGCCGCGGCCGGAGCCGTGCACGCGTATCTGCTGACGAAGGGGGCCCGCTCGTGAGCACGCTGAACGCCGCACAGGCCGCGCTCGCCGCAGAGCATGCCGCTGTGTACGGGTACGGCGTCGTCGGCGGCAAGGTGGGCTCCGGCCGGCGGGCCGAAGCGACGTCCGCGTACGCGGCGCACCGCGCTCGGCGCGACACGCTGGAGCGGACGATCCGTGATCTGGGCGGGGAGCCGGTCGCGGCGGACGCCGCGTACGTACTGCCGTTCCCGGTGCCGGACGCGGCCGCTGCGGTACGCCTCGCCGCGGTGCTGGAGGACCGGGTCGCGGGCGTGTACTCCGACCTCGTACGTGCCGCCAGGGGCCCGCTGCGGCGCGAGGCGGCAGGGGCGCTGCGCGAGGCGGCGGTACGGGCCGTTCGCTGGCAGGGCACCGGCGTAGCCTTTCCGGGGCTCGCCGAGCGGGCGACCGGTCAGTGAAGGGGAACGACGCACGCATGGGTTTTGAACCGCCCCCGCGTCTGGTGCGGGCGCTCGGCGAGAACGACTGGCTCGGGCAACTGCCCGGACTTCTCGAGGCGGCGGTCGCCCGGCACGGACTGGCCGTCGAGCGGGTGACCGCTCCCGGCGGGCGGAGCAGCCTGGTCGCCCTCGTACGGCAGCGGGACGGCTCGCCCGCGGCGCTCAAGCTCGTCCCGCCCTCCGCCGGAGCCGGGGAGGAACGGGTCGCGCTGGAGCACTGGAACGGCTTCGGGTCGGTGCGGCTGCTGGATGCCTCCGAGGGGGCGCTCGTGCTGGAGCGCCTGCATCCCGAGGTGTCGGTGCGGTCGCTGCCGGAGGCGAAGGCGCTGCTGGAGGCGGCGGGGACGGTGCGCAGGCTCTGGGTCGAGCCGCCCGGAGGGCATCCCTTCGAGACGGTGGCCGAGCGTACGGCCCGCCAGGCGGAGGCTCTTTCGGCGCATGCCGACACGGCGCCGCCTGCGCTGGTGGCCGCGGCGCTGGGGGTGCGCGAGGAGCTGACGGCAGGGTCCTCCCCCGAGCTCCTTCTGCTCCACGGCAACTTCCGGCAGAGCAAGGTCCTCGGGGGCGACCGTTCGCCCTGGCTGGCGGTGGGGCCGGAGCCGGTCGTCGGAGAGCGTGCGTACGACCTGGCCCGGCTGGTCCGCGACCGCGTGGAGGACCTCGTCGCGACCGCCTCCGGCCCGGCGTCCACACGACGGCGGGTCAACCGTCTTGCCGACTCCCTGGACGTGGATCCGGACCGGCTGCGCGGATGGACGCTCTTCCGGGCGGTGGAGTCGGGCATCCGTGCGATGGCATCGGGCCGCGTCGGCGAGGCGGAGCTGACGCTCGAGTTCGCGGGGTGGCTGTAGCCGCCGCTGCGCGTTGCGGGGCCGCGGGCGTGCGCGTGCGTGCGGGTGTGGGCGGGTACCTGTCGCCTCTGACCTGGATGGCCGGACGGACCGGGCCGCCGGACGGCGAGGATCGTCGGGTCGCCCGGTGCCGGGTCCGTTGCCGTGGGGATCTGCTCGGAACGCGTATCAGGGACGGCGGCAGGATCCAGGGCGCGGCCTCTGCCCACCGCTTCGGCCGGCTCTCGGCTTGCCGCTGCCGCATCGCAGGTCGCGCTCGGGGGCCGGCCACGGCCCCCGGGCCGCGGACGGGGCAACCCCGCCCTGGCGGCCCCGCCAGGGCGGCTGCGCCCATCGGTTACGGCGGGACCGAACCCGCACGGAGGCACGGAGGTGTCCCGTGCCGGGACGGAGTGACCGGCCGTGACCGATCACCCCACCGGGGCTGGGGTCGGAGCCCACGCGGAGCGTGGGCGACCGACGACAACGCGGCGAGCGTGCTTGCCGGGCCCGCGAGCCCGGCAAGATCCAACGAGAGGCCCTAGCCCAGAACGCGGGCGATGGCCTCGGCGACCGGGAGCTCCTCGCGAGCGCCCGTGCGGCGGTCCTTCAGTTCGACGATGCCCTCGGCCGAACGACGGCCCGCGACCAGGATCTGGGGCACACCGATGAGTTCCGCGTCCGTGAACTTCACGCCCGGGGAGACACCCGCGCGGTCGTCCACCAGGACACGGGCGCCCGCCTCGCCCAGCTTTTCCGCGACGTCGAGCGCGAGCTCGGTCTGGAGCGCCTTGCCCGCGGCGACGACGTGGACGTCCGCCGGCGCGATCTCGCGCGGCCAGCACAGGCCCTGCTCGTCCGCGTGCTGCTCGGCGAGGGCCGCGACCGCGCGCGAGACGCCGATGCCGTAGGAGCCCATGGTCACGCGGACCGGCTTGCCGTTCTGGCCCAGGACGTCGAGCTGGAACGCGTCCGCGTACTTGCGGCCCAGCTGGAAGATGTGGCCGATCTCGATCGCGCGGTCGAGCTTCAGCCCGGTGCCGCAGGACGGGCACGGGTCGCCGTCCTCGACCACGACCACGTCGAGGTGGTCGTCGACCTCGAAGTCACGACCGCAGACGACGTTCTTCGCGTGCGTGTCCGCCTTGTTCGCGCCGGTGATCCACGCCGTGCCCGGCGCGATGCGCGGGTCGGCGATGTAGCGGACCTTGTCCAGTCCCTGCGGGCCGACATAGCCGCGGACCAGGTCGGGCCGGCCTTCGAAGTCCTCCGCGGTGACCAGCTCGACCACGGCCGGGGCGAGATGGTCGGTCAGCTTGCCGAGGTCGACCTCGCGGTCGCCGGGAACGCCGACCGCGACGATCTCGCCGTCCACCTTGACCAGCAGGTTCTTCAGCGTGGCGGACGCCGGGACACCGAGGTGCTCGGCGAGCGTTTCGATGGTCGGGGTGTCGGGGGTGTCCAGCTCCTCGACCGGGCCGTGCTCCGCGGCCTCCACGGCAGGGGCCTTGAACGTGACGGCCTCGGTGTTCGCGGCGTAGTCGCAGGAGGGGCAGTACACGAAGGTGTCCTCGCCCGCGGGTGCCGGTGCCAGGAACTCCTCGGACGCCGAGCCGCCCATGGCGCCGGAGACGGCGGAAACGATGCGGTGCTCCAGGCCGAGACGCCGGAAGATCTTGATGTAGGCCTCGCGGTGGAGCCGGTAGGACTCGGCCAGACCCTCGTCGGAGGTGTCGAAGGAGTACGAGTCCTTCATCTGGAACTCACGGCCACGCAGGATGCCCGAGCGCGGACGCGCCTCGTCGCGGTACTTCGTCTGGATCTGGTACAGGATGACCGGCAGGTCCTTGTACGAGGTGCACTGGTCCTTCACCAGCTGGGTGAAGATCTCCTCGTGCGTCGGGCCGAGCAGGTAGTCCGCGCCCTTGCGGTCCTTGAGGCGGAACAGCTCGGCGCCGTACTCCTCCCAGCGCCCGGTGGCCTCGTACGGCTCCTTCGGCAGCAGTGCGGGCAGGAGGACCTCCTGGCCGCCGATCGCGTCCATCTCCTCGCGCACAACCCTGGCGACGTTCTCCAGCACGCGCATGCCGAGCGGCAGCCAGCTCCAGATCCCGGCGGCGTTGCGGCGGACGTAACCGGCGCGGACCAGGAGTTTGTGGCTGAGCGTCTCCGCGTCGGCCGGGTCGTCGCGCAGTGTCTTGACCATCAGACGGGACATGCGCTGGACCTGGGCTGCCATGGGTTATCTCCTGCGTGCAAGAAAGGGTGATGTGCAGGAGGTTAGCCGGGCGGTCCCGATGGGCGGAAATCAGTTCCCGCGCCGGAGCGGCAGCGGCGCCCCCATCACCGCATACGGCTTGGGTGCGCTGGGGAACAGGACCTGGCGGGCCAGGTCCTGGTAGCCCAGTGTCCGGTACAGCCCGCGCGCCGGGCTCTCGACGTCGATGGCGGAGAGGATGGAGCGGGGCTGGGCCGCCGCGTCCGTGATGGTCGTGATCAGGGTGCGGCCGATGCCCCGCCCCTGGTACTCGGGGTGCACATGGAGTTCGGTGATGACGAAGGAGTCGTCGAGCCAGCGGTCGTAGCCGCCCCTGCGGAGGTACGGCTCGACGACCGTGGACCACCAGTGGGTGCGGTCGTTCGGCATGCCGTAGACGAAGCCGACGAGCCGGCCTTGGGAGGTCGTCGCACCGAAGGCGCACGCGCCCGGATAGAGCAGGTGCCGCAGCACGATGTGGCGGCGGATCGCGATCTCGTCGTCGCTGAGTCCGAAGGCGATGGCCTGCACGGCGAGCGCGTCGTCCACGCGTGCTGCGAGGTTGACGGGTCCGACGGCGACATCCTGTTCCATGGCGGGCACCCTACTTCGCCCCGAACCGGTCAGAACAGCACGCTCATGAAGGCGCCCACCTCGCGGAAACCGACGCGGCGGTACGCCGCACGAGCGGCAGTGTTGAAGTCGTTGACGTACAGGCTGACGACGGGCGCCACATCGGCGAGGGCATAGCGGAGCACCGCGGCCATGCCGGTCTCCGAGAGTCCCCGGCCACGGAACTCGGGGGCGACCCAGACGCCCTGGATCTGGCATGCCTGAGGGGTGGCCGCACCGATCTCGGCCTTGAAGACGACCTTGTCGTCGTCGATGCGGGCGAAGGAGCGCCCGGAGCCGACGAGTTCGGCGACCCGTGCCTGGTAGAGCAGTCCGCCGTCACCGGCGAGCGGGGAGACCCCCACCTCCTCGGTGAACATCGCCACGCAGGCAGGCATGATCACCTCCATCTCGTCCTTGCGGATGCGGCGCACATACGGGTCGGGGGCGACGTCCGGAGGCATGGTCTCGGTGACCATCAGCGGCTGGTGGGCGCGGACCTCACGGGCGGGTCCCCAGCTGGGCTCGAGCAGCCGCCACAGCAGATCGGTGGATTCGGCCGGACCGACGATGGAGGAACAGCGACGGCCGGTCCTGCGGGCGCGGTCGGCGAAGGCGCGTACCGCGTCGGGTGTCGCGCAGATCGGGACGAGGTTGGCCCCCGAGTAGCAGAGCGAGCGGAGCCGTCCCTCCTCGTACCAGCCCCACATCTCGCCGCCCAGGCGCCAGGGGTCGAGCCCGGCGACCTGTACGCGGGACGTGACGAAGGCATTGTGGACGGGCTCGCTCTCGAGGACGGCGAGCGCGGCGCCGAGGTCGTCGGGGTCGAGGACCCGGCTGGTGGTCTGCGTCAACACGAGGGCCGCTCCAACACTCCTTCGGGGCGGATCTTCTTCCTGCCCGCGCTCGCCGTGTGCCAGGTCGGCACCGGTCACGGCCTGGTCTGCTGATCTCCGCACTGTACCCGGAGATGCTTTGCGGCACCGCATGCGAACAGGGACCGGACCCCTGCTGGGGCCCGGTCCCTGGCGGAAAGCGATGGGTCAGCCGATGGACACCTGCGGCTCGCCCGAGGCGATGCCGTCCTTCTCCATCTGCTCGGCGATCTTCAGCGCCTCTTCGATGAGGGTCTCGACGATTTTCGACTCGGGAACGGTCTTGATGACCTCGCCCTTGACGAAGATCTGGCCCTTGCCGTTGCCCGACGCGACGCCGAGGTCGGCCTCACGGGCCTCGCCGGGGCCGTTGACGACGCAGCCCATGACGGCGACGCGCAGCGGGACCTCCATGCCGTCGAGGCCGGCCGTGACCTCGTCCGCGAGCTTGTAGACGTCGACCTGGGCGCGGCCGCAGGACGGGCAGGAGACGATCTCGAGGCGGCGCTGGCGGAGGTTCAGGGACTCGAGGATCTGGATGCCGACCTTGACCTCCTCGGCGGGAGGCGCGGAGAGCGAGACCCGGATGGTGTCGCCGATGCCCTCGCTGAGGAGGGCGCCGAAGGCGACCGCCGACTTGATGGTGCCCTGGAAGGCCGGACCGGCCTCGGTGACGCCGAGGTGCAGCGGGTAGTCGCACTGGGCGGCGAGCTGACGGTAGGCGTTGACCATGACGACCGGGTCGTTGTGCTTGACCGAGATCTTGATGTCGTGGAAGTCGTGCTCCTCGAAGAGCGAGGCTTCCCACAGTGCCGACTCGACGAGCGCCTCGGGGGTGGCCTTGCCGTACTTCTGGAGCAGCCGGCGGTCCAGGGAGCCGGCGTTCACACCGATGCGGATGGGAGTGCCGGCGTCCTTGGCCGCCCTGGCGATCTCCTTGACCTTGTCGTCGAACTGCTTGATGTTGCCCGGGTTGACCCGGACCGCCGCGCAACCCGCGTCGATGGCGGCGAAGACGTACTTCGGCTGGAAATGGATGTCGGCGATCACCGGGATCTGCGACTTCCGGGCGATCGTGGCGAGCGCGTCGGCGTCGTCCTGGGTGGGGCAGGCGACCCGGACGATCTGGCAGCCGGACGCCGTCAGCTCGGCGATCTGCTGCAGGGTGGCGCCGATGTCGGAGGTCCGCGTCGTCGTCATCGACTGGACCGACACGGGGGCGTCTCCGCCGACGGCGACCGAGCCGACCTGGATCTTGCGGGTGATCCTCCGGTCGGCGAGCTTGGTCGGAACGGACGGCATTCCGAGAGAAATCGCGGTCATCTGCTGTGCAACCCCAAGGTGTGGATCGAGGTCCCGAGATCGGCGGGCTCCAGCCTTTGAGGTTACGCCACGGGCATCGGCCCGGGCACACCGCGGCGGGCGTGGCTCCCGAGGAGCGGGTGGCCGGGCACCCAGTGTGCCCGGCCACTGCGAACGGTTCGTTGCTAGGAGATTTTCACCGGGTTGACGATGTCGGCGACCAGGACGAGGAGCGTGAAACAGATGAAGATTCCTGCCACCACATAGGCGACCGGCATCAGTTTCGCGACGTCGAACGGTCCCGGGTCGGGCCGCCGGAACAGCCTGGCGACATTTCGCCGTACGGACTCCCACAGCGCGCCCGCGATATGGCCGCCGTCGAGCGGGAGCAGCGGCAGCATGTTGAACAGGAACAGCGACAGGTTGAAGCCTGCGAGCAGCATCAGGAACGTCGCGATGATGTTCGGCGTGGGTGCGTCCAGGTTGAGCACCTCACCGCTGATGCGTGCGGCGCCGACGACACCGACAGGCGAGTCGTCCTTGCGCTCACCGTCTCCGAAGGTGGCGGCCCAGAGGTCGGGGACCTTGGTCGGGAGCGAGAGGATCGACTCGACGCCGTTCTCCATCATGTCGCCCATCCGGTCCAGGGACTGGCCGAAGGTCTGCGGCACGATCTCGGTCCTGGCGGCGAAGCCGAGATAGCCGGCCCGGACGAACTCGTGGGGGACGACCTCGCCGTCGTCGTCCTTCTTCGCGACCAGGTTCTCCCGCAGCGTGGCCTGGAGCACCTTCTCCTCGCCGCCGCGGTCCACGGTGATGGTGGCGGGGCCGATGGTCCCGCGGATACGGCCGGACAGATCCGTCCAGTCCTTGACCGGGACCCCGTTGAAGGCCACGATCCGGTCGTCCTTGAGCAGGCCGGCCGCCGCCCCAGGGGACACGGGGTCGGACTTCTTGCAGGTGTCCCGATCCTCGCTCTGCGGGATGACGCACTGCTGGACGCCTGCGACCTGGGTGGTCTGGGTCTGGAAGCCGAACGACATCGAGACACCGAGGAAGATCGCGACGGCCAGCACGAGGTTCATGAACGGGCCGGCGAACATCACGATGACGCGCTTCCACGGCTTGCGCGTGTAGAAGAGGCGCGTCTCGTCGCCGGGCTTCAGCTCTTCGAACGCCGCCGAGCGGGCGTCCTCGATCATGCCGCGCCACGGCGAGGTGGAGCGGGCCTCTATGCGGCCGTCCTCCCCCGGCGGGAACATCCCGATCATCCGGATGTAGCCGCCGGCCGGGATGGCCTTGATGCCGTACTCCGTCTCGCCCTTGCGCCGCGACCAGATGGTGGGGCCGAAGCCGACCATGTACTGGGGCACGCGGATGCCGAAGAGCTTGGCGGTCGAGAGGTGGCCGAGCTCGTGCCAGGCGATGGAGAAGAGCAGCCCTACGGCGAAGAGCAGAATGCCGAGGACCGTCAACAGAACCGTCATGCGCGAGCCTCCGCTGTCGCCTTCGCTGTCCGTGCGGCCTGTCCGGCCAGTTCCCGGGCGCGGGCACGCGCCCACGTCTCCGCCTCGAGGACGTCCGGGACCGTCAGCGAGGTTCCCCGGACATCCCGGTGCTCGCCGACGACTGCCGTGACCGTATCCATGATTCCGTTGAACGGCAGCCGTCCCGCGAGAAACGCGTCCACGCATTCCTCGTTCGCGGCATTGAACACCGCCGGGGCTGTGCCGCCGCGTTCTCCGACATACCGGGCGAGTCCGACGGACGGGAACGCCTCAGTGTCGAGCGGGAAGAACTCCCAGCTGGAGGCCTTCGTCCAGTCGAACGCAGGTGCGGCGTCCGGCACCCGCTGCGGCCAGCCGAGGCCAATGGCGATCGGGCCGCGCATGTCCGGCGGGGTGGCCTGGGCGAGCGTCGAGCCGTCCGTGAACTCGACCATGGAGTGGACGTACGACTGCGGGTGGACGACGACCTCGATGCGGTCGAAGGGGATGTCGTAGAGGAGGTGCGCCTCGATGACCTCCAGGCCCTTGTTGACGAGGGTCGCGCTGTTGACCGTGATCACCGGGCCCATGGCCCAGGTGGGGTGCGCGAGGGCGTCCTCGGGGGTGACGGAGGCGAGCTCGGCCCGGGTGCGGCCGCGGAAGGGGCCGCCGGATGCCGTGACGACGAGCTTGCGGACGTCGGCGCGGGTGCCGCCGGCCAGGGCCTGGAACAGCGCGGCGTGCTCGGAGTCCACGGGAATGATCTGGCCGGGCCTGGCGAGCCCCTTGACCAGCGGGCCTCCGACGATCAGCGACTCCTTGTTGGCGAGCGCGAGCGTGCGGCCCGCCTCGAGGGCGGCGAGGGTGGGGGCGAGACCGATGGAGCCGGTGATGCCGTTGAGCACGGTGTGGCACGCGGATGCGGCGAGCTCGGTCGCCGCATCCGGGCCGGCGAGGATCTCCGGGAGCGGCTCTCCCGTTCCGTACCGGGCCCGGAGGGCCTCCCTGAGCGCGGGTACGACGTCCTCGCGTGCCACGGCCACCGTGCGGACCCCGAGCCGGTGCGCCTGCTCGGCGAGCAGTTCCACCCGGCCGCCGGCGGCGGAGAGGGCGGTGACGCGGAAGCGGTCGGGGTTGCGCAGGACCAGATCGATGGCCTGCGTACCGATGGACCCGGTGGAGCCGAGGACGACGACGTCCCGGCGTCCTTCGACGGGATCGAAGGTGATGTGCGGGTCGGCGAGGGGGGATGGGCTGTCGCTCATGCCCCCCATTGTTGCCGCATCCGCTGTGGGCCCCGACAGGGTGCCCCTATGCGCCCTTCATGTGCTGCGCGGAGAACTTCTCCCACTGGGCGGTGATCACGTCTTCCGGGACACCCCCGATGTCCTTGGTGTCCGTGATCTCGGCACGGAAGGAGAGGGTGGTGGAGCCCGAGCGGACGACCGTGAGGTACTCGTAGAGCTTCAGCTTCCCCTTCACGTCCAGGATCGTGAAGCGAAAGGACTTCGCCTCGTCGCCGACGGCCGGAGCCCTGACCGGCTCCACCTTCAGATACTTCGCCTTTGCTATGGCGCGGATCTCGGTGAACCCGGCGGTGCACTCCTTGCCCGCCCTGCCGAGCGCCTTCATCACGCCCGCGGCGGCCTCGGGCCCGTAGCTGCGCAGTTGCACGGCGACGGTGGTGCCGGTCATCTCGTCGGGGACGTCGACCTTCCGGTGGACCTCGGCGGCAGGGCTGTACGGGGTGGCGCCCTTCGCGAGGCTGACCAATGGCTGGCAGGCGGCGGGGTCGGCGCGGTAGTCCTCACCGAGAGGGGTGCCGAGAGTGAACTCGGACGCGGTGTACCTGCCCACCTTCTCGCCGTCGGTGAAGGCGACCGCGGTGAGTTGCTGCTCGGTGAGCGCTCCCGGGGTGGCCGGGCCGGGAGCCCCGGTGGAATCCGCTCCGCGCGTGCCCTTGGCGCCGGGTTCGTCGTCCCCGGCGCCGGCGCAGGCGGCGGTGCCGATGAGTACGGCACCCACGAGAGCAGCAGCGGCGACCGCGCGCCGGACCGGACGGCTCGACCGGGCCGTCCTGCTGCCCCGACCGCTCAGGCGCCCCAGGCTCTCCTCGTTGTCCACCCCGAACATCCTTGTCCCGTCTCCTGGTTGTTGGTGATCGCTGCACGATTGTGGTGCATGGGGCGTTCGGAGTCACGGCGTATCGGTTGCAACTGCGTTGCGGTCGGAAAGAAGCCCGAAGGTCCGGTGGAAGCCGGGGAAGGTCTTGCGTACGCAGCCGGGGTCGTCGTACGTCATCCCCGGCGCGCGCAGTCCGGTGACGGCGAACGACATCACGATGCGATGGTCGCCGCGGGTGGCGATCTCGGTGGCGCGCGGTGTGCCGGGCAGGATCTCGATCCAGTCGGGGCCGGTCGTGACGGTGATCCCGAGGCGGCGGAGGTTCTGCGCGCAGGCCTCCAGCCGGTCGCACTCCTTGACCCGGGTGTTGGCGACGTCCTCGATCCGCACCGGCCCTTCGGCGAAGGGCGCGATGGCGGCGAGGGTCGGCATCGTGTCCGAGATGTCGCGCATGTTGACGGTGAGTCCGTGGAGCCTGCCGGTGCCGCGGACGGTGGTGCCGACGGGGGTGATCTGCACCTCTGCACCCATGGTCCGCAGCACCTCGGCGAAACGCAGGTCCCCCTGGAGGGCGCCGGTGCCCAGGCCCGGCACCGTGATCTCGCTCCCCGACCGGAGGGCCGCGGCGGCGAAGAAGTAGCTCGCCGTGGAGGCGTCCGGCTCGATGGCGTACGTGGTGGCGCGGTAGCCACCGGGCGGGACGACGAAGGTGTCGCCCTCGCGGACGGTCTCGACGCCGAAGGAGCGCATCATCGCAAGGGTGATCTCGACATACGGGGCGGACACGAGATCCGTGACGGTGATCCGCAGGCCCTCTTCGGTGAGCGGGCCGAGCATCAGCAGCGCGGTCAGGTACTGCGACGACTGGCCCGCGTCGAGGGTGAGTTCGCCTCCTTTGATCCCGCGCGCCACGATGCGCAGGGGGTGGTGGCCCTCGGCCTCCTCGTGGCGGAGGTCCACCCCGAGAGTGCGCAGTGCTTCGCCGAGCGGGCCGAGCGGGCGGCGGCGCATCTGCGCCGAGGCGTCGAAGCGGTAGGTGCCGTGACCGGCGGATGCGAGCGCGGGGAGGAAGCGGGCGGTGGTGGCGCCGTCGCGGCAGTGGACGTCGGCGGAACCGGCCCGGGGGCCCGCCGGACGGCCCTCGACGTGCCAGATGCCCTCGGCGCGCTGCGTCCGGTAGCCGAGGCGGGCCAGGCCCTCGGCGAAGCCCTCGGTGTCGTCGGAGACGAGCGGACGCAGGAGGGTGCTGGTCCCGTCGGCCGCGGCGGCCAGGAAGAGCGCGCGGGCGGTGACGGACTTGGAGCCGGGGATCTCGATGACGGTCACGGCGCCATCCTGCCGCCGTGACGCGGCGGTCGATCCCCGCGTCCACGGTGTGGACGCGGACACACCGCGGTGCGGGGTACCGGTTCATCGGAACCCCGCACCGCGGGCCGGCCGGGTCAGCGGATGGGACGGTGGACGTTCTCCCGTTTGGCGGGACCCGCAGTGGCGTCCGCGATCCAGGGGCCCTCGCCGCTGGGGTCGATGACGCCCTCCTCCAGCCAGGTGTAGCTCCCTGCGAGGACGCCGTTGACCATCCTGCGGTCGAGGTCGTCCGTGTTGCTCCACAGGCGGCCGAACAGTTCCTCGACGCGGATGCGGGACTGCCGGCAGAAGGCATCGGCGAGCTGGTACGCCTCGCGGCCGTGATCGCCCGTCAGCCGCAGGTGTTCGGCCCGTACGCATGCCGCGCTCATGGCGAAGAGCTCGGCGCCGATGTCGACGATCCGGCCGAGGAAGCCCTGCTTGGTCTCCATCCGTCCCTGCCAGCGGGACATGCCGTAGAACGTCGAGCGCGCGAGCTTGCGTGCCGAACGTTCCACGTACCTCAGATGGGTGGAGAGGTCGGCGTGCCCGCTGCGGTGGAACTCGGCGTAGGAGCGCGGGAGCTGCCCCGGACCCGCGACGAGTTTCGGCAGCCAGCGGGCGTAGAAGGCCGTCGCCTGTGCGCCTGCCCTCGCCTTGTCGCCGAGGGACTTGTCCGGGTCGATGATGTCGCCCGCGACCGCGAGATGTGCGTCGACCGCCTCCCGGGCGATCAGCAGATGCATGATCTCGGTCGATCCCTCGAAGATGCGATTGATCCGCAGGTCGCGCAGCATCTGCTCGGCGGGCACGGCACGTTCGCCGCGCGCCGCGAGTGACTCGGCCGTCTCGAAGCCCCGGCCACCGCGGATCTGGATCAGCTCGTCCGCCATGAGCCAGGCCATTTCGGAGCCGTACAGCTTGGCGAGCGCCGCCTCGATCCGGATGTCGTTGCGGTCCTCGTCCGCCATCTGGGACGAGAGGTCGACGACCGCCTCCAGGGCGAAGGTGGTCGCCGCGATGAAGGAGATCTTCGACCCGACGGCCTCGTGCCTGGCGACCGGCTTGCCCCACTGCTCACGGACGGCCGACCATTCGCGGGCGATCTTCAGGCACCACTTCCCCGCGCCGACGCACATCGCCGGCAGTGAGAGCCGGCCGGTGTTCAGCGTGGTCAGGGCGATCTTGAGGCCCGCGCCCTCGGGGCCGATACGGTTCGCCGCCGGGACCCGGACCTGGTGGAAACGGGTCACGCCGTTCTCGAGGCCGCGCAGGCCCATGAAGGCATTGCGGTTCTCGACCGTGATGCCCGGGGATGTCGCCTCGACGACGAAGGCGGTGATGCCGCCCTTGTGGCCCTCGGACTTCGGCACCCGGGCCATGACGACCAGGAGGTCGGCGACAACGCCGTTCGTGGTCCAGAGCTTGACGCCGTCGAGGACGTAGTCGTCGCCGTCCGGCACGGCCATGGTCGCCAGACGCGCCGGGTCGGACCCCACGTCCGGCTCGGTGAGCAGGAAGGCGGTGATGTCCGTGCGGGCGCACCTCGGCAGGAACGCGTCCTTCTGCTCCTGCGTACCGAAGATCTTCAGGGGCTGCGGTACGCCGATGGACTGGTGGGCGGAGAGCAGCGCCCCCACGGCCGGGCTGGCCGAGCCCACCAGGGCCAGGGCTTTGTTGTAGTACACCTGGGTGAGCCCGAGACCGCCGTACTTGGGGTCGATCTTCATCCCGAGTGCGCCGAGTTCCTTCAGCCCGCTGATCACCTCGTCGGGGATCCTGGCCTCGCGCTCGATGAGGGCGCTGTCGATCCTCGTCTCGCAGAAGTCGCGCAGTTTGGCGAGGAACTGCTCGCCGCGCTGGACCTCCTCGGGCGAGGGCATCGGATGGGGATGGATCAGATCGAGCCGGAAGCGGCCCAGGAAGAGTTCCTTGGCGAAGCTGGGCTTGCGCCAGCTCTGCTCGCGTGCGGCCTCTGCGACCTGCCGGGCTTCCCGCTCGGAGACCTTGGGCACGGTTTGCGGTTTGGATGGGGCGGACATGAGGGACTCACCTCGCCGCTTCGTCGGGGGCGGCCGCGCGGACTTACCGCGCGGTGCTACTCGTCCGTATCTACCCGATCCCGGACCACCTCACCAGTCCTGCGGCGCACCCGGGTGTATCGGATGCAAACGTGCTCACCGGGACATACGAAGACGGCCGGAGCCCCCGCACAGTGGGCTCCGGCCGTCGGCTCCGGCGGTACTACAGGGCCAGTCCGGTGAGGACGAGCACCCGCTCGTACGTGTAGTCGTCCATCGCGTACTTGACGCCCTCTCGGCCCACGCCGGACTGCTTGACGCCGCCGTACGGCATCTGGTCGGCGCGGTAGGACGGGACGTCGCCGACGATCACGCCGCCGACCTCGAGTGCCCGGTGGGCGCGGAACGCGGTCTGCAGATCGCGCGTGAAGACGCCGGTCTGCAGACCGAACTTGGAGTTGTTCACCTCGGCGAAGGCATCGGTCTCGCTGTCGACCCGGTGCAGCGTCAGGACCGGTCCGAAGACCTCCTCGCAGGCGAGGGTCGCGTCGGCCGGCAGGTCGGCGATCACGGTCGGCGCGTACGCGGCACCGTCGCGCTTGCCGCCGGTGAGCAGCTTGGCCCCGCCGGACACGGCCTCCTCGACCCATGCCTCGACGCGCTTGGCGGCGTCCTCGCTGACGAGCGGGCCGACATCGGTGGCGTCGTCCGACGGGTCACCCGTGCCCTGCTGCTCGACCGCGGCGACGATCTTCGGGACGAGCCGGTCGTAGACCGACGCGTCGGCGATGACGCGCTGCACGGAGATGCAGGACTGGCCGCCCTGGTAGTTGGAGAAGGTGGCGATACGGGTCGCCGCCCAGTCCAGGTCCTCCTCGGAGGACCAGTCGGCAAGGACCACGGCCGCGGCGTTGCCGCCGAGCTCCAGGGTGCAGTGCTTGTGCGGCACGGACTCCTGGATGGCGTAGCCGACCTTGTCCGAGCCGGTGAAGGAGATCACGGGCAGGCGCTCGTCCTTGACCAGGGCGGGCATCGACTCGTTGAGCACCGGCAGCACGGACCAGGACCCGGCAGGCAGCTCGGTCTCGGCGAGCAGCTCGCCGATGACGAGGCCGGAGAGCGGGGTCGCGGGGGCGGGCTTCAGGATGATCGGCGCACCGACGGCGATGGCCGGGGCGATCTTGTGGGCACACAGGTTCAGCGGGAAGTTGAACGGCGCGATACCGAGGACCGCGCCCTTCGGGAAGCGGCGGGTGAGCGCGAGACGGCCCTGGCCACCGGCGTCCGTGTCGAGGCGCTGGGCCTCGCCGCCGTTGAAGCGACGGGCCTCCTCGGCCGCGAAGCGGAACACGGAGACGGCGCGGCCGACCTCGCCGCGGGCCCACTTGATGGGCTTGCCGTTCTCGGCGGAGATCAGCCGGGCGATCTCCTCGGTGCGCTCGACGAGACGCTTCGACACATGGTCCAGGGCCGCGGCGCGGACATGGGCGGGCGTCGCGGCGAACTCGTCCACGACGGCGTGCGCTGCAGCGACGGCCTCCTCGACCTGGGCATCGGTCGGCACGGAGACCGTGCCGACGACCCGGCCGTCCCAGGGGGACGTGACGTCGAAGGTCGTCTCGCCGGTGGCCTGGCGGCCGGCGAGCCAGAAGGCGTGGGTGGCTGCCTGAGTTCCGTTTGGCATGTGCGGTCCCGGCCCTTCGGAAGTAGTGCGGTGGCTTCTCACTCAAACGGTAGGGCGATACGTCCGCGATCGCGTTTGTCCGGGGTGGAGTGGTCGGCGTGGCGTGCCTGCCGGTTTGGCGTGTGCGACCGTGGCGGCCACCGGCCGGCCCGGGTCAGCGGCGGCGTTCCGTACTGACGATCAGGCCCACACCTGCCACGACGACGGCGCCGCCGACGGCGATCGGCCAGGTCAGCTGCTCGTCCAGGACGAGCGCGCCGAGGAGGACGGCGACGACCGGGTTGACGTACGCGTAGGTGGCGACGAGCGACAGCGGCGCGGAGCGCAGCAGCCAGGCGTAGGCGGTGAAGGCGATCAGCGACCCGAAGACGATGAGGTAGGCGAGTGCGGCCCAGGAGCGGGCGGACACCTCGCCGAGCACGAAGCCGTGCTGCTCTCCCCGGCCGAGGCCGACCAGCAGACAGCCGAGGCCCGCCGTCAGCATTTCGTAGGCGCTCGCCGCGAAGGGGTTGGCGGGCATCGGGACACGGGCGGAAGCGAAGGAACCGACCGACCACATGACGGTCCCGGCGATCACCGTGAGGACACCCCACAGGCGCACCTCACCGCTCAGACCAGGCAGGGTCAGCACGGCGAGGCCCGCGAGCCCGAGCAGCACTCCGCCGTAGGCGCCGATTCCGGGCCGTTCGCCGAAGACCCGGCGCAGCACCACGACCCACGCGGGGACGATGGCGACAAGGAGCGCGGCCAGCCCGGAAGGTACGGCGGTCTCGGCGAGGACGACGAGCCCGTTGCCGCCGACGAGGAGCAGCACGCCGACGACCGCGGCGGAGACGAGCTGGGCGGGGGTTGCCTTCAGCGCAGAGGGCCCCTGCCGCCAGGCGACGATCGCGGCGAGGATCAGTCCGGCCGTGACGAAGCGTCCGCCGGCGGACAGGAACGGAGGCATCGTCTCGACGACGATGCGGATTCCGAGGTACGTCGACCCCCAGACGACGTACACGATGGCGAGTGCGGCCCAGACGGCTCCGGATATCCGGCGCCGTGACGGGTCCGGAGCGACGGTGATGCGGGTGTCTTCGACCGCCGGGGCGCCGGCGCGGGGAGCAGGTTGCGTCATCGGTCCTTCTCGTCCTCGTCTCTCGGACGGGTGGTGGGCGCCTCCCCGTCGATGAAGATCACGAAGCAGGACCCTAAGGAGTTGAGCAACCGAACACCAGGATTTGTGCCCGAGTTCGGGCAGCAGGAAGGGAAATTCTTCCGGCAGTGACACTCGGGGCACTCGGGGCGTGCCTCGCTCCGGGGGCCGGCGGGGGCTATTCCTCCCGGTGCCCGTGCTGCTCCGCCGGCTCCGGCAGCGGCCCCGCCGTTGCCTTCAGCGCCAGCCAGAGCTCCATGCGCACGTCCGGGTCGTCGAGGGAGCGGCCCAGGATCTCCTCCACGCGGCGCATGCGGTAGCGCAGGGTGTGCCGGTGGACTCCCAGATCGGCGGCTGCCGCGTCCCACTGGCCGTGGCGCGAGAGCCAGGCACGCAGCGAAGCGACGAGATCACCGCGGCCCGTCGCATCGTGTTCGTACAGGGCACGGAGCATTCCGTCGGCGAAGGCCCGGACGGCGTCGTCGGCGAGCAACGGCAGTACCGAGCCCGCCGCGAGCTCCTCGTGCTCGACCAGGGCACGGCCACGGCGGCGGGCGACCGACAGGGCCTGTTCGGCCTGCTTGTACCCCGATGCGGCGGCGATCGGGCCGGCCGGGGCGGACATGCCGACGACGATGCCGGCCTCTTCCGCCTCGCGCTCCGCGGAGGACTCGCAGGCGGCCACGACGGCTCCCCCGTCGGCGGCGAGGACGACCAGACGGTCGTCGCCCTCGGGGACGGTCAGCACCGTCTCGCCGGACCGCGATGCAGCCGACTCGAGCGATTCGGCGAAGGCGTGGACGGGATGCTCGGCCGCCGGGTCCGGATCGCCCGCCGGCTCGGCGATCAGCAGCCGGAAGGGGGCGTCGAGGAGCTCGCCGTACAGATCCCCCGCCACAGCCCGGGCGTGGTCCGGCTGCCCGGAGAGCAGCATCCGAAGGACCGCCGCACCGAGCCGCTGCTCGGCGGCCTGCAGCGAGCGGGAGCGCTCCGTCGTGAGGGTCAGCAGGGCGATCGCGGAGTGCACGGCGTACCGCTCGGCCGTGCCCGGCGGGGCGCCCGTACCGACGGCCAGCACGCCCCGCACCCGTCGGCCGGTGCCCAGCGACTGGAGTTCGACGCGGTCTTCCGTGCCGCCGACGACCGCGCTCGCGGGCGCGGGCCGCTCTCGCAGCCGCTCGACATCGGTGGTGAGCCTGGCCGCGCGCCGGGTGGCCCAGTCGGGCGCGGCCGCAACGACGGCGCCGGTCGCGTCGTAGAGCGCGGCCCAGCCGTCGACATGGGCCGCGAGCTTGGCGAGAAGGGCGGCCGGGCCTTCCGCGAGCGCGGCGCGGGTCAGCTCGCGCTGGGCCTCGAAGCCAGCGGTCACGGCCCGGTACTGGTCGGCCGCCATGGCGGCCGACACGGCCTTGCTGATGGCGAGGAAGGGCGTTCGGCGGGGAACCTCGAGCAGCGGGAAGTCCTCGGCCCGGGCCGCTTCCAGCAGCGCTTCGGGAATGTCGTCGTAGTTGACGCCGACGGCGAAGCCGAGCCCGACGACGCCCGCGCCGGCCAGCCGCCGTACATAGCGGCGCATCGCCTCGTGGTCGCCGGCGTCCAGCGTCATCGCGGTGACCAGGAGCAGCTCACCGCCCTCCATGTAGGGCACGGGATCGGCGAGCTCGCTGACATGCGCCCAGCGCACGGGCGTCCCGAGGCGGTCCTCGCCGGCGCGCACGGTCAGTTTCAGTGCGGAGTGCTGGACGAGCGAGGCAAGGGTGACCGGCATGGGACCGCGGACTTTCGGCAGAGGGGTGAGGCGGCTGTCGAGTTTTTCGCCGTCCCGTATGAACGGCATACCTCGATTCTGCCAGGACGTACGGGTGCGCGAGTCACATCCCCATGAGTCGGCGCCGGACCGCGCCGGCTGTCGTCTCAGTTGCGCAGATCCACGAGCAGCGGTGGCGTGTGCTCGCCGCGCACCGTCGTGAGCGACAGCACGGCGTGCCCGGCCGGCACGGAGTGCGCCAGTTCGGACGCCGACCAGCGCTCCCGCTCCACCTCACGGACCGTCACTGCCTCCGCGGTCGCATTCTTGCCGGTCACCAGGCGCCGCATGAAGTGCATCGCCTTGGTCAGCGGTTCGTCCGAGATGATCTGCCGGTTGGTGATGTCCCTGGTCTGCACCCATTCGGTGCCCCAGGTCTCCGCGAACCGCCCGCCGTCCCAGGGCGCGAGCCCGGCGAAGGCCATCCGGCAACCGACCGCGCCCAGCAGCGGGCCGCGAAGGGGCTCGGCCACGTCCTCCAGCGTCCGCAGGGCAAGCACCACCCCCGCGTGGGCGGAGCGCAGCCGCTGCACTGCTCTGACGGAGTCCGCGGTGACCGTGTACGTGGCGTCGTCCAGGACGAGGCAGGCGAAGAGCGAGCGGTCGGAGCGGGCGAGCGCGGCATCGGTGAACTGCGCGAGGACGAGCCGGGCGATGATCCGGGACGCCTCGGCGTGGCCGCGCTCGGGCAGATCCACCCGGACCCGCAGAGGATGCTCGATGGCGCGCAGCGAGAACTGCCGACCGGGCTCGCCGGTCCGGAAGAACTGCGCGAAGGCGGGCCGATCGAGGAACGCGATCCGTTCGGCGAGCAGCACACCGACGTCGTCGGCACGCTCCGACCCCCGCCGGCGTGCATCGAGTTCCCGCAACTGCGCCGCGTCCCCCGAAGCCTCCAGGGCAGCGCGCAGTGCGGCGAGCGCCCCGGGCGCGCCGCCGACGAGTTCACGCAGATCGGGCACGGCCGGGAAATGGCCGTGGACGCTGCGGTACGGCCCGATGAGCTGGGCGAGCGCGGTGGCGGCGCGCCGGCAGTCGGTCGCCAGATCGCCGACGAGTGCCTCGGCGAGGACGCGGGCGGCCTCATCGGGGTCGTCGGCGCCGCCGTACAGGTCCAGGTCGTGCGTCGACTCGGGGCGCCCGAGAGCGATGACCAGGTCGAATGCATCATCGGGAGCGAGCGCCGTGCCGTGGGAGGTGACCGCGACGACGGCGGCCCGGTTGGCGAGCGCCTGCAGACACAGCGCTTCGACGACGGGCCGTACGAGCCGCACGGTCTTCCCGGACCCGGACGGCCCGACGGCGAGCAGCGATGTCCCGAGCAGGGCGGGCTCGAGGGCGACGCCGGTGGTACGGCGGGCGTAGGGATTGCGGGGGTGGTCGGCGGCGGTGCCGATTCTCACCTGTCCCGTGGCGAGATCGTGGACGGCACTGCGGACGGGCAGATCCCTGACGCCCGAGGGGTGGGCACAGGCGGCGGGGCCGTCGCTGCGGACGGCGTCGGTGAAGGCGGGCAGCCGTTCGGGCCGGGTGCGCACGCCCTGCCAGGCGCGCCGGATCCGGGCGTAGTCGACATCGCCGAGCGCTCCCTTCCGCGTCGCCTCGGCGAGGGTGCCGGCCACATCGTCGAGCCCGGCTGCACGCAGCTCGGGCCAGTCGGCGGGGTCCTCCTTGGGCGGGGGCGGCGGCGCGGGCTCGTCCCGCCTGCGGGCATACCGGCGCCAGATCTCCGGCAGGTGCCCGATCCGGGCGAAGAAGACCAGCAGACCACCGCCGACGAGGGCGTAGTAGACGTAGCTGGCCGTGGCCCAGAGCGGCGGGTCGGCACGCCAGGACTCCGGGGTGAGGACGAGCAGCGGCCAGATCCAGTAGCGGCCCAGATAGCCGTTCCACAGCAGCGACCACAGCAGCCAGCCGCTGAGCAGCGCGATGAGCGCTCCCGAGAAGAGCCGCCGGGCCGGGATCAGCTCCGGCTCCTGCTGGGGTCGCGGCCGGTGGCCGAGGCGCCAGATGCCGGGCTCGGCCCGGGGCCGGGGCGTACGCAGCCAGTCGGCGACGGATCCGCCGCCGACCGGGGCGTGCGAGGGGACCGGGGGGAAGGCCGGCGGCATCGGCGGAGGTCCTGCCGGGCGCGGCACGGGGCCGGCGGCATCGTTGCCCGTACCGAGTGCGTCATATGTGCCGTCTGTGTCCGTGCCCATGAACCCCTGCCCCCTGACCAGCCAGGACCGCGTCTGTGCCACCGTCAATCTAGTGGCAGGCGGCGGGGAGTTCAGCGATCCGGCAACGCGCGGGCCCCCTGGCGGTGATACGGGCGGGACAGCGCGCCCGAGCGTGCCCACGGCGCATTGCTCTATGTCCGTGACGGACAACGACACGCCCCCACCACTCCCGAACGGAGCATGCCGGACCCCCTGAACCGGACCTAGCCTGCGAAGAAAGCAGAAGTGCGTCCGAAAAGACACCCCAGGAGCCCTCATGACCGACATCCCGCAGGAGCGCCGCGTCGTCACCGCCATCCCCGGCCCGAAGTCGCAGGAGCTGCAGGCCCGTCGTCTCTCCGCGGTCGCGGGCGGCGTGGGCTCCGTGCTGCCGGTGTTCACCACCCGCGCCGGCGGCGGCATCATCGAGGACGTCGACGGCAACCGTCTGATCGACTTCGGCTCCGGTATCGCGGTGACCTCCGTGGGCGCCTCCGCCGAGGCGGTCGTACGCCGTGCCTCCGCGCAGCTGCAGGCCTTCACGCACACCTGTTTCATGGTCACGCCGTACGAGGGCTACGTCGAGGTCTGCGAGGCCCTCGCCGAGCTGACCCCGGGCGACCACGCCAAGAAGTCCGCGCTGTTCAACTCGGGTGCCGAGGCCGTCGAGAACGCGGTCAAGATCGCCCGTGCGTACACCAAGCGCCAGGCGGTCGTCGTCTTCGACCACGGCTACCACGGCCGTACGAACCTCACGATGGCGCTGACCGCCAAGAACATGCCGTACAAGCACGGCTTCGGCCCGTTCGCGCCCGAGGTCTACCGCGTCCCGGTCGCCTACGGCTACCGCTGGCCCACCGGTCCGGAGAACTGCGGCCCCGAGGCCGCCGCCCAGGCCATCGACCAGATCAGCAAGCAGGTCGGTGCCGAGAACGTCGCCGCGATCATCATCGAGCCGGTCCTCGGCGAGGGCGGCTTCATCGAGCCGGCCAAGGGCTTCCTCCCGGCGATCGTGAAGTTCGCCAACGACAACGGCATCGTCTTCGTCGCCGACGAGATCCAGTCCGGCTTCTGCCGCACCGGCCAGTGGTTCGCCTGTGAGGACGAGGGCGTCGTCCCGGACCTGATCACCACCGCCAAGGGCATCGCGGGCGGTCTGCCGCTCGCCGCCGTCACCGGCCGTGCCGAGATCATGGACGCCGCGCACGCGGGTGGCCTGGGCGGCACCTACGGCGGAAACCCGGTCGCCTGTGCCGGTGCGCTCGGCTCCATCGAGACCATGCGCGAGCTGGACCTCAACAGCAGGGCCAAGCACATCGAGGAGGTCATGAAGGGTCGCCTCGCCGCGATGCAGGAGAAGTACGAGATCATCGGCGACATCCGCGGCCGCGGCGCGATGATCGCCATCGAGCTGGTGAAGGACCCGGCCACCAAGGAGCCGAACCCGGAGGCAGCCGGCGCGCTCGCCAAGGCCTGCCACGCCGAGGGTCTCGTCGTCCTTACCTGCGGCACCTACGGCAACGTGCTCCGTTTCCTGCCGCCGCTGGTCATCGGTGACGACCTGCTGGGCGAGGGCCTGGACATCATCGAGGGTGCGTTCGCCGGTATCTGACCCCCGTCTCAGGGGGTGACCCCCA
Organism: Streptomyces sp. NPDC043861; assembly: GCF_056435905.1. Taxonomy (NCBI): domain Bacteria; kingdom Bacillati; phylum Actinomycetota; class Actinomycetes; order Kitasatosporales; family Streptomycetaceae; genus Streptomyces; species Streptomyces sp. NPDC043861. The sequence goes on along the minus strand of NZ_JBWKDP010000020.1, from coordinate 117,309 downwards.
GTAATCGCGCGTTCTCTGTGAAGAAGGTGTGGGGGGCCAATGGCGGGATGGAGTTCCGGCTGTCGGTCCCCCTCCTGCTGCCGTACGGTTTCCGCAGATGAGAGAAACACCGCGCTCGCAGGTAACTGCGGGCGATACCGGGCCGGAGCCTCCCCAGCCCCGTCCGGGCCGTGCCCTCGCGCACAATGCCGGAGCCTCTGGCTCCGGAACTCCTCACCGATCGGATGGCCGCCCGCCCCAAACCCCCCGGGGCGCGCGGTGTGCCGGTCCTGTCGGCCGCCCCGGAACCACCCCCCCTGTTCCGGGGCGGCCGGCGTTTCTCCTGACGCTGTGCGCCCTCCTTTTCGCACTGATCACCTGGCAGGTGGCCACGGACGGCCCACTGCGCGCACTGGACGAACGCCTCGGCCGTACGGTCGTCGGTGACGGCCCCTCGGGGTTCACCGAGTTCCTCGCCGACCTCGGCAACATGCCCGTCGCGCTGCCGGTCCTCGCGGCATCCGCGGCGTACGCGGTGCACCGCCACCGGCGTGCCGAGGCTCTCGCGGCGGTCCTCGCGATGGCGCTCGTCCCGGCGCTGGTCGCGCCGCTGAAGGCGCTCACAGACCGGCCGGGTCCGCTGACGGCCGAGACCGGCTACTTCCCGTCGGGACATGCAGCAACGGCCATGGTGGCGTACGGCGCCGCGGCGCTGATGCTGACCGGACGGCCGCGGACCCTGGGGCTCGTGACTGCCGCCCTGCTGACGTCCGGCACCGGCGTCGGGCTCGTCCTGCGCGGCCATCACTGGCCGCTCGATGTGCTGGGCAGCTGGTGCCTGTGCACGATCCTGCTCGTCGCCGCATGGGCGGCACCGCGAACCCGGCGGGTCCGGCGCCGGCCGGAGGCCCGGGCGCCGGCGTCCGGATCGCAGGTCGCTCCGGACACCGGCGGACCGAGGCCGTGAGGTCCGGTGCCGCCGTGGGTCAGCTGTCGAAGCCCAGCCCGAGCCGGTCCATCGCCTTCAGCCAGACATTGCGCCGCCCGCCATTGGCGTCCGCGCGGGCGAGCGACCACTTGGTGATGCCGATACCGGCCCAGGCGACCGGCTCCGGCGGGAACGGCATCGGCTTCTTCCGCACCATCTCCAGCTCGGTGCGCTCGGTGCGCTCGCCCGCGAGCAGATCGAGCATCACATCGGCGCCGAAGCGCGTCGCCCCCACACCGAGCCCGGTGTACCCGGCGGCGTACGCCACCTTCCCGCCGTGAGCCGTGCCGAAGAAGGCGGAGAAGCGCGAACAGGTGTCGATGGCACCGCCCCAGGCATGGCTGAAGCGCAGCCCCTCGAGCTGTGGGAAGCACTCGAAGAACTGGCCCGCCAGCTTCAGGTACGTCTCGGGCCTGTGGTCCATCTCGGCGGTGACCTTCCCGCCGTACGGATAGATCGCGTCGTAGCCGCCCCAGAGGATGCGCCGGTCGGCGGTGATCCTGAAGTAGTGGAACTGGTTGGCGCTGTCGCCGAGCCCCTGACGGTTCTTCCAGCCGATCGAGTCCAGCTGCGCGGGCGACAGCGGCTCGGTCGTCATCGCGTAGTCGTACACCGGCACGGTGTACGAGCGGACGCGCCTCAGCAGGGACGGGAAGACATTGGTACCGAGCGCCACCCGCCGCGCGAAGATGCGCCCGTACGAGGTGCGGACGGCCATCTCGGCGCCGGACGGGGCGAGTCCCACGGCGCGGGTGTTCTCGTAGATCCGTACGCCGAGACCGAGACACGCCTGTTTGAGGCCCCACGCGAGCTTTGCCGGGTGCAGCATGGCGACGCCTTTGTGGTCCCACAGCCCGCCGAGGAAGGTCGGTGAGTCGACCTCCGCCCGCACGGAGTCCCGGTCCAGCAGCTCGATGCCGTCGGTGAAGCTGAGGCGTTCCGCCGCCGCGTACAGCTCGGTGAGCTCTTCGAGCTGGTAGGGCTCGGTGGCGACATCGATCTCGCCGGTGCGCTCGAAGTCGCAGTCGATGCCGTACTTGGCCACGGCGGTCTCGATGGCATCGAGATTCCGCGCGCCCAGCTCCTCGAGCCGGGCCATTTCGTCCGGCCAGCGGGCGAGCCCGTTGACGAGGCCGTGGGTGAGCGATGCTGCGCAGAATCCACCGTTGCGGCCCGAGGCGGCCCAGCCCACCTCGCGGCCTTCGATCAGGACGACATCCCGCCCGGGGTCGCGCTCCTTGGCGAGGAGCGCGGTCCACAGTCCGCTGTAGCCACCGCCGACGACGAGGAGGTCGGTGCGTTCGTCGCCGGTGAGGGCGGGCAGGGCGGCGGGCTTGCCCGGGTCTTCCAGCCAGAAGGGGACGGGCTGGGCGTCGGAGAGCGATGAGGCAAAGGTCATGGCAGCTGGGGCCATGGTTTCCACTCCTTCAGGGCTTGCTCAGGTCCTACTTTGCTGCTGCGGTCTTCTTCCGCCGGCCGGCGACGACCTGGCCGGCGACCACGACGACGACGGCGATGGCGAACATGGCCGTACCGATGACATTGATCTGGACGGGCGTACCGCGCTGGGCCGAACCCCACACGAACATGGGGAAGGTGACGGTGTTGCCGGAGTTGAAGTTGGTGATGATGAAGTCGTCGAACGAGAGCGCGAAGGCGAGCATCGCGCCCGCCGCGATACCGGGCGCCGCGATCGGCAGCGTCACCCGCAGGAACGTCTGTACGGGGCCCGCGTAGAGGTCCTTGGCGGCCTCCTCCAGCCTCGGGTCCATCGACAGCACACGCGCCTTGACGGCCACCACCACAAAGCTGAGGCAGAACATGGTGTGCGCGATCAGAATCGTCGTGGGACCGAGCTCCGCCCCCAGGTTGAGGAAGAGGGTCAGCAGCGAGGCGGCCATGACGACCTCGGGCATCGCCATCGGCAGGAAGATCAGCGAGTTGATCGCGCCACGTGCCCGGAAGCGGTAGCGGACCAGCGCGAAGGCGATCATCGAGCCGAGGACGGTGGCGCCGATCGTCGCCCAGAGGGCGATCCACAGGGAGAGGCTGAGCGAGTCGCACATGCCGGCGACCCCGCACGGGTCCTTCCAGGCGTCGGTGGAGAACTCCCGCCAGGAGTAGTTGAACCGCCCGGCCGGCTTGTTGAAGGAGAACACCATCACGACGATGTTCGGCAGAATCAGATACGCGAGCGTGAGCAGACCCACGATCACGACAAGGTTGCGTCGTATCCAGCGCATCAGACGAGGTCCTCCGTCCCGGCCCGGCGGATGTAGACGGTCACCATGATCAGCACGACCGCCATCAGAATGAACGACAGCGCGGCCGCGGTCGGATAGTCGAGCACCCGCAGGAACTGCGACTGGATGACATTGCCGACCATCCGGGTGTCGGTGGAGCCGAGCAGTTCGGCGTTGACGTAGTCGCCGCTGGCCGGGATGAACGTCAGCAGCGTTCCGGAGACCACACCCGGCATCGACAGCGGGAACGTCACCTTGCGGAAGACGGTCGACGGCTTGGCGTACAGATCCCCGGCCGCCTCGTGGAGCCGCGGGTCGATCCGCTCCAGCGAGGTGTACAGCGGAAGGATCATGAACGGAAGGAAGTTGTACGTCAGACCGGTGACGACCGCGAGGGGGGTGGCCAGCACCCGGTTGCCCTCGGTCATCCCGAGCCAGCTGGTGACGTCCAGGAAGCCGACGGTGTTGAGGACCTCCACCACCGGTCCGCCGTCCGCCAGGATCGTCTTCCAGGCGAGCGTACGGATCAGGAAGCTGGTGAAGAACGGCGCGATGACCAGGACCAGCAGCAGATTGCGCCAGCGGCCCGCCCTGAACGCGATGAGGTACGCGAGCGGATAACCGAGCAGCAGACAGAGGACCGTGGCCGTGCCGGCGTACAGCACGGACCGCAGGAAGTGCGGGTAGTACTCGGTCAGCGCGTCCCAGTAGGTCTGGAAGTGCCAGGTGACCTCGAAGCCCTTCTCCAGGGAGCCGGTCTGCACCGATGTCGATGCCTGGTAGACCATCGGCAGCGCGAAGAAGACCAGCAGCCACAGGATGCCCGGCAGCAGCAGCCAGTACGGGACGAGCTTGCGTCGGACCGGTGGCTTGCGCAGGACCGGCTCCGGGCCGGTCGGCGCCGGCGAGGCGGGAGGTGCCTCGGTGACGGTCATGCTGCCTCCTCCACCGTCTCCACACCGGCGTCGATGTCCTGGGCGGCGTCGAGGCCGAAGGTGTGCTCCGGGTTCCAGTGCAGGACGACCTCGGCGCCCGGCACGAAGCGCGGGTCCCGCTCGATGTTCTGGACGTAGACCTCGAGCTCGGGGCAGACCGGGCTGTCGATGACGAACTGGGTGGAGACACCGATGAAACTGGAGTCGGCGATCTTCCCGGTGAACCGGTTGCGGCCCTCCGCGATGCTTCCCGCGTCGTCGGCGTGCGCGAGCGAGATCTTCTCGGGACGTACTCCGACCAGCAGCTTGCCGCCGGTGCGGGGCTGGGTGGCGACCCGGCCGGCCGGCAGCCGCAGCTTGGCGTCGGCGGCGGTGACGAGGATGTCGCTGCCACCGGCCTCGGCGACCTCGGCCTCGATGAGGTTCGACGTACCGAGGAAGTTCGCGACGAACGTGGTCTGCGGGTTCTCGTACAGCTCGGCGGGCGCGCCCAGCTGCTCGACCCGGCCGCCGTTCATCACCGCGACCGTGTCGGCCATCGTCATGGCCTCCTCCTGGTCGTGGGTGACATGGATGAAGGTGATGCCGACCTCGGTCTGGATGCGCTTCAGTTCGAGCTGCATCTGCCGGCGCAGCTTGAGGTCGAGGGCACCGAGCGGCTCGTCGAGCAGCAGCACCTGGGGGTGGTTGATCAGCGCGCGGGCGACGGCGACTCGCTGCTGCTGGCCGCCGGAGAGCTGGTGCGGCTTGCGATGGGCGAAGTCACCGAGCTGCACCAGGTCGAGCATGTCGCCGACCTGCTTCTTCACGGACTTCACGCCGCGGCGGCGCAGGCCGAAGGCGACGTTCTCGTGGATGCTGAGGTGCGGGAAGAGCGCGTAGCTCTGGAAGACCGTGTTGACCGGCCGCTTGTACGGGGGGAGGTCGGTGACGTCCTTGTCACCGAGGAAGACGGTGCCGGAGGTGGGGTCCTCCAGTCCTGCGATCATCCGCAGGGTGGTGGTCTTGCCACAGCCGGATGCGCCGAGCAGTGCGAAGAAGGAGCCCTGAGGCACGGTCAGGTCCAGCGGGTGTACGGCGGTGAACGAGCCGTAGGTCTTGCTGATCCCGGAGAGTCGGACGTCGCCGCCCGCTGTCTTGTCTGTCATGGGTTCGCGATCCCGGTTTCTAAGGGGGGCAGGGAAGCAGGGACGTCAGGCGCCGATGAGCTTGGCGAACTTCTCTTCGTACGCCGTCTCTTCCTCGCTGCTGAGCGAGCGGAAGGCGTGGGACTTGGCGGCCATGGCCTTGTCCGGGAGGATCAGCGTGTTCTTCGCGAGTTCCGGGTCGATCTTCGTGAGTTCGGGGCCCACGCCCTCGACCGGGCACACGTAGTTGATGTAGGCCGCGAGCTGGGCCGCCACCGGGAGCTCGTAGTAGTAGTCGATGAGCTTCTCGGCGTTGGACTTGTGCCGCGCCTTGGCCGGGACCAGCAGATTGTCGCTGGAGGTCATGTATCCGGCGTCGGGAATGACGAACCGGATGTCGGGGTTGTCGACCCGCAGCTGGACGAGGTCACCGGCCCAGGCCAGACAGGCCGCGATGTCGCCCTTGTCGAGGTCCGAGGTGTAGTCGTTGCCCGTGAAGCGCCGGATCTGCTTCTTGTCGACGGCCTTCTGGACCCGCGCGACGGCCGCGTTGTAGTCGTCGTCGGTGACCTTCGCCGGGTCCTTGCCCATGTCGAGCAGGGTCATGCCGATGGTGTCGCGCATCTCGGAGAGGAACGCGACGCGGCCCTTGAGCTGCGGGTCCTCCAGCAGCTGGGAGACACTCTCGATCTCTCGGCCGCCGGTCGCCTTGGAGTTGTACGCGATGACGGTGGAGATACCGGTCCAGGGGTACGAGTAGGCCCGGCCCGGGTCCCAGTCCGGGCTGCGGAACTGGGGCGAGAGGTGCGCGAAGGCGTTCGGCAGGTTGGACGGGTCCAGCTTCTGTGCCCAGCCGAGCCGGATGATGCGTGCTGCGAGCCAGTCGGTGACGCATATGAGGTCGCGCCCGGTGTCCTGGCCCGCCGCGAGCTGGGGCCTGATCTTGCCGAAGAACTCGACGTTGTCGTTGATGTCCTCGGTGTACTTGACCTGGATCCCGGTGCGCTTGGCGAACGCGTCGAGCGTGGGGTGGCTCTTCTCGTCCTCGCTGATGTCGATGTACTGCGTCCAGTTGGAGAAGGAGATCTGCTTCTCCTGGGCCGAGTGGTCGTCCGAGGCCGCGGCGCCTTCGCCCTCGCGCTTGGCGGGCGGGATCCCGCAGGCGTTCAGGGCGCCCATGCCGCCGATGGTGAGCGCGCCGACGCCGGACGCACGCAGTAGGGAACGGCGGGAGAGGGCGCCCCGGCCGTTCGTCATGCTGCGCCGTATCGCGGCTTCCTGTGCCGCGGAGAGGCGCTCGGGCTCGTACTGCTTCATGCGCTGTGCCCTTTCGGGGATGGTTCGCCGCCGTGGCTGCGGCGAGGGCCTATCGGTCTCCGAAGATCGTGCGGTGCCAGTCCTTCCTGGCAACCGCGGTGTTGTCGTACATCACATGCTTGACCTGCGTGTATTCCTCGAAGGAGTACGCCGACATGTCCTTGCCGAACCCGCTGGCCTTGTATCCGCCGTGGGGCATCTCGCTGATGATCGGGATGTGATCGTTGACCCAGACGCAGCCCGCCTTGATCTCGCGGGTGGCGCGGCCCGCGCGGTACACGTCGCGGCTCCATGCCGAGGCCGCGAGACCGTACGGGGTGTCGTTGGCCAGGGCAATACCCTCGTCGTCGGAGTCGAAGGGCAGGACGACGAGGACCGGGCCGAAGATCTCCGACTGGACGACCTCGCTGTCCTGCCCGGCACCCGAGATCAGGGTCGGCAGGTAGTACGCGCCGTCCTCGAGTGCGCCGCCGGGAGCCCGGCCGCCGGTGACGACGGTGGCGTACGAGCGGGCGCGGTCGACGAATCCGGCGACGCGGTCGCGCTGGGTGTGCGAGACGAGCGGGCCGAGGTCGGTGGACGGGTCGAAGGGGTCACCGAGCCGCACCGTCGCCATCACATCGGCGACTCCGGCGACGAACGCCTCGTACAGCGGACGCTGGACATAGGCGCGGGTGGCGGCGGTGCAGTCCTGGCCGCTGTTGATCAGCGCGCCCGCGACGGCGCCGTGCACGGCGGCGTCCAGGTCCGCGTCGTCGAAGACCAGGAAGGGGGCCTTGCCGCCGAGCTCGAGGTGGAGCCGCTTGACGGTGGCGGTGGCGACCTCGGCGACGCGCTTGCCCACCGGGGTCGAGCCGGTGAACGAGGTCATGGCCACGTCCGGGTGCCCCACCAGATGCTCGCCCGCCTCCCGGCCGGCGCCCGTCACGATGTTGATCACGCCGTGGGGGATGCCGGCCCCGGTGGCGGCCTCGGCGAACATCAGGGAGGTCAGCGGGGTGATCTCGGCAGGCTTGAGAACGATCGTGTTGCCCGCGGCGACGGCGGGGAGCACCTTCCAGGCGGCCATCTGGAGCGGATAGTTCCAGGGGGCGATGGAGCCGACGACTCCGATGGGCTCACGGCGTACGTAGGACGTGTGGTCGCCGCTGTACTCGCCCGCGGACTGGCCCTGGAGATGGCGCGCGGCTCCGGCGAAGAACGCGGTGTTGTCCACCGTGCCGGGCACGTCGAACTCACGGGTCAGCTTGATCGGCTTGCCACACTGCAGCGACTCGGCCTGGGCGAGGTCCTCCGCCTGCTCGGCGAGCACGGAGGCGAAGCGGTGCAGGGCGTCGGAACGCTCCCCAGGGGTCGCGCCCGCCCAGCCGGGGAACGCCTCGCGGGCGGCCGTGACGGCTGCATCGACGTCCGCCGTGCCGGCCAGCTCGTACTCGAGGACCTGCGCTCCGGTGGCGGGATCGACGATTGCGTGGTTACGTCCTGATGTGCCGGGCCGCAACTGGCCGCCGATGTACTGCGTGCCTTCCTTGAAACGGTCCTGCACCTGGAAGCGGTTGCCCATGACGCTCTCCGTTGCTCCAGCTCGAAGTGAGTGCCGATCCTGACAGAGGGATACTCCTCCAACAAGGGATTCCGTAGTTGCCTTTTGGTTACGCGACGGATTCGGTCGACCATGTGTCGCGCCAGCGCTGCGATACCGGTACGGAGTGTCAGTGGTGGCTGTCACACTCGCGTGCATGGCGATCACCAGCACGACCACCGAGGCCCTGATCGAGCAGATCAGAAGCGGGCAGCGGGTCAGATATCTGCACTTCTGGGGACACAGGCCACGGCCGGACGGCACCATCGGCGCCAGTTGTCTGAGTCAGTGGTGGCCGGCGCCGTTCACCGTGGATGGAATCGAGTATGCGACGGCCGAGCACTGGATGATGGCCGCAAAGGCACGTCTCTTCGGCGACACGGACGCCGAGCGCATGGCCGTGGAGGCGGCGAATCCGGCACTCGCGAAGAAGGCGGGCCGTCTGGTGCGCGGGTTCAGCGAGGAGATATGGGAGCGCGAGCGGTTCGGGATCGTGCTCGCCGGGAGTGTGCAGAAGTTCGCGCAGCATCCGGGGCTGCGGGACTTTCTGCTGACGACCGGTGACCGGGTGCTGGTGGAGGCCAGTCCGCTGGACCGGATCTGGGGGATCGGGCTCGCCGCGACCGATGCAGGAGCCCATGATCCGCGGCGCTGGCGCGGGCTGAATCTGCTGGGCTTCGCGCTGATGGAAGCGCGTGAGCGGCTTCGGAGCGGGGAAATCGAGGACCCGCGTACCGAGGCCTGAAAGGCCGAATGTGCCGCAGGCCGGGCCCCGCGCGCTCGCGGAGGAGGGACCCGGAGGCCGGGCGGCGCGGGGGGCCGCCCGGCCGGTCCGTCCCCGTCGGAGTCGGACCGGCCGCTCAGCGCGGAGCGGCGTCGACGACGAGCGTCGTCGCCCAGGGGTCCTCGTCGACACTGCTCTTCTCGTCCAGCTCGTCGGCGTGCGCGAAGAGCCAGGCGAGACCCACGATGAACAGCAGCCCCAGCACGATACCGATCGGACCGAGGATCATCCCCGCGAGGGCCTGGCCCTTGTTGGTCGCCTCGCCCCGCTGGTACCGCTTGCGGCCGATGATGCCGAAGATCAGGGCAAGCGTGCCGAGGACCACGCCCGGCAGGCCGTAGCACCAGCACATACAGACGGCGAGGATGCCGAGCACCATCGCGGCCGTGCCCATGCCGTTCTGCTGCGGGGTGCCACCCATGCCCCAGGTGTTGCCGTACCCCGGGTATCCGGGGTAGCCCGCCGCACCGGGGGCGCTCGGATAGCCGTACCCGGTACCCGCTCCGGCTGCGGCACCCGGAGCGGCCGGGTAACCGTAGGGACCGGGGACGGGCTGCTGCGGCCCGCCGGGGGCTATCGGCGGCGGCGGTACGGCAGCACCGGCGTCCCCGCCGGGAGTCACCGGTCCGGCACCCGGCCCGCCCGCGGGTCCCACACCCGGCATCGATGTCACCGTGAGCTGCTCATGGACGGACGGCCCGGAAGGCCCGGACGGCTGAGCACCCGGCGTGCCCGGCTGCGCGGTCTTGCCGAGCTCGACCCTGCCCTGCTGGTCCTGGGGCGCACTGCGCTCCGGCGGGGCCCACGGGTCGTTCGGCTCGTGTCCGCCGGGCGGCTGTTCGCTCTGGTCTGGCATGGGCCCTCCCCCATCGTGAACTGGTCATGCCCATCGTGAACTGGTCATGCTACGGGCTGCACACCACGTGGTACCCACCCCGCCTACGATGATCCCTGACCCGGTCGGCTCAGCACACGGAGGACCCGATGACCGATCTGAACCCCTTCATCGCGGGGCTCCCCAAGGCCGAACTGCATGTCCACCATGTGGGTTCGGCATCGCCGCGCATCGTGTCCGAGCTCGCCGCCCGCCACCCCGACTCCAAGGTCCCCGTCGACCCTGACGCCCTCGCCGACTACTTCACCTTCACGGACTTCGCGCACTTCATCGAGGTCTATCTCTCGGTCGTCGATCTGATCCGCACCCCGGAGGACGTCCGGCTGCTGACCTTCGAGGTCGCACGGGACATGGCCAGGCAGAACATCCGGTACGCGGAGCTGACCATCACGCCGTTCAGCTCGACCCGGCGGGGTGTCCCGGAACAGGGCTTCATGGAGGCGATCGAGGACGCCCGCAAGGCGGCCGAGGCCGAGCTCGGTGTCGTTCTGCGCTGGTGCTTCGACATCCCCGGTGAGGCAGGACTCGACGCGGCCGAGGAGACCGCGCGGCTCGCGGTCGATCTGCGCCCTGAGGGACTGGTCTCGTTCGGCCTCGGCGGGCCGGAGATCGGGGTGCCCCGGCCTCAGTTCAAGCCGTACTTCGACCGGGCCATCGCCGCCGGGCTGCGGTCCGTACCGCATGCGGGCGAGACGACCGGACCGGGCACCATCTGGGACGCCCTCAACGACCTCCGGGCCGAGCGCATCGGCCACGGCACCAGCGCCCCGCAGGACCCGAAGCTGCTGGCCCACCTCGCCGAGCACCGCATCGCCCTGGAGGTCTGTCCCACCTCCAACATCGCCACCCGGGCCGTCGCGAACCTCGACGAGCATCCGGTCAAGGAGATGGTCGAGGCGGGTGTTCTGGTGACCATCAACAGCGACGACCCCCCGATGTTCGGTACCGATCTCAACAACGAGTACGCGGTCGCCGCCCGGCTGCTGGACCTGGACGAGCGCGGTGTCGCCGCGCTGGCGAAGAACGCGGTGGAGGCATCGTTCCTCGACCCGGCGGGGAAAGCCCGCCTGTCCTCCGAGATCGACACGTACACCGAGCAGTGGCCGGCGAAGTGAGGACAGGCGCCCATGCGCACCGTCACGCTCGTAGGCCACCGCGGTGATCCGTACATCGCCCGCGAGAACACGATCCCGTCGTTGCGCGCCGCGATCGAGCGCGGCGCGGACGCCGTCGAGGTCGATGTCCGGCTGACCCGCGACGGGGTGCCGGTACTGCTCCACGACGACACGCTCAAAAGGCTGTGGGGCCACGACCGCCCGCTCGTCCGGCTCACCCATGCGCAGCTCACCGAGTTGACGTCCGGCGGAGTACCGACGCTGCGCGAGGCACTGGCCGCGGTGGACGGTCATCGGCTGATGCTCGATCTGCCCGGTGCCGACGGGGCCGCCGTGCACACCGTGGTCGGCACGGTCCGGGACTGCGGTGCGCAGGAGCGTGCCTACTACTGCGGCGGCCTGGCCGGGATGGTCGCGGTGCGGGAGGCCGATCCGGGCGCGGAGATCGCCCTGACCTGGACGACTCTCGCCCCGCCCCGGCCGGTCCTGCTGGACGTGGTGCGGCCGCGCTGGCTCAACTACCGCTTCGGGCTGGTGAGCCGGGAACTCACGGACCGGGTCCATGCCGACGGTCTCCTCGTTTCCGCCTGGACCGCAGACATGCGGCGTACGATGCGCAGACTCGTGAACCGGGGCGTCGACTCGATCACCACCAACCGGGTCGCCACCCTTGCCTCCGTACTCCGCAAGTCCCGTGCCGGGAAAGGATGCGCAGCGTGACCGGGAACGACAGGATCCGCACCGACATCGCCCACAACGCCAGGGTCTGGAACTACTGGCTCGGCGGCAAGGACAACTATCTGGTGGACCGCCGGGTCGGCGACCACGTGACGGGCTTGTATCCGAGCATCGGTCAGGTCGCCCGTGCCGACCGGGCGTTCCTGGGCCGGGTCGTGTCCCATCTCGCGGGTGAGGCGGGGGTGCGGCAGTTCCTCGACATCGGTACCGGGCTGCCGACCGTCGACAACACGCACGAGGTCGCCCAGAGCATCGCCCCCGAATCACGCATCGTGTACGTCGACAACGACCCGATCGTGCTGACACATGCCCGCGCGCTGCTCACGAGCACGCCCGAGGGCCGCACCGAATACATCGACGCGGACGCCCACCGCCCCGAGGACATCCTGAGGGCCGTCGAGCCGACACTCGATCTGTCCCGGCCGGTCGCGGTGATAATGCTCGGCATCCTCAACTTCGTTCTCGACACGGACGAGGCCACGTCGATCGTCCACCGCATCATGGACGCCGTTCCGTCCGGCAGCCATCTGGCACTCACCCACCCCACGCTCGAGCTCGGCGGCGAGGGGAACGCCGAGGCGATGGCTTTCTGGAACGAGAACGCGACCCCGCCGATCACCGCCCGCAGCCGCGCCGATTTCGCGCGCTTCCTCGACGGCCTCGAGGTACTGGAGCCGGGCATCGTCTCCTGCGCCCGCTGGCGCGACGGCGGAGCGACGACGGTGGAGGTCGCCCAGTTCGGCGCGGTGGGACGCAAGCCGTAGTGGACGCACCCGGGGCCTGGGAGCGAGTACGGGGGCTGCGCATCAGGAGCCCTTGGGTGGCTGACATCGGACTCGCCGTGCTGGTGCAGGTGGCGTTGACCATGCCGTTCGTGGTGCCGCGCGCACCCGGGCTGCCGGAGGCCACCTGGGCTGCCTACGGGCTGACGACGCTGAGCGCCGTGCCCCTGGTGTGGCGGCGCAGGGCGCCCGTCACCGTGTTCCTCGCCGTGCTGGCGGCGGGTGCGCTGTACCGGTTCACGCTCGACGGCCCGGGTCAGCCCCTTCCGTACCCGGGTCTCGTCGCGGTCTGCACGGTGGCCACACTTTCGCCGCCGCCGAAACGACTGGCGGTCGCGCTCCTGATGTTCGTCGTCATCTTCCCGTCCGTCGCCACCAACTCCGGTGAGGCCAAGGAACTTCTGTTCTCGCTCTTCGTGTTCGGCGCGGCGTATGTCTTCGGCCGGCTCACCGCCACACGGCAGGCGTACCTCAGGGCGGTGGAGGACCGGGCCGCCCAGCTGGAGCGTGCCAACCGGATCGAGGCCGAGCAGGCCGCCGCCCGTGAACGGGCCCGTATCGCACGGGAGATGCACGACATCCTGTCGCACGCCGTCAGCCTGATGATCGTCCAGGCGGAAGCGGGTCCGGTGGCGGTGCGTACGGCGCCGCAGCGCGCCGAGGCGGCCTTCGACGCCATCTCCGAGACGGGCAGGGACGCGATGACCCAGCTGCGCCGGATGCTGGGGGTGCTGCGTGACGGCGATCCCGATCCCGGCCGCGCACCGCGCGAACCGCAGCCCGGGCCGGCCGAACTGGCCGGACTGGTGGAGCGAGTGCGGAGCAGCGGCCTGGACATCGTGTACGAGACGTCGGGTGATGTCCGCCCGCTGCCCGCGGACACCGGGGCAACGGCCCACCGGGTGGTGCAGGAAGCGCTGACGAACGTGGTCAGGCACGCGGAGGCGACCAGGGTCCGGGTGCATCTCGCGTACGGGAGGGATCTGCTGGAGATCACCGTCAGCGACGACGGCCGGGGTCCCACGGCCGCGGGGGACGGCGGTGGCCACGGCCTGATCGGGCTGCGCGAGCGGGCTGCCGCCCACGGCGGCACGGCACGCACCGGGCCGGGACCGCACGGTCGCGGCTTCGAGGTCGCCGTTGCCCTGCCCATAGGATCACCTGCGGAGGTGGGGAGTTGACGATCCGTGTGGTGGTGGCCGACGACCAGGAGCTGGTGCGCAGTGGCTTCGCGATGATCCTGGACGTGCAGCCGGACATCGAGGTCGTCGCCGAGGCGGGGGACGGCGCGGGGGCCGTGGACGCGGTGCGCCGCCTCTCCCCCGATGTGGCCCTGCTGGACATCCGCATGCCCGGTGTGGACGGGATCGAGGCCTGCCGCACGATCAGTTCGGCCTCCCGGTGCCGCACGGTCATGCTGACGACCTTCGACTCGGACGAGTATGTGTTTGAGGCACTGCACGCGGGCGCGAGCGCGTTTCTGCTCAAGGACGTCCGGCGGGACGATCTGGTGCACGCGGTCCGGGTGGTCGCGCAGGGCGATTCGCTGCTCGCTCCCTCGGTGGCCCGCAGGCTGATCGAGGAGTACACCCAGCACACCGCCCGCCCCAGGGCAGCGTCCGCCGGCAATCTGGACGCCCTCACCGCACGCGAACGCGAGACGCTGCTCCTGCTGGGGCGTGGTCTGTCGAACGCGGAGATCGCGGCGTCCTTCGTCGTCAGTGAGCACACCGTCAAGACGCATGTGGGCAATGTGCTGTCCAAGCTCGGTCTGCGGGACCGGATCCAGGCGGTCATCTGCGCCTACGAGACGGGCCTGATCGCCGCCGGGGAGGCGGCAGGGCCTCCCCCTGCCGGGGGAGGCCGCTTGGGTGCATCCCCCGCACCGGCGAGGAATTGAGCGCGGCAGGACCACTCTCACCGGCGATCCGCGCGCAGGACCCGGTCAACAGGATGGAGCCGTAGGAACGACGGTTCACATCACAGGAGTTGACCATGAGAAATCGCATCCGTGGCCTGATCGCAGCCGCGCTCGTACTGGGCGTCACGGCCGGCCCCGCCGCCGTCCCGGCCGTCGCCGGCTCCCCCGCGGCCGCCCGCGCCGACCGGGCCGAGGGCCCGGACGTGCAGGCCCTGCGCACGGCGATCGCCGGACTGCCGAACGCCGGTGCGACGGCCGCGCTGGTGCGGGTCGGGGGCACCGACGGCAGCTGGCGCGGCAGCTCGGGGGTGCACGATCTGGAGTCCGGCCGCCCGGCCGACCCGGACGCGCGTTTCCGGGCCGGTTCGGTGACGAAGGTCTTCACGGCCTCGGTGGTGCTCCAGCTGGCCGCCGAGGGGAGGGTCGGGCTGGACCGGCCGGTCCGCTCGTACCTCCCGGACCTGATCCCCGCGTCCTACGGCGGGGTGACGGTCCGCCAGCTGCTCAACCACACCCATGGCATCCCGGCCGCCGACATGCCCGGCGGGACGGTCGAGGACTGGTACGAGAACCGTTTCGCGGTACACGACCCGCGCGTGATGGTCCGGTCGGCGACGGGCAGGGCACCGGAGTTCGCACCGGGCACGAAGCAGCACTACCTCAACATCGGCTACACCATCGCGGGCCTGCTGATCGAGCGGGTGACGGGTGAGCGCTACGAGGACGAGGTCGCCCGCCGCATCATGAGGCCGCTCGGCCTGCGCGGCACCTCCTTTCCCGGCAGCGATCCGCGGATCCACGGCCCGCACAACCACGGCTACCAGACGATGAGGCTGGACGACGGTACGACCGGGTTGCGCGATGTGACGGTGTGGGGTGTGACGGACGGCTGGGCGGCGGGCGACATGATCTCCACGACCGCCGATCTGGAGCGGTTCCTGAGGGCGCTGTTCGGGGGGAAGGTCGTGCGGGGCCCGCTGCTGGAGGAGATGTTCACACTGCCGGGCCGGGATGTGCGCGACTACGGGACGGGGGACCCGGCCGCCTACTCCGTCGGTCTGTCCATGCAGAAGCTCGGCGGGCGTGAGGTGTGGGGCAAGACGGGCGGCCGCTGGGGCTACAACGCGGCGATCGCCGCCACCCGCGATCTCTCGCGCACGCTCGTCCACAGCGTCAACTCCACGGACGCCAAGGGCCAGGGCATGAATGCCGTGGCGACGAGCGTCGCCGTGGCGGCCTTCGGCGCGCCGTCCTCGTAGTCGGGTCAGACGGCGGCGGTGGTGGAGGCCTCCGCCGCCCGCTCCCCGTCGGCCGGGCCGAGCGCCTCCAGACGCTTGATCATGCGGCGCACGACGAGGAGCGGGATCACCCCGAGGACCCCGAAGGACATGTCGATGACCGACCACCAGAAGGGGATTCCCCGGATCGGACCACAGATCAGTGCGAGGGGGATGATCCCTGCGCAGGCGATCATGCCGAACTCGATGACCCAGATGTTGCGTACGGGGTCGCGGTAGGGCCCGTAGAAGGCGACCGCGATGACGAGGTGGGCAAAGGCGAGCCAGTCGGTGCCGTACAGCAGGAAGGGATACTTCTCGTCGGCGGCGTCGAGGCCGTGGCGGACGCGCTCGATCCAGTCCAGCAGCCCGGGGAGGGCGTCGCCGACGGGCGACGCCCAGGACGTCAGCGCGCTGTGCGCGAAGCGCAGCTCGGTGACGAGGGGGAAGGCCGTCAGCCCGCTCAGTGCCAGGCAGACGATGAAGACGACCAGCCACACGCGTATGCGGCGCAGAAGCGCTCTTCGCTCGCTCATGTCCGCAGCGTACGCCCGCGTTTACGAGCCCTTTACCAGACCCCGGTGATCTTTCTGGCGACGGCGTGCGAGACGATGACGGCACCTGTGGCCGTCGCCAGGCCGGTCAGTACGTCACGCGTCCGGGTGGGCCGCAGCACACCCGCCTTGCGCAACCTGCCCCGCGCCCAGAGGGTGAAGGGCAGCACCAGCAAGGGGGACGTGGCGGAGCCTGGGGTGTAGCCGCGGAATGCGGCTGCCTGGGCCATATGGACGAGGCCGTGGAGTCCGAAGCCGTTCAGCGCCCCTTGATAGAAACCGGACCGGCCTCCTGAGCGGTGCCCGGCCACGGCGGCGGCGCCGACGATCGTGGCCATGGTCCCCACCGCGACGGCGAATTCGCGGTCGTCGACGGACTCCATGGTGCGCCAGAGGCTCTCGGGCGCACCGGGGAAGCGTTTGCGCAGCACCGGCACGTTCTCCCGGATCCAGCGCGGCCCGGAGATCAGCTCCTCCGCGTCGTGCACGGCCCAGGCGGCCAACAACCCATAAGTGACAAGTGAGTTCACTTTTTCCATGATCGCCAGTCTGCTACAGCCCGACGATCGCGTTCCACCGCTTCGTGAATTCCGCACGCTCCTGCGATGTGATGTCCCGGGCGATCGCGAGCCGTTCGCGCATCGCATCGTCGGGGAAGATCAGCGGATCCTCCGCAAGTGCGGCGACTTCCTCGTCACTGGAGTCGGCGAGCACATCGCGGGCGGCCGGCACGGGGCACACGTAGTTCACCCAGGAGGCGAGTTCGGCCGCGACCTCGGGCTCGTAGTAGTAGTCCACCAACGCCTCGGCGTTGCGTTTGTGCCGGGCGAGGTTGGGGATCATCAGCGACTCGGCCCAGAGTTCCGCGCCCTCTTCCGGCACCACGAACTCGATGTCGGGGTTGTCCGCCTGGAGTTGGATGACGTCGCCTGAGTAGGCCTGGCAGGCGAGAACGTCGCCCGTGGACAGGTCCTTGATGTAGTCGTTGCCGGTGAAGCGGCGGATGTGCTTCTGCCGCACCAGCTTCTCGACGCGGTCGCAGACCGTGTGGAAGTCGTCCGGCGTCCAGCGGGTGACATCGACACCATCACCCTGCATCAGCAGAGCGAACGACTCGTCGAGCCCGGAGAGGAGCGTCACCTTCCCGCGCAGGTCGGCGGCCCACAGGTCTGCGATGTGCCGGATTTCGCGACCCAGCTCGCGGCGGTTGTACGCGATGCCCGTGATACCGGACTGCCAGGGGACGCTGTGCCTCCGGCCCTTGTCGAAGTCGGGCGAACGCAACTGCGGATCGAGGTACTCGGCGACGTTGGGCTGTCGGTCGCGGTCCATCTCCTGGACCCAGCCCAGTCGTACGAACCGGGCCGCCATCCAGTCGCTGACGACGATGAGGTCCCGCCCGGTCTCCTGATGGTTCATCAGGGCCGGGCCGATCTTCCCGAAGAACTCGTCGTTGTCGTTGATCTCCTCGGTGTAACGGACGGAGATCCCGGTGCGGTCGGCGAAGGCGTCGAGGGTGGGGCGTCTGGACGTGTCCTCGTCGTCGGTGTCGATGTAGAGGGGCCAGTTCGCGAAGTCGAGGGCCCTGTCCCTGCCCGACAGATCGCGTCCGGCGCGGTCGCCCGGCGCGACGTAGGCCGCGGGCACCCCGCAGCCGGTGAGCGTCAGACCTGCGGCACCGGCCCCGGCGGCGCCGAGCGCGCCCAACAGAGAACGGCGGGACATGAGGTGGCTCCGGGGCGTCACTGGCACACGGGCAGGATGCCGAGCGACCGGTACGGCGGGCAATGGACGGTGCGTCGAGCGGGAGACACCGACCCCGACCATCCTGTCGATCATGGACGCCTGTCTATAATTCATGGACACCTGTCCATGAAGGGAACGGCGGTCATGAACGCTACGGCGAATGTCCTGGTCGGCCTGGTGGCCGCACTGCACGTCTACATCCTGGTTCTGGAGATGTTCCTGTGGGAGCGGGCACCGGGCCGCGGGCTATCGGGGTTCGACGCGGAGATGGCCCGGGCGACGGCGCCCCTGGCCGCGAACCAGGGGCTGTACAACGGGTTTCTGGCTGCGGGACTCGTGTGGGGGCTGATCGCAGCGGATCCGACCGGGTTCCGGGTGCAGGTGTTCTTCCTCGGATGCGTGGTGGTCGCGGGGCTCTACGGCGGGGCCACCGCGAACCGGCGCATCTACGTGGCCCAGGCCCTCCCCGGCGCGCTGGCGCTGGCCGCGGTGCTGGTGGCGCGATGAGCGGGGACCCCCGCGCGGAGCGCACCCGGGAGCGGCTGCGGCACGCCCTGCTGGAGGAGTGCGCCGAGCGGCCACTGGCGGAGGTCAGCGTCGCGGGCCTGGTCCGGCGGGCCGGCCTCGGCCGCGCCACGTTCTATCTGCACTACGCGGACCTGGACGCGCTGGCGGTGGACGCCTGCGCCGAGGTGGTCCGGGATGCGGTGGACGCGCTGCACGCCTGGCGCGGAGTGCCCGGTCCGGCGGCTGTGCCCGCCGCTCTGACGGACTTCTTCACGGAGATCGCCCCGCATGCCCCGCTCTACCGCACCCTCCTCCGCGAGGGCGGCGGCGGCCCGCTCGGCGACCTTCTCCACCGTGAACTGCGCGAGCGCAGTCGCCGGGAACGCGAGCTGGCCGGTGCCCCGGCCGCCGACCTGATCGCCTCGGCCGTGGCCGCGACCTTCACCGGGCTGCTGGCCGACTGGCTGCATGCCCGCATCCCGGGCTCACCGGAGGCCATGGCCTCCCACGTCTGGCGCCTGCTCCTGGCCCTCCACACCACACCGTTGGCCTGAGCCCGACGACGCCAGCCCGGGCCCCGGTGCGCACCGACCGGCAGAGGGCGGGGCCGTGCCGCCCCACGCCCCGGGCCCCGCAGGGACTCCCGACGCCCCACCGACCGGTGGCGTCGGCCGTCACGCCGTGGCCAGCGGCGCGCCGGCCGCGGCCCGGTGGAACGCAGGAGGAGTCGCCGTGCGGCGCTGCGGCGGGCGACGCCGCCGGTTCCGCCCTGCGCCTCTTCCGCAGGGACCCGGCGCACCGCGCGGAGCGCCCGCGAACGCCGAAGGGCGGCCCGCAGGCCCGCCCTTCCCGTGCCGACCCCGCGGGGAGCCGGGGCACGCTCGGGACGACCCCGGCGCCCCAACCCGGCTCCCGCCGGGGACGCTATGCGTCCAGGGACGTCATCACGTGCTTGACGCGCGTGTAATCGTCGAAGCCGTACGCCGACAGGTCCTTGCCGTAGCCCGACTTCTTGAAGCCGCCGTGGGGCATCTCCGCCACGAGCGGGATGTGGGTGTTGATCCACACACAGCCGAAGTCCAGCGCCTTGGACATACGCATCGCCCGCGCGTGGTCCTTCGTCCAGACCGACGACGCGAGCGCGTACTCCACGCCGTTCGCGTACTCGAGCGCCTGCTCCTCGTCGCGGAACGACTGGACGGTGATGACGGGCCCGAAGACCTCGTTCTGGATGATCTCGTCGTCCTGCTTCAGGCCGGAGACGACGGTCGCGGCGTAGAAGTAGCCCTTGTCACCCACCTGGTGGCCGCCCGCCTCCACCTTCGCGTGCGCCGGCAGCCGGTCGATGAAGCCGGACACCTGCTTCAGCTGGTTGGCGTTGTTGAGCGGGCCGAAGAGCACGTCCTCGTCGTCCGGCAGGCCGCACTTCGTGTCCTTCGCCGCCTTCGCGAGCGCCGCCACGAACTCGTCGTGGATCGACTCGTGCACAAGCACGCGCGTCGCCGCCGTACAGTCCTGGCCCGCATTGAAGTAGCCGGCGACCGAGATGTCCTCGACCGCCTTCGCGATGTCGGTGTCCTCGAAGACGACGACGGGCGCCTTGCCGCCCAGCTCCAGGTGGACGCGCTTGACGTCCTTGGCCGCCGACTCGGCAACCTGCATTCCGGCCCGTACCGAGCCCGTGATGGACGCCATCGCCGGAACCGGGTGCTCGACCATCGCACGGCCCGTGTCGCGGTCACCGCACAGGACGTTGAAGACGCCCTTCGGCACGACGGAACCGATGATCTCGGCGATCAGGACGGTGGACGCGGGGGTGGTGTCCGACGGCTTGAGGACCACTGTGTTGCCCGCGGCCAGCGCCGGGGCGAACTTCCACACCGCCATCATCATCGGGTAGTTCCACGGGGCGACCTGCGCGCAGACGCCGACCGGCTCACGGCGGACGATGGAGGTCATGCCCTCCATGTACTCACCGGCCGAGCGGCCCTCGAGCATCCGGGCCGCACCCGCGAAGAAGCGGATCTGGTCGACCATGGGCGGGACCTCTTCGGTGCGGGTGAGCTCCAGCGGCTTGCCGGTGTTCTCCGACTCGGCCGCGATCAGCTCCTCCGCGCGCTCCTCGAACGCGTCCGCGATCTTCAGCAGCACCTTCTGACGCTCCGCGGGCGTCGTGTCGCGCCACGCCGGGAAGGCAGCGGCTGCAGCGGCCATGGCGGCATCGACGTCGGCCTGGCCGGACAGCGGCGAAGTCGCGTACACCTCGCCGGTGGCCGGGTTGACCACCTCGATGGTCCGCCCGTCCGCGGCGTCCCGGAACTCTCCGTCAATGTAGTTGCGCAGACGACGCAGTTCGGTGGTCACAGCCACTCCTCCTGTCAGATGTCCAATGGGTGAGACACCCCGATCACCCCAACCTTACGTCTTCGAGGCTAGTTCGCTAGGCGACGTTTTCGACAGACCCGATGCCACTCAACTTCGAAATCAGTGAAATTCTGATTCAAGAACGACGAATTTCATCGCTTGCGGGTTGCGGGATCGACGACTCCAGTGCACAGTGTGCTCGTGGCCAGCCGAAGCACAGACTCCAGGACCGGGAGCGGGTCGTCCCCGACGATCGATGCCGTCTCTCTGGCGATCATCGAGCAGCTGCAGGAGGACGGGCGCCGTCCGTACGCCGCGATAGGCAAGGCCGTGGGCCTCTCCGAAGCGGCGGTCCGGCAACGCGTCCAGAAACTGCTCGACCAGGGCGTGATGCAGATCGTCGCCGTCACCGACCCGCTCACCGTGGGTTTTCGACGTCAGGCGATGGTCGGGATCAACGTCGAAGGCGACCTGGATCCGGTTGCCGAGGCGCTGACGGCCATGCCCGAGTGCGAGTACGTCGTCATGACGGCGGGCTCGTTCGACCTTATGGTGGAGATCGTCTGCGAGGACGACGACCACCTGCTGGAAGTGATCAACCGGCGCATCCGCACCCTCCCCGGTGTGCGCTCCACCGAGAGCTTCGTCTACCTCAAGCTCAAGAAGCAGACCTACATGTGGGGAACCCGATAGCCGTGAGCAAGGACCGCAGCGACCTCTCAAAGTCCGCCTACGACCACCTGTGGATGCACTTCACCCGCATGTCGTCGTACGAGAACTCGCCCGTTCCCACCATCGTGCGTGGTGAGGGCACCTACATCTACGACGACAAGGGCAAGCGCTACCTCGACGGCCTCGCGGGCCTGTTCGTGGTCCAGGCCGGGCACGGCCGCAAGGAACTCGCCGAGGTCGCCGCCAAGCAGGCGCAGGAGCTCGCCTTCTTCCCCGTGTGGTCGTACGCCCACCCGAAGGCCGTAGAGCTCGCCGAGCGCATCGCCAACGAGGCCCCGGGCGACCTGAACAAGGTCTTCTTCACCACCGGTGGCGGCGAAGCGGTCGAGACCGCCTGGAAGCTGGCCAAGCAGTACTTCAAGCTGACGGGCAAGCCGAACAAGTACAAGGTCATCTCCCGTGCGGTCGCCTATCACGGCACCCCGCAGGGCGCCCTGTCCATCACCGGCCTGCCGGGCCTGAAGGCCCCGTTCGAGCCGCTGGTGCCCGGTGCGCACAAGGTGCCGAACACCAACATCTACCGCGCCCCCCTCTTCGGTGACGACCCGGAGGCCTTCGGCCGCTGGGCCGCCGACCAGATCGAGCAGCAGATCCTCTTCGAGGGCCCCGAGACGGTCGCCGCGGTCTTCCTGGAGCCCGTGCAGAACGCCGGTGGCTGCTTCCCGCCGCCGCCCGGGTACTTCCAGCGGGTCCGCGAGATCTGCGACCAGTACGACGTGCTGCTCGTCTCGGACGAGGTCATCTGTGCCTTCGGCCGGCTCGGCACGACCTTCGCCTGTGACAAGTTCGGCTACGTACCGGACATGATCACCTGCGCCAAGGGCATGACCTCGGGCTACTCCCCGATCGGCGCCTGCATCATCTCGGACCGGCTCGCCGAGCCGTTCTACAAGGGCGACAACACCTTCCTCCACGGCTACACCTTCGGCGGCCACCCGGTGTCCGCGGCGGTCGGTCTCGCCAACCTCGACCTGTTCGAGCGCGAGAAGATCAACCAGCACGTCCTCGACAACGAGGGCGCGTTCCTCCGCACGCTGCAGAAGCTGCACGACCTGCCGATCGTCGGCGACGTCCGCGGCAACGGCTTCTTCTACGGCATCGAACTGGTGAAGGACAAGAACACCAAGGAGACCTTCAACGAGGAGGAGACCGAGCGCGTCCTGTACGGGTTCCTCTCCAAGGCTTTGTTCGACGCGGGTCTGTACTGCCGGGCCGACGACCGCGGCGACCCGGTCGTCCAGCTCGCCCCGCCGCTGATCTCCGACCAGTCGACCTTCGATGAGATCGAGCAGATCCTGCGGTCGGTCCTCACCGAGGCGTGGGCCAAGCTGTAACCGGCGGCAACAGCTCGGATTGTCGGCTTTTCGACGGCCCGGATGCACCCTTTCGAGTGAGAAGGGAAGCATCCGGGCCGCGTGCTGTCCGCACACTCGGTCCCGAGTCCCTACGGTGCTGTGACCGATCGGCCTCGACGTCGTTCCCCCGTACGGGGGAACAGACCACTGGATCTGAACCGAGGTGTACGCCATGGTGGCCCCGCCGGACAACGACGTGCTCTGGGCACGTTCCCTGCACCATTCCCTGGGCGGCTCGCCCGCCCTCGGCGGCGTGTCACTCGGTGTGCGCGAGGGCGAGATCCTCGCCGTCAACGGCCCGCGCGGCTGCGGGAAGACGACTCTGCTGCGCTGTCTCTCGGGCCAACTCGTCCCGCAGGAGGGCGAGGTCTGGTTCAACAGCACCCCCGTCCACACCATGGGGGCACTCGCCCGCGAGCGGCTGCGCCGCGACCGCTTCGGCTGGATCGGCCATGAGCCCCAACTGGTCCCCGAACTGAACGCCTGGGAGAACGCTGCCCTGCCGCTGCTGCTGCGCGGCTTCTCGCACCGCAAGTCGAAGGCCGCTGCCATGGAGTGGCTGGAGCGGCTCGACATCGGCATGTGTGCGCGCAAGCGGCCCCGAGCGCTGCTGCACGCCCAGCGGCAGCGCATCGCCCTCGCCCGCGCACTCGTCACCACGCCCGTGGTGCTCTTCGCCGACGAGCCCACCGCCGCGCTGCATCTCGCCGACCGCGCCCAGGTGCTGCGTACGCTCACCACCGCCGCGCGCTCGCACCGCATCACCCTCGTCCTCGCCACCCACGACGCCGAGGCGGCGACGCTCGCCGACCGTACGGTGACGCTGGTCGACGGCCGGCGCGTCAACTCCGTCCAGGGTGCCGGCACGGAAGGCCTGGCCGCGTGCTCGCTCTCCGTCTAGCCCGCGGCACCCACCCGCTGATCCTGCTGCGCCGGCTGCTGGTCGCCGCCGCATCGGGTGGTGTCGGATTTCTGCTGCTGTGCACACTGGCGGGCGCCGTGGCGCAGCGGGAGCCGTCCCCCGCACCGCTGCTGCGGCTGCTGTGGTGCCTGGTACCGCTCGCCGCGACGGCGTACTTCGCGGTCGCAGTGGCGCGTACGGACCCGAGCACCCGGCCCCGTCAGGGGCTGTCCGCGGTCGGCCTGGGGCCCGTACGGCTCACCGCGCTGGCCGCGGTGTCGACCGCCGTCGCGTGCACGCTCGGCAGCATGCTGGCGCTGCTGGTCTTCCTGCATCTGCGCGGTGATCTGACCGGGCTGCCGTTCGACGGTGCGGCTCCCGAGCTGCTCGCCGCCGGACAGCCGATCCCGCTGGGCGCCGCGCTCACACTGCTCGCGCTGCTGCCGGTGACCGCGGCCGGAGCAGCGGCGATCGCGCTGCGTCCACGGCGCAGGAAGCAGGGCGACCGTTTCGAGGACGAAGGCATGGAAGACCGCGGCGGGACGGCACCCGTCGGCCTCCCCTGGGGCGTCGCGCTCACCGCCGCGGGGCTCGCCGTCGAGGCGTACACGGGTACGGAAGCAGTCGTCGGCAGTGGATTCCGCCCGCCTGCCGGAGTGCTCGCCGGGTGGGCCCTCACCACCCTGGGGCTCGCGGTGGCGGGCCCGGGCATTGCCCATCTGTGCGGGCGCGTGCTGCAGTCCGTGCGCCCCGGCGCGGTCCGGCTGCTCGCCGGGCGGGCGCTGATGGACGACGCGGTCCGCATCGGCAGACCGCTCGGCGTCCTCTCGGCCACCGCGTCCGCCATGATCGCGGCCACCGCACTCTCCGTCGCCGGAAGCAGTCCGCGACCGCTCGGCGCACTGACCGGGCTCGGGGCCGGACTCGTCCTGGCCTGCACAGCGGCAACGCTGTTCACCTCGGTCCTGGAGGCCAGACACGCCCGCGCGGTGAGCAGGGCCGGACTGCGCGGCCTCGGCACTCCCGCGTCCTTCCTGCGCGCGTCGGCGCTGCTCCGGACACTGGTCCTGCTGTCGGTCTTCGCTCCGCTCACCTGGGCGGTGGCAGAGCTGGCCGCGCTGCCGCTGAGGCGCTGACCCGGACGCGGCAGCCCGTCGGCCGCCCCCTATCGTGTGCGCATGGCGCAGGGACAGAGGCACAGGCTGGGTTCGTCCATGGACGACGACCGCGAGATCGAGACCATCGAGGAGTTCGACCAGGTCGTCGGTCAGGGAACGCTCGCGGGACGGCGCGTCCAGTCCGTCGACCTGACCGAGCGCACCTTCGCACTGCTGTCGTCCGACACACTCGGCGCCGTGTTCCTCGGCTGCCGCATGGAACCGGACGCCGTGGCCAAGGTCCGCGCGGACGGCGCACTCGTCTTCCCGCCCCTGCCGGACCTCCCCTTCGATCCGTACCGTGGCCTTCTGTACTCCCCCGGCGAGCTGTTCGACGGTCTGGCCGACGGCGGCTACGAAGTCACCTCCGACGCCCTCGCGTACGAATGGTTCCAGCAGACCAAGGACGACCGGGACATCTACGCCTCGATGCTCCGGTCGATACACGACGACGCCATATCGGACGCCCTCGACGAGCTCCTCAACGGCGTCCCGGTCGTGGGTGTCATGGGCGGACACGCGATGAGCCGGGGCACGGACGCCTACGCGGGAGCGGCGCGGCTCGGCCGCGCACTGTCCCGGGGCGGGCTGCTGGTCGCCACCGGCGGCGGGCCCGGCGCGATGGAGGCGGCGAACCTCGGCGCGTACGCGGCTCCGTTCCCCGACGAGATGCTCGACGAGGCCCTTGAGCTCCTGGCCAAGGCTCCCTCGTTCGACCCTTCCGTCACCGAGTGGGCGTCCGTCGCCTTCGAGGTCCGCTCGCGCTGGCCGCAGGGCGGTGACTCGGTCGGCATCCCCACCTGGTTCTACGGGCACGAGCCGCCGAACCCGTTCGCGGGCCACATCGCCAAGTACTTCGCCAACGCCACCCGCGAGGACGGCCTGCTCGCCCGCTCCAACGCCGGCGTCGTCTTCCTCCCCGGCGCGGCAGGCACTTTGCAGGAGATCTTCGACAACGCGACGCCGAACTACTACGAGTCCCGCGGCGAGCCCACCCCCATGGTGCTGGTCGACCGCGCCCACTGGACGCAGAAACTCCCGGCGTGGCCATTGCTGCGGTCGCTCGCTGCCGGCCGCTCGATGGAATCGCGTATCGCCCTGGTCGACTCCGTGGACGAGGTCCCCGATGCCCTGGCCCGGCTGTCCGAGGGCCGTGCCGCAATCTGACCGGGACGGGACCCGATCCGCCGCCGGGCGGATGCCACCCGGCGTCCGATCTGCCGGGATCTGATCCGGGAAAAGCAACTTCCCCACCGAAACTCACGTCTGCCAGTCGGAACGATCGGGGCTGAACCCCACCGACCCATACGTGAACGGAGCTTTCGGTGCTCATAGGACTGCTGACGGCCGTGGCGGCGTCGATCTGTTACGGCACGGGCTCGGTCCTACAGGCCGTGGGATCGCGCAAGTCCGCCCGCCGGGACGCCGACGCCGGTGTCACCCAGCATGGCGGGCCGAGTCTCGCCTCCACCGCCAAGGCCGCGATGACCTGGGAGTTCATCGTCGGTACGATCCTCGACTTCGTGGGCTTCGGGCTGGG
Organism: Streptomyces sp. NPDC043861; assembly: GCF_056435905.1. Lineage (NCBI taxonomy): Bacteria > Bacillati > Actinomycetota > Actinomycetes > Kitasatosporales > Streptomycetaceae > Streptomyces > Streptomyces sp. NPDC043861. The sequence goes on along the minus strand of NZ_JBWKDP010000020.1, from coordinate 90,770 downwards.
GGCGCTCGCCGCCAGGCTGTTGCCGCTGTTCCTGTCCCAGACGGTCATCAGCGCCAACCTCGTGATCACGGCGGTGCTGTCCGTCAAACTGCTCGGCATCCGGCTCAACCGCGCGGAGTGGACGTCGATCGCCGTGGTCTGCTCCGCCCTGGTGATGCTGGCGACCGCTGCCGGGCCCGAGGGCAGCGGCCACACCCCGATCAGCACACACTGGTGGCTGCTGGCGATCTCGCTGCTGCTGATGGTCGGCGGCACCGTCGTCGTGCGCCTGCTGGGGGCGCGCGCCGCGATCCTGGCCGGTCTGCTGTCGGGGCTCGGGTTCGGCGCGCTCGGTGTCGGGGTGCGGGTGCTGAACGGCATCGACCCGTTCGACCTGGGTGCCCTGCTCTCCGACCCCGCGCTCTACGCAATTCTGGTCGCCGGTGTCGGCGGCATGTATCTGCACACGGTCGCCCTGCAGATCGGCTCGGTCAACGGCGCGACGGCGGCACTGGTCGTGGGCGAGACGGTGCTGCCGGGCATGATCGGCGTGCTGTGGCTGGGTGATGCCTCGCGTCCCGGTTTCGCCTGGGCGGCGGTCATCGGGTTCGTTCTCGCCGTGGCGGGCGCGGTGGCGGTGGCCTGGTTCGGCTCACCGGAGGGACATGGTGGCGACCCCGCGCCGGAACATCCCGAGGTGCCCGCCGAACCGGCGCGAACGCCGGTCCGTCTCTGAAACTCCGTGTGCGGGCCGGCCCGGGCGCGGGGACCTGAGGCCGGTTCAGCCCTCGGCGGCCAGCACCACCACGTCATCGGCCGCGAAGGCGACCCCCACGACCGATCCCGCCTCGGGCGCGTCCTGCAGCCGGCACTCGGCCTCCAGCGGCGGAGCGTCCGCCGGCTGCAGCCGTACGGCGACATGGTGGCCCCTAAAGGTGAGCGACTCGACCGTGCACCTCAGACCCGCATCCGGGGTGCCGAGCCGGACGGCCGACGGACGCACCAGCACCCGGCAGGCGCCCTGGGCGGAACCGGACGGGACGGGGACCTTGCCCCAAGGGGTGTCGGCGGCCTCGCCGGTCACCGTCGCCGGCACCACATTGTCGAAGCCGAGGAAACGGGCGACGAACTCGGAAGCGGGCCTCCGCCACACCTCGCGCGGAGTGCCGCTCTGCGCGACCCGTCCGTCGCACATGACCACGACCCGGTCGGCGAGCGCAAAGGCCTCGCCCTGGTCGTGGGTGACGGCGAGCACGGTCGTCCCCAACCGCTCGAAGAGGTCCCGTAGTTCGACGACGAGCCGCTCCCGGAGCGTACGGTCGAGCTGGCCGAGCGGCTCGTCGAGCATCAGCAGCCGGGGGCGGGGCGCCAGAGCGCGGGCGAGGGCGACACGCTGCTGCTCGCCACCGGAGAGCGTGGCGACGGCCCGCTTCCGGGCGCCGGGGAGCCCGACGAGTTCGAGCAGCTCCTCCACCCTGTGCTGCTGTTCGGCCCTCGGTACGCCGTGCATGCGCAGGCCGAAGGCGACATTCCCGCCGACGTCGCGCTGCGGGAAGAGCTGATGGTCCTGGAACATCAGGCCGACCCCACGCCGGTGCACCGGCACTCCCGCCTGGTCGGCCCCGCCGAGCAGCACCCGGCCCCCCGCCAGCGGCTGCAGACCGGCCACGGCCCTGAGCAATGTCGACTTGCCGCTGCCGCTCGGCCCCAGCACACAGACGATCTCGTGGTCGGCGACCTGCAGGTCAACGGCAGCCAGCGCCTCCCGCCCCCCGAACCGTACGGTCGCCTCCTCCAGCGTCAGCATCAGAACTCCCCTGAGGAACGGTCGGGCCGGATCCGTTCGAGCAGCAGCAGGGCCACCGCGCAGACCAGCATGAGGATGGTCGAAAGGGCCATTGCCTGACCGTAGTTGAGCTCACCAGGGCGACCAAGCAGCCGGGCCACGGCCACCGGAAGCGTGGGATTGTCGGGCCGGGCGATGAAGACGGTCGCCCCGAACTCGCCGAGCGACACGGCGAAGGCGAAGCCCGCGGCGACGAGCAGTGCCCGGCGCACCATCGGCAGGTCGACCTCACGCCAGGCACGCAGCGGCGACGCGCCGAGGACGGCTGCGGCCTCCCTCAGCCGCGCATCGACCGCGCGGAGCACGGGCAGCATGGTCCGCACCACGAACGGCACCCCGACGAGCGCCTGCGCCAGCGGCACCAGGATCCACGACGTACGCAGATCGAGCGGCGGCTCGTCGAGGGTGATCAGAAAGCCGAATCCCACGGTGACGGCCGAGACCCCCAGGGGCAGCATCAGCAAGGCGTCGAAACCGCGGACCAGCCGGCCGGCCCTCCGGGTGAGAGCCGCGGCGGCGAGCCCACCGACCAGCAGGGCGATGGCGGTGGCGGCGAGCGCGTACTGCAGGGAGTTCCAGACCGCCTCCAGCGGCGGTACGAGGAAGGTGCCGCCGCTCGCTTCCGCCGATCGCAGAGCTTCGTAGAAGGAGAATCCGTATCCGCCGGGCCCGTCCGCCCCTGTGAACGACCGCTCGACCAGCACGGCGAGCGGGGCCAGGATCAGCAGAACGACGGTGGCGAGGACGGCTGCCAGCAGCGTCCACTGTCCCGCGCCGTGCGGCCGGTGCGCGGTCCGCGCCGGGTCGACGAGCCGCAGGGCGGTCTCCCGCCTCCGTACGGTCCATGCGTGCACGGCGAGGATGGCGCCGACGGCCGCGAACTGCACCAGTGTCAGCACGGCGGCGGTCGAGAGGTCGAGCCGGTCGGCGGTCTGCCGGTAGATCTCGACCTCGATCGTGGAGTACGCGGGCCCGCCCAGGATCTGTACGACGCCGAAGGAGGTGAAGGTGAAGAGGAACACCATCAGGGACGCCGCGGCCACGGCCGGGGTCAGCGCGGGCAGGGTGACCTTCCGCCAGGCGGCGAACCGTCCCGCTCCGAGGACCCTTGCCGCCTCCTCCTGACGCGGATCGAGCTGCGCCCACAGACCGCCCACGGTCCTGACGACGACCGCGTAGTTGAAGAAGACATGCGCGAGGAGGATGGCCCAGACGGTCGTGTCGAGTCGTACACCCCACACCTCGTCGAGCAGTCCGCCGCGCCCGAGAAGCGCCAGGAAGGCCGTGCCGACCACCACCGTGGGCAGCACGAACGGCACGGTGACGACCGCGCGCAGAAGCTGCCGGCCCGGGAAGTCGAAGCGGGCGAAGACGTATGCGCCGGGGATCGCCAGCAGCAGCGTCAGCCCGGTGGAAGCGAGCGCCTGCCATGCCGTGAACCAGAAGACGTCCAGGATGTCCGGCCGGCTCAGCACCTCGCCGACACGGCCGAGGTGCCAGACGCCCTCGGTCCTGAACCCGCGGCCGACGATCGCGGTCACGGGGTAGGCGAAGAAGACCGCGAAGAACGCGACGGGCAGGGCCATCAGGCCGAACCGCGCCGCGCCCCCGCGGAGTGTCCTGCTCGTGCTTGCTGCGGGACCCTTCGATCTTCCGGAACGCCTGCTTACTTCAGGACGAGAGAGGACCACGACTGGATCCACTGGTCACGGTTGTCGGCGATCTTCTCCGGCGCCATGGTCCCGGGCTTGTCGACCACCGCGCCGAACTCGGTGAACAGGGCGGGCACCTCGGCATCGTCCGCCACCGGGTTGACGAACATGTTGAGCGGCATGTCCTCCTGGAACTTCTTGCTGATCAGGAAGTCCAGCAGGGCCTTGCCCCCGGCCTCGTTCTTCGCTCCCTTGAGCAGACCGGCGGCCTCGGTCTGCCGGAAGCAGGTACCGGTGGCGACGCCGGTCGGCGCCTCCTTGGGCTGCGGCTTCGCGTACAGGACCTCGACCGGCGGGCTGGAGGCGTACGAGACGACGAGCGGCCGGTCGCCCTTGGCTTCCTTGCCGCCGGCAGAGCCCGAGAACTCCTGGTTGTAGGCGAGCTCCCAGCTGTCGACGACCTTGACACCGTTCGCCTTCAGCTTCTGCCAGTAGTCCTGCCAGCCCTTGTCGCCGTACGCGGCCGCCGTGCCGAGCAGGAATCCGAGGCCGGGCGAGGAGCGCTCGGCGTTCTCGACGACGAGAAGGTTCTTGTAGGCGGGCTTGGCCAGATCATCGAAGGTCCGCGGCGGGGCCAGCTTCTTGTCGGCGAAGTACTTCTTGTCGTAGTTGACGCAGATGTCGCCGGTGTCGACCGGGGTGACCCGATGCTTGTCCTTGTCGAGCTGTACGGCCTCCGGAACGCGGTCCAGGCCCTTCGCCTCGTACGGCGTGAAGAGGTCGTTGTCCAGCGCCCGGGAGAGGGTGGTGTTGTCGACTCCGAAGAAGACGTCGCCCTGCGGGGAGCCCTTGGTCAGGATCTCCTTGTTGAGTGCCTCCACCGCGTCGCCGCTCTTCAGCACCTTGACCGTGTATCCGGTCTGCTTCGTGAAGTCCTTGAGCACCGCCGGGGTGGCGCTGAAGGAGTCGTGGCTGACGAGCGTCACGGTCTTGGACCCCTTGCCGGAGGCGGAGTCGTCGGACTCCGCACCACAGGCCGCGAGCGCGCCGACGCCCAGCGCGACGGCAACAGCCGTGACCGTGATCTTCTTGGTGGTGCTCACTGACTTTCCTCCTGGGGGTGACCAGGAAGAGACGCGGCCCTGCCCGGCTCCGATCCATCGGTCCGGAGCCGGGCAGGGCGCAACAGCTTGAGTAACGTCCGAACTTCCTACCCGGAATGACCCGGGCGAGGTTCAGAGGGTCTGCGGTCTGACGGTCACCGCACTCTCAGCGCTGTGGCGCTCCCCTGTCGGAATATGCAAATGTTCGAGCCCAGCGTACATGGGCCCTTCGGGCCACTCGCTAGCGCTCGGAGGCTGCGAGCTGTCCGCACGCCCCGTCGATCTCCTGCCCCCGGGTGTCACGGACGGTGACGGGCACTCCATGGGCGGCGATCGCCGCGACGAACGCCTTCTCGTCCTCGGGGCGGGATGCCGTCCACTTGGAGCCGGGGGTCGGATTGAGGGGGATCAGATTGACATGGACCCGCTTGCCCTTGAGCAACCGGCCGAGCAGATCACCGCGCCATGCCTGGTCGTTGATGTCGCGGATCAGGGCGTACTCGATGGAGATCCGGCGACCGGACTTCTCCGCGTACTCCCAGGCTGCGTCCAGCACCTCCCGGACCTTCCAGCGCGTGTTCACCGGCACGAGGGTGTCGCGCAGCTCGTCGTCGGGAGCGTGCAGCGAGACGGCGAGCCGGCACTTGAAGCCCTCGTCGGCGAACCGCAGCATCGCCGGAACCAGGCCGACGGTGGAGACGGTGATCCCGCGCTGCGAGATCCCGAGGCCGTCCGGCTCGGGGTCGGTGAGCCTGCGGACGGCACCGACGACCCGCTTGTAGTTGGCGAGCGGCTCACCCATGCCCATGAAGACGATGTTGCTGAGCCGGGCCGGCCCACCCGGGACCTCTCCGTCCCTCAGGGCCCGCATGCCGTCCACGATCTGGTGCACGATCTCGGCCGTGGAGAGGTTGCGGTCGAGCCCGGCCTGGCCGGTGGCGCAGAACGGGCAGTTCATGCCGCAGCCGGCCTGCGACGAGATGCACATCGTCACCCGGTCCGGGTACCGCATCAGCACGGACTCGACGAGCGTCCCGTCGTGCAGCCGCCACAGCGTCTTGCGGGTCGTGTCGTCGTCGCACGAGATGTGCCGGACGACGGACATCAGATCGGGCAGCAGCTCCGCCGCGAGCCGCTCACGCGCGGCGGCGGGAATGTCCGTCCACTGACCGGGGTCGTGGGCGTACCGCGCGAAGTAGTGCTGCGACAGCTGCTTGGCGCGGAACGGCTTCTCGCCGATGGCGGCGACGGCCTCCTTGCGCTCGGCGGGCGTGAGGTCGGCGAGGTGCCGCGGGGGCTTCTTGGCTCCGCGGGGGGCGACGAAAGTGAGTTCTCCGGGCTTAGGCATGGCTGTACCAGTGTCGCAGATCCCCTCTCGTGACCTGCGACCTCATGTCCTGGCAGTGGTGACTGACGGTCCTGATCGAGACCGCCGGCCGCCCCCGGGCGGCCCCGGGCGGCCCCGGGACGGCACGGCAATCCGCTGAGCTGCCGGTATCCAGGGCTCGGCAGTCCCGCTGCGTGCACGACCACGGGACCCCGACGCCGCATCGCAGGACGGCCGGCCGTCGTTCGCCGCCCCGGGACATGCTCCGTCACTCCCGCCCACAAGCGTCCGACATGCGGCTCTGATCCGGGAGGCGGCACGACAGGACAACCGGGCCCCGGAGTCCGCCCGCCTACCCCCTCGACGCCGCCTCCGACGTGGCGTGCGCGCTGCTGAGCGACCGCATGTTCCGCATCCCCTCCTACCGCGTCGCCGAGACCCGCCGCGATCACCGACGCCGCCCCCGCCTACGTGTACGAATTCGGCCGGCGTTCACCGGTCACCCCGGACAACGTGCAGGTCAAGATCGGCGCCTGCCACAGCGTCGACCTGCCCTTCGCCTGGGACTCCCTCGCCCTGGCCGACAGCATGAAGCTCACCGGACCCAACCCGCCCCAGGCCCTGGCCAGCGCCCTCCATGGAATCTGGGTCGACTTCGCCAAGACGGGACAGGCCTCCTGGCCTGCCTATGACACCGCCGACCGCCCGGTCATGACCTACGCCCGCAACAACAACGCCACCACCGACGAGGTGGTCGAAGACCCTCGCAGGAGCGAACGCGAATGGTGGGACGGCCACCCCGCCACCCACTGAACACCGCAGGGCAACCGTCCGCAGCCTCGACCACCACGCAGTGGCCCCGCCATTGGCGGGGCCACCCGGCCGCCACGGGAGGCAGACGGCGGCGCGTGCCGTTCAGTCCGCTGCCTGCCAGCCGGGCTCGAGGCGGTCCAGAAGGATGCGGAAGGCGGCGTCGGCCCGGTCCCAGTCGTCCTCGGCCAGCGCGGCAAAGAGCAGTCCGACGATCGTGTCGACCAGCAGCGTGGCCTCGTTGTGTGCACGCTCCTCCGCCATGCCCAGGCGGACGAAGAGGGGGATGAGCACCTGCCTCCACTCACCGAGCAGGTCGCGCAGGAAGGGCCCGTAGCGTTCCGGGTGGAGCAGGCTGGTGGTCAGCATCTCGAAGTAGAGCGGGAGCGAGGCACGACGGTCCTGCGTGCAGAACTCCCGCCACAGCTCCTCCACGAAGCGCCGCAGGCCGGCGGCGTCCTGCGGCGAGCCGACGCTTTCCAGCACTTCGCGGACCCTGAGGAACGGACGCCTCTCGTCCAGGGCAATGGCCTCCGTGACCATGCGTTCCTTGGTGCCGAAGTAGTAGAGGAGCATGCGGTCGCTGGTGCCGAGCTCCCGGGCGAGCGGACGCAGGGAGAGGCCGGCCAGGCCGTTGCGCATCACGTACTCACGGACCTGGTCGAGCAGGTCCCGCCGTCTGGCCGGATCGGCCGTGCGCGCCATGAAGACTCCTCGGGTCACGCAGGGGGCGAGATCCCCTCACCCCTTGGGCGTTTCATCCTGATCTTTACCGTAGCACCCGCTACATGTATATTTGTTCTTGTAGCGACTGCTACAAGAATGAAAATCGCCCGGGCGACGTGCCCGGACCATTCACAGGCGGCTTCTGCCGGAAGGGACTGATTCCCCATGGCCCCCAAGGCCATCGGTCACTGCAAGACCCTCCTCGCGTCACATTCCGGGCTCCCCGCCCTGCGCCAGGCCGGGGCGGCCGGCACCGACGGCCCTCCCAGGAAGGATCAACTCCTGGCACACCCCCCGGCGTCTTGGCTCTCACGGCATCTGGCGCTGTGGTCACGCACCTTCGCACCCCTTCGGCCGCTGGACGCGCCTGCCGGCCGGGCAACCGCCTGGGAGGCCTCCTGGCCCCTGGCCCGTGAACTGTCATCGGCCCGGCGGGCGCGGCGGCTGGTGACGGAACAACTGGGTGCATGGGACCTGGACGACCTGGCCGACACCGCGGAGCTGCTCGTCAGCGAGCTGGTCACCAACGCGCTGCGCCACGCGCGCGGCCCCGTGCGGCTCAACCTCCGGCTGCGAGGCTCCCATCTGCGCTGCGAGGTCGAGGACACCAGCCTCGACAGCCCGGTACGCCGCGCCGTCGCCATCGACGCGGAAGGCGGGCGCGGCACTGAGCTCCTCGATCTGCTGTCCGAGGCGTGGGGAAGCTTCGGCACCGGCACCGGCAAGACCACATGGTTCGAGCTGGCCGCTCCCGCACTCGACCGGATCTTCGCGCACACCCCCGGCCCGGCCTGAGGTCCCGCGCCGCACAGGACACGTGGGCGCCCGTTCGCGTGTCCGTACGCCCTCGGCGCTCACGTCGCGAACCAAGCACTCAGGGGCCAGGCTGGAGTTCTGGCTGTCGTGATCCGGAGGGTTCGCCCATGAAGGCCGTGGCCGATTCCGCAGGGGGCAGATGGCTGGCGGGCTTTCTCGAGCAGCCGGTCGTGGGAATGGCGCCGTGGATCATCTTCGCGGTGCTTTCCGGTCCCGGACGCTTCGAGATAGCCGTACTCGTCGCCCTCGCCATTTCGATCGTGTTCGTCATCGCGGGACGGATTCTCCATCCCGGCACCTCGTTCAAGATCATCGAAATCGCGGATGTGGCCTTCTTCGCGGTCCTGGCCATCATCGGCGTCCTGGCCAGCGAGGCCACCCACGAGTGGCTCGAGACGTACGCGGACGAGGTCGCCAACCTCACTCTGGCACTGATCGCCTTCGGTTCGATGGCGTTCAGGGTGCCCTTCACCGTGCAGTACGCCCGTGAGCGCGTGGGCCCCGAGTACTGGAACACCCCGGCCTTCCTGCGGACCAACTATGTGATCACAGGCGTATGGGGACTGACCTTCCTGGTGAGCACCGTCGCAGGCCTGTACGGCGACCTCGTCCTCCGTGAACCGGACAACATCTGGACCGCGTGGGTCGTCCCCCTGGTGGCGATCGTCGTCACGATCCGTTTCACCGAGTGGTACCCGGACTACGTGCGGGCCAGGACGCGCGGCATTGAGGACGTGCCGACCGTCAGCGGCATGCTGCTGCCGCTGACCGGGCTGCTCATCCCCGTGGGGATCGTCGTTCTCGTCGTCGAGGACGCCACCTGGGTGGGGATCGCCCTGATCCTGCTGGGCGTGCTGGCGGCCAAGGCGCTGAAAAGTGACTCGCAGCAGCCGTCCCAAGGACGCGGTGCGGAGTGACCGCACACAGGTGCTGTGGGAACCCCGATCGGCGAAGACGACGAGAGAACGGAGGAGGGGCTCACCGTACGGTGAGCCCCTCCTCGTACAACCTGCAGCGTGCGAACCACCGCCCCACGGGGGCTGAAGGCGCACCGCACCCCAGCGGTCAGCCGGACCCCACGAAGACCACCAGCAGCAGCCACACCACCGGTGCCGTCGGCAGCAGCGAGTCCAGCCGGTCCATGATGCCGCCGTGGCCCGGCAGCAGCGTGCCCATGTCCTTGATGCCGAGGTCCCGCTTGATCATCGACTCGCCGAGGTCGCCCAGCGTTGCGCTGACCGCGACCGCGAGGCCCAGCAGCAGGCCCTGCCACCAGGTACCGCCGTCGATCAGGAGGGGCATGCACACCGCGCCTGACACCATGCCGAACGCCACGGCGCCGAAGAGGCCCTCGCGGGTCTTCCCCGGGCTGATACGGGGAGCGAGCTTGTGCTTTCCGAAGCGCCACCCGATCGCGTACGCACCGGTGTCGCTGACCACGGTCAGCAGCAGGAACGTGAACACCCGCTGCGGCCCGTCGTCGGCGGTGAGCATCATCGCCACGAACGTGGCCAGGAACGGCACGTAGAACACGGCGAAGAGCCCGGCCGTCACATCCCTGAGGTAGCCCTCGGGCGGCTCCGTCATCCGCCAGACCAGCACCGCGAGCCCGGTGAGCGCCGTGGCGACCCACGCACCCTCCGCACCACGCACATAGCCGGCCACAACCATTGCGGCTCCGCCCACCGCGAGCGGGATCAGGGGAGCCTTGATCCCCTTGCGCTCGTCGAGCCGGGAGGTCAGCTCCCACAGTCCGACGACGACGGCGACCGCGATGACGCCGACGAACACGGCCTTCACGATGAAGAGAGCCGCGATGATCACCGCGCCGAGCCCGACACCGACACCTATCGCGGCCCGCAGATTCCGGCCCGCGCGCTTCTTCTGCGGCGGTCCTGAAGGCTGCGGCGGCTCGGAAGCCGCAGACGGCGGAGGGATGGGCATGGGCTCCTGCAGCATCTCGTCGCGGACCGGGGGGCCACTCCACTGAGCGGCCCCCCGGTCGCGTTCGTCGCGGTCTGCTACGTCTCTACCTGCGTCGGGAACGTCCGGCACGACAGGCATGGGCCGAGTCTGCCGGCCGTCATGCACATCGTAAGCGGGACCAGCCGGGGCGGCCCCCCGGTCGGGTGGCGCCCAGTAGCCGGGGCTGTGGCCCGCGCTCGGCGGAGCCCCCCAGGAAGAGTCGTTCATCAGACCTCGAGCAGCTCGGATTCCTTGTGCTTGAGCAGCTCGTCCACCTGCGTCACGTACTTCGCGGTGGTGTCGTCGAGCTCCTTCTCGGCGCGGCGGCCCTCGTCCTCGCCGACCTCGCCGTCCTTGATCAGCTTGTCGATGGCCTCCTTGGCCTTGCGGCGCACGGAGCGGATCGAGATCCGGGAGTCCTCGGCCTTGCCCTTGGCGACCTTGATGAACTCGCGGCGGCGCTCCTCGGTCAGCTCGGGGAACACCACACGGATGATGTTGCCGTCATTGCTCGGGTTGACGCCCAGGTCGGAGTCGCGGATGGCCTGCTCGATGTTGCGCAGCGCGCTCTTGTCGAACGGGGTCACCACCGCCATCCGCGGTTCGGGCACCGAGAACGAGGCCAGCTGGTTGATCGGCGTCAGCGCACCGTAGTAGTCGGCCACGATCTTGTTGAACATCGCCGGGTGCGCACGCCCGGTGCGGATCGCGGCGAAGTCCTCCTTGGCGACCACGACGGCCTTCTCCATCTTCTCCTCGGCCTCGAGGAGGGTCTCTTCGATCACCACTTGCTCCTGCGTGTCTTGAGTAGGCCCGGCGTGTACGTGTGACGGTTCACTCTACGAATCCGGCCGCATGGGCGGATCCGCGGGACGAGCGTTACGAGTACGAGGCCGGCGAACTTGGCGGCGCATTCCCTGCACGGTGTCCGACCGGCAGGGCTTTGTCCATCCCCTCTCGGGGGCGGTGGGCGGTCAGCCCCGGGTGCCCTGGTCGCTCACGAGCGTGCCGATCTTCTCACCCCTGACCGCCCGCGCGATATTGCCCGCGGCGAGCAGTTCGAAGACGAGGATCGGCAGATCGTTGTCGCGGCAGAGGGTGATGGCCGTTGCGTCGGCGACCTTGAGGTTGCGGGCGAGCACCTCGCCGTACTCCAGCGCGTCGAACTTCACGGCGTCCGGGTTGGCCTTGGGGTCGGAGTCGTAGACACCGTCAACACCGTTCTTGCCCATGAGGAGCGCTTCCGCGTCGATCTCCAGGGCACGCTGTGCGGCGGTGGTGTCGGTGGAGAAGTACGGCATGCCCATACCTGCGCCGAAGATGACGACGCGGCCCTTCTCCAGGTGCCGCACGGCCCTGAGCGGGATGTACGGCTCCGCGACCTGCCCCATGGTGATGGCGGTCTGGACGCGGGAGTCGATGCCCTCCTTCTCCAGGAAGTCCTGGAGCGCGAGGCAGTTCATGACGGTGCCGAGCATGCCCATGTAGTCGGAGCGGGCCCGGTCCATGCCGCGCTGCTGGAGCTCCGCGCCCCGGAAGAAGTTGCCGCCGCCGATGACGACCGCGATCTCCGCGCCGTCACGGACGACCGCCGCGATCTCCCGCGCGATGGCGTGTACGACGTCGGGGTCGACGCCCAGACCGGTGCCGCCGGAGAAGGCTTCACCGGACAACTTCAGCATGAAGCGGCCGGCTTTCTTGCCGGTGTGGTCGCTCTTGTCGTCGGCAGCCTGGTTGGCGTCCGCGCCCTTGTTCATGGAGATCTCCTCGTGCACATACGAAGAAGGCCATTGCCGGTGGGTGCTGGTGTCCCTGCGGCAATGGCCTCCTCGTCAGATCTGCGGTCGTCCGGCGATTTACGCGGCCGACGACTGCTGAGAAACCCTAGCGGGCTCCCTTGTCGATCGCGTACCGGCTCAGATGCCGACCTTGATGCGCGAGAAGCGCTTCAGGGCGACACCGGCCTCGTCCAGGATCTGCTGGACGGACTTCTTGTTGTCGAGCGCGTAGGGCTGACCGAGGAGGGTGGCCTCCTTGAAGAAGCCGTTGACGCGACCCTCGACGATCTTCGGGAGGGCGGCCTCGGGCTTGCCCTCGGCGCGGGTGGTCTCCTCGGCGACGCGGCGCTCGGACTCGACGACCTCGGCCGGAACGTCCTCGCGGGAGAGGTACTTCGGCGCAAAGGCGGCGATGTGCTGAGCGACGCCCTTGGCGACCTCGGGGTTCACCTTGTCGAGCTCGACGAGAACACCGATCTGCGGGGGCAGGTCGGGCATGGTGCGGTGCATGTACGCCGTGACGTAGGCACCGGAGAACTGCGCGAAGCGGTCGAGGACGATCTTCTCGCCGAGGTTGGCGTTGGCCTCGTCGACGTACGCCTGGACGGTCTTGCCGGGCTCGATCTCGGAGGCGAGCAGCGCCTCGATGTCGGCCGGGTTCGTCGCGGCGACGTGGGCGGCGAGCGCACCCGCGACGGCCTGGAACTTGTCGCCCTTGGCGACGAAGTCCGTCTCGCACTTCAGCTCGAGGATGACACCGGAGGTGTTGTCGTCGGCGATCAGGGAGACGACGGCGCCGTTCTCGGCGGAGCGGCCCTCGCGCTTGGCCACACCCTTCTGGCCCTTGATGCGCAGGGCCTCGACGGCCTTGTCGACGTTGCCGTCGGCCTCGTCGAGCGCCTTCTTGCAGTCCATCATGCCCGCGCCGGTGAGCTCGCGGAGCTTCTTCACGTCAGCGGCGGTGTAGTTCGCCATGTCTGTCAATTCTCTCTTGAAGTCGAAGAGTCGAACGATCTACGGGTCAACGGCGGGGGCTTCGTAGGCCCCCGCCGTCAGCATCCGAACCTGTGTGGTGTCAGGCCTGCTCGGCGTCCGCGGCCGGAGCCTCGGCAGCGTCCGTGGCCGGAGCCTCAGCAGCGTCCGCGGCCGGAGCCTCGGCGACGGCCTCGGCCGGCTTCTCGGCCTCGGCGGCCGGGGCTTCGTCAGCCTTCTTCTCGCCCTCGAGCAGGTCGCGCTCCCACTCGGCCAGCGGCTCGCCCGCAGCCTTGTCGCCGGGCTTCGAGTCACCGGTGGCGACGCCGGAGCGGGCGATGAGGCCCTCGGCAACCGCGTCGGCGATCACACGGGTGAGCAGCGTGACGGAACGGATCGCGTCGTCGTTGCCCGGGATCTTGTAGTCGACCTCGTCGGGGTCGCAGTTGGTGTCGAGGATCGCGACGACCGGGATGTGGAGCTTGCGCGCCTCACCGACGGCGATGTGCTCCTTCTTGGTGTCGACGATCCAGACGGCGCTCGGCACCTTCTGCATCTCGCGGATGCCACCGAGGGTCTTCTCCAGCTTGGCCTTCTCGCGCGAGAGGACCAGGAGCTCCTTCTTGGTGAGGCCGGAGGCGGCCACGTCCTCGAAGTCGATCGCCTCAAGCTCCTTCAGACGCTGAAGGCGCTTGTAGACGGTGGAGAAGTTGGTGAGCATGCCGCCCAGCCAGCGCTGGTTGACGTACGGCATCCCGACGCGGGTCGCCTGCTCGGCGATGGCCTCCTGGGCCTGCTTCTTGGTGCCGACGAACATGATGGAGCCGCCGTGCGCGACGGTCTCCTTGACGAACTCGTAGGCGCGGTCGATGTACGACAGCGACTGGAGCAGGTCGATGATGTAGATGCCGTTGCGCTCGGTGAAGATGAAGCGCTTCATCTTCGGGTTCCAGCGACGGGTCTGGTGACCGAAGTGGACGCCGCTCTCCAGCAGCTCCCGCATCGTGACGACGGCCATGGCCGTATCTCCTTGGGTTTCTCGGTTGTGTCCTGACGCCCCGGCGCGCCGTGCCACAAGGACCGAGAGGCGCGGCCACCGACCGCTGATGGAGGTGGTGGCGGGGCGTGCGAAGTCGACCCGGTGACCCGGATCGCCAGAAGAAGTGTACGGGACCGGCGCAGTGCCGGGTGACGGCGATGTCCACAACTGGCCGGTTGTCCACAGATCCGGACCATGATCAGCGCGGGGGCCGCTCGTGCGGGACGGTCCGGACATGAATCGCGTACGAATCGTGACCTCGGCCGTGGCCCTGAGAGCGACGGTGGTCGCCTTCCTGTGGGCGCTCACGGGAGGGACGGCCTGGGCAGGCGCCTGGCCGGTGGGGCCGCCGCGCCCTGCGGTGGTGAGGGGGTGGGAACCACCGGCCGGCCCCTATGCACCGGGCCACCGTGGTGTGGACCTGGCTGCACCCCCGGGCACCGAGGTGCGGGCTGCCGCTGCCGGCCGGGTGTCGTTCGCGGGGACGGTGGCCGGCCGCGGGGTGCTCTCGATCGCCCTGTCGGGTACGGGGGAACCTCCCCTGCGCACCACCTATGAACCGGTGCGCCCCCTGGTCGGGCCGAACACCGAGGTCGCCGAGGGTCAGGTGGTGGCCGTCCTGACCGCCGTGCCCTCGCACTGCCCCCAGGGCTGTCTGCACTGGGGGCTGCGCCGAGGGGATGAGTACCTCGACCCGCTGTCGATGCTGCCCCGGTCCGAGCTGCGCCGTGGGCCCCCACGGCTGCTGCCGGTCTTCGGGGTGCCGGTGCCGCCTTCGGGGCCAGTGCCCTCAGGATCGGCGCCGCCGGGACCTGTGCCGGCCGTGGCGTTGGCGACGGCCACCGGTACCTCGGACGCGTCGGACACCCGGGCACACTCCGCGCAGGCGTTGGTCCTGTCGGCGTCGGCGGTCTGGTCGCATCGGGTGCACCGTCTGCGCGGGCCGCTCGGGCCGCTCGGGCCGCTCGGATCCACTCTGACGGTGCGCGCCGTGCGGGCCCTCCGGTGGACGAGCCGTGCGCCGGGCAGCGGCAGCGGCAGCGGCAGCGGCAGCGGCAGCGGGGAACGACGCCCGGGTCGGCCCGGCACGGGCGCCTGCAGCTCTGCTGGGCTCCTCCCGGGCAGCAGCACACCCGGACAGCGCGGGCACACATCCACCGACCGACGGCCTCAACCACGGCCGGGGCCGTCGACGCGCACAGCCGAGGTCAGCCGCCCCGGACGCCTCGCAACGCCATCGACACGGCGGCGTCGGCGATCTCGGAGGGATTCTCGGCTGCGCCCAGCTCGATACGGCGGACCGCGGCGTCCACGATGCCCTGCAGAAGCATCGCGGCCAGGCGGGGCTGCTCGTGGCCGAGGTCGCCGAGGGCCTCCACGATCATCGCGACGAGGCCGCCGTGCGCCGCACGGATCTTCTCGCGGGCACCGTCGTCGAGCTCGCTCGCGGAGATCGCGACAACAGCTCGGTGGCGTCGGTCGCCGACCAGCACGAGCTGTTGGCGCACATACGCCTCGACCTTGCCCTCGGGCGTCGCGGACCGCTCCATGGCGACTTCCACCTCGGCCGCCCAGACCGGGAAGTCCACGGCACAGAGCTCTTCGACGACGGCGGCACGCGACCGGAAGTACTCGTACACCGAGGACCTGGCCAGGCCTGTGCGCTCGGCGAGGGCGGGGAAGGTCAGCGCTTCGGTGCCGCCCTCGGACAACAGGGATCGCGCGGCATCCAGCAGGGCGCCGCGCTGCATGGTCCGGTGCTCGGCCACGGAGGCCGCTCGAATCCTTGGCACGGATCCACTTTAAGGGTGGGGCGGTCCTGGCGGGCGGGGCCGGGTGGATTCGATGCCCCGGCCGGGGGTCACCGGCCGGGGGTCACCGGCCGGGGGTCACCGGCCGGCGTCCGCAAGCTTCGCCCGGAGCTGCAGCACCGACTTGGTGTGGATCTGGCTGACCCTGCTCTCGGTGACCCCGAGCACGTTGCCGATCTCGGCGAGGGTGAGGCCTTCGTAGTAGTAGAGCGTGACGACGGTCTTCTCCCGGTCGGGGAGTGTGTTGATGGCACGTGCCAGGAGCCGGCGCAGCTCCCGGTCCTCCGCGACCTCGACGGGGTTGTCCGCCGCCGTGTCCTCCAGCGTGTCCATGAGGCTGAGCCGGTCGCCTCCCTCCCCGCCGACATGGAGCAGCTCTTCCAGGGCCACCACATTGGCGAGGGACAACTGGCTGAACACGGAGTGCAGTTCCTCCAGTCCGATGCCCATCTCTGCAGCGACCTCGCCCTCGGAGGGCGTGCGCCGAAGCTGTGCCTCGAGCGTGGCGTAGGCGCGCTCGACGGCACGGGCCTTCTGCCGCACCGAACGGGGGATCCAGTCCAGCGCCCGCAGTTCATCGATCATGGCGCCACGGATCCGTGTGATCGCGTACGTCTCGAACTTGATCGATCGCTCGATGTCGAACTTCTCGATGGCATCGATGAGTCCGAACACCCCGGAGGAGACGAAGTCCGCCTGTTCGACATTGGGCGGCAGCCCGACGCTCACCCGGCCCGCGACGTACTTCACCAGCGGCGAGTAGTGCAGGATCAGCTGCTCCCGCAGCCGCCCGTCGCCCGTCGCCTTGTACGACCGCCACAACTCGTCGAGCGACGAGGGCGCGGGCGGCCGCACCGTGCCACGGGCAGCTGGGGGCACCGCCGCGCGGTCAGACCCGGAGGTGTGCTGGGGCATGCGTTGCCTTGAGCCGTTCTGCTGGGTGTGAGGGGATGTGTTTCTTGGCGGATTGCTGGTGGGGGAACCTGGAGCGTAGCGTGACTGGACGGTTGCAGTGCGCGAAGACCGGCGGATCGCGCCTGCGCGGGTAGGACCGTCGGCCACACCTTCGAACGGGGTCCGCGCCCTGTACGTCGGCCCCAGGGTGTCGCCGGGCGGGCCGGGACGGACATCGGCATCACCCTGTCACCCGAATGCTCCAGGTCAAGCACCGCCTCGCCGGAAGTTCGACGGGCGTCTCGCGGCCGGTACCAACTGCCAGCCGTCGCCGTGCCGTTCGACGAAGCCGAGGGAGTGCAGTTCGTACAACCTGCCGAGTGCCTCGTCCGTGGTGATCCCCGCCCTCCGGGCGACATCCTGTCCGTCGATGGATCCGCCTGCCGGGAACACCTCCAGGAGCTTTGACTCGATGGGGCCGAGAAGGTCCCTGGGCAGCACGGGTCCGCGGCGCGCGGGGGCGAGGTCGCCGATCTCCCCCACGAGCTCGACCACTTCGTCGGCATCCGTGACGAGCAAGGCTTCGCCGCGCAGAAGTTCATGAACCCCTGCCGAGAGCCCGCTGGTCACAGGCCCGGGGACGCCCATCGTGACCCGGCCGAGACGCTGGGCGGCATGCGCCGTGACCAGCGAGCCACTGCGGTATTCGGCCTCCACGACAACGGTGCCCCGGGTGAGGGCAGCGATGACACGGTTGCGCAGGACGAACCGGCTGCGTGTCGGGTGTCCGCCCGGCGCCAACTCACCGATCACCAGGCCCTGTTCCGCGATTCGGCCGATCAACTGGGCATGTGAGCGCGGGTAGACCACATCGACCCCGCAGGCGAGCACCGCGACCGTGGCCCCACCGGCCGCCAGAGCACCTCGGTGCGCGGCGCCGTCCACGCCGTGTGCCGCGCCGGAGACGACGACCCAGCCTCGTTCGGCAAGCCCTGTTCCGAGGCTCGCCGCCATATGGGCGCCGTACGGCGTGCAGGCCCTGGCACCCACCACGGCGACCGAGCGCAGCGCCCATCTCCGCAGGTCGGCGCAGCCTCGCAGCCAGAGCCCGACCGGTCTCGCATCCCCGAGGTCGTCGAGCTGGCTCGGCCACTCCGGATCGCCCGGGCACAGGAAGCGTCCGCCGATCGCCGCCATCTTCTCGAGATCGCGCTCCGGACACGCCGCCGCCGCCCGTGTCCGGTAGCCCTCGATCCGCCGGCCCCCGGCACCGGGCAGTGTGTCCCTGGGGAACACGGGGGCGGTGAGCCTCGCCAGCAGTTCCACAGCGCCGTGCTGTCGCAGCCATCGGCCACCGTTTTCGTCACCCGGTTCGACGACCCTGGTCAACGCGGCTCGTGCCCGTCGCTCCTCGATGCTCACCCCTGTCGTCATCGGCGGGCCCCACTCCTCGCGCCCGCCCGGCAGCGCCCGGGTGGGACGGCCAGCCTCAAGGTGTCACCCCCGGTCACCGCACGGCTCCGCGCACTGCCGGGACACCCCTCGCGATACCGGTGCGCAGCTGCAGGGCGAGTCCGACGTCGTCGGCTCCCGGGCGTGCGTGGCCGGTGAGGTCGGCGATGGTCCAGGCAACACGCAGGACCCGGTCCATGCCGCGGGCGGTGAGCAGGCCCCTCTCCATGTCGCGCTCGGCGGCGGCGAGAGCGCCGGGGGCCGTCGGCCAGCGAGTGCGGAGCTCATGCCCGGGCACCTCGCTGTTGACGCTCCACGGCGTACCACCGAGCCGTGCCGCGGCCCGGGACCTGGCCTCCAGGACGCGCTCGGCAACCGCCTCCGTGGACTCCCCCCGCCCGCCGTGCCCGAGCAGATCGGAGCGGCTGACCGGCTCGACCTCGACGCGCAGATCGACCCGGTCGAGGAGGGGACCCGAGAGCCGTGACTGATAGCGCCTGATCACCGCAGCCGGGCATTCGCAGCCGGCACCGTGCAAGGTGTGCCGGCCGCACGGGCACGGATTGGCGGCGAGCACCATCAGAAAGCGGGCGGGCAGCCGCACCACTCCGGCGCTGCGGGCTACGACCACATGTCCGGACTCCAGTGGCTGCCGCAGGGCGTCGAGCACCTTCCCGGAGAACTCCGGGGCTTCGTCCAGGAACAGCACACCACGATGGGCGAGGGACACTGCACCGGGTCGCGGCAGGCCCTGTCCGCCGCCCACGAGGGACTGCATCGTCGCGGAGTGGTGCGGCGCGCAGTACGGCGGCGTCCGCACCAGGGGCTCGCCGGGCGGCAGGATGCCCGCAACCGAATGGACGCCCGTGACCTCGAGGGACTCCTGCCTGGTCAGCGGTGGCAGCACCCCCGGCAGGCGCTCCGCGAGCATGGTCTTTCCCGCGCCCGGTGGGCCCTGCAGAAGCAGATGGTGAGCTCCTGCCGCGGCGATCTCGAGGGCGGTGCGGGCGGACTGCTGGCCGGCGACATCGGCCAGGTCGGGTCTGTGCCCTTCGCTGCACGCCCCACTGTCCGCCAGTCCCGTGCCGACACCTGCTCCGGGCACCGCGAGGCCCGCAAGCATGGCGTCCGGCCGCCCCTCTGCCCAGCGCTCCTCCTCGGGCACCGGCTCGTCGTTCAGCACGGCGATCAACTGGCGCAGACTGCGCACCCCGAGCACGGACACACCAGGCACCAGCGAGGCCTCACCCGCCGTCTGCTCAGGCACGACCACCTGCCGGTATCCCGCCTCGGCCGCCGCGAGGACGGCGGGCAGGACACCCCGCACCGGGCGCACGCGGCCGTCGAGACCCAGTTCCCCGATGAGCACCAGATCGGCGATCGCCCTGGGGTCGATGCGCTCGGCCGCCCCGAGCACGGCGCAGGCCACTGCCAGGTCGAAACCGGAGCCGCTCTTGGGCACGGAAGCAGGACTGAGGCCTACCGTGAGCTTCTTCTGCGGCCACTCCGCGTCGGAGTTGACCACGGCCGCCCTGACCCTGTCCCGGCTCTCCACCAGGCTCTTGTCGGGCAGCCCCACCAGGGTGAAGGCCGCGACACCGGGCTCCAGGTCTGCCTGGACCTCGACGACCACCCCCTCGACGCCGAGAAGCGCCACCGAGCACGACCGCGCGAATCCCATCAGGCCACCCCCCGCGCATGCTCGATGCGAGGCGCGCCTCGCGGGGGCACCACCACCCCGACGAGATCGATCCGCACTCCGCCCGGTGGCGGCCCTCCATGGCGGTCGAGCCAGCATCCGGCCAGCCGTCTGAGCCGCTCCGCCTTGGCGGGCGTGACTGCGGCCATCGGGTGTTCGAAGGGCACCGCACCCGGCGGTGCACCCCTACGGGTCTTCACCTCACAGACGACCACCACATCGCCGTCCCGGGCCACGATGTCGATCTCGCCCGCCCGTCCACACCGCCAGTTCCGTGCCAGCACGGCCATTCCGGCCTCGGTGAGCAGGCGTACCGCCAGCTCCTCGCCGTACCGGCCCAGTGCCCCCGTCGCGTTCATCCCGGCACCACCTCCGGCACCGACTCTTACGCGTCACACCCCAGTCTGTGGATCTTGGTGGACAACCCGGCCGTTGTGGATAACTCAGCCACCCGGAAGCTCGAGGTCGCTCTTGTTGAGCTCCTCGATGTTCACGTCCTTGAACGTCAGTACGCGGACCTGCTTGACGAACCTGGCCGGCCGATACATGTCCCAGACCCAGGCATCCGCCATCGAGACCTCGAAGAAGACCTCGCCCTGGACCGAGTGCACCTGCATCTCGTAGTCATTGGTGAGATAGAAGCGTCGCTCGGTCTCGATCACATATTTGAACAGACCGACGACGTCGCGGTACTCCCGGTAGAGCTTCAGCTCCATCTCGGTCTCGTACTTCTCGAGGTCCTCGGCGCTCATGGCATGTTCCCCTTCAGCCGTGCGTCCCCCTATTGTGCGCCAGCCACCTGCGTCCTCAGACGATTTCCGGGGCCAGGACCACCGGCGCACCCGGAGGACCTTCGTCGAGCAGCGTGCGCAGCAGCTCGGCGAGTCTGGTCGGGTACACCGTCTCACGCGCCGCCGACAGTTCCGCGGAGGTCCACCACCGCAGGCCGGCAACGCTTCGCTGCTCGAGTCCGGTCAGTCCGGTGAGGCTGGTCACGGTCTGGCTCGTACGCGCCAGGTAGTACCACTCGTCCTGGTCCCAGCGCCGCCCGTCGAACGGGAACGAGCAGATGCGCTGCCAGATCACCGGACCCAGCTCGACATCGGTGATCCCGGTCTCCTCGGCGACCTCCCGCAGCGCCGCCTCCTCACGGGTCTCCCCACCCTCGATCCCCCCGCCCGGGGTGAACCACCAGCTGTCCGAGGGATCGTCCGGCTCGTATCCGTGCAGGAGCAGAACGCGGTCATCGGGGTCGAGGAGAATCACCCTCGCGACCTTGCGCAGCTCCTCCGGGGGCACGGGCCGGTCCCCGGGTCCGTGCGCGGGAATCCGCTCATGCATCCGCCGTCACCCCGTCCCCGTCGTCACCCTGCCCCGCGGCTCCGCGGCCTTCCGCCGCCCCAGGAGGCGCGCGACCGGCCCGTAGGCGCCGCCGCCCAGGATCAGCGCGGCTCCGAGCACCACCGCGCCCACGACCAGCTTCACCGGCCCGGGCTGCGACACCCCTCCCGGGAGGTCCTTGAAGGCCTGGGGCCGCTCCAGCAGACCGCCCAGCGGCCATGCCACGGCGTCCAGCCGTGCGGTCACCGCCGAGCGGGGCACCGAGCCCTGCCCGGGGTCCCGCAGATGCACCCGGGAGTCCAGTGAGCCCATGCGCTCGTCACCGAGGAGAAAGATCTGTCCCTCGGGGACGCGGGCGCTGAACGACTGGGGCGAGGCCGGACCGGTCCCGCGCAGATACGGTTCCTCGATCGCCTTGCCGTTGATACTCGTCCGGCCGTCCGCGTCGCAGCACTCGATCTTGTCACCGCCGACCGCGACGACCCGCTTCACCATGGGCATGTCGCCCCACACCTCGTCGGTGAAGACGACGACATCGCCGCGCCGCACCTCGGAGCCGTCGATCCGCTGCGCCAGCACCCGATCGCCCGCCTGGACGGTCGGCGACATGGAATCCGTCGGCACCGTGTACGGCTGGTACTCGACCGCTCCCCAGACGAACCCTCCGAGGAAGAGCACACAGCCGACGGCCATGGCCAGTCCCGACAGCACGCTGCCGAGACGGCCGGGGCCGCCTTGCCTGCGTTCCGTTTCGCTCATCCCAGCGCTCCCCACCTCGGAGATCGACGATCGCTGATCCGAGCGGCACATTACCCGCCGGTTCGCCGCGGGTCAGCCCTCCGCCGGAGGGCGGTGCTCAACCGGAGATCATTCCGGCGGGCTTGGCGGAGTTCGTCCCTTCGGCCGCCCGCCGCCTGCGCACCAGCATCACGGCCGGCACAGCCCCCGCCAGCCCCAGTGCACCCGGCGCAACGGCGGCCGCGGCCGCGGAATTCAGGCCGGGCTGGTCGAAGGTGCTGGGCACAGGAAGCGTGGACCACCGGCTGAACGGCCAGGCGACCACGACGGCCCTGCCGACGACATCGTCGTTCGACACGGTGCCGTTGCCCGGGAGCTCCTGGTGGTAGCGGGAGTCCAGCGAGTTCTGACGGTTGTCGCCCATCACCCAGATCCGTCCCTTGGGCACCTTGATCGGCCCGAACGGCTCGTCGTCGCAGGGGGTGCTTCCGGGGTGGATGTACGACGTCTCGTCCAACGCCTTGCCGTTGACCGTCACCTTGCCGCCGCGCTTGCACTCGACGGTGTCGCCACCGACCGCGATCACCCGCTTGATCAGGTCCTTCTCCTCGGCGGACGGCATCAGGCCGATGAAACTGAGGAACTGCTGGATCGCGTTCGGCTCGGGGGCGACCGTGTTCTCCAGCCAGCCGCCCGGATCGTGGAAGACGACGACCTCGCCGCGCTGGGGCTCCGAACCGAACCAGGGCGTCAGTTTGTCGACCAGGACCCGGTCGCCCCGCTGCAGCGTGTTCATCATCGAGTCGGAGGGGATCGAGAACGCCTGCACCAAGAACGTCTTGATCAGGAGAGCGAGAAGCAGGGCGATACCGATCAGCAGCGGCAACTCCCGCAGGAAGGAGCGGTGCTTCCTCGCCCCCGCGAAGCCGGCCGACGAGCGGCCGTCCCCGGCGTCCTCGTCTCCCGGGCCGCCCGGGATGGAGCCACCTCCGGACGCACCGCCGCCGGACGCCGGGTCGTGATCCGCGGGCCCCTGGCCCCAGGAGCCTCCCTCAGCGCCCCGGGAGGCGCCGCCGGACCCGCCGGGACCAGGGGATCCCGCTGAGCCGCTGGAGCTGCCGGAGGCGCTGGAGCCGCCAGGTCCGGGGGACGGCGCGGTGCGCCGCTCGGGCCGATCCTCCGGCTCGCCGTGTCCGGATCGTGCGCCGACCGCCAAGTCCCCCACATCCACTCCTCACTCCTTGCGACTGCCTGCGCCGGAGGAGACGCAGGCCCACTACTCCCATAACGAGCGGGAGTTCCGCAGGGCTCGGGAGCAGGATCGTTCCGTTGAGATCCTGGGAGGACACACTATGCGACCGCCCGTGTGCCGTGGTTGACCCGGCACGCGCATCGGGGACCGAGGCGTACGTCTCCCGCTCCTCCAGTTTGCTCCAGTGCTCGAAGGGCCACGCGATGACGACCGCACGGCCGACGACGCCCCCCTCCGACACCGTGCCGTTGTACTGCTCCTCGAGGTGGGAGCGGGAGTCGGCCGAATTGGACCGGTGGTCCCCCATCACGAAGAGCCGCCCGGTCGGGACCTGCACTTCGAACTTCAGTTTCGAGGGGACGTTGTCGGGATGGAGGTACGGCTCGTTGAGCGGCACGCCGTTGACCGTGACCCTGCCGTTCGCATCGCAGCACTTGACGTTGTCGCCGCCGACGGCGACGACCCGCTTGATCAGGTCCTGCTCGTCCTCGGACGGGAGCAGTCCGATGAAGGTCAGCACCTGCTTGACCTGCTTGACGACCACTGGATCGTCCTGCCTGGGCGTCTGCTCCTGCTGGAGCCAGCCGCCCGGGTCCCTGAACACGACGACGTCGCCGCGCTCCGGCTTCGAGCCGAACCACGGCGTGAGCTTGTCCACCAGCACCCGGTCCTCGATCTGGATCGTCTGCTCCATCGAGCCCGACGGGATCACGAACGCCTGGACCAGGAACGTCTTGAGGCCCAGTGCGATCATCAGCGCGACCACGATGAGGATCGGTATCTCCTTGACGGCCGAGCGCTGCCGCCGTCGCTTCACCCTTCGCGCCAGCTTGCGCCGTTCGGCACGCCCGGGGAGGGTCCGGGCCCCGTCGGTGGGTCGGGTGCCGGTGGGCAGCCGGGTGTCGGACCGATGGCTCGCGCGCCGTCCACGGTTACCCATGGGCGCCGCCGGGTGCGGGTACGCGGTCGAAGGCCGCGGGCGCCTCCAGCGAGGCCCAGCGGCCGGCCGGCCAGCCGATCCACTCGGCCCGGCCGATCACGTTGTCGAGGGGCACCATGCCGCCGCCGGGCTCACCGAGATGGTCTCTGGAGTCACGGGACTTGCTGCGGTGGTCGCCCATGACGAACAGCGTGCCCTGCGGTACGACGATGTCGAAGGGCACCCGGGACGGGGCGTCGCCAAAGTAGACGTAACGCTCTTCGACGGATACGCCGTTCACCTCGAGTCTCCCCCTTTTGTCGCAGCACACGACGCGGTCGCCGCCGACCCCCACCACCCGTTTCACGAAGTCGGTCTCGGCCGGCTCGGCCAGACCCAGCGTCGCGGCCACCCCCTGCGCCAGCCCGGCCACCCCGTTCCGGCCCGGCGCTTCCCTCACGAACGATCCCGTGCCGTCGAACACGACGACGTCGCCGCGCCCCGGCTCGGAACCGAAACGGTACGCCAGCTTGTTCACCAGCACCCGGTCGCCGACCTCCAGGGCGGGCTCCATCGAGGTGCTGGGGATCAGGAAGGGCTGCAGTACGAAGTGGCTCAGGAGCAGCAGGACGACCCCGCCGAGGACGCCGAGCACTCCGGCCCGGCGGAGCGAGAGCCGGTGCAGGCCACCGGACATACGCATGGAGCGCGGCCCCTCCTCCGGCCGGGACTCGTCGGTCCCTGACTCGGAGGAGCGGCCGCGCTCCGTGTGCTGTGCTTCGGTGTCCATCGGTGCCAGATGCTATCCGGCCGCCGTATGAACTCTGTTAGTCCACAGCTGGGCGCGGGTGTGAGCCGGAGCTCAGTTCTCGCGCTTCTCCTTGATCTTGGCGGCCTTGCCGCGCAGCTCACGCAGGTAGTACAGCTTGGCGCGACGGACGTCACCACGGGTGACGAGCTCGATCTTCTCGAAGATCGGGCTGTGCACCGGGAAGGTGCGCTCGACGCCGACGGAGAAGGAGACCTTGCGGACCGTGAAGGTCTCGCTGACGCCGGAGCCCTGGCGGCGGATGACGACACCCTTGAACTGCTGGATGCGGGAGCGGTTGCCCTCGATGACGCGAACGTGGACGTTCACGGTGTCACCGGGACGGAACGCCGGGAGGTCGGTCCGCAGCGAGGCGGAGTTGACGGCGTCGAGCACGTGCGACATGTTCGTCTGCTTTCTTCACCGATGCCACAGGTCATCAGCGGTATCCGGAGAGATGAGTTGGGGGCCGTGGCGTCGGAGCGGGCGTCGTGTCCCCCTGTGGCAGGGGCGCACGCCGGACGTACGGCAGCGGCCTATTCTTCCACGGCCTGCGGCCTGCGCCAAAATCGGCCGTCGGGCGAAGGCGCCCAGCCCAGGATGGAGAGGGTCTCCCGGTCCTTCTTGTCGAAGGAGGACGGGTCACAGCGCTCGATCAGATCGGGCCGGTTCATGGCCGTGCGGCGGAACGCCTCGTCACGGCGCCAGCGTGCGATCTTCCCGTGGTGTCCGCTGAGCAGGACGTCCGGGATCTCCCGGCCGCGCCACACGGGCGGCTTGGTGTAGACGGGCCCCTCCAGCAGGTTGGCCATGGCGCCGGGTGCGAAGGAGTCGTCGCGGTGGGATTCGGCGTTCCCGAGTACGCCCGGCAGCAGCCGCGCCACCGCCTCGGTGATCACGAGGACGGCCGCCTCGCCGCCCGCCAGGACGTAGTCCCCGATGGAGACGTCGTACACCGGTATGCGGGTGGCGTACTCGTCCATGACGCGCCGGTCGATGCCCTCGTAGCGGGCCGGGGTGAAGATCAGCCAGGGCCGCTCGGAGAGTTCGACGGCGAGTTCCTGGGTGAAGGGCCTGCCGCTGGGTGTGGGGACGACCATCACCGGACCGTGCGCCCCGGCCTCGTAGCCGTCGGCAACGGTCTGGTCGAGGGCGTCGCCCCAGGGGCCCGTCTTCATGACCATGCCGGGGCCGCCGCCGTAGGGGGTGTCGTCCACGGTGTTGTGCCGGTCGTACGTCCAGTTCCGCAGATCGTGCACATGGACGTCGAGCCGTCCGCGCGCGCGTGCCTTGCCGACGAGCGAGACGTTCAGCGGCTCCAGGTACTCGGGAAAGATCGTGACGACGTCGAGCCTCATCGGGCTTCGTCCTCGTCCCTGGCGGAGGCGATCTCGGCACGGTCGTCGATCAGCCCCGGCGGCGGGGTGATGACGGCCTTCTGTTCCCCGAGATCGATCTCGGTCACGATCTCCTCGACGAAGGGGATCATCACCTCGCTGCCGTCGGGCCGCTCGACGATGAACAGGTCCTGCGAGGGGAGGTGGGAGATCTCGGTGATCCGGCCGACCTCGGTGCCGTCGGCAAGCACCACGTCCAGGTCCATCAGCTGGTGGTCGTAGTACTCGTCGGGCTCGTCCGGTGTCTCGTCCGGATCGACCTCGGCGATGAGCAGGACGTTGCGCAGGGCCTCGGCGGCGTTGCGGTCCCGCACTCCCTCGAAGCGCAGCAGCAGCCGTCCGCTGTGCACGCGCCCCGTCTCGATGGTCAGCGGTCCGGCGGAGGCCGGGTCGGTGCCCAGGACGGCTCCGGGCGCGAGCCTCAGTTCCGGCTCGTCGGTACGTACTTCGACGGTGACCTCGCCCTTGATGCCATGGGCACGGCCGACCCGTGCGACTACGAGCTGCACGCTCACTGCTCCTGTCGTGTGCCTGACGGCACTACTGCGTCGACGACGACGGGCCGGGGCGGACCCGTAGGCCCTCCCCGGCCCGCGCCGGTGTTCAACGAATCAGTGGACCTGGTCCACATCGACGAGGTCGACACGGATACCACGGCCGCCGATGGCGCCCACGACGGTGCGCAGGGCGCGCGCGGTGCGGCCGTTGCGGCCGATCACCTTACCGAGATCGTCGGGGTGCACCCGGACCTCGAGCACGCGACCGCGGCGCAGATTGCGCGAGGCCACCTGCACATCGTCCGGGTTGTCGACGATGCCCTTCACGAGGTGCTCGAGAGCCTCCTCGAGCATGCTCAGGCCTCGGTCGACTCGGCGGGAGCGGCCGGCTCGTCCGCCTTCTTCTCGGTCTTCTTCGCCTTCTGGGTGATGGCCTCACCCTTGGCGTCGTCGCCCTCGAGGGTCTTGGCGAAGGCCTCGAAGGAAGCGCGCTTGTCTTCCTTCGTCTCCGGCTGGAGCAGCGGCTTCTCCGGGGCGGGCAGGCCCTTGTGCTTCTGCCAGTCACCGGTGAGCTTCAGGATGGCGAGGACCGGCTCGGTCGGCTGGGCGCCGACGGACAGCCAGTACTGCGCACGCTCCGAGTCGACCTCGATGCGCGACGGGTTGTACGTCGGGTGGTACAGACCGATCTCCTCGATGGCCCGGCCATCACGGCGGGTACGGGAGTCGGCGACGACGATGCGGTAGTGAGGCGAACGGATCTTGCCCAGACGCTTCAGCTTGATCTTGACTGCCACGGGAGTGGGTTCTCCTGATTTTGACGTGGTTGAGCACAGCAGGTTGCCGCGTGGGGTTGCGGTACCCGATGGCCCGATGGACGCGTCAGCCGGAGGAGAGAGGGGTCCTGTGCGACTGTCGAGTACAGCTAGCCATTGTGCCACAAGGATCGCGCGGGGCAGACCGGAGGCCGGTCCGGCCTCCGGGCCACCCACGGGATCATGCTCCTGTGGCTGCGCCGCACGCCTTCTCAGCTCGCCGCGGCCACCGCTTCGGGAATCCGGAACGGCTTCCCGCATCCGCCGCAGACGATCGGAGCCTGGGCGAGGACCGACGGCACGACTCTTACGTTGCGCCCGCAGTCGCAGACCGCCTTGACCCGCACGCCGCCGCCGGACGAGCCGTGGCGGGCAGCCGGGCCCCGGAAGGTCCGCTTGGTGTCCGTGGCGGTCGCGACGGTGTGCGCGGCAAGGGCACGATGCAGCCGCTCGATGGTCGGCCGGTAGCGCCGTTTCGCCTCGGGGTTCAGGGTGACCAGCGAGAAGCCGCTGCTCGGGTGCGGCTCCTCGGGGTGATCCAGGCCCATCTCCTCCGCGATCGCCAGGAACCGGCGGTTGTGGTATCTGCCGGCGCGGGAGGTGTCACGGACCCCTCGGGCGGCGGCAATGCCGTGGACTGCTTCATGGAGCAGTCGCTCGAAGGAGAGCTCGTGGCCGCACGCGGACGAGGACTCTCCGATCAGGGACTCTGGCGCGGCAAGATCGGGCAGCTCGGGGTGGTGCCGCTGAATGTCGGCCCACGCCTGTGCCAGCTCTGCGGCGAGAACAGGTGGTGTCGTGCTCACGTCGTGATAACGAGCCTGGCGGCCGACGGGTTCCATTCCGGGGCATCCCAAATAATTTGCACGTACCCGTCAGTTAGGGTTGATGCGTCCTGACGAGGGCGGGTGCGCTGATCTGCGGAGAAGCCTCGCAGCTCGCAACAAGCTGGTACGTAGTGGCGCGTACGCCCCGGCGCGTGACCGGGGTCCGCACGCCCGGTGCAGGGCCACCACGAGAGGACGTTGGCAGCCTCGGGGGTCCGGCGGGGCCACCGCCGAGGGCACAGCGCACCTCTCAGTAGGCGCGCGCCACGATCGCGAGCGTACCCGGGGCGTCGTCGGCCTCCGGCACCGACCCGTCCTCCGCCACCAGACACCGCACGGACACCGCACGGTCGGCGAGCAGGGCCTCCCCGTCGGGGCCGAGCGTCGCCCAGGGGATGCGCGCCCAGCCGCCCGCGACCGCGGCCTCGGCCGCCTCCCCGATCGTGCTCACATCGGCCGTGCGGGCCTCGCGGCGTTCACGCGACTGGCCCAGCAGCAGCGCCTGATCCTCCTCGAGGACCTGGGGCAGCAGCCCGGCGAGCGTGTCGATCGCGACCGGCTCCTTGCCTCCGGGGATGCGCCGGACCAGCATCGCCGTCCCGCCTTCCAGGTCGCGCGGCCCGACCTCGATGCGCACCGGCACCCCCTTCAGCTCCCAGTCCACGGCACGACGACCGAACGGTGTGTCCGTGCGGTCGTCGACATGGACGCGGATGCCCGCGGCCCGCAGTCGCCCCCCGATCTCCCGCACCTTGGCCAGCACCGCCTCGTCCCCCTTGATGGCGAGGACGACGGCCTGGACGGGCGCCAGACGCGGCGGCACCCGCAGCCCGTTGTCGTCACCGTGCGACATGATCAGGCCGCCGACCATCCGGGTGGAGCAGCCCCAGGAGGTCTGCCAGGCGAGTTCCTGTGTGCCGTCCTTCGACAGATAGGTGGTGTCGAAGGCCTTGGAGAAGTTGGTGCCGAGCTCATGGCTCGTGCCCATCTGGAGGGCCTTGCCGTCACCCGTCATGCCTTCGAGGGTGAGGGTGTTGACGGCTCCGGCGAAGCGCTCCCGGGGTGTCTTGCGGCCCAGCACCACGTCGATGCCGAGGACGTTGACCATGAAGTCGGCATAGACCTCGCGGTGGATGCGGGCGGCGTAGTCGCGAGCCTCCTCGTACGTGGCGTGCGCTGTGTGGCCCTCCTGCCAGAGGAACTCGGTCGTGCGCAGGAACACTCGGGGACGCATCTCCCAGCGGACCACGTTCGCCCACTGGTTGATGAGCAGCGGCAGATCGCGGTAGCTCTGCACCCACTTGGAGAAGTATTCGTTGACGATCGTCTCGGAAGTGGGGCGGACGACGACCGGCTCGTCGAGTTCCTTGCCCCCGCCGTGCGTGACGACCGCGAGTTCCGGTGCGAAGCCCTCGACGTGCTCGGCCTCCCTCGTCAGATACGACTGCGGGATGAAGAGGGGGAAGTACGCGTTGGACGCCCCGGCCGCCTTGATGCGGGAGTCCATCTCCTGCTGCATCCGCTCCCACAGCCCGTAGCCGTACGGACGAATCACCATCGTGCCCCGCACCGGGCCGTTGTCGGCGAGCTCGGCCTTGTTGATCAGGTCCTGGTACCAGCGGGGGAAGTCCTCGGCCTGCGGCGTGAGGACAGGTGCCTTTGCCATGGCGCGAATCGTACGGCGGCTGCACCCTGGATGAGGACTCGTTCCGGGCGCGGGGGCGCACGACCGGGGCACGCCCAGGCTTTGCGGCGCGACCCCTGGACGTACGGACGGATGGGGAGTTCCCTGGCATACGGGGGGAGCACGAGCGCACGTACACGGGGGGCTGTCACTCAGGGCACAGCTGACCTCTCGGCGGATTGGGGCGCTTCTCGATGACACCTACGCTCGTCCGGCACCATCCCAGTGCGGCCTGTGCACCCCCGGCCGATCCAGCGGCACGCATCCGCGACTGGGCGGAGATCCAGGAAAGGATGCTGGTGCCCCTCTACGAGGCGGTGTACGAGCATCTGGAGGTCGGCAGGGGCTCACGGTTGCTGGGGCTCGGCTGCGGCACGGGACTCGCCCTCCTGATGGCTTCGGCACGCGGGGCGCGGGTCACCGGTGTGGACAGGGACCGTTCGAGGATCTCCCTGGCCCGGGAGCGGCTCGCCCCCGGGCCCGACCGTGCGCGTGTGCCCGACGGGGCAACGGGCGGTGGGGCACCGCAGCTGGTGGAGGGCAGTCCCGAGGAGGCGGCGGATCCCGCACTCCCCCGGTTCACCGTGATCACTGCGTTTCAGCCGATCGGGTGTACGGCAGGTGATGCGGAAGGGCTCGTGCCCGCGCTGCGGGCAGCGGTTCCGCTGGCCGAGCGCGGCAGTCCGGTCGTGCTGGCGGGCTGGGGCCCGCCGGAGCGCTGTGCCACCTCGACAGTGCTGCGGGTCGCGAGCCGGCTCACCGAGCGGCTGCGCGACTCGGGCGGCTGGCGGGCGACTCGACGGGACGACCTGGAGGAGGTGGCGATGAAGGCCGGGCTCAAGCCGGACGGCTCGGGCCGGGTCGCCTGCCCCTTCGGCTACGCGGACCCGGAGAGCGCGGTGCGGGGGCTGCTGTCGACCGGCCTGTTCGACGCGGCGGTCCGGGCGACCGACCAGGCGCAGGTGGAGAAGGAGGTCACCGAGGCGCTGCACCCGTACGTGCGCGCCGACGGGACGGTGTGGATGCCCAACGTGTTCCGCTATCTCATCGCCCGCACACAGTGACCGGTTCACCCGGGTGGCCTACTGGTTCGCGTCCGCGCCGTTCTTGCCGAGCCGGGCGATGCCCGCGGCCCTGTACGCCGCGTCCTCCTCCAGGGTCTCGTTGGCCAGCAGGGCTGCCGCGAGCGCGTCCAGCCGGTCGCGGTTGTCCCGCAGTTGCCGGCAGGCGCTCTCGTAGCACTCGTCGGCGATCCGGCGCATCTCGTGGTCCACGGCGTCCAGCGTCGCCGGAGCGGCCATGAGTCCGTACGGCTCCTGCGCATCTGCGGGCATCGCGGTGAAGCGGCCCACGCGTTCGCTCATGCCCCAGCGGCCTGCCATGCCCCGGACCAGTCGGGTGACCTGCTCCAGATCGCTCTCCGAACCGGTCGTGACGACTCCGAAGACGACGTGCTCGGCGGCCATTCCGCCGAGCGCGCCGATGATGCGGCCGCGCAGGTACTCCTCCGTGTAGGCGTACCTGTCGGCGTCCGGTGTGGAGAGGGTGACGCCCAGCGCGCGGCCGCGCGGCACGATCGTGATCTTCCGGACCGGGTCCGCGCCCGGCTGGAGCATGCCGAGCAGTGCATGGCCGCTCTCGTGATAGGCGGTCCTGCGCCGCTCCTCCAGGGGCATCACCAGTGACCGCTCCGCTCCCAGCTGGACCTTCTCCAGGGCGTCGGAGAGATCGCTCTGGGTGACCTCGCGGCGGCGTCGCTTGACCGCGAGAAGCGCGGCCTCGTTGGCGAGATTGGCCAGTTCGGCGCCGGTCATTCCCGGCGTCGTGCGCGCCACCTGGGCGAGGTCGACGCTCTCGGCCAGCGGGATCTCCCGGGTGTGGATCCTCAGGATCGCCTCGCGCCCGCCCCGGTCGGGCGGGCTGACATGCACGATGCGGTCGAAGCGGCCGGGCCGGGTGAGGGCGGGGTCGAGGACGTCCGCCCGGTTGGTGGCGGCCAGCACGACGACACCCTCGGAGCCGGTGAAGCCGTCCATTTCGGTCAGGATCTGGTTGAGCGTCTGTTCCCGTTCGTCGTGGCCTCCGAGCGCCGCACCTCCACCGCGCACCCGGCCGATGGTGTCGATCTCGTCGATGAAGACGATGGCCGGGGCGACCTTGCGGGCCTCGGCGAAGAGTTCCCGTACGCGCGAGGCGCCCACACCCACGATCATCTCGATGAACTCGGAGGCGGACGCGGAGAAGAAGGGCACTCCCGCCTCGCCCGCCACCGCGCGCGCGAGCAGGGTCTTTCCGGTGCCGGGCGGCCCTGCGAGCAGCACTCCGCCGGGCATCCGGGCGCCCATGTCCCGGTAGGCCGCCGGGTTCTTGAGGAAGTCGACGACATCGTTGAGCTCGCCCTCGACCTCGTCGATGCCGGCCACGTCCTCGAAGGTGGTGCGCCTGCCCTCCAGCACCTCCACCGGTCTCGGTGGCGTCTTGCGCCCGAACGGGCCGCCCACCCCGGCGCCCGTCCGCCGTGCGATGAACACCCACAGGAGGACGAGCAGCAGGATCGGAGCGAGTGAGATCAGCAGATTGACGAGAAATCCGCGCTGGACGACAACCGGCTCGGCCGTCACCGTGACGCCCTGCCGGGTCAGCTGCTGCCACAGGTCGTCATCGGCGAACGCGGGCCGCTGCGTGGTGAACTTGGTGTAGTCGCCCTTGTCGTCCGGCAGCGCCCGTTCCTTCTTCAGCTCGCCCTGGATCGCATCGCCCTTGGCATAGATCCTGGCGACGTTGCCCGCCGTGACCTGTTTGCTGAATTCGGTGTACGAGATCGTCGGCTCCTCGGACTCGCCGACGTACGACAACACCAGGAAGGCGATGAGGAAGACGACGACGGCGGAGACGAGCAGCCCGATCCAGCCGCCGGGCATCTTCCTCCTGCGCGGCGGGGGCGGCGCGCCCTCGGAGCGCCAGGGCTGGTCGGTGCGATCGCGCGGGGGTACGGAATTGGCCACGCCTGCCCTCCTGCTCCGGTGCGCTCGATCCGGCCGGCTCTCTGCCCATGACCGCACAGCCCCCGGGCCCACGCCACCCGGGCGCGCCACATGGCAGAGGGCCCCGCGGTCCTTCGACCGCGGGGCCCTCGCCCACCGTGGAGCCGGACGCGTCACCGCATCGGACCCATGAACTTCCCGGGATGTCAGCCCATGAACTTCTTGAACTCGTCCGGGAGCTCGAAGTCCTTGCCGGCACCGCCCGCGGGGAGGCCGAACGCACCGCCCTGAGCCGCCTGTTCACGGCGGGCGGCGGCGGCCTGCTCCTCGGCCTTGCGCTTCATCGGGTTACCGCTCTTGCGCTTGCCCTTCGCCTGCTTCTGCTGCTTCTTCTGGCGACCAGGGCCGCCGCCCATGCCCGGGATCCCCGGCATACCAGGCATACCGCCGCCCTGCGCCATGCGCGACATCATCTTGCGGGCGTCGAAGAAACGCTCGACCAGGCTCTTCACCGCGCTGACGTCGACGCCCGAACCCTTGGCGATACGGGCACGGCGCGAGCCGTTGATGATCGTCGGGTCCTGGCGCTCGCCCGGGGTCATCGACTTGATGATCGCGGCCGTACGGTCCACGTCACGCTCGTCGATGTTGTTGATCTGGTCCTTGATCTGCCCCATGCCGGGCAGCATGCCGAGCAGCTTGGAGATGGAGCCCATCTTCCTGACCTGCTCCATCTGGGCCAGGAAGTCGTCGAGCGTGAAGTCCTTGCCCTTGCTGCTCGCCAGCTTGGAGGCCATCTTGGCGGCCTCTTCCTGGCTGAAGGTCTGCTCGGCCTTCTCGATGAGCGAGAGCATGTCGCCCATGCCGAGGATGCGGGACGCCATGCGGTCCGGGTGGAACGCGTCGAAGTCGTCCAGCTTCTCGCCGTTGGAGGCGAACATGATCTGCTTGCCGGTGACATGCGCGATGGAGAGCGCGGCACCACCGCGGGCGTCGCCGTCCAGCTTGGAGAGCACGACACCGTCGAAGCCGACGCCGTCGCGGAAGGCCTCCGCGGTGTTGACCGCGTCCTGACCGATCATCGCGTCGACGACGAAGAGCACCTCGTCGGGGCTGACCGCGTCACGGATGTCCGCGGCCTGCTGCATCATCTCCTGGTCGATACCGAGGCGGCCGGCGGTGTCGACGATGACGATGTCGTGAACCTTCGACTTCGCGTACTCGATCGACTCCTTGGCGACCTGGACCGGGTCGCCCACACCGTTGCCCGGCTGCGGGGCGAACACGCCGACGCCTGCGCGCTCGGCGACGACGGCCAGCTGGTTCACGGCGTTGGGGCGCTGAAGGTCACAGGCGACGAGCAGCGGAGAGTGGCCCTGGCTCTTGAGCCAGAGGCCGAGCTTTCCGGCGAGGGTGGTCTTACCGGCGCCCTGGAGACCCGCGAGCATGATCACGGTGGGCGGCTGCTTGGCGAACCGCAGCCGCCGGGTCTCACCGCCGAGGATACCGACGAGCTCCTCGTTGACGATCTTGATGACCTGCTGGGCAGGGTTCAGCGCCTGGGACACCTCGGAGCCCATCGCGCGTTCCTTCACCTGCTTGATGAAGGAGCGGACGACGGGGAGCGCCACATCCGCCTCGAGCAGCGCGATCCGGATCTCGCGCGCGGTGGCGTCGATGTCCGCCTCGGACAGGCGGCCCTTGCCCCGGAGGTTCTTGAATGTCGCTGCAAGGCGGTCGGAGAGGGTATCGAACACGGTGGTCGCGGATCCTCAGGTCTCGGGGGCGGGCGGACAGATGTCTCCCAAGGGTATCCGTACGCGCGGTATGGGGTCTGCCCCCCTGTCCGCCCGCCGGCCGGGGCCCGTCATTCGCGCAGGGTGGCCTCGAGCGCACGGGCCACGGCGGCGGCCTCCGCGGAGGTGAGCGGGGCTCCGTCGGGGTGTGTGACGTAGAACGCGTCGACGGCGTTGGCGCCGAGCGTCGACACATGCGCGCTGCGCACCCGCACGGCCGCCGATTCCAGGGCATGACCGATGCGGTGCAGCAGCCCCGGGGCGTCCTGGGCACGGACCTCGATGACCGTGGCGGAGCGTGAGGCCGCCGGGGCGACCGCGACCCGCGGTGGCGGGGCGGTCGCACCGCGCCTGCGCGGGTACGCCGCATCGCGCTCGGCGAGCCTGGCGGGGACGTCCAGCGAGCCGTCGAGGACGCGCACGAGGTCGGCGCGGAGCCGGGCTGCCTGCGGCAGGGATCCGTAGGCGGCCGCGACCCGCCAGTCGAGCACGAGAACGGCGCCCGGCCCCACCTCGTTCGGCAGCTCGATCGCACACAGGTCGGCGGCACGGACGGTGAGCCGGTGCAGGGCGAGGACGCCGGCCACCGCGGGCAGCACTCCGGGCTGGTCGGGCACGGCGATCAGCAGCTCCACCCCGACGGGCTCCGGCTCGCCCTCCGTCTGCGGGGTCTCGGCCTGTGCGTGCAGGGCGAGCACCGGCCCGCCGGTGCGCAGCGCCTCGATCGCGAGACGCTCCTGCTCGGCGCTCGGAGCCGTGGGCTCGGGTTCGGCCGGGGCCTCCCCGGCGAGTACTCCGGCGACCCGTTTCACCAGGTCGGCGACGAGTGAGCCGCGCCAGGCCGACCAGGCGGCCGGCCCGGTGGCGAGGGCGTCGGCCTCGGTGAGCGCGTGCAGCAGTTCGAGCGTCCCCTCCGTGCCGACGACCGAGGCGACCGCCCGCACGGTCGCGGGATCGTCGAGATCGCGCCGGGTGGCGGTCTCGACGAGGAGCAGATGGTGGCGCACGAGCGTGGCGATGACACCCACGTCGTGCTTGTCGAAGCCGATACGGGTGGCGACGTCACGGGCGATGGTCTCGCCTGCCACCGAGTGGTCGCCCGGCCAGCCCTTGCCGATGTCGTGCAGCAGCGCGGCGACCAGCAGCAGGTCGGGGCGGCCGACCCGGCGGGTGAGCGCCGAGGCGCGTACGGCCGCCTCGACGAGGTGGCGGTCCACGGTCCAGGTATGGACGGGATTGCGCTGGGGCCGACAGCGCACCCGCTCCCAGTCCGGCAGCAGCCTGGTGATCAGCCCCTCGGCCTCCAGCGCCTCCCATACGGCGACGGTGGACTCGCCCGCACCGAGCAGGGTGACGAGTTCCTCACGGGCCTCGGCCGGCCAGGGCACCGGCAGGGGGCCGGCGGCCGCGGCGAGATGGCGTACCGCATGCAGGGAGAGCGGCAGCCCGGACTGGGCCGCGGCAGCTGCCGCCCGTAGCGGCAGCACCGGGTCGCGTTCGGGCCTGGCCGTGCGGGCGAGGACCGCCTCGCCGTCCATCTCGACGACTCCCTCGGCGAGCGGGGTGCGCTCGGGCTCCGGGCGGCGGCCGCCGAACACGGCCCGCAGCCGTGGCCGCCCGGACCGGGACCGGAGGACCCGGGTCACTTCCCGCCAGGTGACGTCGGAGGCGTACGAGACGGTCCGCGCGGCTTCGTACACCTGCCTCAGCAGTGTGTCGGCGTCGAGCAGGCCGAGCTCTGCCGCGACCTGGTCCTGTTCCTGGAGCGCGAGGCGGTCGGTGGCCCGCCCGGTGGTGAGGTGGAGCGCGTCGCGGGTGTCGAGGAGGACGCGTCGCGCCTCCGCGAGCCCCTCACGCGGCGCGTCGGCGACCCAGGAAGCGGCGACGGCGCGCAGTGCGGTGGCGTCGCGCAGCCCGCCGCGCGCCTCCTTGAGGTCGGGCTCGAGCAGGAACTGCAGCTCGCCCTGGCGTTCGGCCCGCTCACGGCACAGTTCGTGGAGATCGGGGAGCCGCTTGGGTGCCTGATTGCGCCAGTCGGCGAGCACGGTGGTGCGCAGCCCGGCCACGAGTCCCAGGTCGCCCGCGACACCACGGGCGTCGAGCAGGCCGAGTTGCACCTTGAGGTCTTCGCCTGCCGTCTTGCGGGCCTCGCCCGGGGTCCGGACGGAGTGGTCGAGGGCAAGGCCCAGGTCCCAGACCGGGTACCAGACCCGGTCGGCGAGGGAAGCGATCGCCCCGGCGTCCGCGCTGCCGTCGTGCAGCAGCAGGAGGTCGAGGTCACTGCGCGGGGAGAGTTCGCCGCGGCCGTATCCGCCGACGGCGACGAGGGCGGCTCCGCGCACGCCGGTGCTGCGGGCGGCGGCGGTGAACAGCGCGGCGAGCCAGTCGTCGGTCAGCCGCGCCAGGGCGGCACGGCGCGGCGGCCCTGGCTGCGCCTTCTCCTGGAGAAGGCGCAGCCGGGCCGCCGCATAGCCGCTGGGTCCCGAGTCTTCTGCTTCGGTGGTCACATCGAGGCTCGTCACCCAGCTACTCCCGTCTACAGTGCGTCCGGGCCGCGTTCGCCGGTGCGGACCCGTACCGCGGTCTCGACCGGAACGCTCCACACCTTGCCGTCTCCGATCTTGCCGGTCCTGGCCGCCTTCACCACCACGTCGATGAGCTGTTCGGCGTCGTCGTCCTCGGCCAGCACCTCGATGCGGATCTTGGGGACCAGGTCGACGGTGTACTCGGCGCCCCGGTAGACCTCGGTGTGGCCGCGCTGCCGTCCGTAGCCACTGGCCTCCGTGACCGTGAGCCCCTGGACGCCGAAGGCCTGCAGGGCCTCCTTGATCTCGTCCAGCCGGTGCGGCTTCACGACTGCGGTGATGAGCTTCATGCGTCCACCTTCTTGTTCTTCGGTGCAGCTGCCACGGTGTCGACGGGTGCGGTTGCGGCCTTGCGGGACCCGGCCCCGCCGCCCGCTCCGCTGAAGTCGTACGCGGTCTCGGCGTGCTCGACCTGGTCGATGCCGGAGATCTCGTCGTCCTCGGTGACCCGCATGCCGATCGTCTTGTCGAGGACGAAGGCGAGGATCGCGGAGACGATCAGAGAGTAGGCCAGTACGGCGAAGACACCGATGGCCTGCTTGCCGAGCTGGTCGAACCCGCCACCGTAGAACAGGCCCTTGGCGTCGGACTGGACACCACCGGTGGCGAAGAAGCCGACCAGCAGGGATCCGATGACACCGCCGACGAGGTGGACGCCGACGACGTCGAGGGAGTCGTCGTAGCCGAACTTGTACTTGAGGCCGACGGCCATGGCGCACACAAGACCGGCGATGGCTCCGATACCGATGGCACCGAGCGGGGAGCAGGAACCGCCGGACGGGGTGATGGCGACCAGACCCGCGACCGCACCGGACGCGGCGCCCAGGGTGGTGAAGGAGCCGTGGCGGATCTTCTCGTAGGCGAGCCAGGCGAGCATGGCCGCAGCGGTGGCGACCTGCGTGTTGACGAACATCACCGCGCCGACGCCGTCGTCGTTGCCGAGCCACGAGCCGGCGTTGAATCCGAACCAGCCGAACCACAGCAGGCCCGCACCGAGCATCACCAGCGGCAGGCTGTGCGGACGCATCGGGTCCTTCTTGAAGCCGACCCGCTTGCCGATGACCAGGATCACGCCGAGCGCCGCGGCTCCGGCGTTGATGTGGACGGCGGTACCGCCGGCGAAGTCGATGACGCCCATCTCGAAGAGCCAGCCACCGGCGCCCCAGACCCAGTGCGCGACCGGGAAGTAGACCACGGTGACCCACAGGGTGATGAACAGCGCCCAGGCGGTGAACTTGACCCGGTCCGCGAGGGCGCCGCTGATCAGCGCCGGCGTGATGATCGCGAACATCAGCTGGAAGACGGCGAAGACGTACACCGGGATGGTGTAGCCGTCCCACAGTTCGGTGATCCCGATGCCGCTCAGTCCGACGTAGTCGGAGGACCAGCCGATCAGTGAGCCCGAGTCGGTGCCGAAGGCGAGACTGAAGCCGAAGAGGACCCACAGGATCGTGACGATCCCGAGGCTGATGAAGCTCATCATCAGCATGTTCAGGGTGCTCTTGACGCGGACCATGCCTCCGTAGAAGAAGGCCAGGCCCGGTGTCATGAGCATCACCAGTGCGGAGCAGATGAGCATGAACCCGGTGTTGGCGGCAGACAGCGTGGGTGCTTCTGCGGCAAGCGTGATGCCTGGGGGCATCGGCGTCTCCTCGTCGTCGTTCGGCCTGTGCGGGGCGGGAGCCTGTAGGGCTGGACAGCCGGTGGGGGCGGTATCCGGTGCGGCTGCCTGTGGAGTCGGCCGGTTATGCGCCAAGAGATTGGCGCGCCGCGGTTTCCGCCGATGCCGCACGATGTTTCGCCGTAGTGACGAAGAGGTCGGGCGTGTTACGCGCCGATGAACTGCCCGTCGCGACATGAGTACCGGACATATGGTCCCGAAACCGCGAGGAGCGACGGCCGGGAGCCGCGAGGAACCGGCCTGCCGGGGAGCGGCAGCGGTCCTGACGAGTGGGACCGGCCGCACACGGGACCGGCCGCGACGGCACCCGGTTGACCTGGCGTGGGGGGCCGAGTCGGGCTGTTTCGGGTGGTCGTCGCGGCCGGGGTACTGGGTGGTTGCCCGGTCAGACCGCTTCGGCGGTCTCGGGCAGCTGGGCGGTGAGCAGATCGGTGAGGCGGACGACCTCGGCGACGTCGCCGAAGTCCCTGGCCGCGGTGTCGACGGTCTTGCGCAGCCTGGTGTTGACCCGCTCGGAGCGGACCCGCTTGGCGATATGGAGAGCCTGCTCGGCGAGGTGTGTGGACTGCTCGGGTTCCCTCTTCAGCAGATGGACCGTGGCCATGCCGATCAGGTTCAGTGCATACGAGCGCTGGTGCTCGTCGTCCTGTCCGAAGAGCTCGACGGCGCGCTCCATGGTCGGCTCGGCGAGCGAGGCATATGTGGGGCTGCGCCCGGCGACGTAGGCAAGATCCCGGTACGAGTGGGCGTTCTCGCCGTTGAGCTCCGCCTCGGAGAAGAAGCGGATCCAGTCGGGCTCGGGCTCGTCGGCCTCCAGCGCGTCCGCGAAGGTGTCCTCGGCCATGCGGACGGCCCGCTTGGTCTTGCTCGGCTGTCCCATGTTGGCGTACGCGCGGGCCTCCATCGCATACAGCATCGCCTGGGTGCGCGGGGTGGCGCAGTCACGGCTGCCGTACTGCGCGAGATGGATGAGCTCCAGGGCGTCGTCGGGCCGGCCGAGATGAATCATCTGGCGGCTCATGGAGGAGAGGATGTACGAGCCCAGCGGCTTGTCGCCCGCTTCCTTGGCGGCATGCAGGGCGAGGACGAAGTACTTCTGCGCGGTGGGCTGGAGGCCGATGTCGTAGCTCATCCAGCCCGCAAGCTCGGCCAGCTCGGCGGCGCAGGTGAACAGCCGCCGGGACGTGGCCGCGGGCTGGGGCTCCTGAAGCAGGTCGGTCACTTCGTGGAGCTGGCCGACAACGGCCTTGCGCCGCAGTCCGCCGCCGCACTGCGCGTCCCACTGGCGGAACATCGCGGTGGTGGACTCCAGCAGGTCGAGCTCCGGCTTGGAGAGCCGGCAGGGGCTGTCGCCGGACCGCACGGACCCGGCCGTCCCGCTCTCGACGGCCGTGGTGGGGACCAGCCAGCGCTGCATGGGCTCGATGAGGGCGGGACCGGCGGAGAGGGCGAGGGAGGTCCCGAGGAAGCCACGGCGGGCCAGCATCAGGTCACTGCGGGAGAACTCACTGAGCAGCGCGACGGTCTGCGGTCCGGCCCAGGGCAGGTCGACCCCGGACACGGACGGCGACTGGTGGGCGGTGCGGAGACCCAGGTCCTCAATGGCGACGACGCTGCCGAAGCGCTCCGAGAACAGCTCGGAGAGGATGCGCGGAATCGGCTCACGCGGCTGCTCGCCGTCGAGCCACCGCCGCACGCGCGAGGTGTCCGTGCTGATGTGATGGGCACCCATCTGGCGTGCCCGGCGGTTGACCTGTCGCGCGAGTTCGCCCTTCGACCACCCGCTGCGCACGAACCACGAGCTCAGCTGTTCATTCGGGCGCTTGCCGGTCGTCGTACCGTCTGCGCCGCTGCCGTTCACCGGAACGCCCCCATCCGAATGTTCTGCCTCCGTCGCGCGAACCCGTACCAGAATGCCGTGAGTTACTGCCCCCCGTACGGAGGTTGCACCCCATCGAACAGGAAACCGAGTTGCCTCCGGCATACCCGCGAGTGCGGCAGTTCCCCCAGGGTTCGTGCACCGAACGTAATCCTACGATCACTGCTTCGGCCATGGCGGTTCCGGAAACGCCACCATTCGCCACCCCTTCGAACGAACCCGCCGCCAGCCAGGCACGATTCACTGGACATGCGACGAGCAGGGAGTGGGCGGAGCGTTGCGCGCCAGGGCGCGCGGATCGACACGCACCACCCCGGACACCGGGGAGCGCCGCGGGGCCACACCTCGAATCCGGGCAGGGCGACTCTGTGTCACCGAAACGCTCCCGTTCGTAACCACCGGCGAGTTCGACCCGTTGGAGGGGGCATGGGCTTCACGATCGGCGGCAGCCGGGGGGTCCGGGAGATCCGGCCCGGATCACGGCGCCGCGGCCGCACGGCCGAGTGCACAGCAGTGGCCGAGTACACAGGACTGTGGGGCTGGGACGTGGCCCCGGGGGCGAGGGCCTCGGCGGGCCGCTGCTCCTGCGGCGACGCCTCGTGCGCCGCCCCCGGGGCACACCCGTTGGGCTTCGCGCCGGAACTCCCTGCAGGGTCGACGCTCGACGATGTGACGAAGGCGTGGTCGCAGGTACCGGGGGCGGCGATCCTGCTTCCGGTGGGCCGCACCTTCGACATCCTGGACGTCTCGGTCGAGGCAGGCCGTCGCGCCCTGGTCCGCCTCGAGCGCATGGGCATCCCCCTGGGTCCGGTGTGCGCCACCCCGACGGGCCGCGCGCAGTTTTTC
This sequence comes from Streptomyces sp. NPDC043861, assembly GCF_056435905.1. Lineage (NCBI taxonomy): Bacteria > Bacillati > Actinomycetota > Actinomycetes > Kitasatosporales > Streptomycetaceae > Streptomyces > Streptomyces sp. NPDC043861. The sequence continues at coordinate 48,852 of NZ_JBWKDP010000020.1, read as the reverse complement.
GTGGCCACGGGCGCCTCGTCCGAGCTCCCCGAACTCCTGTACCGCATGGGCTGGGACGACGCGGGCCTGGACCTCCACTGTCCGGGAGCCGGTACCTTCATCGTGGCCCCGCCGTCGGACCACGCAGGCCTGGGCCCGGTCCGCTGGCTTCGTCCGCCTTCCCTGGACACCACGGCCACCCCGCCCCCGGCCAGGCTGCTCCTGGGCACCCTGGCGTTCATCTGCCACCGCCTGTCCGCGGCGTCACGCGGTAGCGCACCCACCGGCCCGACCGGCCCCTGACCGACGCAGCACCGGGTGCCGGAGGTGGGCCGGCCCGGTACGGCCGCACGCGCGGACTTCAGGTGACGTCGTGGCCCGTGCGGCCGTCATGCCGTCCCTCGGCGGCGTCCAGGTCACCGGCACGCCCAGGACCTGATGGCGATCGACATGCCGGCCGTGGATGGCCGACCGGCGCCGCGCGGGCGGGCCGGGGTCATCGGGCGCGTCCTCACCCCGATGACGGACGCGTGCGGTCACCGACGTTGGGCGTCACCGATGTGGCGGATCGACTTCCGTGCCATCGAGGACGGAAGCCGCGGCCGGGGCAGCCCGGTGGCGTCGATCCCCGATCTGCTCGACGGCGGCGGATTCACGGCGGAACGCGCCGGGCCGTCCGCGCCTCGCTCACGGCCGCCCGAGCTCGCGCCCCCGTGCTCACCGGGGTTGGGAAGACCGCCCCACGCGGCAGGTGAGCACCGGGGCGTCCCTCCGGCTGCAGCAGCGGCATCCCGAGTTCGGAGGCATCCGGACGGCGGCCCGAGCCCGACCGGTCCCGGAACTGCGACCGCAGTGCGGGCCCCGCGCCGGCCCTGTTGACGGCCCTGTCGACGGCCCTGTCGACGGCCCCGCGCGAACGGAAACGCCGCCCGCCGCGACACGGGACAGGCCCGGACACGGCGGACGGCATGGTTCGGGGAGTGGGCACTCCCCCAGTGGTCCCTTGATCGACTAGTCGCCGATGAGGGCGTCGACGAACGCCTCCGGCTCGAACGGGGCCAGGTCGTCCGGCCCCTCGCCCAGCCCGATCAGCTTGACGGGGACACCCAGCTCACGCTGCACCGCAACGACGATGCCGCCCTTGGCCGTGCCGTCGAGCTTGGTGAGGACGATGCCGGTGATGTCGACGACCTCGGCGAAGACACGGGCCTGGACCAGGCCGTTCTGGCCGGTGGTCGCATCGAGGACGAGCAGGACCTCGTCCAGCGGACCGTGCTTCTCGACAACCCGCTTGACCTTGCCGAGCTCGTCCATGAGGCCGGTCTTCGTGTGCAGACGGCCGGCCGTGTCGATGAGGACGACGTCCGCACCCTCGGCGATGCCCTCCTTGACCGCGTCGAAGGCGATCGATGCCGGGTCGCCGCCTTCGGGCCCGCGAACCGTACGCGCGCCGACACGCTCGCCCCAGGTCTGGAGCTGGTCGGCCGCGGCGGCCCGGAACGTGTCCGCGGCACCGAGCACGACCGAGCGGCCGTCGGCCACCAGCACCCGCGCCAGCTTGCCGGTCGTCGTGGTCTTGCCGGTGCCATTGACACCGACGACCATCACGACGCCCGGGGTGTCCAGACCGCTCTCGGTCTTCACCGCGCGGTCGAAGTCCGTGCCCAGCAGCCGGAGCAGCTCCTCGCGGAGCAGCGTGCGCAGCTCGTCCGGAGTACGTGTACCCAGCACCTTCACCCGCTCCCGCAGATGCTCGACCAGTTCCTGGGTCGGTGCGACTCCGACGTCGGCGGTGAGGAGCGTGTCCTCGATCTCCTCCCAGGTCTCCTCGTCGAGGTGCTCGCGCGACAGCAGGGTCAGCAGACCCTTGCCGAGCGTGTTCTGCGAGCGGGCCAGCCGGGCCCGGAGCCGTACGAGACGGCCGGCGGTCGGTTCCGGGACCTCGATCGCAGGGGCGGCGGGAGCCTCCGGCTCCGCCACCTCGACGGGTGCCTCGGCGGCCGGTGCCTCGGGGAGGCCGACCTCCTCGATGGTGCGGCGTGGTTCTTCCCGCGGGGTCTCCGCCTCCTCGCCGACGTGCGGCTCGGCTGGCGGAGCGGTGATGGTCGGCGTACTCGACGGCGCAGATGGCGGCAGCTGCTTCTTCTTGCGGCTGCTGACCACGAGCCCGCTGATCACGCCGACCGCGACCAGAGCGATGACTACAGCAAGGATGACGATTTCCATAACCCACCCAGTATCGGCCACGGTCCGCGCGGAAAGCCCTCTCGGAGGATCACACAAGCCGATGGCTCACCGTATGCGCCTTTTGAGGAGAACGTACGACAGGCGAGCCCCCAAGGACGCGAGCCCGCCACTGTTTCCATCTGACACGACGTCAGCTAACGTCCCCCCTCGCCACGTCATGTCGTGTCCGGCGGAGGGGACGTTTCGTCATGGCCTTCACAGTCGTACGGTTCAACCTCGTGGACCCCGCGGCGACCCCCGAGTCCCTCGCGGACCGCTATCGCGCGGCGCTGGAAATGGCCGCGTACGCCGATGACCGGGGCGTCGACACGATCCAGACCGAGGAGCACCACGGCGCCGCCGACAACTGGCTGCCGTCGCCCTTCCTCTTCGCGGGCGCGGTCTTCGGCGCGACCCGGCGCATCGCGGTCACGGTGTCCGCGATCATCGGTCCCTTGCACGACCCGCTGCGGCTCGCCGAGGACATCGCCGTTCTCGATCTGCTGAGCCGGGGGCGGCTGGTCACGGTCGCGGGCATCGGCTACCGCCCCGAGGAGTACGCGGCCCATGGCATCGACTGGAAGCGGCGCGGGGCGCTCCAGGACGAGCTCCTGGACACCCTGCTCGCGGCATGGACCGGGGAGGAGTTCACCCATCGGGGGCGCACGGTACGGGTCACCCCGCGGCCGTACACCCGGCCGCATCCGATGCTGCTGGTGGGCGGATCCTCGAAACCGGCGGCCCGGCGCGCCGCGCGTCTCGGGCTGCCGTTCTTCCCGAGCGCGCATCTGCCCGAGCTGGAGGCGTACTACCACCGGTTGCGCGAGGAGTACGGCACGGACGGGTTCTGCATGATGCCGGCGGCCGAGACCCCGCTGCTGCACATCGCGGAGGACCCCGACGAGACCTGGTCACGGTACGGGCAGCACTTCCTGCACGAGGCACGGACCTACGCGTCCTGGCAGTCCGGGGACATCCGGTCGGCGGTGAGATCGACGGCCACGACGGTCGCGGAGCTGCGGGCCGAGGGCGTGTACCGGGTGGTGACACCGGACGAGTGCGCCGAACTGGGCGGCGACAGTCTCGTCCTGCATCCGCTGTGCGGCGGGATGCCGGTGGACGAGGGCTGGCGCAGCACCCAGCTGTTCTGTGAACAGGTGCTGCCCCGGCTCAAGGGCTGAGCCGGGGCAGTACCGCGTCCGAGAAGAGGGGCAGCGGGGATTAGCCCATCTCCTCCAACGCCTTGCCCTTCGTCTCCGGCACCCACTTGAGGATGAAGGGGATCGAGAGCAGGGCGAAGAACGTGTAGATGACATACGCACCCGACAGGTTCCAGGCGGAGAGCGTCGGGAACGTCACGGTGATCAGCCAGTTGGCGATCCACTGGGCCGAGGCGGCGACACCCAGGGCGGCGGCGCGGATCTTGCCGGGGAACATCTCGCCGAGCAGCACCCACACCACGACGCCCCAGGAGAGGGCGAAGAAGAGCACGAAGAAGTTGGCGGCGAGGAGGGCGACCGTGCCCTGGAGGCTGGGCAGCGAGACCACGTCGCCGACCTGGGTCTTGTACGAGAAGGCCCAGGCGGCGAACCCCAGCGAGATCGCCATTCCGGCGGAGCCGATGAGTGCGAGCGGCTTGCGGCCGATCCGGTCGACGAAGATCATCGCGATCACCGTGCCGATGATGTTCACGATGGACGTCTCGAACGAGTAGAAGAACGAGCTCTCCGGGTTGATACCGACCGACTGCCACAGCGAGGAGCTGTAGTAGAAGATCACGTTGATGCCGACGAGCTGCTGGAAGACGGACAGGCCGATGCCGATCCAGACGATCGGAAGGAAGCCGAACCGACCACCGAGAAGATCCTTGAACGACGGCTTGTGCTCGTGCCGCATGTTCTGCTCGATCTCCGCAACCCGGACGTCGAGGTTCACTTGCTTGCCCTCGACGTCGAGCAGGACCTTGCGCGCCTTGTCCTGGCGGCCGACCGAGATGAGGAAGCGCGGGGACTCGGGGATGACGAGGGACAGCATCCCGTACAGCACGGATGGAACGACCATGACGCCGAGCATCCACTGCCAGGCTTCGAGGCCGCCGATCTTTCCGCGCTGCTCACCGTCGGCGATGGCGAGGATGGCGTAGTTGACGAGCTGTGAGACGGCGATACCGGTGACGATGGCGGCCTGCTGGAACGAGGCGAGCCGGCCGCGGTAGGCGGGCGGGGAGACCTCGGCGATGTAGGCGGGGCCGATGACCGAGGCCATACCGATGGCGACACCGCCCAGGACGCGCCAGACGGCCAGGTCCCAGAGGGCGAACGGGAGGGCCGAGCCGACCGCGCTGACCGTGAACAGGGTCGCGGCGATCTGCATGACACGGATACGGCCGATGCGGTCGGCGATGCGGCCGGCGGTGGCGGCGCCGATGGCGCAGCCGATCAGCGCGGCGGCGATGACCTGGGCGAGGAGCTCCGGACCGACGTCGAAGCGGTCCCGGATGGCGACGACGGCTCCGTTGATCACCGAGCTGTCGTAGCCGAAGAGGAAGCCACCCATCGCGGCCGACGCCGCGATGAAGATGACATGGCCGAGATGTTCCGGCCTGGCCTTCCGGCCTTCGGGCGACTGCGCCTGCGGTGTGCTGGTCACGTGTACTCCTGGGGCCGCCCGGCGGCGCCGGACGTGGGGGGCGAGCACCTTCAAGTGGCGCACAAGATCACGCCACCCACCACTTGAAGGTAAAAACAACGTTGCAGAGACTATGCCTTCAAGTTTCGAAGTCAAGACCTGGCCCACGATCCGAAAAGCCAACGTCCCGGTTTCCATTCGTTCAAGTTTTGAAGATCAGATGGAGGTCCCGTGACGGCCGTCGGGGAGATCGGAGCTCAGCGGAGCCGTTGGCTGATGACCTTGGAGACGCCGTCGCCCTGCATGGAGACGCCGTACAGCGCGTCCGCGACCTCCATCGTCCGCTTCTGATGCGTGATGACGATCAGCTGCGAACTCTCCTGCAGCTCCTGCATGATGCGGATCAGCCGCTGGAGGTTGGTGTCGTCCAGCGCGGCCTCGACCTCGTCCATGACGTAGAAGGGGCTGGGCCTGGCCTTGAAGATCGACACCAGCATGGCCACCGCGGTCAGCGACCGCTCGCCGCCCGAGAGCAGGGAGAGTCGCTTGACCTTCTTGCCCGGCGGGCGCGCCTCGACATCGACGCCCGTGGTCAGCATGTTCTCGGGGTCGGTCAGGATGAGCCGTCCCTCGCCGCCGGGGAAGAGTCTCGAGAAGACACCCTCGAACTGAAGCGCGGTGTCCCGGAATGCCTCCGTGAACACCTGCTCGACCCGCTCGTCGACCTCCTTGACGACCTGGAGGAGATCGGCGCGGGTCTTCTTCAGGTCTTCGAGCTGCTCGGACAGGAACTTGTGCCGTTCCTCCAGCGCCGCGAACTCCTCGAGGGCGAGCGGATTCACCTTTCCGAGCTGCTGATACGCCCGTTCGGCTGACTTGAGCCGCTTCTCCTGCTCGGTACGGACGAACGGCCGTGGCTGGTTGCGCGGATGGTCCGGGTCGTCAGGGAGTTCCTCACCCTCGGCCGGCGGCGAAGGCGGTACGAGCTGGTCGGGTCCGTACTCGGAGACCAGCCCGGCGGGCTCGACCCCCAGCTCCTCCAGGGCCTTGGTCTCCAGCTGCTCGATGCGCAGGCGCTTCTCGGCGCCGAGGACCTCGCCGCGGTGGACGAAATCGGTGAGCTTGTCGAGCTCGCCCTTGAGGTCGCGGCCCGCGGAACGGGCGGCCGTCAGCTCCTGCTCGCGCGCGGACTTGGCGGCCTCGGCCGCAACGCGCTCCTGTTCGGCGCGTACCAGTGAGACCTCGACGTGGGCGAGGAGCTGGCGCGCACCGTCGGCCACGGCCTCGGCCACGGCGGCCTCGTGGCGCAACCGGGCACGGCGCTGTTCGGCACGCGCCCGTGCCTCACGCTCGGCACGCGCCGCGCGGTCGAGCGAGTCGGCCCGGCCGGCGAGGCCCTTGACACGCTCCTCGTGGGTACGGACCTGGAGACGGGCCTCCATCTCGGTCTGGCGGGCGTTGGCGCCGTCCGCTGCGAGCCGGTCACGCACGGAGGTGTCCGGCTCCTCCTCGCCGCCGTCTCCGAAGGGGGACTGCTCCTCCGCCACGGCCAGCCGCTCGGCCAGCTCCTCCACCTCGGAGAGCGCCTTCTCCAGCGCCTCCTCGGCACGGACGGCGGCCGCGGTCGTGCGCTCGGCCTCCCCCGCGGCCCCTCGTGCCTGTCCGGCGAACCGGCCCAGCTGCTGGGCGATCCCGGCCTTCTCCTTCTCGGCCGCTCGCCGCCGCTCCCCGAGCTCCTCGACGAGGCGGGCGCACTCCTTGCGCCGCTCTCCGGCCTCCTGCTGCCGCCCGGCCAGGTCATCGCACCGCCCGGCCAGCTCCTTGAGCTCGGCCGCAGCCTCGTCGACCGACACCTGGACCTCCAGCAGGCTCGGCGCACCCGCGGAGCCTCCGTGGGCGAAATGCGCTCCGAGCAGATCTCCTTCCGCGGTCACGGCGGTCAGCCCGGGGCGGGTGTGCACGAGTTCCTCGGCGTCCTCGAGCGTGCCGACGACCACGACAGCGTCCAGCAGCCGCCGCACCGCCGGCATCAGCTCCTCCGGCCCGCGCACCAGGTCGGCCGCACAGGGGAACCCGTGCGGAGCAGCCTCGGCACGCCCGGCCGGAACCCCGGGAGGCAGGAGGTCGGGAGCGCCGCCGAGCAGTATGGCCGCGCGGCCGGCGTCGGACTTGCGGAGCAGGCGCAGGGCTTCGGCGGCCGTGGCAGGGTTCGACACCGCGACGGCGTCGGCGGCAGCCCCGAGCGCCGCCGCGATCGCGACTTCGTGGCCGGGGGACACCGTGAGCAACTCGGCTGCGGGCCCCAGAAGGCCCGTCAGCCGGTCCCGGGCTCCCAGAAGCGCTCCGGTGCCGTCCTTGCGGCGCAGGCCCTGGGCGAGCGCCTCGTGCCGGGCGGCGAGGGCGGCGCGTCTGCGCTCCGCGGCCGTGGATGCCTCCCGGGCCTCGGACAATGCCGCCTCCGCCGCGGCCAGTTCACGCTTCGCGGCCTCGTGCTGCTCGGCCAGGGCCGAATCGTCCGCGTCCAGGCCGTCCACCTCGGCCTTGAGCTGCTCGTACTCCTCCTGCGCCGCGGTCGCCCGTTCCTGTGCCTCGTCGCGGGCGGCAGCGAGCCGGCCGATTTCGGCCTGGGCAGAGGCGGCGCGCGAACGGGCAGCGTTGACCTGCCCGTTCAGCCGGGCGAGGCCCTCGCGACGGTCGGCGATCGCCCGTGCCACGTCCTTCAGCCGGCGCTCCTCGACGGCCAGCTCGCGCTCCAGTTCGGAGCGGTGGGCGACGGTGTCGTCCAGCGCCCGTTCCGCCGCCTCCAGAGCCGCCTCCAGCTCCGCCTCCTGCGCGCGGATCCGGGCGGCTTCACGCTCCATGTCGTCGGGGTCCCGGCCGCGCCGCTCGTCCGTGGGCGCCGAGGTTGCACTCTTCACACGCGCGTCGGCCAGTGACACCGTGCCCCGCACACGCTCGGCCAGCTGGGACAGTTCGTACCAGGTCTGCTGGGCCCGCTGGAGCCGCGGAGCCAGCCGCCGCACCACGTCCTCCAGCTCCGCCTCACGCGCCAGCGCCGCCCTCAGCTCCGTCTCCGCCGCTTCCTTGCGCTCCTTCAGCGCGGCCTCGTCGGCGATCTCCGACTTCAGTGCCTCGCGCATCCGCATGAGATCGTCGGCGAGCAGGCGCAGCCGGGCATCGCGCAGATCGGCCTGGATGACCGCGGCCCGCCGCGCCACCGCGGCCTGCCGCCCCAGCGGCTTCAGCTGGCGCCGCAGCTCGTCGGTGAGGTCCTGCACGCGGGCGAGATTGGCCTGCATCGCGTCCAGTTTGCGCAGCGCCTTTTCTTTGCGCTTGCGGTGTTTGAGGACTCCGGCGGCCTCTTCGATGAACGCGCGCCGCCCCATCGGATCGGCGTGCAGCACCGAGTCGAGCTGTCCCTGCCCGACGATGACGTGCATCTCGCGTCCGATACCGGAGTCGGAGAGCAGTTCCTGAATATCCAGCAACCGACAGGTGTCGCCGTTGATCTGGTATTCGCTGCCGCCGTTGCGGAACATGATCCGCGTAATCGTGACCTCGGCGTACTCGATGGGGAGCGCGCCGTCGGAGTTGTCGATCGTCAGTGACACCTCGGCCCGGCCGAGCGGCGGCCGCCCGGTCGTCCCGGCGAAGATGACGTCCTCCATCTTGCCGCCGCGCAGTGATTTCGCGCCCTGCTCGCCCATGACCCAGGACAGCGCGTCCACGACATTGGACTTGCCGGAGCCGTTCGGCCCCACGACACAGGTGATACCCGGCTCGAAACGCAGCGTCGTGGCGGACGCGAAGGATTTGAACCCGCGCAGGGTCAGGGCCTTGAGATGCACGCCCGCGGACTCTACCTTTTCGGTCTCGGTTTCACCTATGAAGGTGCAGGGCACATCAGACGGTAAAGCACCGTAAACGCAACGCGACAGCGGGCCCAACTACCGGGGGGACAAAGAAGAAGGGACGCCGAAGCGTCCCTTGCATACCTACTTGCGAGAGTGTTTCTCACCTGATCCCGACAGGGCTGAGATCAAGTGAGCGCCGGCTCGCCCTTGGGTACGTCGATGTCGATGCCTTCGAGCAGCGACTCGCCATGGTGCTGTGCGGCGGCAGCACTCAGCGCGTCATTCTCGGTCTGGATCCGTACGAGCTCGGACTCCAGATCCTGGACGCGCTGCTGCAGCCGTCGCATCTCGGCGAGAAGTCGCGGGTCGGAACCGCCGACGTAACCGAGAAGCGCCTTTGCCATGATGGATGGTCCTCCACACTGAGTGACCGACCGATGCGGTGTGGGTCGTGAGGGATTCGCACCCGCGGTGCTCGGCAGCGGTTGTCATCACTGCGGTTCGTACTGCCAAACAGCTAAGGTGCGCGGGGCTTCCAGCGTCTCACCAAAAAGTTTGACGGTCAACACGATCACGCCCCGTATCAACGGGCACCCCGGCGCTCACGGCCGTACAGGACACGGCTGCGGCTCTCCATCGGGGCCCTGGGGGCGAGGAGATCATCCTTACTGCGGCAGCCTGGCACGGCGGGAGGGTTATTGGCAACCACCAGGCAATTTCCGCCGAACATATGCGCCGACGGCAGTCATGTGAACACACCGCGTGGCCTACGGACCGGCCCTCTCGGCCCCTCCCTCAGCGGATCGCGAATCCGTCGTAACCGCCGCGTGGAACGCCCCAGATTTCGGTCACACCCTCGACTTTTCCGGGCGTGTCGGACGAGCGGAGCCAATCGAGCAGAAGGTGGCAATTCTCACGTGGCCCCTCCGCCACAACCTGCACTCGACCGTCGTCGAGATTGAGGGCGAAGCCGTGGAGGTTGCCGATCTCCAGGGCATTTTCCCTGGTGAACCAGCGGAAGCCCACTCTCTGTACTCGGCCGCGTACCCAGGCGGTGAGCCGTGCGTGTTCATTCATGCACGCACGCTAACGGGTCAATTCATCTCAGATCACATCGCCCCCTCCCATATTCGCGTACAGTCCCGACCCATTGGCCCTCACTCGTTCAGGTGAATCGGATGGGCCCTGTGCATGACGTGCGAGTCGCGCATGTCGTGCAGGTCGAATTGACGTCGAACGCAGAGAGGGCGAGCGATGGGACGCCACAGCCGGAAGAAGCGGGTCGAAGCACCCGTACGCACCGGACTGCTCGGAGCCTCCGCCGCGGTTGCGGTGGGTGCCGTCATCGTGGCCTCCGGTCTTCTGCCGGGCGGCGACGAGTTCATCCTGGGCGGGAGCAGCTCGAGCAGCCAGCAGGTGCGCGAGTCGGGCTCCGCGCAGTTGAACGCCCAGGGCGGTGCCTCCACCGCACCGTCGGACCGGTCGGACCGTCCCTCGGCGACCGTGTCCCGTGGCGCGGAGCGCCCGGCCGGACCGGCCAAGGGGGCGTCGTCGACGTCCGACAAGGCGTCCACCACGCCTTCGAAGCAGCAGGCCGAGAAGCCCGAGGCGAAGAAGTCCGAGGCGAAGAAGTCCGAGGCCAGGAAACCCGAGACCAGGAAACCCGAGGCGAGGAAGCCCGAGGCCAAGAAGCCCGCTGCTCCGGCACAGCGCGCCCCTGAAGCGAAGGCCCCGGAAGCGAGGACGCCCGAAACGAAGGCGCCGCAGACCAAGGCCCCGGAGCAGAGCGCACCGCAGAAGAAGGCCCCGGAGCGAGCCGCGAAGCAGCAGACCAAGGCCCCGGTGCGGACGGTCGCGCCCGCCCCGTCGAAGGCGCCGGTCAGGTCCCAGGCCCCGGCCGGCGAGGCCGCGGCGGAGGCTGCGGTGCTGGCGCTGGTCAACGAGGAGCGCGCGAAGGTGGGTTGCAGCCCGGTGCACCTGGATGCGTCGCTGGGGGCGCTGGCCGGCCGGTTCAGCGAGGACATGGCAGGACGCGGCTTCTTCGACCACACCGACCCGGAGGGCGACGACCCCTGGAAGCGGGCCGCGCAGGCCGGTGTCAGCGGACTCGGTGCCGAGAACATAGCCCGTGGCCAGGCGGACGCCGAGACGGTGATGCGGTCCTGGATGAACAACGACGGCCACCGCGCGAACATACTCAACTGCGACTACCGGACGCTGGGCGTGGGCGTGTCCTTCGCAGCCGGCGGCCCGTGGTGGACCCAGGACTTCGGCTTCTGAGTCTTCCCTGAGGTCAGCGACCTACGAGCCTCTTCGGGCCGTCTCGGGCCGTCATCGGCCACCGGGGCGGCCCGAACGGCGTCCACGACGGGACCGGCCCCAAGGACCAGATGCGGGCAAGAGCTCGGGCGGGGGCGGTTGCATGCGTCTCCGCCCCCCTGGGGTTCGCGCACGGCGGGCGCTGGCCGGCCCCTGCTGCCGGGACGGCGCTCCGCGGCTTTGCCGCTGCGCCGTGAGCCCCTACGCGACATGGGCGCCGACGGGGCCCACCGCATGATCAGCCGCGTATCTGCCGTACCGCGCGGGGTGGGCGCTGGCAGCGCGGGCAGAAGTAGCTGGACCGGTTCATCCAGGGGCGGCGGCGCATGGGCGTGCCGCAGCGGCGGCACGGCTCGCCCTCGCGTCCGTAGGCGTCCAGGGACCGGTCGAAGTATCCCGATTCGCCGTTCACATTGACATAGAGGCTGTCGAAGCTGGTGCCGCCGACGGCGAGCGCGGCGTTCATGACGTCCCGCACATGCCCGAGAAGCTCGGCGGAGCGGGGCCGGGTCAGGCTTCCCGTCGGGCGGTCGTAGTGCAGTCGTGCGCGCCACAGGGCTTCGTCGGCGTAGATGTTGCCGACCCCGCTGATCAGCGACTGATCGAGCAGGGCACGTTTGACCGTCGTTCGGCGCAGACGCAGGGCGGTGACGAAGACCATGTCGTCGAAACCGGGGTCGAGCGGGTCACGCGCGATGTGCGCAATGACGTCCGGGAGGCCGTCGGGGCCGGTGTCGTGGAGCGACAGCCCGCCGAAGGTGCGCTGGTCGACGAAGCGGAGCTCGGTGCCGAGGTCGTCGTCGAAGCGGATCCGGATACGAAGATGCTTCTCGTCGCCGGCCGCCTCGGGGCGGACGAGCAGCTGCCCGCTCATCCCCAGATGTCCGAGCACTGCCGCGCCGCTGTCCTCCAGCGGCAGCCAGAGGTACTTGCCTCGTCGCCGTGCGGCCCCGATCCGATGCCCCTTGAGGCGGGCCGCGAAGTCCTCGCCGCCGCCGAGATGACGTCGCACGGCGCGCGGATGCAGCACCTCCACGTCCGCGACGACACGCCCGGCGACCCAGGTCTCGAGCCCTCGCCGCACGACTTCGACCTCGGGCAACTCGGGCACGGGGCTCCTCCGCTCCTGCTGGGACGACGCCCGCAGCGTACCTCCGCGGAGGACGGCCTCCGATCACGGCCTCCGGGCCGGACACACCGGTGCCCGGACGAGCGTGCGTCCGGGCGAGGGCAGGGCGGGCATGCGAAGACCCCGTTCGCGCCGAGGCGCGAACGGGGGCCGGAAGCGGAGTCAGGCCGTGGCCTGGGGCGAAGGGGTGTCGGCGGCCCCTTCGGCATGGAGCGCGGCCTTCTCGGCCGCGGCACGCTCGTCCGCGGCCGCGCGGATCGCGCGCCACGCGGACTCGGCTGCCTGCTGCTCCGCTTCCTTCTTGCTGCGGCCGGTGCCGGTGCCGTACGAGACACCACCGACGCGGGCAGCAGCAGTGAACGTCTTCTCGTGGTCCGGACCGGTCTCGGTGACCAGGTACTCGGGCACGCCAAGGCTCTCGGCCGCGGTCAGTTCCTGGAGACTGGTCTTCCAGTCCAGGCCTGCACCGAGGTTCGAGGACTTCTCGATCAGCGGGTCGAAGAGCCGGTGCACCAGCTCGGACGCCGCTTCGAGGCCCTGGTCGAGATAGACCGCACCGATCACCGCTTCAAGGGTGTCGGCAAGGATGGACGCCTTGTCCCGGCCGCCCGTGCCTTCTTCACCCCGGCCGAGCCGGATGAATGAGCCCAGGTCCAGGCCACGCCCGACCTCCGCCAGCGCACGCGAGTTGACCACCGCGGCCCGCAGCTTGGCCAGTTGGCCCTCGGGCAGGTCCGGGTGGGTGCGGTAGAGCGTGTCCGTCACCACCAGTCCGAGCACCGAGTCCCCGAGGAACTCGAGCCGCTCGTTGGTGGGCAGGCCGCCGTTCTCGTATGCGTACGAACGGTGGGTCAGCGCACGCACCAGAAGGGCGGACTCGAGCTGATACCCGAGCCGCCCTTCCAGAAGCGTGTGGGGCGAGGCTGCGCTTGTGTTGTCTGCCTGCTTACTGGCGTCAGACATGGAGCCTCTCACCAGCCGCTCAGACCTCGAGGACCTGGCGCTTGTTGTAGGTGCCGCAGCTCGGGCACGCGATGTGCTGCTGCTTCGGCTCCTGGCAACGCTCACACGAAACCAGGGTGGGGACCGCAGCCTTCCACTGCGACCGGCGGTGGCGCGTGTTGCTGCGCGACATCTTCCGCTTCGGAACAGCCACGGCTACTTCTCCTGCTTCTCGTCGACGCCCGCTTCGGCGCCGCTCATGTTGTCCTTCTCACCGGTTCCGAGTGAATCGGTGAGTCCCTGCAGTGCCGCCCAACGGATGTCGACGGCGTCATGGTGGTGGTCCGGGTCGTCGTTCAGGCCGGCCCCGCATTCGGGACACAGGCCTGCACAGTCCTCCCGGCACACCGGCTGCATCGGCAGTGCGAGCACCACCGCATCACGCAGCACGGGCTCGAGGTCGAACAGGCCGTCCTCGAGGAAGATCACGTCCTCCTCCTCGGCGTCGTCGCCGGGCTCCGCAGCACGGCTGCGGCGGCCCCGGTCGTCGGCGTCGGGGTACGAGAACATCTCCTGGAAGTCCGCCGTCACCTCCTGGTGCAGCGGCTCCAGACACCTTACGCACTCCCCCTCGGCCGTGGCACGGGCGGTGCCTGTGACAAGCACACCTTCCATGACGGACTCGAGGCGGAGGTCGAGCTCCACAGGTGCGCCCGCAGGCACACCGATGACCCCTTCGATGCCGAAGACGGCCGGCGAACCGGGCGCCTCGACCGAGCGGGAGAGCCGCTGGAGCGCGCCGGGCCGCCGGCCCAGCTCGTGCGTGTCGAACACGAGGGGGTTGCGGTGGTCGAGGCGGGCGTTCAGGGCTCTTCCTGTCCTTCGAAATCGAGTGGGGGGTCACGGTACCGGCGCAGCATCAGCTCCACGCACGCGTGACCGAAGAGCCAGGATACTGGACCGTTCGCTGTTGGCCCAATCCGGTCAGCGACCCTGCTCGTAGCGGCGCAGCTGTTCCATGTCGATCATGCTCGTGTCGAAGAGGCTGGTCTCGTCGAGCTGGGGCTGCATCTGCGGCTGTCCCTGGGGGTGCGCCTGGCCCTGGGCCTGCTCGTGCTGCAGCTGCTGCTGGTCGTACGTGTACTGCTGGGCGTAGCCCTGGTCGTACTGCTGGGCGTAGCCCTGCTGCTGGTAGGCGTAGGGATCCTGCTGGTACGCGTACGCCTCCTGCGACGGGGTCTGGGGCTGGTAGGCGTACGGGGCGGCCTGGGCCGGGATCTGCACCGGTGCCTGCTGAACCTGCTGTACCGGCTGCTCGGGCTCCGCCAGCTCCGCGAGGCCCGCGAGATAGTCCGCGTCGCTGGTGTGCTGCGTCCCTGCCGCGTCCTGGGCCGCGATGTGCGCGCCCAGCTCGTCCGTGGCGATGCGGCCGTGCAGCTTCTGCCTGCCCCGCCCCACGGCCTCAAGGGTCTTGGCGAGCACGGCCTCGAAGGCGCCCAGCTTGGCGTCGACGTACTCGTCGGCGCGCTGGATCAGGGTGCCCGGGTCGGCGCTGTACTCGGGGGCGTCGTCGTCGGCGGGGTCGGCGTACCCCTGCTCGCCGAGGCCCGGGGCCCGGCCGAGGAGCTTCTCGCGGCCGCGGTCGACCGAGCCGATGGTCTTGTTGAGCACGACCTCGAAGTTCGCGAGCTTCGAATCGACGTAGTCGTCGGCCTCGGCACGGATCTCCTCGGCATCCCGGCGGGCCTCGGCGAGGATGCGGTCGGCCTCCTCCTGGGACTGCTGGGCGATCCGGGTGCCGGAGATCAGCGAGCCGCGCTCGGTGTGGGCGGCCTGGATGATCCGTTCGGCCTCCTGGCGGGCCTGCTCGACCATCTGCTCCCGGCCGCCGATGAGTTCCTGGGCCTGGGCGAGTGATCCGGGAAGGGCCTGCCGTACCTCTTCGAGCATGGCGAGCAGCTCGGCGCGGTTGACCACGCACGACGCCGACATGGGCATGGACCGGGCGTTCCCGACCGCTTCGACGATCTCGTCGAGCTTCTTCTGCACGTCCACCTTGTGCTCGCCACTCTCTACAGTCACTACAACAGCCGATATGGAGACGGACGGGTCGACTGTACGGGCAGTCGGCGCCCTCCCCCTACCCCTTGGGCGGGGGACTCCCGGACACCGGGTGACGGCCGGTCAGGACGTCACTTCCGCGGAAGGCGGTCGGTCAGCGCTGCCAGCACCGCGGGCGGCACCAGGTGCGACACGTCGCCGCCCCAGGCCGCGACCTCCTTGACCAGGGAGGACGACAGGAAGCTGTAGGTAGGGCTGGTGGGCACGAAGAGGGTCTCGACGCCCGACAGGCCGTTGTTCATCTGCGCCATCTGCAGCTCGTAGTCGAAGTCGCTGACGGCGCGCAGGCCCTTGACGATGGCGGGGATGTCCCGTTCCTTGCAGTAGTCGACGAGCAGGCCGTGATAGGCCTCCACCTCGACGTTTCCGTACTCGGCGGTGACGCCGCGAATCAACTCGATCCGCTCCTCCACCGTGAACAGGCCCTGCTTGGCCTGGTTGATCATCACCACGACGTGCACCACGTCGTACAGCTTGGAGGCTCGGGCGATGATGTCGAGGTGTCCATTGGTGATGGGGTCGAACGACCCAGGACAGACGGCACGGCGCAACTGATGTCCCTCGCTCTCCGGTCCGGTCATGGTGCGTCTTCGCACGTAGAGGCGGCGCGACCGTACCAAAGCGTTCCTTCGCCGTAGCGACGGGCCCTCAGCGGCTCGATACCGTCCGGCCAGCTGAACTCACCGCCTCTGGTGCTGCGCTCCACGGTGACGAGAGCATCCTCCGCGAGCCAGCCCCGGGTGCGGAGTGTGAGGAGAATCTCCCGAAGATCGTCATCGGTGACGGCGTAGGGCGGATCGAGGAACACGATGTCGTACGGGGCGGTCGGCGCCGGTCCCTGGACGATCTGCTCGGCCCGGCCCGAGCGGACCTCGGCACCGGGCAGGGCCAGCGTCCGTACGTTCTCCCGGACCGTCCGGGCCGCGCGGCTGTCGGCCTCCACGAGAAGCGCGTGGCAGGCCCCCCGCGAGAGCGCCTCCAGACCCACGGCACCCGAGCCCGCATACAGGTCCGCGACCCGGATGCCCTGCAGTGTGCCCAGCAGCGACTCCCAGGTGGAGAACAGGCCCTCGCGCGCCCGGTCGGAGGTGGGGCGGGTGCCGTTGCCCGGCGGCACGGCCAGGCGACGTCCGCCGGCCGCACCGGCGATCACGCGGGTCATCTGAGTCCTTCATGGAGACGTACGGTTCGTTCCGGTCCGCTTCGGTCCGGTCACCTCCACGATATGGGCTCTCCGCGGCCCGGGCGTCAGCCCTTGTCCAGGTACTGCTCACGGTCCTTGTCGAGCAGTGCGTCGAGCGCGGTGCGCAGCTCGGGCAGCGCCTCCAACTCCGGGTCGGCGCTGACGACCGCCACCGCCTCCTCGCGTGCGGCGGCGATGACCTCCTCGTCGTCGATGACCGCGAGGACCCGCAGCGACGAGCGGGCACCGGACTGGGCCTGGCCCAGCACATCGCCCTCGCGCCGCTGCTCGAGATCGATACGGGACAGTTCGAAGCCGTCGAGCGTGGCGGCGACCGCGCCGAGCCGCGCCCGGGCCGGACTCGCCTCCGGCATCTCCGTGACGAGCAGACACAGTCCCGGGGCCGAGCCGCGGCCGACCCGGCCGCGCAGCTGGTGGAGCTGGGAGACGCCGAAACGGTCGGCGTCCATGATCACCACAGCGGTCGCGTTCGGCACGTTGACCCCGACCTCGATGACCGTCGTGGCCACGAGCACGTCCACCTCGCCCGCGGCGAAGCGGCGCATGACGTCGTCCTTGTCGTCGGGCGCCATCCGCCCGTGCAGCACCTCCACACGAAGGCCGCCGAGCGGACCCGCCCGCAGCTGCTCGGCGACCTCCAGGACGGCGAGCGGAGGCCGCTTCTCGGCCTCGTCCTCCGGGGATTTCTTCTTCCGGTCCGCCGCGTCGTCGAGGGAATCGCCGATCCTCGGGCACACGACGTACGCCTGGTGGTCGCCCTCGACCTCCTCTCGCACCCGCTCCCAGGCCCGCGCCAGGAAGTGCGGCTTGTCCGCGGCCGGGACGACATGGGTGGCGATGGGGGAACGCCCGGCGGGCAGCTGGTCCAGCACGGAGGTCTCAAGATCGCCGAAGACCGTCATCGCGACCGTGCGCGGAATGGGCGTGGCCGTCATGACCATCAGATGGGGTGTCCGCCGCTCCCCCTGCGAGTGCCCCTTGCCCCGCAGGGCGTCACGCTGTTCGACGCCGAAGCGGTGCTGTTCGTCGACCACGACGAGCCCCAGGTCGTGGAACTGCACCACGTCCTCGATCAGCGCATGTGTGCCGATGACGATCCCGGCCTCGCCGGTGACCAGATCGAGCAGCGCCTGGCGGCGGGCTGCGGCGCCCATGGAGCCGGTGAGCAGCACGACCTTCGTCGCGTGCTCGGCGCCACCGAGCATGCCGCCCTCGGCGAGATCGCCCATCATCTCGACGATCGAGCGGTGGTGCTGCTGGGCGAGGACTTCGGTGGGTGCGAGCATCGCGGCCTGGCCACCCGCATCCACGACGGCGAGCATGGCGCGCAGGGCGACCATCGTCTTGCCGGAGCCGACCTCGCCCTGCAGCAGGCGGTGCATGGGGTGTTCGGTGGCCAGATCGCCGAAGATCTCCGCCGAGACCTTCTGCTGGCCTTCCGTGAGGGTGAACGGCAGCCTGGCGTCGAAGGCTTCGAGCAGTCCGCCGGGGGCGGGCCGGCGCGCCACCGCGGGGAGCTGGGTGTCCGCATGACGCCGCCGGGCCAGGGCGACCTGGAGGACGAAGGCCTCGTCCCACTTGAGGCGCTGCCTGGCGTCCTCGATGTCCGCCTTGCCGGCCGGGCGGTGGATCTTGAGCAGCGCCTCGGGGAGGGAGACGAACCCACGGCCCTCACGCAGCGCGGGCGGCAGCGGGTCAAGAGCCTCCCCCGCCCGGGGAAGCACGGCGTCGACGGCCTTGGCGATCTTCCATGACTCCAGGCCCTTGCAGGCGGGATAGATCGGAATCAGCTTGCCCGCGAAGGCACTGACCGCACCCTCCCCGGTGTCCGCGTCCAGCCGCTCGTACGTGGGGTGGGCGAGCTGGAGCTTGCGGTTGAACATGGACACCTTGCCGGCGAACATCGCACGGCTGCCGGGCGGCAGGTCCTGGTGCGGCTTGTGGACGCCCCGCCCGAAGAAGACCAGTTGGAGCCGGCCGCTGCCGTCGGTGATGGTGATCTCCAGGCGCCGGCCGCGCCCGGCGTTGAAGGTGTGCACACGCGCGTCGGCGACCTGGGCCACGACCGTGACGTGCTCGTCCAGCGGCAGGTCCGAGAGCCGGGTGAGCTGCCCCCGCTCCTCGTAGCGCCTGGGGTAGTGATGCAGCAGATCACCGACGGTGCGCAGGTCCAGGTTCTCGGCCATGACCTTCGCGGTCGCCGGGCCGAGGCTCTTCTTCAGTGGCTCATCCAGTGCGGACACGCGATCCATTGCACACCACCACACCGACACCCGTCGCGCACCGAAGGATATCCCCTGGTCACAACGGTGCCGCGGCCCCTAGGATGACGCGGTCCTCCCCGCCTTCCCACGCCGCGATCACCGACGACGGGATCGCCCGACCCGCGCCGCCGCTCGGCCCCCCACCGGCGCAGCGACGATGACATCTGAGACCTCTGCGACATCCGAGACCACACCACACACCTTCCAGGTCGATCTGCGAGGCCTGGTCGATCTCCTTTCCCACCACCTCTACTCCAGTCCCAAGGTCTATGTGCGCGAGCTGCTGCAGAACGCCGTGGACGCCATCACCGCGCGCAGGGCGGTCGAGCCCGAGGCACCAGCCCGTGTGCGCCTGTTCGCCGAGGACGGCCGGCTGCGCGTCGAGGACAGTGGCATCGGACTGACCGAGGCGGACGTGCACAGTCTGCTCGCAACCATCGGACGCAGCTCCAAGCGCGACGGCGGCCTGGAGTCGGCGCGGGCCGAGTTCCTGGGCCAGTTCGGGATCGGGCTGCTCGCCTGTTTCGTCGTCGCGGCCGAGATCCGTGTCGTCAGCCGTTCCGCGCGGACGCCGGATGCCGTGCCGGTCGAGTGGGTGGCGCGTGACGACGGTTCGTACACCGTGCGCACGCTCCCGGACAGCGCCCGCAGTGAGCCGGGTACGACCGTTGACCTCACCGCCCGCCCGGGCAGCGCCGACTGGTTGACACGTGACCGGGTACGTACGCTCGCACGGGACTTCGGCTCCCTGCTGCCCTACGACGTGCGTGTCGGCGACGAGCCCGTCACCGATCTGCCGGCGCCGTGGGACCGCACCTACCCGAGCCCCGCCGCGCGCCGTGTGGCGCTTGCGGGCCACTGCCACGAGCTGTTCGGCTTCGCCCCGCTCGACTCGATCGAGCTGAATCTGCCGCTCGTGGGAGTCCGGGGCGTGGCCTACGTCCTGCCTTCGGCGGTGAGCCCCGCCCAGCGCGCGGTCCATCGCGTGCACCTCAAGGGCATGCTGCTCACCGACCGCGCCGACGAACTCCTGCCCGACTGGGCATTCTTCGTACGCTGCGTGCTGGACACCGACGCCCTGCGGCCCACGGCCTCGCGCGAATCGCTCTACGCGGACGAGACCCTCGCGGGCGTACGGGACGCACTCGGCGCCCGCATCCGCGACTGGCTGACCGGGCTTGCAGCGGGCGATCCCGAACGGCTCGGGCAGTTCCTCTCCGTGCACCACCTCGGGGTGAAGTCGCTGGCCCGGCACGACAGCGACATGCTGCGGACGATGCTTCCGTGGCTGCCGTTCGAGACGACCGACGGCAGCCTGTCGCTCGAGGAGTTCGCACAGCGGCATCCCGTGGTGCACTTCACGCGCACCGTCGAGGAGTACCGGCAGGTTGCGCCCATCGCGTCCGCGCAGGGCATCGGCGTCGTCAACGGCGGCTACACCTACGACTCCGAGCTGGTCGAGCGGCTGCCCGCAGTCCGGCCCGGGACGGCGGTCGCCGAACTCGACGCGGACACCGTCACCGCGCATCTCGACCCGGTCGAGCCGGCCGACGAACTGGCGCTGGCGGGCTTCCTGTCGGTGGCGCGTGCCACGCTGGATCCGCTCGGCTGTGACGTGTCCCTGCGTTCCTTCCACCCCCTGACCGTGCCCGCGCTGCATCTCGACGACCGGGCGGCCCGGCACGAGCAGGCCCGCGCGGAGGCCGAGGAGCAGGCGGACGACCTGTGGGCGGGAATCCTCGGCTCGTTGCGGGGCAGCGCGCCGCGGGCCCGCCTCGTGCTCAACCACCTCAACCCGCTGATCCGCCGGATCAGCACCCTCGGGGACCCCGGGCTCGCGGGCACGGCCGTCGAGTCGCTGTACGGGCAGGCGCTGCTGATGGCCCAGCGTCCGCTGCGCCCGGCGGACACGGCTCTGCTCAACCGTGCGTTCATGGGCCTGCTCGAATGGGCCACCCATCCCGCCGGAGACCCTGAGGAGGACAGCCGATGACGCTGACGTTCCAGGCCCTGCGCGAGGCGATGCGGGACAACTACGCCCAGCCCGAGGGACCGGCCCGCAATGCGCGAGCCGAGGTGCTGCTCGCCGAGGCCGAGCGGATCGGCGAGCCGCTGGCCGTCATCGAAGCCCTCGGGCACCAGCTGCAGGTCTACAACTACAGCTCCGAGAAGGCCAGGATGTTCGTCCCGTTCGCACGGCTGCTGCGTATGTGGGACGAGCACCCGGGCGACTTCGACGACTACGAGACCCATTCCCTGCACTGGGTCTTCAAGTGGGTGTCCAGCGGCATGCTGGACCAGCCGCACATCCCGCTCGCCTCCATCGAGAAGTGGCTCGGCGAGATGGAGCACCGCTACCGGCTTGCCGGCCACTCCGAACGTGCCGTCCGGCAGGGTGAGTTCCGGGTCGCCCGGCATCTGGGCGACCATGAGCGGGCCCAGCGCGCCTACGCGGCCTGGCTCGCCGCGGACAGGGACACGATGAGCGACTGCCATGCGTGCGAGCTGCACGGGCAGGGCTCCTGGCAGGCGCACCTCGGTGACGACGCCCGTGCCCTGGAGATGTGGCGCCCGGTCCTGGAGGGGGAGCACACCTGCGCCCACGAGCCGCATGCCGTTCTGGCGTCCTCGCTGCTGCCTCTGGTCCGGCTCGGCCGCACGGAGGAAGCCCGCGCCAACCATCTGCGCGGCTACCGGCTGGTACGCCCGATGGAGAGCATGCGGAGCTCGGTCTCGCTCCATGTCGAGTTCTGCGCGCTGACCGGCAACGAGGCGCGGGCGCTGGAGATCCTTGCCGACCGGCCGGCGCACTTCACCGACGACGGCGACCCCGACTCCCTGATGGACCATCTCACCGTCACCGCCCTGCTGATGGACCGGCTCGTCTCGGTCGGGCACGGCGAGCAGGACGTGCCGGGGCCGTCCGGGACGTCCTGGACGGCGCGCTCCCTCGCCGGGCATGCGCGTGCGCAGGCGCTCGCCGTCGCCGCGCGCTTCGACGGGCGCAACGGCACGACCGCGGTGAGCACGCTCGTCAGGAGACGCCTGGAGCAGCGTCCCCTGCTGGAGCGGCTCCCGCTGGGCGTGAAGGCCGTGCGGCTCACGGCCGCCGACCGGCCGACGGTGCCGTCCCCGCAGCCGGCCGCCGGACCCGAGGAGCTGCTCGCCGAGGCACGGCGGCTCTCGGCCGCACGGCACCCGGGCGCGGGGGCCGCCTGGGCGGCGGCCGCCGAGGCGACGGGCGACATGGAGCACGACGAGCGGACACTCGCCGAGATCGACGACCATCGCGCCATGTCACGGGCGACCGAGCCGTCGGAGTCCGTCGGGCTCTTCCGGCGTGCGGCCGAGCGGTACGAAGCCGCAGGCGATCCCGGCGAGGCGGCGGCCGCGCTGGCGCGTGCCGCATACGCGATCGCGCGGGACGGCCGTACGGACGAGGCCCTCGCTGCCGTGGCGGAAGCCTGCGCCCGCGCCCTCGCTCTGCACGCCGAGGGATCCACCGGTCCGCGGCAGCCCGCCGGGGCACTCCTCAACCGGGTACGGATCCAGCTGGTCCGGCTGGACGCCGAGGACGACACCGGAGCCCTTGAACGGGCCGTGGACGAGCTGCTCGCCTTCGCCGGGCCCCATCGGACCGATCCGCTCGTGGCCGACCGCGTCGCGGAGGCGGAGTCGGTGCTCGGCGACCTCGCCTTCCACCGCGGGGACGCCGCGGCCGCCGCCAGGCGGTACACCGCCGCGGCGGCGCTGTTCCACGAAGCCGGGCTGCCCTGGTACGCGGTGGAGCCCGAATCGCGCCTGGTCCCGGTGGCACGGCAGCTGGACGACCTGGAGACGGCGGAGCGCGCCGCGCGCGCTGCCCTCGAGCATGGTGCCGCGTACGTCGAGGCCGCCGGGTCCACCCGGCTGCATCTTCAGCTCGCCGAAGTGCTCGGTGCGACGGGCCGGTTCGAGGAGGCGGCGGAGCACGCGCTCGAGGCCGCGCACTGGGCCGACGAGGCCGGGGAGAGCACGGGCATCGGCGCGTACGCCAGGCATCGGCTGGGCGGCTGGCTGCTGCGCACGGCGCGCTCTGCGGAGGCGGCGGCCGTCCTGGAGGCCGTACTCCCCGACCTGACCGCCGACGATCACGGCGAGGGCGTGGTCGTACAGACCCTGTGGTGGCTCGGCGAGGCCCTGACCGAGCTCGGGGAACCGCGCGCGGCGGCCGAACACTGGCTCAGGGCGGCCGACATCGCCCGCGGCTGGCCCGAGCAGCGCGACCACGCGATGCTCGCCACCCTCGCGGGGCAGGCACTGTTCGGGGCCGGTCTTCACGCCGAGGCCGACCGCGCCTATGAGCGCGCGTGCTCGCTCTGGCGCGACCTGGGCGATGTCCACGCGGTCGTGCGCGCACTGCGGGTGCGTGCATGGATCGCGGTCCGCGAGGGCCGGGCCGGGCAGGATGCGGCCCTGGCCTTCATGTCGTCCGCTGCCGGAGCGTGCGAGCGGGCACTCCCGGACGCGGACGGTGCTCCTGCCCGCGCCCGGCTGCACGCGGAACTCGCCGACACCCATCGGCAGACGGCTGAACTGATCGCGGAGCAGGGACCGGGCACGGAGGCGTACGGCGAAGCCCTCCCCTACGTCGAGCGGGCGATCGACGAATTGCTGGAGGCGGGCGAGGACTTCACGGACCTGCGCACCGCGGCGGAGCTGATGGCCGCGTGGCTGGAGGCCGATCTGGGCGCAAAGGCGGCGGCGAAGCGGCGTGCGGAGGCGGTTCTGGCCACCTACGGCTCCGCGTCGGGCGAGACGGCGGAGTCCCGCCGGGCGGAGGCGGAGTCCGTCCTGAAGTACCTGTCCTGAGGGCTGTCCTGAAGGTTGCGCCGGGGCCGGTCGCGGCCTCCGGGCCGCGCCTGCGCGCCGCGCCCCGCTCCGGGGCCGCGTTCCGCCACCCGGAGCCGGGCGGGAGGCCACGGACGGCTGCACCGGACGGGCGCCCGGTGCGGCCGTCCGGCGGCAGCCGAGGACGGGACGCTATTCCACCCCGATCAGGAGCGTCGCTCCCCGGCCGCCGTGATGGACCACCGTGTCCACCGCGAGGTGGCCCCTGCGGACATGGGACTCCAGGCGGTCGGCCAGCGACGGCGGGGCGTCGTCCGGCAGGACCAGGGTGACGAGTTCGCCGCCCGCCGAGAGCATGCGGTCCAGCACCGTCTCCGCCGTTTCCGCGAGATCCGCGCCGATCACCGCCACGTCGCCGTCGATCAGGCCCAGCACGTCCCCGGCCTGGCAGACCCCGGCCGAGGTGAAGGACTGCCGCTCGGCGACGGCCAGTTCGCCGTAGCGGGTCGCGCCCGCCGCCGAGGTCATCGCGACGACGTCCTCGTCGAATCGGCGGTCGGGTTCGTGGACCGCGAGCGCCGCGATGCCCTGGACCGCCGAGCGGGTCGGGATGAGGGCGACGCGTACGCCCTCGGTACGGGCCTGCTCCACGGCCGCTGCCGCCGTGTGCCGGAGCTCCGCGTCGTTCGGCAGGAGCACCACCTCACGTGCATGCGCCCGCCTGATCGCCTCGACCAGCTCTCCGCTCGCCGGGGGCTCCCCCGGCCGCGCGAGCACCGTGGTGGCGCCGGCTGTCTCGCAGAGGCCTGCGAGCCCCTCTCCGGGCACCACGGCGACGACGGCGCGCTGGACCCGCTCACGCGGCTCGGCCGGACCCGGAGCGCCGAAGTGGGTGATGCGGATCCGGTAGGGCCGCCCCGCCTCGATGCCCGCCTCCACGGCCGCGCCGGCGTCGTCGACGTGCACATGGACGTTCCACAGTCCGTCGCCGCCGACCACGACGAGGGAGTCGCCGAGCCCGTCGAGCCGGGTCCTGAGACGCGTCACGGCGTCGTCGTCGGCCTCGAGCAGGTAGATGACCTCGAAGGCCGGCCCCCCGTCGGCGCACGGTTCGGCTGCGGTGACCACGGCGGGGTGGACCCGGCCGGCCGGGTGCCGCACCGGCGCCTCGCCCGTCACGGCCTCGACCAGGGCGCCGAGCACTGCCAGCAGCCCCTGTCCTCCGGCGTCGACGACACCGGCTCTGCTCAGCACGTCCAGTTGCCCGGGGGTCTTCTCCAGCGCCTGACGGGCGCGCTCGTACGCGGCGACCACAGCGGCGGCATCGTCCGGGCCCGGTGCGTCCGCCGCACGCTTCGCCGCTTCGTCCGCCGCCGCCTCGGCGGCTGCGGACGCCACGCTGAGGATCGTGCCCTCCACGGGATGCGCGACCGCCTCGCGGGCCGACTCCGCGGCCCGCCGAAGTGCCCCGGCCGCCCCCTCGTCCCGCGTCCCGAGCACCTCGGCCATGCCGCGCAGCAGCTGCGCCAGGATCGTCCCCGAGTTGCCCCGGGCGCCGATCAGCGCGCCGTGGGCCATGGCCCGCACCACGTCGGCGAGGGCGGGCGCCCCCGTCTCGTACGCCTCGAAGACGGCCTCCACGGCCCGGGCCGCGGACTCCACCGTGAGATAGAGGTTCGTGCCGGTGTCGCCGTCCGCGACCGGATAGACGTTGATCGCGTCGATCTCTTCACGTTCCCGGCCCAGCGCCTCCAGCGCGAGTGAGCACCAGGCGCGTACTGCCGGGGCATCGAGGGCCCGCCCGTCTCCCGCCGCGGTCCTCGTTCGAGGCCCCGCGGGCCGCCCCTCCTGTTTCGGCAACTGATGTCCTCCTCGAGCGGCCGGCTGCACCGCAGGGTAGACCCGGCACCCGGCCGGGAGCCGGGGCGGGGGCGGGGAAACCCATGGTAGTTTCGTTGTACGGGAGCAGTCGTTGTATGCTGCTCCGGTTGCCCGATGAAAGTCGGGCCATTCCCCCGGCAGGCCACTTCAGATCACTGAATCCGGCACGCCGGATTTCACTGTAAGTGCATCTGAAGTCTTTGGAGTGACCCGTGGCTGCCAACTGCGACGTCTGCGGCAAGGGGCCGGGCTTCGGCAACAACATTTCGCACTCGCACCGCCGTACGTCCCGTCGCTGGAACCCGAACATCCAGCGCGTGCGTGCCGTGGTCGGTCGGACGCCGAAGCGGCTCAACGTCTGCACCTCGTGCATCAAGGCCGGCAAGGTCTCGCGCTAACCGCGACGTTTTGTCGTAGCGCAGCCCGCCGGTTGCCTTGAAAAGCCGGTCCACCTCGGTGGGCCGGCTTTTTGCCGTGCCCGGGGACGTGGACGGACGGCCGCCCGCACCGCCCGCACCATGGGCAGTCACTCCGAGGTGCGGTTGTGCCGCCGCGTGCGGCCGCGCCCCCCGCGTCCGTCCGATGCCGTGACCGGACGGTCCAGCCAGGATGCCCACGAGCTCCGGTGCATGGGATCTCCCCGGGCCGCCGGGGTCGGGAGGGACCGCCGGACGGCGGGGGCCGGGGGCAGATGTCCTCGTACGGGCCGGGCTCGGGTGACTGCGGCCATGCAGCCCGGGGTTGCCTCCCGGCGGGGGCCGAGGGCCGCGCAGGACGTTGCGGGCCGGCGCCCCCTTCGGGTCACCGCCGGCGGAAGCTCCAGCCGTGATCGACCGGGCCGATCCCGCCGCCCAGCGCGAATCCCGCGGCGATGGCGCCGGTGACGTAGTCCTTCGCCGTGTGGACGGCCTCCGGGACGGTGAGGCCCCGGGCCAGTCCCGCGGCGACCGCCGAGGCGAGCGTGCAGCCCGTTCCGTGCGTGTGCCTGTTGTCGTGACGGGGTGCGCGGAGCCAGTGCTCGTCCGTGCCGTCGGTGAGCAGGTCCACGGCGTCGCCCGCGAGATGTCCGCCCTTGATCAGCGCCCAGCGCGGGCCGTACGAGAGCAGTGCGTCGGCCGCGCGCCGCAGATCGTTCTCGCTCTCCACCCGCACTCCGGTGAGCTGGGCGACCTCGTCCAGGTTCGGGGTCGCCACGGTCGCGGCCGGAAGCAGTTTCACGCGCACGGAGTCGAGCGCGGACGCGGCGAGCAGGGCGTCCCCGTGCTTGGAGACGCCGACGGGGTCGACGACCACCGGTGCGTCCGTCCCCGCCAGCAGCTCCGCGACGGTTTCGACGAGTTCGGCCGAGGCCAGCATGCCGGTCTTCACGGCCTGTACGCCGATGTCGTCGACGACGCTGCGGTACTGGGCGCGCACCGCGGCGACGGGAAGCTCCCAGGCGCCCTGCACACCGAGCGAGTTCTGCGCGGTCACGGCCGTGATCACGCTCATGCCGTGGACGCCGAGCGCCAGCATGGTCTTGAGGTCGGCCTGGATGCCCGCGCCGCCGCCGGAGTCGGATCCGGCGACGGTCAGCACCCGGGGTGGCGCATCCGGCCGCACCCGGGACGGAGATGTCATGAGTCCTCGCCGAAGTGGTCCCAGCCGCCCTTGTTCGTCCAGGGCGCCCCGTCCACCGTCACCTGGGGCAGTGCCGACGGGTTGAGCACCTCGCCGATCACCTTCCAGCGGGCGGGCAGCTTGGCGTCCGCGGGGAAGGTGGCGACGATGGCGTGGTCCTCTCCTCCGCTCAGGACCCACTGCAACGGGTCGACGCCGACGGCCTGGCCGATGTCGTTCATCTGCGAGGGAATGTCGATGAGTCCGGAGCGCAGATCGATACGGACCTTGCTCGCCTCCGCGATGTGGCCGAGATCGGCGACGAGTCCGTCACTGACGTCGGTCATGGCCGTGGCGCCGAGTCCGGCGGCCGCAGGCCCCGCGTGGTACGGGGGTTCGGGGCGCCGGTGGGCCTCGACGAAGGCGCGCGGCGAGCGGAAACCGCGCGAGAGCACCGCGTGTCCGGCGGCGGACCAGCCCAACCACCCGGTGTAGGCGACGACATCGCCGGGCTGGGCGCCTGCGCGGGTCACCGGGTCGTGGTTGCGCAGATCGCCCAGAGCCGTGATCGCGACGGTGATGGTGTCCCCTCGCACGACATCGCCGCCGACCACCGCGGCGCCCGCGACCTGGCATTCGTCCCGAATGCCGTCCATCAGCTCGGTGGCCCAGGTGACCGGCAGATCGGCGGGAACCACGAGACCGAGCAGCAGTGCGGTCGGCACGGCGCCCATGGCGGCGATGTCGGCCAGGTTCTGCGCGGCGGCCTTGCGGCCCACGTCGTACGCGGTCGACCAGTCGCGCCGGAAGTGCCGTCCCTCCAGCAGCAGGTCGGTGCTGGCGACGACCCTGCGGTCGGGTGCGGCCACGACCGCGGCGTCATCACCCGGTCCGAGCCGTACGGCGGGAGTGGAGGTGAGCCGGGAGGTGAGCTCCCTGATGAGCCCGAACTCCCCCAGTTCGCCCACGGTGCCCTTCATTCCTGTGCTCCTTCTGCCCCAGTGCGCTTGCGGTAGCGAGCCGTCAACGCTGTCGGTACCGTCGAGTAGGCCGAGCAGGCCGTCAACTTCTGTGCTGCGCGCGCCACGCTGCGCGCACCTCGGGACGCGCGGGTCTCCCCGCGGCCCGCGGCGACGCGATACCGTGGCGTCCCTTCTCCCCACATGATCCTCGTGGCCGCCCTGGAGGTTCCGTGGTACAGGCGTACATCCTTATTCAGACCGAGGTGGGCAAGGCGTCGACCGTCGCCGACACCATCTCCAAGATCCCGGGGGTGATCCAGGCCGAGGACGTGACGGGTCCTTACGACGTGATCGTGCGCGCCCAGGCCGATACCGTCGACGAACTGGGCCGCATGGTGGTCGCCAAGGTCCAGCAGGTGGACGGCATCACGCGAACGCTGACCTGCCCGGTCGTGCACCTGTAGCCCCCGTCTACGCTTGGCCGGTGATGTCCCTTCGCCGGCTTCTGACTCCGCCCGCCGCGGCCGCTGCCCTGCTGGCCGCCGCGGGCTGCTCATTCACCGACGCACCGGCACCGGTCGCGGTTCCCTCTCCCCCTCCCGAGGAGAAGACCCTCTGCCGTGCCCTGCACGAGGCGCTGCCGGAGTCCGTCGCCGGCATGGACCGGAAGGACCCCGAGCCGCGCACCGAGCTGACCGCCGGCTGGGGGGACGCCGCGATCGTACTGCGCTGCGGTGTCCCCCGGCCCGCGGGGATGAGTGATCCGCAGGAGGACGGGGTCGAGGTGAACGGCGTCAACTGGCTCGTGGAGCAACGCGACGACGACGGCCCCCGGCTCACGACCACGAACCGCAGGACGTATGTCGAGGTCACGCTCACGAAGCAGTACGCGCACGACCTCGGTCCGCTGACGGATCTGGCGGGACCGGTCGCGAAGACGGTCCCGCCGCTCTTCCATGAAACACCCTGAGGCGAAAACGGATCAGCGCAGTCCGGTCGCGCGCCCGAGAGCTGCCTGGATCAGCCGGTCGACGAGCTCCGGGTAGCTCACTCCGCTCTCCTGCCACATCCGCGGGTACATCGAGATCGGCGTGAAGCCCGGCATGGTGTTGATCTCGTTGATGACGAACTCGCCGTCCTCGGTGAGGAAGAAGTCCGCGCGGACCAGCCCCTCGCATGAGGCGGCCTCGAACGCGTCCACCGCAAGCCGCCGCACCTCGGCGGTCTGCTCCTCGGTGAGCGGCGCCGGCACGAGGCCGGTTGCCGAGTCGATGTACTTCGCCTCGAAGTCGTAGAAGTCATGGGCGGAGACCGGCGGGATCTCGGCGGGCACACTGGCGCGCGGGCCGTCCTCGAACTCCAGGACTCCGCATTCGATCTCACGGCCGCGCAGCAGCGACTCCACGAGGATCTTCGGGTCGTGGCGTTGCGCCTCGGCGATCGCGTCGTCGAGCCCGGAGAGGTCGTCGACCTTGGTGATGCCGATCGACGAACCGGCGCGGGCGGGCTTCACGAAGAGCGGCCAGCCGTGCTCACCGGCGAAGTCGACGATCTTCTTCCGCGCGGCGGAAGGATCCTGCACCCACTCGCGGGGCCGTACGACCACATAGGGCCCGACGGGCAGGCCGAAGGAGGTGAAGACCCGCTTCATGTACTCCTTGTCCTGGCCCACGGCCGAGGAGAGGACGCCGGAGCCGACGTAGGGAACGCCGGAGAGCTCCAGCAGGCCCTGCAGGGTGCCGTCCTCGCCGTACGGGCCGTGCAGCATCGGGAAGACCACGTCGACCTCGCCGAGCGCCTTGGGCACGGAACCCGGCTCGCTGTAGACCACCTCGCGGCTGGCCGGGTCCACGGAGAGGACGACGCCGCCCTCGGTGGACTCGGCGAGGCCGTCGACGGACGGCAGCCGGCGGTCGGCGATGGCCATCCGGTCCGGGTCGTCGGCGGTCAGGGCCCAGCGGCCGTCCGTCGTGATGCCGATGGGCAGCACGTCGTACTTGGCGCGGTCGATGGCGCGCAGCACGGCGCCGGCCGTCACGACGGAGATCGCGTGCTCGGAGCTGCGGCCGCCGAAGACGACCGCGACGCGCGGCTTGCGGCGCGCCTCGCCTCCGGCGGAGGCGAGGTCGGGGCTGTGGGAGGGGTTCTCGCTCATATCGCGACGAGACTACCTTGCGCCTTCGGCCGGGCGGCAGGCCCGCGCCGCAGCACGTCAGAGGCGTCACTCAGCGGATCCGCCCCGTGGCGCTCAGGACTCGGCGATGCCGAGGACCAGGGCCTGCACGGGGCTCGTGACGCATGCGCCGCGGTACCCCCGAGGGCCCGGCAGCCCACGGAACCCGCTGGGAAGGCCCGGTGAGTCCACCACGCCCGGTGAGTCCACGACGCCGGGGTGAACCCGGCCCTGTGGACCACGGTGCTCGACGGCCCACAGGGTTGTTCTGCCGACGACGGGCCCGGCAGCCCGCGGGCTCAGTGGCGCTCGGGCTTCGCGCTGCGCGACATCAGCTCCTTGAGCGCGACGACCGGCGGCTTGCCCTCGTGCACGATCGACACGACCGTCTCGGTGATGGGCATGTCGACACCGTGGCGCCTGGCCAGATCAAGAACGGACTCGCAGGACTTGACCCCCTCGGCGGTCTGCTTGGTCGCCGCGATGGTCTCCTGGAGCGTCATACCGCGGCCGAGATTGGTGCCGAAGGTGTGGTTCCGGGAGAGCGGGGACGAGCAGGTGGCGACGAGGTCGCCCAGACCCGCGAGTCCGGAGAAGGTCATCGGGTCGGCGCCCATGGCCAGACCGAGCCGGGTCGTCTCGGCCAGGCCGCGCGTGATCAGCGTGGCCTTGGAGTTGTCGCCGAGGCCCATGCCGTCCGCGATTCCCACGGCGAGGCCGATGACGTTCTTGACGGCGCCGCCGAGTTCACAGCCGACGACGTCCGTGTTGGTGTAGGCCCGGAAGTAGGGGGTCATGCAGGCGGACTGCAGCCGCTGGGCGACGGCTTCGTCGGCGCAGGCGACGACCGCGGCGGCGGGCTGGCGGTCGGCGATCTCCTTGGCCAGATTGGGCCCGGTGAGGACCGCGACGCGCTCGGCCGGGGCCTTGGCGACCTCCTCGATGACCTCGCTCATCCGCTTGGCGGTGCCGAGTTCGACGCCCTTCATCAGGGAGACGAGAACGGTGTCGGGGGCCAGCTTGGGCGCCCACTCAGCGAGGTTGTCACGGAGCGTCTGGGACGGTACGACCAGGACGGTGAAGTCCGCGTCACGGGCGGCCTCGGCAGGGTCCGTCGTGGCCCGGACCCGTTCGGGGAGCTGGATACCCGGAAGGTAGTCGGGGTTGGTCCGGCTCTGGTTGATGGCCTCGACGAGCCCGGCACGGCGGCCCCACAGGGTGACTTCGCAGCCCGCGTCGGCAAGCACCATCGAGAAGGCCGTGCCCCACGATCCGGTGCCGAACACGGCGGCCTTGACGGGACGAGTCACTTGGTCCCCTCCTCGGCGGCCCTGCGCCGCTGTTCCGCCCGTGCCTTGCGGTGGTCGAAGAGCTCAGGGGGTGCCTTCTCGCCGCGCACCTCCTCGAGGAGTGCGGTGATCCCGGCCATGATGGCCTCGGTCGCCTCGCGCAGCACCTCGGGGGTGGGGTCCAGGCCGTAGAAGCGTGACAGGTCGACGGGCGGTCCCGCCTGGACGATCAGCGTCTTGCGCGGGAACAGCCGGAGCTTGTTCTCCTTGGCATAGGGCGGCATCGCCAGATTGGCGCCCCACTGGGCGACCGGGATCACCGGGACCTTGGTGAGCAGCGCGACCCTCGCGGCGCCCGTCTTGCCCGCCATCGGCCACATCTCGGGATCACGGGTCAGCGTGCCCTCCGGATAGAACGCGACGCATTCGCCCCGCTCGATGGCGTCCACGGCGGCCCGGAACGCGTCCAGCGCATTGGTGGTCTCGCGGTAGACGGGGATCTGGCCGGTGCCGCGCAGCATGGTGCCGACGAACGCGCCCTTGAAAAGAGCCGCCTTCGCCAGGAACCGGGGGACCCGTCCCGTGTTGTACTGGTAGTGCGCATAGGACAGCGGGTCCAGGTACGAGTTGTGATTCACCACGGTGATGAATCCGCCGTCGGCCGGAATGTGCTCCATTCCCCGCCAGTCCCGCTTGAACAGAACCACCAAGGGCGGTTTCGCGATGACCGCTGCCAGGCGGTACCAGAAGCCGATTCTGCGGCGGGACACTCGGACACCTTCCTCTATGACCTGGTGCAGCCGGCTGCTGCCTGGCTGCTGGGGGTCAAGTGTCGCCCCAGGCCCCTGGTCTGTCGAGAACACCGTACGCCCCGCCCCGGAGCGAGTCCCCCTGGCCGCCGTGCGGGCAGGTGACAATGGGGCCGTGTACTGGTCACTGGTCGTTCCGCTGAAACCCCTCGCGCTGGCCAAGAGCAGACTGACCGGGGCCATGGGCGGAGCACTGCGCCCGCGTCTCGCACTGGCCTTCGCCCAGGACACGGTGGCGGCAGCACTGTCGTGTCCCGTGGTGCGGGATGTGGCGGTCGTCACTGACGATCCGCTGGCCGGTGCGGAGCTGGCCGCGCTCGGCGCCCGGATCGTGCCGGACACACCGGCGGGCGGGCTCAACGCGGCGCTGGCCCACGGTGCGGACGCGGTGCGCGCGGTGCGCCCCGGTGCCGCGGTAGCGGCTCTCAACGCGGACCTGCCTGCGCTGCGCCCTGCGGAATTGGCGCAGGTCCTCGCCGTGTCCGTGCAATTTCCGCGGGCTTTCCTCGCGGACTCCGCCGGAATTGGCACGACTTTTCTGTCGGCCGCGCCGGGCGTGGAATTGCGACCCGCATTCGGCGGGCGTTCGCGAAACCGGCATTTGCGCTCGGGCGCGGCGGAAATTGCCGTGGACGGCGCCGACTCGGTCCGCCGCGACGTCGACACCGCCGACGATCTGCGTGCCGCACTGGCGCTGGGGGTGGGGCCACGCACTGCCGAGCGCTGCGCGGCGCTGCCCCTGCTGCGCGGGGCAGCGCACGAGGGGGCGAGGGCCGGGTCCGGCGGAGGTGCCGGATACGCTCTGGACATGCAGGCGACCGCGTACACGTACGACTCAGAGACCCGCAGCGGGAGTGTCCTGCTCGACGACGGAACTCCGGTGGACTTCGACACCGCCGCGTTCGACGCCGGCGGGCTGCGGCTGCTGCGGCCGGGGCAGCGGGTCCGCATCGAGACCGAGGGCGAGGGCAAGGCCCTGCGCATCACGCTGGTGACACTGCAGACCCTCTGACCGGGCTCGCCCGCACCCGGCGTCCGGGCGGGCCGAGCCGCAGCGCGCGGCTGTCCGGGACTCAGGAACACATCCGGTGCCCTGCGCCGGTTCGGCCACCGACGCACCGCGGGCCGGGCTCCCGGTGGGGAGTCCGGCCCGTCGCGTGAGTGTCCTTGTGGTGCTGCGCCGCTTACTTCTTGCGGGCAGTGGTCTTCTTGGCGGTGGTCTTGCGCGCCGTCGCCTTCTTCGCCGGCGCCTTCTTCGCGACCGCCTTCTTGGCAGGGGCCGTCTTCTTGGCCGCCGCCTTCTTCGCCGTGGCCTTCTTCGCGGTGGTCTTCTTCGCCGCCGCGGTGGTCTTCTTCGCGGCGGTGGTCTTCTTCACCGCTGCCTTCTTCGCCACGGCGGTGGTCTTCTTGGCGGCGGCGGTCTTCTTCACCGCGGCCTTCTTGGCGGTCGCCTTCTTCGCAGCGGCCTTCTTGGCGACGGTGCCGACCTGGAGGCTGCCCTTGGGGGCCTTCTTGACAGCGACTTCGCCACCCCTGGGGAGCTTCTTCGAACCGCTGACCAGGTCCTTGAAGCCCTGGCCCGCGCGGAACCGCGGCACCGAGGTCTTCTTGACCCGTACGCGCTCACCCGTCTGAGGGTTCCGGGCGTAGCGGGCCGGGCGGTCGACCTTCTCGAACGAGCCAAAGCCGGTGACCGAAACCCGGTCGCCGCCGACAACCGCGCGGACGATCGCGTCGAGTACCGCGTCGACAGCATCAGCGGCCTGCTGGCGGCCGCCCATCTTGTCGGCAATCGCTTCTACGAGCTGCGCCTTGTTCACGTCTTCCCCTTCGGAGACATTGCCGGAACGAAACTGTTCAAGCTTTTTCGCACGTTAGGCAGATATATACCGCAAATCAAACACGAAACGGGCTAATCACCCTAGTGCCGCAACGAAGTGGACCGTCGCGGCCATGCGGCGGAGCCACATATCGGCCCAGTCGCCGGGTGGTCAGTCACCTTGGGGGAAACGACCTTCATCGAGGTCCTTCATCAACCGGTCCAGGCGCCTTGCGGCGTCGGCGAGATCGTGCTTCGCCGCGGCCGTCACGGCCAGCAGCTTCCGGGACAGCGCCATCCTTACGCCCTCCGGGACTTGCAGTTCACGCACCCTTGTGTGCGCTTCCTTCAATCGGGCCGCGACTTCCTCGTAGAGCTCGAGTTGGCTGTCGCGTTCCATGCACCGATTGTGCCATCTGGGGCGAGTTGTCGCCCGACAGGGTCTCAACAAGCGACTGCGCCCCCCACCGTCCGGTGGGGGGCGCAGAACGGGAAAAGCCCTGCTCAGACCTCAATTGTACGAGGCTTGAAGGTCGGCCTGGACGCCTCGTAGGCCGCAATGTCGGCTTCGTTCTGAAGGGTGAGGCTGATGTCGTCGAGGCCGTTCAACAGCCGCCAGCGGGCGTTCTCGTCCAGCTCGAAGTCGGCGGTGATGCCCGCGGCGCGCACCTGGCGCTGCTCCAAGTCAACAGTGATTTCGGCCAGGGGATCGGACTCGATCAGGCCCCAGAGCCGGTCCACCGTCTCCTGCGGCAGAACGACGGTCAGCAGGCCGTTCTTGAGCGAGTTGCCACGGAAGATGTCGGCGAACCGGGAGGAGATGACGGCCTTGAAGCCGTAGTTCTGAAGCGCCCAGACGGCGTGCTCACGGGAGGAGCCGGTGCCGAAGTCGGGTCCGGCCACCAGAACCGTGGCGCCCTGCCGCTCCGGCTGGTTGAGGACGAAGTCGTCGTTCTTGCGCCAGGCCTCGAACAGACCGTCCTCGAAACCGTCGCGGGTGACCTTCTTCAGCCAGTGGGCCGGGATGATCTGGTCGGTGTCGACGTTGCTGCGGCGCAGCGGGACGGCCCGGCCGGTGTGCGTGGTGAAAGCGTCCATGGTGTTCAGACTCCGGCGGGCGTACGGGTGTCGGACAGATCGGCGGGCGAGGCCAGATGGCCGAGCACCGCGGTGGCGGCGGCGACCTGCGGCGAGACCAGATGGGTCCGGCCGCCCTTGCCCTGCCGGCCCTCGAAGTTGCGGTTGGAGGTGGAGGCGGACCGCTCGCCGGGGGCCAGCTGGTCGGGGTTCATGCCGAGG
Source organism: Streptomyces sp. NPDC043861 (assembly GCF_056435905.1). NCBI lineage: Bacteria > Bacillati > Actinomycetota > Actinomycetes > Kitasatosporales > Streptomycetaceae > Streptomyces > Streptomyces sp. NPDC043861. The sequence goes on along the minus strand of NZ_JBWKDP010000020.1, from coordinate 13,525 downwards.
CACATCGAACAGCCCGCGTGCCGCCATTCGGCGCCGGCCTCCTTGAAGACCTTGTCCAGTCCCTCCTCGACGGCCTGCAGCGCGACCCGGACCGAACCGGGAACGACCAGCATCCTTACGCCGTCGGCGACTTTGCGGCCGTCCAGGATCGAGGCCGCGGAGCGCAGGTCCTCGATACGGCCGTTGGTGCAGGAGCCTACGAAGACGGTGTCCACCTTGATGTCCCGCAGCGCCTGCCCGGCGGTCAACCCCATGTACTCCAGGGCCTTTTCGGCCGCGAGCCGCTCCGAAGCGTCCTCGTACGAAGCCGGGTCGGGGACGTTCGCGGACAGCGGGGCGCCCTGACCGGGATTGGTGCCCCAGGTGACGAACGGGGAGAGCTCCTCGGCGTCGATGAAGACCTCGGCGTCGAAGACGGCATCGTCGTCGGTGCGCAGGGTCTTCCAGTACGCGACCGCCGCGTCCCAGTCCTCGCCCTCGGGGGCGTGGTCGCGGCCCTGCAGATAGTCGAACGTGGTCCGGTCGGGGGCGATCATGCCCGCCCGGGCACCGGCCTCGATCGACATGTTGCAGATGGTCATGCGCGCCTCCATCGAGAGCTTCTCGATGGCGGAGCCGCGGTACTCCAGGATGTAGCCCTGACCGCCGCCGGTACCGATCTTCGCGATGATCGCGAGGATCAGGTCCTTGGCGGTGACGCCGTCGGGCAGCTCGCCCTCGACGGTGATCGCCATGGTCTTGGGGCGGGCCAACGGCAGCGTCTGGGTGGCCAGCACATGCTCGACCTGCGAGGTGCCGATACCGAACGCCAGCGCGCCGAAGGCGCCGTGGGTGGAGGTGTGCGAGTCACCGCAGACCACGGTGGTGCCGGGCTGGGTCAGGCCCAGCTGCGGTCCCACCACGTGGACGACACCCTGCTCGACGTCGCCCAGCGGGTGCAGCCGGACGCCGAACTCCGCACAGTTCTTGCGCAGGGTCTCCAGCTGGGCGCGGGACACGGGGTCGGCGATGGGCTTGTCGATGTCGAGGGTCGGGGTGTTGTGGTCCTCGGTCGCGATGGTGAGGTCCAGCCGCCGCACCCGGCGGCCGTTCTGACGGAGTCCGTCGAACGCCTGGGGGCTGGTCACCTCGTGCAGGAGGTGCAGATCGATGAAGAGGAGGTCGGGCTCGCCCTCGGCGCGCCGGACGACATGGTCGTCCCAGACCTTCTCCGCGAGTGTCCTACCCATCGCTTTCCCTCCGACCCGGCAGCGTCGCCGGGCCCAACTAGAGATCAATTGCGCCGCCGTCCGCATGTCGGACCAGGCGGGGAACGCGGGCCCTTGTGCGGCCGTACATCCAGGTTCGCAACTTCTCGGAGAAATTGAACTTGCGTTTCACAGAGTGAGACGGGAGTATCGTTGCATGGACAACTCTAGCGGCGTCGGCGTTCTCGACAAGGCAGCTCTGGTACTGAGCGCCCTGGAGTCCGGTCCGGCCACCCTCGCCGGGCTGGTCGCGGCGACAGGGCTTGCACGACCCACGGCCCATCGTCTCGCCGTGGCTCTGGAGCACCACCGGATGGTGGCGAGGGACATGCAGGGCCGGTTCATCCTGGGCCCGCGACTGGCTGAGCTCGCCGCAGCGGCGGGCGAGGACCGGCTGCTGGCCACGGCGGGACCCGTGCTGACCCATCTGCGCGACGTGACCGGCGAGAGCGCCCAGCTCTATCGCCGACAGGGCGACATGCGCATCTGTGTGGCGGCCGCCGAGCGGCTGTCAGGGCTGCGGGACACGGTGCCGGTGGGCTCGACCCTCACCATGAAGGCCGGCTCGTCGGCCCAGATCCTGATGGCCTGGGAGGAGCCGGAGCGGCTGCACCGCGGTCTGCAGGGCGCGCGTTTCACGGCCACGGCACTGTCGGGTGTGCGACGCCGGGGCTGGGCCCAGTCGATCGGCGAGCGTGAGCCGGGGGTCGCCTCGGTCTCCGCCCCCGTGCGCGGGCCGTCGAACCGCGTCGTGGCCGCAGTCTCGGTCTCCGGGCCGATCGAACGGCTCACCCGCCATCCGGGCCGTATGCACGCCCAGGCCGTCATCGACGCCGCGGGCCGCCTCTCCGACGCCCTCCGCCGCTCGGGCTGAACCGACAGGGCCGAAGCCCGCCCCGACCGCCCTGCGATCGGGGCCCCACCCCGGCCCTGCCTGTCACCGGCCCCGGGCATCGTGGGCGCCGCGCCGGTGACGGTCGGAGACCCCCGGGCCGGTGCGTGTTGCCCCCGGCCTGCGCGGCATCCCCGTACCCCGCGTCCTGGCGCAGGGGCGCACCCCCCATGACCGACCACCGGTCCGGAGCGGAGGTCCCGACCGGCTCAGCGAGGCCGCAGCGGACCCGAGGGCCGGGCGGCCGTCCCCACCCGGCGGACCGGCGGCGAGGGCCGGGTACGGGGACGGCGGCTCGGCCCTTCGGGTTCCCCTATCGCGTTCCCGGGGTCGGTCACACCGTGCAGCGAACCGCCCTCGGCCTGTTCCGGGAGCCTGCTTCCGGCTGCCCGCGCCCGGAGCGCGAGCACCGGATGTGCGGACCTCCGCCAGGCCCGCACCCACTCAGCCGCCGGATCGGACCGCCTTCAGGCGGTCGGCGGCACGGTCGCCGCGCTGGGCGACCGGGACGACGCCCGTCGCCGCGCCCAGGCCGAACGCCGGCATGTTCACGTAGACGCTCTCGTACGAGCCCGCAGGAACGATGTACGTCTCGTGCCAGAAGCCGACCTTGCCCCTGCCGTCCCGCATCCGCCGGTTGAACGCCGCCCACGCCGGACGGTGCTGCTTGTCCTGGGCGGTCGCGTACGCGAACAGCTTCTCCTTGGACTCCCAGTACTGGACCGTGTACACGAGCCTCGGACCGCCCAGCAGCAGCTGGTACCCGAGGAGTCCGCTGTCCTTGTCCTGGGACAGCTCCTTCAGCATGCGCGGCATGGCCCTGAGGACGGGCCACCAACTCCGCACCGCAGGGAAGCTGTTGATGCGCATCCCGATGAGGAAGACGACCACTTCCTCCTGAGTCCCCACGGTCATGCGCCCTTGAATCGGAGTGTTTCCCATTGCCCGGTCCCCCTTGCTCCATTCATTGGATAGTTCTGCTATCCATGATTGGATAGTGGCACTCCACAAGGAAAGGCGCAAGTGCATGAGACTGGCGGAACTCAGCGAACGCAGCGGAGTGCCGATACCGACGATCAAGTACTACTTGCGTGAGCAGCTCCTGCCGCCCGGACACCGGATCAGCGCCACCCAGGCCGAGTACGACGACACGCATCTGCGCCGGCTCCGACTGGTCAGGGCACTGATCCAGGTCGGCAGGATGCCCGTGGCGACCGCCCGGGACGTCCTGGCCGCCGTCGCCGATGACACGCTCGATCACCACATGCGGCTCGGTGCGGCCGTCTGGTCCATTCCGCACGGCCCGGGGCCCGACGAGAACGACCCTGCGACCGAGAAGGCCCACCGCACCGTCGACGGACTGCTGCAGCGCCTCGGCTGGGACTTCGGCCGCCAGGCGGGCACGGATTCACCCGCCTACCGGATGCTGGTCGCCGGGATCGCGACGATGCTCCGCCTGGGCTACCCCTGCGATACGGAGCAACTGCTGCCCTACGCCCGGAGTGCAGCCGAACTCGCCGTCGCCGACCTGGACTTGGTGGAGCAGTACGACGGCGAGGAGGAGCAGGTGGAGGCGGCCGTGGCGTTCACCGTGCTGTACGAGCCGGTGCTGCTGAGCCTGCGCAGACTGGCCCAGGCCGAGGAGTCGAACCGCCGCTTCGGCTGAGACCGGCGAGGACAACGCGAAAAGGCCCTCCCCGACTGGGAAGGGCCTTCTCGTTGCGTACCCCCGACCGGATTCGAACCGGCGCTACCGCCTTGAGAGGGCGGCGTGCTAGGCCGCTACACAACGGGGGCAAGATCTCGATCCATCGATACGGATCCGCTGGCCTACCAGGACTCGAACCTAGACTAACTGAACCAGAATCAGTCGTGCTGCCAATTACACCATAGGCCACTGGTGGTTTAGACCAGTTGGTACCCCCGACCGGATTCGAACCGGCGCTACCGCCTTGAGAGGGCGGCGTGCTAGGCCGCTACACAACGGGGGCCCTAGCGATCCTGCATCGACGCCACCAGGGTGCGACCCTGATGGCTTCGCGGGAAGGATCTGTACCCCCGACCGGATTCGAACCGGCGCTACTGCCTTGAGAGGGCAGCGTGCTAGGCCGCTACACAACGGGGGCTTTGCAGATGAGCTCTGCGAGCTGGCCTACCAGGACTCGAACCTAGACTAACTGAACCAGAATCAGTCGTGCTGCCAATTACACCATAGGCCACCAAAACTCAACCCCCCTACGGGGGTTTCGTTCGGGTTGTGCGCTTTCGGTTCCGGGCTTTTCGGCCCGCTCCCCTTGGCGCAGGAAGAACACTACCCGAAGGTGGACGGCGCTCCAAAACGGGTATCCGGCTGCAGCAGCGCATCCAGCTCGTCCAGTGCCGTGATCCTGATCAGCTCCGGCCGGCCGCCCAGTCCGCCGCGGTCCAGCCAGATGCCGACCAGACCGGCCGCGCCTGCCCCGCAGGCGTCGATGTCGGGGTGGTCGCCGACATAGGCAACCTCCTGGGGCGGCAGCCCGAGTGCGTCGCATGCCGCATGGAAGGCAGCGGCCTCGGGCTTGGAGACCCCGAGTTCCACAGCGCACAGCACCGCCTCGAAACGGTCCCGCACACCGAGAATGCGCAGCTTGCGGTCCTGGTTGTGGATCGACGAGTTCGACAGGACGGCATGCCGGTACCGGCCGGTCAGCCTGTCCAGCGTCGGCAGGACGTCCGGGAACAGCGACCAGGCGGCCTCGTAGTGCACGATGTGGCGTCCGAACCAGGCGTCGGCGACCTCGTCGCTCAGCTCTCGGCCGAGGAATTCACGGACCCGGTCGCGCCGCTGCCCCTGGAAGTCCGTCTCCCCGGCGGCGAAGCGCGCCCAGTGGCGGTCGGCCAGCCCGCGCCATCGCTGGAGGGCCCGCTCGGCGGAAGCATCGGCATCGGGCAGACCCTCGTCGTCCAGTGTCCGCCGCAGCCCTTCGCGATCGGCGGTGGTGTAGTCGAAGATCGTGTCGTCGATGTCCCAGAGGACCGCGCGGATCGGCATGCCCCGAGGCTAGCCTCGGGGCATGCCGATCGTCGGGCGCAGTGGGAATCGCTCGCCACGGGATGCGGCGTACCGGGGGTTGTCACAACCGCACCGGCCGCCGGCTCGGCCGGGTGCCGGTCAGCCGGGCCCGGGACGGGGTGGGCAGGTCGGCGTTGACGATGATCTCCTCGACGGCCCGGACTTCCGCCGGTGCGCCTCGCGCAACTCCCCCAGCACCCGGGCGTCCTTGGCGATCATCCCCGACTGGTTCTGCGGAAATGTCGGAACAGCATCCGGCCAGACGGCGCAATCGGAGCAGCAGGGCCGAAAGAGACCACCGCCCCGGAAGGCATCGGTGCGGCGGGGAGAAGCACGGACGGGGGTGGCGGCCGTCGGCCGCCACCCCCGTCAGAGAGGGGTTGTGCCTACGCGGCGAGCTTCGCCAGCGCCGCGTCGATCCGGGCCAGGGTGCGGTCCTTGCCCAGGATCTCCAGCGACTCGAACAGGGGCAGACCCACCGTGCGTCCCGTGACCGCAACGCGGACGGGGGCCTGGGCCTTGCCCAGCTTGAGGCCGTGCTCCTCGCCGGCAGCCAGGACCGCGCTCTTCAGCGACTCGGGGCTGGACCAGTCGGCGGCCTCCAGCTTCTCGCGAGCCGTGCGCAGCAGTGCGTCCGAGCCCTCCTTCATCGCCTTCTGCCAGGACGCCTCGTCCTCGACCGGCTCCTTGCGGAACAGGAAGTCGACATTGGCGGTGATGTCGGAGAGGACCGTCAGACGGGTCTGGGCGTGCGGGGCGATCGCCTCCCACGCGGCCTGGTCGAAGTCCTCGGGAGCCCAGTTGGCGTGCGGGGCCTGCAGCCAGGGACCGCAGGCCTCGGCGAAGGCCTTCACATCGAGCCTGCGGATGTGGTCGGCGTTGATCGCCTCGGCCTTCTTGAGGTCGAAGCGCGCCGGGTTGGCATTGACGTCCGCGATGTCGAACTTCTCGATCATCTCGGAGATCGAGAAGACGTCCTGGTCCGCCGAGAACGACCAGCCGAGCAGCGAGAGGTAGTTGAGCAGGCCCTCCGGGAGGAAGCCGCGCTCGCGGTAGAGGTTGAGCGAAGCCTGCGGGTCGCGCTTGGAGAGCTTCTTGTTGCCCTCGCCCATCACGTACGGGAGGTGGCCGAAGGCCGGGATCTCCTTGGCGATGCCGAGCTCGATCAGCGCCTTGTAGAGGGCGATCTGGCGCGGGGTGGAGGACAGCAGGTCCTCGCCGCGGAGCACGTGCGTGATCTCCATCAGCGCGTCGTCGACCGGGTTGACGAGCGTGTAGAGAGGGGCGCCGCTGGCGCGGACGATGCCGTAGTCCGGCACGTTCTCCGGAGTGAAGGTGAGCTCGCCGCGGACCAGGTCGGTGAAGGTGATCGGCTCGTCCGGCATCCGGAAGCGGATGACTGCCTCGCGGCCCTGGGCCTCGTAGGCGCGCTTCTGCTCGTCGGTCAGGTCACGGCAGTGGCCGTCGTAACCGGATGGCCTGCCCGCGGCACGGGCGGCCTCGCGGCGCTCGTCCAGCTCGGTGACGGTGCAGTAGCAGGGGTAGGCGTACCCGCCCGCGAGCAGCTTCTCGGCCACGTCCTTGTAGACGTCCATCCGCTGCGACTGGCGGTAGGGCGCGTGCGGGCCGCCCGTCTCGGGGCCCTCGTCCCAGTCGAGGCCGAGCCAGCGCAGGGAGTCGAGCAGCTGGTTGTACGACTCCTCGGAGTCGCGTGCCGCGTCGGTGTCCTCGATGCGGAAGACCATGGTGCCCTGGTTGTGCCGGGCGAAGGCCCAGTTGAACAGGGCGGTGCGGACCAGGCCCACATGGGGGTTGCCGGTCGGCGAGGGACAGAAACGTACGCGGACGTTCGCGTTAGCCACGCTTGATCACCTTGTTGGTGAGAGTGCCGATGCCTTCGATGGTGACGGCGACCTCGTCGCCGACGTTGAGGGGGCCGACCCCGGCCGGGGTGCCGGTGAGGATGACGTCTCCGGGAAGCAGCGTCATGGCCTCGGTGATGTGGACGACCAGGTCCTCGATGGAGCGGATCATGTCGCTCGTCCGACCCAGCTGACGCTGTTCGCCGTTGACCGTGCACTGGATGGTGAGGTCGCCCGGATCGAGGTCCGTCTCCACCCAGGGACCGAGCGGGCACGAGGTGTCGAAGCCCTTGGCGCGGGCCCACTGCTTCTCGCGCTTCTGGGCGTCGCGTGCGGTGACGTCGTTGGCGCAGGTGTAGCCGAAGATGACGTCCTTGACGCGCTCGCGCGGGACCTCGCGGCACATGCGGCCGATGACCACGGCGAGCTCGGCCTCGTGGTGGAGCTCGTTGGAGAACGAGGGGTACTCGATGGCGTCGCCGGACCCGATCACGGACGTGGTGGGCTTGAAGAAGGCGACGGGTACGTCCGGGACCTCGTTCCCGAGTTCCGCCGCGTGCTCCGCGTAGTTGCGACCGATGGCCACGACCTTGTTGGGGAGTACGGGCGGCAGGAGCCGGACCTTGCTCAGCGGGACCTTCGTACCGGAGAGCTCGAAGTCGCCGTAGGGAATGCCTTTGATGATGTCCAGGACGAGGCCGGCGGAATCGCCGGTCCCGTCGCCCTCGACCGCGCCGAAGGCGACATTGCCGTCGATGGAGAATCTGGCGATGCGCACGGGATGCCTGCGCCCCTCTGCTTCCGCTGGCTGGAGTCTGACGCTCCAGGCTAACGCGGCCGGGCTCGCCCGATGGCGAGTGAGCCGAAGGGGCGCGCGGCTGCCGGAAGCAGGATCGCGTGCAGACACGATGGCCGACGGGGCCGAGCACGGCAGACCGTCGGGCGGACGCCGGAGCGCCCCGGACGCGGCGGGCCTCAGGAAGCGGCGGGCGCGTCCATCAGGATGGTGCGGCGGGGGTTCGCCGTCTGGGTGGGGAGATCGACCGAGTGTTCCCGCAGGGTCTCCGGCTGCAGCTCGTCCGCGTCCACGAGGTGCACCAGCGTGGTGCGCCGGGGGTTGGCTATGTTGCGGAACATCATGGTCTTCATCGCGTGAATCGGCCCTTGTCAGTTTGGACGTTCGTGTAAAGCGACAGGCTAAACACTTGATTCCCCGCGAACGCATGGAAGCGACAACGATCTACGTGTGAGTTTGCTCACGAACAGGCGGAAAATTCCGTCATTCTGGACAGGTAAATGACCCTCCAGAAACGGACATTGCGTAGCTGAATCAGCCATTCCGCTCCTGATCATCTCGACTGGGACACCCGCCGCCGGTAAACGACTCACCCGGATATGCCCCATTTACCCCTGATCGCTTTCTACTGTTCGTGACACAGTGCTCACAAGGTGTCATTCGGGTCACAGCCCGATACACGGCCCTTGTTGGAGATCCTGCACTGTGCTGGAATTCCACGCACCGCCGCGGCTCTCGGGCCGGCGCGCAGGGGGCGCAACGAAGCGCCGAGTGGCGGCGGGAAGGGGGACAGCGCCGGTCACTCCAGACCCACCCATCGGGGCACCTATCCACCGCCCCACACGCCGACACCGTCCCACCGTGCAAGCGGAGGGACGCCTGGTCCAGAGGTTGCGACGCTAGTGCAGGGACGTTTCAAGAGGGATGGCAGCGCTGCGGCGGAGCAAGAGCCGCACGGCGGGACCGACCGCGGTTCCTCGCCCCAGCACGCCCCGAACCAGGCCCAGCCCCCGACGGGCGACGGCGACGGCCGCGGTACGCGCTCAGGCGCACCCGCGGGCGGCGAGCCGACGGCCACGCCGATGCCCAAGGGCTCCCCCGACACGGGCTCACGAATAGCCCTCCGCAACTGGCGCATCAGCACGCGCCTGGTCTCCCTGCTCACGCTCCCCGTGGTCGCCGCGACCACGCTGGGCGGACTCCGTATCAACGAGTCCATGAACGACATGCAGCAGCTGGAGCACATGCAGCTGCTCACGAAGATGACCCGCGAGGCGACCGCGCTCGCCGAGGCTCTTCAGAACGAGCGGGACCACGCGGCCGGCCCCCTGATGCACAACGGCAAGACCTCGGACTACAAGGTCTCCCAGCCCCGCGACGTCACCGACCAGCGCAAGGCGGCCTTCCTCGACGCGACAGCCGACATCGGTGACACGACGGACGACGAGGCGCTGGAGGGCATCCGCTCCAACGTCGCCCAGATCGCGGCGCAGGTCCACATCATCAACGACATCCGGAAGACCGCGTACCAGCCCGGTGGCGTCTCCCAGACGGTCACCAGCTACAGCCGTCTAATCGGTGCGCTGCTCAGCCTGTCCCAGGACATGGCCCAGGCGACCAACAACCCGGACATGATCAAGCGGACCCGCGCGCTTGCCGCGTTCTCGTCCGCCAAGGAGTACGCCTCCATCCAGCGCGCCATCATCGCGGCCGCGCTCCCGGCGAGCAGCACCGCCGTCGGAAGCATGGAGAACGTCGACCGCCTCACCGGTCTGGACGCCAAGACCAACGAAGACGCGGAGATCAGGTCGTTCAATGCGATCTACACCTCCATCGGCGGCAACGCCGAGGAGCTGACCGCTTCGCTGGACGGCGGCAACTCCGAGATCGACAAGGCCAACCAGTACGCGGCCCGGGTGCTGCGCAGCTCCACCGCCCTCCGCGGCGAGCTCCGCAGCTACCTGGACTGGACCGACCAGGCCGACACCAAGATCCAGGCGATGAACACCATCGAGGAGACCCTCCTCGGTCAGATGGAGAGCCGGGCCCGTGAGCTGAAGCAGGAGTCGCAGCGGGAAGCGATCATCAACGGTGCGCTGATCCTGATCGTCCTCGGCGTGTCGCTCGTCGGCGCCTTCGTCGTGGCGCGCTCCATGATCCGCTCGCTGCGCCGGCTCCAGGACACCGCCACCAAGGTCGCCCAGGACCGTCTGCCCCAGCTGGTCAAGCAGCTCTCCGAGTCGGACCCCCAGGACGTCGACACCACCGTCGAGTCGGTCGGTGTGCACTCCCGGGACGAGATCGGCAAGGTGGCCGCGGCCTTCGACGACGTGCACCGCGAGGCGGTCCGCCTCGCGGCCGAGCAGGCCCTGCTGCGAGGCAACGTCAACGCGATGTTCACCAACCTGTCGCGCCGGTCGCAGGGTCTCATCCAGCGTCAGCTGTCGCTGATCTCGGAACTGGAGTCCCGCGAGGCCGACCCGGACCAGCTGTCCTCCCTCTTCAAGCTGGACCACCTCGCGACCCGTATGCGTCGTAACGGCGAGAACCTCCTCGTCCTCGCGGGCGAGGAGCCCGGACGCCGCTGGACCCGGCCCGTTCCACTCGTCGACGTGCTCCGTGCCGCCGCCTCCGAGGTGGAGCAGTACGAGCGCATCGAACTCGCCTCCGTCCCGGCGACCGAAGTCGCCGGCCGTGTCGTCAACGACCTTGTGCACCTCCTCGCCGAGCTGCTGGAGAACGCCACCTCGTTCTCCTCGCCGCAGACGAAGGTCCGGGTCACCGGTCACGCACTGCCGGACGGCCGTGTGCTCGTCGAGATCCACGACACGGGCATCGGCCTCTCCCCCGAGGACCTCGCGGCGATCAACGAGCGGCTCGCGTCGCCGCCGACCGTGGACGTCTCGGTGTCGCGCCGCATGGGTCTGTTCGTGGTCGGCCGTCTGTCCCTGCGGCACGGCATCCGGATCCAGCTCCGTCCGTCCGACTCGGGTGGTACGACCGCCCTCGTCATGCTGCCCGTCGATGTCGCCCACGGCGGCAAGAAGCCCGCGGCCAAGCCCGGTACGGGTGCACAGAACGGCGGTCCCGGGGCGCCCACCGGTCCCGGTGGCGGCCGAGGTCTGACCGGCGGGCCAGGCTCGGCCGGCGGTCCGGGTGGAGCGCGTCCCGGTCTCGGCGGCAACCCGTCGGGCGGAAGGCTCGGCGCGGGTGCACCGCGTGGCCAGGTCGGTGCCGGATCCGGCGGGCGTGCCGCTCTGCCGGGGCGCGACGGTGCGCCGTTCCAGGGCGGACCCCAGCAGGGCGCCCCGCAGCAGGACCCGTCCCGTCAGAGCGGTGCTCCCGTCGCCGCCTTCGGTGCCGACGGCGGCCGTGGCCGGCCCGGTGCCCAGGACCGCAACGACTCCCGCCAGGGATTCACCGGACAGAGCGGCACCGGCGGCCGTGGCCGCGGCCGCCAGGACGCTCCCGCCGGTGACGACCGCTCCCGCCAGCTCCCGGCGACCGGCGCCCCGCGTGCCGAGCTGCCCGGTGGCGCCCCGGGGTCCCCGCGCCAGCAGCGCCCGGAGAACACCGGCTGGGGCAACGCCCAGCAGTCCGCACCCCAGCGTGCCTCCATGGACGCTCCGCGCGGCCATGAGGAGCCCGAGTCCACCGGCCGTTACGCACGCCCCGCGGGCGCGGCGAACGACCGGCGTCCCGGCTCCCAGGACCCGGCGGCGACCGAGCAGTTCGCCCGGCCGGACTTCTCGGGCCCGGCCCCGGCGGAAGGCTACGGACAGTCGCGTCCGCAGGCTCCCGGGCAGCGGGGTCACGCCCAGGGCGCCCCGGGGCAGCAGGGCAGGGGTGCGGCCGACTTCGGCGCGCCGCGTCCGCCGGCCGCGAGCCTGCCCGCCCAGCCGCAGCCCGAGGCGCTGCCTCCGGCCTCCGGTCCCGGCGACGGCCGCACGCCGCTGTACGACACGCTGGAGACCAACTGGTTCAACCAGAAGAACGGGGGCCAGCAGCCCCCGGCGGTTCCGCAGCAGCCCGCCCCCGAACGCCCGGCTCCGGCGACGCCTCCGCGCCGCCCCTCCGCAGGGCCGGCCGGGCAGACGGGCCAGAGCGGTCAGCACAACGCGAGTGCCCCCGCCTGGCGCACCTCGCCCAACGATGAGCTGGTACGCCAGGCCGAGCGGGTGCGCAAGCCCGCGGCCGGCGGGATCACCACGTCGGGGCTGCCCCGGCGAGTACCGCGCGCCAACCTGGTGCCGGGTACCGCCCAGGAGCAGACCAACCAGTCCGGTCCGCAGGTCTCGCGTGCTCCCGATGATGTACGCGGCCGGCTGACCAACCTCCGCCGAGGTATTCAGCAGGGTCGCCAGGCGGGCAGCACGGGTAACACCGGTAGCTTCAACATCGGCCCCACTCACCAGCAGGAGCGTTAGTTGAGCCCGATGAGCCAGGCTGCACAGAATCTGAACTGGTTGATCACCAACTTCGTGGACAACACCCCCGGGGTGTCCCACACGGTGGTGGTCTCCGCCGACGGACTCCTGCTGGCGATGTCCGAGGGATTCCCCCGCGACCGTGCCGACCAGCTGGCGGCCGTCGCGTCCGGGCTGACCTCGCTGACCGCGGGCGCCTCCCGCATCTTCGAGGGCGGCGCGGTCAACCAGACCGTTGTGGAGATGGAGCGCGGCTTCCTCTTCCTCATGTCCATCTCGGACGGTTCCTCACTGGCCGTCCTCGCGCACCCCGATGCCGACATCGGCCTCGTGGGCTACGAGATGGCTCTCCTGGTCGACCGGGCGGGTACGGTCCTGACGCCGGATCTGCGCGCCGAACTCCAGGGGAGCCTGCTGCACTAGAAGCCCCGGAAGACCGCTGCAGGGGGGTGTGCGCCCCAGGTACACCCCTGACACCCGCATACAGCCCGATCTCACCGTCAGGCCGCCCCAACCGGCCCCCCACCGGCCCAGTCAGACGGCACAGCCGACCACTTGCTGTCACGCCCGGAGGATTCATGACCCCGCCCCCCGCCTCTCACGATCCGTACGGTGTCTCCGTGGACACCGATTACGGACATGAAGGCGACCAGCCGCTGGTGCGTCCCTATGCGATGACCGGCGGCCGGACCCGGCCGCGCTACCAGCTCGCCATCGAGGCACTGGTCAGCACCACGGCCGACCCGGCGCACCTCGCGACACTCCTGCCCGAGCACCAGCGCATCTGCCACCTCTGCCGAGAGGTCAAGTCGGTGGCCGAGGTCTCGGCACTGCTGTCGATGCCGCTCGGTGTGGCCCGGATCCTGGTGGCGGACCTGGCAGAGGCAGGCATGGTGGCGATTCACCAGCCGGGCAACGGAGAGGCCGGCGGCACGCCGGATGTGACACTGCTCGAAAGGGTGCTCAGTGGACTTCGCAAGCTCTAGCGGCGGTGCAGCCCGCTCAACCACCAGCGCGAAGATCGTGGTGGCGGGCGGCTTCGGCGTGGGCAAGACCACGTTCGTCGGCGCCGTCTCGGAGATCAACCCGCTGCGTACCGAGGCCGTCATGACGTCCGCGTCCGCCGGCATCGACGACCTGACCCACACCGGAGGCAAGACCACCACCACGGTGGCCATGGACTTCGGCCGTATCACCCTCGACCAGGACCTGATCCTGTACCTGTTCGGCACCCCCGGACAGGACCGCT